>NZ_NFKA01000009.1 GCF_002160145.1 Gemmiger sp. An194 | reverse complement strand
TTGGCGTTGCTCATTACGCACCTTTAGGTGCTGCTGGAATAATGGCCCTTATAGGGCCGTTCTGCAAACCCCACGTTTAACGTGGGGGTATGATTTGCAATGAAATGACGGAAGGCTCACATCCGGCCCGCGTCCCGCAGGGCCTTGATCTTGAGCAGGGCGGCCACGGTCTTGCCGTCCCGGATCTCGCCGGAGAGCACCATCTCCACAGCCCGGTCAAAGGGAACCTTTTCCGGTGTGAGGAACTCGTCCTCGTCCAGATGCATGCCGCAGGGGGCCAGCCCGGTGGCGGCCCAGCAGTAGATGATCTCGGTGCAGTAGCCCACGGTGGGGTACACCGGGCCCAGATCCACGAAGTGCTCGGCGGTCAGGCCGCATTCCTCGCCCAGCTCCCGCCTGGCGGCCTCAAAGGGGTCCTCGCCCTTTTCCAGCTTTCCGGCGGGCAGCTCCCACAGCTCCTGCCCGAAGGCGTAGCGGAACTGCCGGACCAGATAGATCTCATCGTTTTCGGTCAGAGCGGCGATGCAGGCCCCGCCATGATGATGTACCACCTCGCGGGTGGAGGTGCGGCCGTTCTCCAGCTCCACCTTGTCCACGGTCACGGTGAAGACCCGGCCCTCAAACCGGGTGTCGCTGTTCAGAGTTTTCTCAAAATGTGCCACGATTCAACGCTCCTTTTCCTCGGTTTCTGCGTCGGGCTCCTCCACACGGGTGCAGCGTACCCGCTGGATGCGCCGCTCCCACACCTCCAGGCAGGTGAAGCTCAGTCCGCCCCACTGGACGGTGGCGGGCTCGCCGTTTTCCGGAATGCGGCCCAGGCGGTCGGCGATCAGGCCGCCCACCGTATCGAATTCTTCCTCGTCGGTGCGCTCGGGGCACTCCATGCCGAAGGCCTCGAACACGTCCTCCAGGTCCAGCGCGCCGTCTGCCAGAAAGCCGCCCTCGCAGGGAGTCAGCTCGGCCTCCTCGGTGTCGTACTCGTCCTGGATGTCGCCCACGATCTCTTCCAGAATGTCCTCCATGGTCACGAGACCGGCGGTACCGCCGTATTCGTCCACCACAATGGCGATCATGGTGTGCTGTTTTTTGAAGTCCATCATCAGCTCACCGGCGGGGCGGCTTTCCGGCACATACATGGCTTTGCGGGCAAATTCGCTCACCTGCCGTTCCAGCACGCCGGGGTCGTCGAACAGCCGCAGCAGATCCTTCACGTACAGAATGCCGGTCACATTGTCCAGGCTCTTGCGGTATACCGGCAGACGGCTGTTTCCGGTGGAAAGGGCCAGTTCCACCGCCTCCCGGCAGGAGGCGTGCTCGTTCACCGCGTTCATATCGGTGCGGTGGGTCATCACATCACCGGCAGTCACGTCGGACAGATCGAAGATGTTGGTGATCATGGTTTTCTGAGCGGTGTCGATCAGGTCCTGTTCGTCCGCGTCGTCCACCAGCTCGAACAGATCCTCCTCGGTCACCGTCTCGTCGTTGCCCAGCCCGGCGGGGGCCAGCAGGCGCGACAGCCAGCCGGGCAGCCGCATCTCTTTTTTGGCCGCGGCCCAGCCGCCCAGAAGGCCGGCGGCCAGCAGCAAAAGCCCCACCGCACAGCACACAACAAGGGCGGAAAGGCTGGAAAAGCCGGGAAAAACACCCGGGGTATCCATTGTTCAAAACTCCTTTTTTCGGGGCGGCGCGCGAAGGCCGCGGCCCGGTTTTTCCGGTCTGCGCCGGAAGGCGCAGAAACCGGTCAATTACCATATTAAAGCAATCAAAACCCCTTGTCAACGCGCCCCGGCGAAGGCCGGATGAAGCTTTTGTAAAAAAATGAGCGGATCGCCCTGCACCGGGGGCAAAAAATGCAGAAATAAAAACCGAATCTGACCGAAAAAGCTGCCCGAAAACAGTTTACTTTGCCATTTTGATTTGCTAGAATATAGTTAAGTAATAGCGCCCATTCCCCCGATCCCCGGGGCCAGGACGTTAAATACTGAATTGTTATGGAGGAAGAAAAATGCCTAGAGCAAAACAGTCTATGGATGGCAACACCGCTGCCGCTCACGTAGCGTATGCGTTCAGCGAAGTTGCTGCTATCTACCCCATCACCCCGTCTAGCCCCATGGCCGACTACGTGGACCAGTGGTCCGCTGCCGGCCGCAAGAACATCTTCGGTACCCAGGTTAAGGTAATGGAGATGCAGTCTGAGGCCGGCGCCGCCGGTGCCGTACACGGCAGCCTGGCTGCCGGTGCTATGACCACCACCTTCACCGCCTCTCAGGGCCTGCTGCTGATGATCCCCAACATGTACAAGATCGCCGGCGAGCTGCTGCCCAGCGTGTTTCACGTGTCTGCCCGTTGTGTGGCCAGCCACGCTCTGAACATCTTCGGTGACCACAGCGACGTTTACGCCTGCCGTCAGACCGGTTTCGCCATGCTGGCCGAGACCAATCCTCAGGAAGTTATGGACCTGGCCGCTGTAGCCCATCTGGCTGCCATCGAGGGCCGCGTTCCCTTCATCAACTTCTTCGACGGCTTCCGCACCTCTCACGAGATCCAGAAGATCGAGAAGTGGGATTACGCCGATCTGGCTGAGATGGTCAACTGGGACGCTATCAACGAGTTCCGCGCCCACGCTCTGAACCCCGAGCATCCCTCCATGCGCGGTTCTCACGAGAACGGCGACATCTTCTTCCAGCATCGTGAGGCCTGCAACAAGTACTACGACGCTCTGCCCGCTGTGGTTGAGAAGTACATGGCCAAGGTCAACGAGAAGCTGGGCACCGATTACCAGCTGTTCAACTACTACGGTGCTGCCGACGCTGAGCGCGTGATCGTAGCCATGGGCTCCATCTGCGACGTTGCCGAGGAAGTTATCGATTACCTGACCGCCAAGGGCGAGAAGGTCGGCCTGGTAAAGGTTCGCCTGTACCGTCCCTTCGTTGCTGAGAAGCTGCTGGCTGCTATCCCCGCTACCGCGAAGAAGATCGCTGTGCTGGATCGCACCAAGGAGCCCGGCAGCCTGGGCGAGCCCCTGTACCTGGACGTTGTTGCTGCTCTGCGTGAGGCTGGCAACACCGCTACTGTTGTGGGCGGCCGTTACGGTCTGGGTTCCAAGGATACTCCTCCTTCCAGCGTGTTCGCCGTATACGACGAGCTGGCTAAGGACGCTCCCAAGGCCCGCTTCACTCTGGGCATCGTGGACGACGTGACCAACCTGAGCCTGGAAGAGAAGCCCGCTCCCAACACCGCTGCAGAAGGCACCAAGGAGTGCAAGTTCTGGGGTCTGGGCGGCGACGGCACCGTTGGCGCTAACAAGAACAGCACCAAGATCATCGGTGACCACACCGACAAGTACATCCAGGCTTACTTCCAGTACGACTCCAAGAAGACCGGCGGCGTGACCATCAGTCACCTGCGCTTCGGCGACAAGCCCATCAAGAGCCCCTACTACATCAACAAGGCTGACTTCGTGGCCTGCCACAACCCCAGCTACGTTGTGAAGGGCTACAAGATGGTTCAGGACGTAAAGCCCGGCGGCGTATTTATGATCAACTGCCAGTGGAGCGACGAAGAGCTGGCTCACCATATGCCCGCTGAGTCCAAGCGCTACATTGCCAACAACAACATCCAGCTGTACACCATCAACGCCATCGACAAGGCTGTTGAGATCGGTCTGGGCAAGCGCACCAACACCATCCTGCAGTCTGCCTTCTTCGCTCTGGCCGGTGTTCTGCCCCGTGAGGATGCCATCAAGTTCATGAAGCAGGCCGCTGAGAAGACCTTCGCCAAGAAGGGCCAGGCCATCGTTGAGATGAACTGGAAGGCCATCGACGCCGGCTTCGACGCTTACCACAAGGTTGAGGTTCCCGCTGACTGGGCCAACGCTGTGGACGAGGCCAACGACGCGGCTCTGTCCGGCAATGCCGACACCGTGAAGATGGTCAAGAACATCATGGAGCCCGTTGCCAAGATGGACGGCGACAGCCTGCCTGTTTCCGCCTTCGTGGATTACGTGGACGGCCAGTTCGCTCAGGGCGCTGCCGCTTACGAGAAGCGCGGTGTTGCCGTGATGGTTCCCGAGTGGAATCCCGACAACTGCATCCAGTGCAACCAGTGTGCTTACGTTTGCCCCCATGCCACCATCCGTCCCTTCGCTCTGACCGACGAGGAGGTTGCTAACGCTCCCGAGGCTCTGAAGAGCAAGAAGATGACCGGCAAGGGCTGCGAGAACTACAAGTTCGCCATGACCGTTTCTCCTCTGGACTGCATGGGCTGCGGCGTTTGTGTAAACGTCTGCCCCGCTCCCACCAAGGCTCTGACCATGGTGCCTCAGGAGAGCCAGGCCGCTCAGCAGGATGTGTTCAACTACTGTGTTGAGAACATCCGCAAGAAGGACGGCATGATGGCTGAGACCACCGTGAAGGGCAGCCAGTTCAACCAGCCCCTGCTGGAGTTCTCCGGCAGCTGCGCCGGCTGTGCTGAGACCGCTTACGGCCGTCTGATCACTCAGCTGTTCGGCGAGCGTATGTACATCTCCAACGCTACCGGTTGCTCCTCCATCTGGGGCGGCCCCGCTGCTACCTCTCCGTACACCACCAACAAGGAGTCCGGCTTCGGTCCCGCTTGGGCTAACAGCCTGTTCGAGGACAACGCCGAGCACGGTCTGGGCATGTACCTGGGCCAGAAGGTGATCCGCGAGTCTCTGGCTGCCAAGCTGCATGAGCTGGCTGAGGTTACCACCAGCGCTGACAAGAAGGCTGCCATCGAAGAGTACTTCGCCACCTACGAGGACGGCAAGGCCAACGCCGAAGCCACCAAGAAGCTGGTTGCTCTGCTGGAGGCTGACGCCGATTGCCAGTACAGCAAGGAGATTCTGCCCAAGAAGAACTACCTCTCCAAGAAGAGCGTGTGGATCTTCGGCGGCGACGGCTGGGCTTACGACATCGGCTTCGGCGGTCTGGACCACGTGCTGGCTTCCGGTGAGGACGTCAACGTAATGGTCTTCGACACCGAGGTTTACTCCAACACCGGTGGTCAGGCTTCCAAGGCCAGCCAGATCGGTCAGGTTGCTCAGTTCGCAGCCGCCGGTAAGGCCATTGGCAAGAAGAGCCTGAGCGAGATCGCCATGAGCTACGGCTACGTTTACGTTGCTCAGATCGCTATGGGCGCCGACATGAACCAGACCATCAAGGCTCTGACCGAGGCTGAGAGCTACCATGGTCCTTCTCTGGTGATCGGCTACGCTCCCTGCGAGATGCACGGTGTTAAGGGCGGTATGACCAACTGCCAGGCCGAGATGAAGAAGGCCGTGGCTGCTGGCTACTGGAACATGTTCCGCTTCGATCCTCGCAAGAAGGCCGAAGGCAAGAACCCCTTCACCCTGGACTCCAAGCCCGCTACCGCGGATTACAAGGAGTTCATCTCCAACGAGACCCGTTACAGCCGCCTGAAGCTGGCCTTCCCCGAGCGTGCTGAAGAGCTGTTCGACCTGGCCGACAAGAAGGCGAAGGAGCGCTACGCTTACCTGCAGAAGCTGGTTAAGCTGTACTCCACCGAGGAGTAATCCTCCCCGCAAGGGTCACGGCATGATATGCTGAACCTGCGCCCCCGCACTGTGCGCACAGTGCGGGGGCGCTTTTTTGTTTTCCCATCTTTTTACAAAAGAATTTTTGCCTTTTTCTCCGGTTTCGGCTATAATAAAAGTAGGAAAAGATAACGGCTTTTTGAGCAAAGCGTTTGAGCAAAGCGTTGTTGTGAAAAAAGCCGTTTTTGTTTTATCCGGTACCGGGAAATGTGTGAGTGATCTCCGATGCCGGTTCAAAGGAGGAAATCAGTGTGACGGAAAAACGCAAGGAATTCTTGATGGATGTGCTCTTTGAGACGGTGGGCAGTATCCTGTTTGGTGTGGGTGTGTATACCTTTGCGGCAAAGGGCGGCTTCGCACCCGGCGGACTTTCGGGTCTGGCACTGATTATTAATTTCCTTACCGGGCTGCCCATCGGTACCATGACTCTGGTGCTGAATATCCCCATCATTCTGGGTACCTTCCGCATTTTGGGCCGGCGATTCTTTTTGAAAAGCCTGCGTACCATGATCATCAGCACCATCATCATCGACGGTATTTTGCCCCTCTTCCCTGTTTACGACAGCAACCGCCTGCTGGCGGCGGTATTCAGCGGTATTCTGATGGGTGCAGGTCTGGCCATTATCTATATGCGCAACTCCTCCACCGGCGGCGCGGATTTTCTGATTCACGCAGCCAAGCGCAAGGCACCCCATTTCAGCTTTGGTCAGATCAGCATGATCATGGATGCGGTCATCATCTTTCTGGGTGTGCCCGCCTTCGGCGACATCGACTCGGCGCTGTACGGCATGATTTCGGTGTTTGCCCTCACCATCGTGATGGATAAGATCATGTACGGCGCAGGCAGTGGTAAGCTGGCTATGATCATCACCGATTACGGCCGGGAGGTGGCCAAGGAGATCGACCGGGCGGTGGAGCGCGGTGCTACTCTGGTGGATGTGACCGGCAGCTATTCCGGTGCAAAAAAGGATATGGTGCTGTGTGCCTGCTCCAATAACGAGGTGTTCAAGGTGCGCCAGGCGGCTCACCGGGTGGACCCTCGGGCCATGGTGATGATCTGCGAGGCAAACGAGGTCTTCGGCGAGGGCTTCCACGCACTGGAGGAAAAGCACTGAGAGGACACACAAGGCGAGTTTTTATAGATTCAGGCTGCTGTTCCGGCGGGAATGGCAGCCTGTTTTTTGAGCAGAGAAAAATTTGATTTGAATGCGAATTTGCGCGAAAAATCCATTCCATAAGACCGGAAAGCGAATTTTCAGCGAAAAATAAACATAGTTTTCCCCAATGGTTATACGAAGAGTTTTTGAGACGATGTTGAAAAGTATGTTGAAAGTGTTTAAAACCCGGTGAAAAGTCTTAAGTTTTCAACAAAACCGGTGGAAAGCGCCGTTGAGTTCAACGTTTCGTTGAATGGGAGGGGAGTGAATGTTGGAATCTCGGTGGAAAACGTTGAAAACTTTTCAACGGGCGTTCGTACAACAAAAACAAATCATTCGCCCCAAAAGACTTTTCAAATGGATTATTTTCTGGTAAAGTAAACGAAACTGAGCAAAAAGGAGCGTGCTGCGCATGAATTGGCTTTATAAATTGGAGCGGCGCTTTGGCCGTTTCGGGATTCCGAATCTGATGCTGTATGTGGCAGCCGGTCAGGCGATTGTCTGGCTGGTGATCATGTTTGCATATTATCCGTTGTATTTCCTGCTGTCCCTGAATCGGAACGGGCTGTTAGCCGGGCAGGTGTGGCGGCTGGTGAGCTTTGTATTCCTTCCTCCGCTGACCACCAATCCCATTTATGTGGCGCTGGAGATTTATCTGCTGTATTGGCTGGGATCTGCACTGGAACGGACCTGGGGCAGCTTCAAATTTACGGTCTATTTCCTTTTGGGGATAGTCGGTGCCTGGCTGGGCTGTCTGATCACCGGTTCGGCCGGCAATACAGCGCTGTACTATTCCCTGTTCTTTGCCTTTGCCTATCTTTATCCGGAGACTCAGCTTCTGCTCTTCTTTGTGCTGCCAGTCAAGGTGAAATGGCTGGGGTGGATCTCAGCGGCGTTGTATCTGTTCCAGTGGGTCACCGCACCTCTTGGCCAGAAGCTGGCCATGCTGGCGGGCCTTCTGGGCTTCTGGATCTTCTTCGGCAAGGGCGGCATTGGCCGGCTGCGCCAGAAGGTCACTGATTACCGCCGCCGCAAGGCCTGGCAGAACCAGTGGCGGCAATAAAACCGAGAAAAACTGGAGCTGCTTTGTGGCAATTTGAAAAGCGTCGTGCTATAATTAGAAAAACAGGCCCATATTTTATGCGCCGGGCGGAACCACTGCCCAAACAAACCGCGCGGGCCTGCCGAAAGGGGAACTGCTGTTATGAAAATGATCACTGCCATTGTAAATAAAGAGGACTCCAAGAACGTTTGTAACGAGCTCATCAAGGCTGGTTTTTCCGTTACCCGTTTGTCCACCACCGGCGGATTTCTGATGGCGGGCAATATGACCCTGATGATCGGTACCGACGATGAGAAGGTGGATGAGTGCATCGGCCTGATCTCCAAGTGCTGCAAGCAGCGCACCGAGGTCGTTCCCAGCACCGCCAGCTACGGCATCGGCGTAGCCACCGCTTATCCGCTGCAGGTCACCGTGGGCGGCGCTACCGTCTTTGTGACCAATGTGGAGCGCTTCGAGAAGCTGTGATGCTGGATGCGTTTCGGGGCAACCAGGCCCTGAAAGAAAGTTTGCAGGCCGCCCTGCGTGCAGGGCGGCTTTCTCATAGTGTTTTGCTGTGCGGCGAGGCGGGCTGCGGCTCCGGCTTCGCCGCCCGGTGCCTTGCCGCCGATTACCTCTACCCCGAGGGCGGACCGCAGGCGAATGCGGTGCTGGAAGGCCGGGCCGCCGAATGCATCGAGGTGCGGGGCGAAGGGGCCTCCGGCGAGATCCGTATTGACGCGGTGCGCCAGGTGCGCCGCAAGGTGTTCGAGACCGCGCTGTCCGCAAACGGGCGGGCGGTGATTTTTTACGGCGCCCAGAAGATGAACGCCTCCAGTGCGAATGCGCTGCTGAAGGTGCTGGAGGAGCCCCCGGAGGGGGTGCTGTTCGTGCTCACCGCCACCAGTGCGGCGGCGGTGCTGCCCACCATTCGAAGCCGGTGCGCCATCTACCCCATTGCTCCGGTCACCCGGCAGGAATGCGTGGCGTGGCTGCGGGAGAACTGCCCGGACTGCAAGGACCCGGAACTGCTGGCCGCAGTGTATGACGGCCACATCGGCCGGGCTGCCGCTGCTGCGCGGGAGCCTCAGGCGGCCCAGAGCTTTGAAACTGCCTGCCAGCTGGCCCAGGCGGTGGCAAAGGGCGACCGCTACCGGCTGATGCAGCTTCTGGCCGGATATGAAAAGGATAAACCCGCCGCCGCCCGGCTGCTGGCGGATCTGGCCAGCGTGGCCGCCGCCGAGCTGGCGGGGGCCGGGCGCTTCGGCATGAGCGCCCATCAGGCAGCACGTACTGCCAGCCAGTGCGGCGAGACGCTGCAGAACATGAACCGCAACCTGAACCAGAAGCTGCTGCTCACCATTCTGGCGGCGCGCATCGCCCGGTGAGCCCTTCCCTACCCTTTTGAACCTTTTGCCCAAACCAAAGCCGCAGGCAAAAGACGTGACACCATCCGCCCGGCGCGGCAGGGCAAAGTGAGAAACAAACTATGAAAAAAGTGATCTCCGTTCGTTTTAAAGCAGGCGGAAAGGCCTACTATTTTGACCCGGCGGATCTGGATGTGAAGACCGGCGACCACGTGATCGTGGAGACTGCCCGCGGCATCGAGTGCGGCGAGGTGGTGGCCGGCCCCAAGGATATCCCGGACAGCCAGGTGGTCCGGGAGCTGAAGACTGTCAAGCGCATGGCCGACGCGGTGGACATCCGCCGCATGGAGAAGAACCGGGCGGACGAAAAGACCGCCTTTGAGATCTGCACCCAGCGCATCGCCGCCCACAAGCTGGAGATGAAGCTGGTGGAGGCCGAGTATAATCTGGATCGCACCAAGATTGTGTTCTACTTCACGGCGGACGGCCGGATCGACTTCCGGGATCTGGTCAAGGACCTGGCGGGCGTGTTCCACACCCGTATTGAGCTGCGCCAGATCGGCGTGCGTGACGAGAGCAAGATGCTGGGCGGTCTGGGCATCTGCGGCCAGCCCTTCTGCTGCAGCCGGTTCTTGAAGGATTTCCAGCCGGTGAGCATCAAGATGGCCAAGGAGCAGGGCCTGAGCCTGAACCCCACCAAGATCAGCGGCAGCTGCGGCCGCCTCATGTGCTGCCTTGCCTACGAGCAGAAGGCCTATGAATACCTGAACAGCATCACCCCCATGAACGGCAGCGTGGTGCGTACCCCGGAATTTGAGGGTATCGTGGTGGAGGCGAACCCGGTGAGCGGTATGCTCAAGGTGCGTCCGCTGAACGAATCGCTGGCGCCCAAGTATTTCCGGCGCAGCGAATGTGTCTACCTGCGGGGCGGAAAACGGGCACCCAAGGCCCCCGATCCGGACCAGGAGTGAGACGGAAATCCAGGCCAACCACTTGAACTTTTGCAAATTTATGCTACAATAAACCCAAGAAAGAGTTCGCTCTTTCAGGGCTGCGCTGCATTCTCTGCACGGATGGGGCGCATTGCGCCTGTGGAAAGAAGTGCAGAGATAAAGGAGAGATGAAACATGGCTTACTCTATCAACGATTCTTGCGTTTCTTGCGGCACCTGTGCCGGCGAGTGCCCTGTCAGCGCTATCAGCGAGGGCGACGGCAAGTACGTGATCGACGCTGACAGCTGCATTTCCTGCGGCACCTGCGCCGGCGCTTGCCCTGTTGGTGCGATCGAAGAGGGCTAATCTGCTCTTTTTGCACTGGCAAAGAACAAAAAGTGGCGTGGCTTTTCGGCCCGCCGCTTTTTTGTTGTGGGCCATGTTTTTTCAAGGCAGGGGGAAAAGCCGGTTTCATGTGTCATTCCGGTTATTCTTCCCCTTATTTTATTTTCAGGGAGCGTTTTTCTATGGCACATTCCGCCGAAACTTTGTATAATGGGACCAAGGTCTTCATCAGCGAGAACCACCGCTTCGGTACCGACGCCATGCTGCTGTCCGGCTTTTGCCGGCCCCGGCGGGCGGAGCGTGTGGTGGATCTTTGCAGTGGCTGCGGCATCGTGGCGCTGCGCTGGCATGACCTGGGCCACCGGGGCGAGTGCCTGTCGGTGGAGCTGGATGCCGAGGGTACCGGCCTGCTGGAGCAGGCCGTGGAAGCTCAGCCGGAATGCGCTCACATCCGCCCGCTGAACCGGGACCTGAACGACCTGGCGGCGGACGGCGGCTATCATCTGGTGGCGGCCAATCCTCCCTACTTCACCGGAGGCTATGTGAGCCCGGAGGCCGCGCGGGCCACTGCCCGCCATGAGGGCGGCTGCACACTGGAGCAGGTAGCTGCTGCCGCGGCACGCCTGCTGCGGGACGGCGGGCGTTTTGCAATGTGCAACCGGCCGGAGCATCTGGCCCGTACCTGCTGCATTCTGAGCGCCGCGGGGCTCGAGCCCAAGCGGCTGGTATTTGCCAAGCAGACGCCGAAGGATGCACCCTGGCTGTTTTTGCTGGAAGCACAGAAAAACCGAAAACCCGGCCTTCGTTTTGAGCCGGATATCTATATGGCCGACGAGACCGGCCGCCCCAGCCTGCAGCTGCAGGCCATCTACCGGCAGGGCATGTGAAGCGCTGCCGAGAGCAACCCAAGGAGGAGCCATTTATGGCCGGAACACTGTATATCGTGGCAACGCCCATCGGTAACCTGAACGACATGACACCCCGCGCCGCCGCTACGTTTGGCAGCGTGGATTTTGTTGCCGCTGAGGACACTCGCGTTACGCTGAAGCTGCTCAATCATCTGGGACTGAAAAAGCCGCTGGTGAGCTACTACGAGCACAACACAAAGGAAAAAGGCCAGTATATCCTGGACCGGATCGCGGCCGGTGAAAGCTGCGCCTTGTGTAGCGACGCGGGCATGCCTGCCATTTCGGACCCGGGCGAGGAGATCGTGCGGGACGCGCTGGCTCAGGGCATTCCGGTGGTCCCGGTCCCGGCGGCTTCCGCCTGTGTCACGGCGCTGGCTGTTTCCGGGCAGGATACCAGCCGTTTTGTATTTGAAGGCTTTCTGCCGGTGGCGGCAAAGCCCCGCAAGCAGCGGCTGGAAAGCCTTGCAGGCGAGACACGCACCATGATTTTTTATGAAGCTCCTCATAAATTAAAGGGTACGCTGGAGGATCTGGAAAAAACCTTCGGCGGGCAGCGAAGCATCACCCTGACCCGGGAGCTGACCAAGCTGCATGAGGAGATCCGCAAAACCACACTGGCCGAGGCCTGTGCATACTACCGGGAGAATGCGCCCCGGGGCGAGTATGTGCTGGTGGTGGCAGGCGGCGAGGAGACCGCTGCGCCTCAGGAGCAGATCACGCTGGAGCAGGCTGCCCAGGCTGCCCGCAGGCTGATGGAACAGGGAATGCCGCCCAGCGCGGCGGCAAAACAGGCCGCCCAGGGCACGGCCTTTTCCAAAAGCCAGGTTTATCGCCTGCTGATCAAGGAGGATGCGGAATGAAAGAGATCCTGATTTTATCCGACAGTCACGGTTGTTATCCGCTGGTGCAAAAAGCAGTGGAGGCTCATCCCCATGCCAAAGGCATCATCTTTTTGGGGGATGGTCTGAAGGACATTGAGCGTCTGCAGGCGGAGGGCTGCAGCCTGCCGGTTTACGCGGTGCGGGGAAACTGCGATTTTTCCTCGCTGTACCCGGCGGAAGCCCTGGAGGTGTTTGAACACAATCTGATCTTTTTCTGCCATGGTCATCATTATGGGGTGAAATATACGCTGGATGATTACGCCCGGGCGGTAAAGGACCGGGGCGCAGCCATCGGCCTGTTCGGTCATACTCATCTGCCCACTCTGGAGCAGCGGGATGGCGTGACCCTGTTCAACCCGGGCAGCATCGGCGCACCCCGGTTCGGCGGGCCCAGCTACGGCATTCTGGAGCTGTATGAGAACGGCGAGGCCAATCTCCAGCACAAGGAACTGATCATATGGTAAGCGCTCCCCGGTTTGTTTCCGAGACGGACAGCACCAACAGCTGGTGCCGACGGCAGCTGGACCAACTTTCGGACGGCTTTGCGGTGTATACCATCTGCCAGACCGCAGGGCGGGGCCGCCGCGGCCGGGCCTGGGCCAACGCGCCGGGTCAGGGCCTGTATTATACGATCGTATGCAAACGCCCCATGGCAGACCCGGCGGCGCTTCCGCTGGCGGCAAGTCTGGCAGCGGTACACGCACTGGAGGAACAGCTGGGAGTGCGCTGCCAGGTAAAATGGCCCAATGACCTTGTCTGGCAGGGAAAAAAGCTGGGCGGAATTCTGTGTGAAGCGGCCCAGGGAGCAATCCTTTGCGGCATCGGGATCAATCTGATGCAGGATGAGGCGTATTTTGCCCAAAACGGGCTGGTGCATGGTGTTTCAGCGGCACAGATTCTGGGGCGTATGCCGGGTGCGGACACGCCGGAACGGCTGGCGCAGACGATGAGCGAGATCTTTGCCGAAGGCCTGGAGGATTTTTATTGTCAGGGCTTTGCAGCGGTGCGGGAGGAGTATCTGTCCCGCTGTGCCAATCTGGGCCGCAGGGTGCAGTTTGACGGCGGCGAAGGCCGGGCGGTGGACGTGGACGAAACAGGCCGTCTGGTGGTGGATACCGGAAAAGGAAAACAGGCAGTATTCACCGGAGAGGTAACCGTGCAGGGCATCTACGGCGTCAAATGACGGAAAATAAGAACAGCCTATGGATGGGCAGCAAAAAGAGATGCTGCTCATCCATAGGCTGTTTTGCTTTTGGAATTAAGTTTTATATGGTATTGCTGTCGGTCGGGCAGGCAAAAGGCAGTCAGCGATATTTGCTGAGGAAAACCGGGTGCATAAGGATAAGCGTATCCGTTCCGGCCACCGGTCGGGTCGATAAAAAAGGGTGCTGGCGGTGCTTGCTGAGGAAAACCGGGTGCATAAGGATAAGCGTATTCGTTCCGGCCACCGGTCGGGTAGGTAAAAAAATGCCCCTCCGTGCTTGCGGACCACGGAGGGGTGTAAGGGGTATCGCTTTGGTGTGAGGAGGAATCATGTACAGAACCTCGGTTGCGGCTCCGCTGTTCTGTGATTCTTAGTATACCCGTAAGTTGCGGAAGAAGTTTTAAAGCACTATGAACATTTTGTAAATTGCAAAGCGGGAATAATTTGGATAAAAAGAAGCCGGTGCGCGCTGCACACCGGCTGAAATGCTTTGGTATGGAATTACTTGGCGCTGAGCGCAGCGGCCACCGGCTCAACCTCCACCTTTTTGTCCTCTTCAAAATGAACGGACTTCAAATAGGTGGAGAACTGCTCGATGGTGTAGTGCCCGCAGGAGCGAGGCAGTGCCAACTGGGTCTTTTTGCCGGTGAATACCACAACGGTCTCCACCGGAACATTTTTGATCTTGGCCTCAAACAGAGCCTGCCGTACTGCACGGGCGCTCTGCTCGGCCCGCTTCAGGGGATTGGTGAAGGTCCGGCGCTGGCCGTTCATCTCCTGCACCCATTCCGCGTCGGAAGCCTGGCCGTAAATGGTTCCGCCGTAACCCAGGCACTTCACACCCAGAACGCCGAACCAGCCCACCAGCAGCGCATCCAGATCCGCACTGGCCTTGGAATTTTCAATGTGAACCGGTTCCACCACGCGGAATTCATTGGTGGCCGCATACCGGCGCAGCTGCCGCAGCACCGCTTCGGCGTTTGCGTGCTCATCGTCCGGGATAGGGCCGGCCTTGGCGGCCTTCTCGGTTTTGCGGGCGGGGCTCAGCAGATACACGGCAACGCCGAAAATCGCAATTACCACCACCACTGCCACGATCTGAATGATCAGTTCAGGGGTCATGATCGAAACACTCCTTTTTCATGGCGCGGTGCACCCGCGCCTGATTTGCATCAGAATATTTCTATTGTAGCAAAGGCACGCCCTAATTGCAACGGCTCCCCTGTTCCCCGGCGGCTGGGCGAGAAATGCCGGAATAAAAAAGCTGCGGGCTGGTTTGCCCGCAGCAATTCTTCACGCCGTGCACCCTTTCGGGTTCGAATCCCCGGAAAGCCTGGTAAAAACAAAAGAACCTGCAAGCTTTTCAACTTGCAGGTTCTGATGGTGCGCTGGAAGGGATTTAGCAGGGCTTTCCCCGTAGGGAAACCCCTGCGGCGCTTGAAGCGTAGCTTCTGCGCGCAGCCCGGCTAAAAACCTGCCACCGGCAGGTTTTCTTCACGCCGTGCACCCTTTCGGGTTCGAATCCCCGGAAAGCTTGGTGAAAAACAAAAGAACCTGCAAGCCTTTCGACTTACAGGTTCTGATGGTGCGCTGGAAGGGATTCGAACCCCTGACCTTCTGATTCGTAGTCAGACACTCTATCCAACTGAGCTACCAGCGCATCTCGTTTGCAACCGTCTTGTGCGGTGCAAGAAATATATTATCAGATAACCTTCCGATTGTCAACGCTTTTTTTGAAATTTTTTAAATTTTTTTGGAGGCTCTGATTTGCCCCTTTTTTACCCCCTTATCTCACGAAGTTTCCGGCGTATTCCCAAGGTGGTGAGGCTGCGCTGTACGGAATTGGATGATTCCCCTTTTTTGCGGGGGCTTGCTGCGGCAGATGCCCATAAAGGATGTGAAATTCGGGTTTTCACCTTTTTTTCACATTTTTTTCGGCTTGCCCCGGAAAGAAGTGTTGTCAGTAAGCAAACAGCTCCGATTTTGTGCAGAATGAAAAAATATGTATTTCATGCGCATACAAATTCTGCGCTTATGCTACTATAATAAAGACAAAAAGATATACAGTGGCTGGGAAAATGGCCTTGCAATGGGAAAAGAAGGCTCGTTTTTCAAAGAAATACAGCGTAAATTTGAAAAAGAGCGTTGACAAATTTAGCGGAATAAAGTAGTATATATTTTGTATCTGTGTACGCGCAGTTCCAAATGCCATCGAACAAACAGCACGGCGTTCTCAGCAAACGCACAGTGAAAAAGCTGTGTGCCGGGGGCGCTTGTTTTTGAGAGACGGTCAGTTCTGCGCGTATTTTGATTCGAGCGTTTACCCGCAGCACGCGGGCAAAGGTTAAAGATGATAAGGAGTGAAAGAGATGGTAAAATACGCCATCAAGCGCATCGCCATGGGTCTTCTGAGCCTGTTCATCGTGGCGACCCTCACCTTTTTCCTCATGCAGGCCGTTCCCGGCGGTCCCTTCATGTCGGAAAAAGCCATCAGCGCACAGGCTATGGCCGCGCTGGAAGCAAAATACGGCCTGGATCAGCCGGTCCTGGTGCAGTACAAGAACTACCTGGTCAACGCCCTGCATGGTGACTTCGGTCCCAGCCTGAAGCAGCGCGGCCGTGACGTGAGCGACATCATCGCCACCAAGTTCCCGGTTTCCGCCAGCCTGGGCGGCACCGCTGTGGTGGTTGCTCTGGTCGTGGGTATCCCCATGGGCTGTCTGGCTGCTTATCACCGCGGCAAGTGGGCCGATAACCTGATCATTTTCTTTGCCACCTGCGGCATCGCGGTACCCAGCTTCGTTACCAGCTCGGTGCTGATCTATACATTTGGTTCAAAGCTTCAGCTATTGCCAACCATCGGCCTGGATTCGCCGGCATCTTATATCATGCCGGTGACCGCTCTGGCCTTCTATCCCACCGCTTACATTGCCCGTCTGATGCGTTCCAGCCTGCTGGATGTTATGGGTCAGGATTACATGCGTACCGCCCGTGCCAAGGGTGTGTCCGGCTTCAAGACCCTGTTCAAGCATGCCCTGCGTAACGCCATCCTGCCGGTTGTTACCTATGTTGGTCCCATGCTGGCCGGTCTGCTGGTTGGTTCCTTCGTTGTGGAAAAGATCTTCACCATCCCCGGTCTGGGCCGTGAGTTCGTTTCCGCCATCACCAACCGTGACTACATGATGATCATGGGCACCACCATCTTCCTGGCGGCTCTGGTTATCGCCATCAACGTGGTTGTCGATATCCTGTACAAGATCATCGACCCGCGCATCAAGCTGAAGTAAGGAGGATACAGAAAAATGGATATGCAAAAGAATCCTTTGAGCTTTCAGCTGGACCTGAAGCCGGAAGATTTTCTGCCCGCCTCCAAGGATGAGCAGGAAAGCCTGGTGGTCATGCGCGAAAGCGTGAGCTTCTGGAAGGACGGCCTGCGCCGTTTCCGCAAAAACAAGATCGCCATGGTCAGCCTGGTGGTCATCCTTATCATCATGTTCTTCGCCTTCATCGTGCCCATGTTCTACCCCTACAGCTATGAGCAGCAGGTACGCGGCAGCGAGAACCTGGCTCCCATGGAGTATTCCGCCCAGGAGCTGGAGCGCATCGCCGCCGGTGAGAGCGTGTTCCCCCACATTGCAGGTACCGATAAGCTGGGCCGTGACTACGCCATCCGTCTGATGATCGGCGCCCGGATCAGTCTGCTGGTCGGTATCGTGGCCAGCGCCATGATTCTGGTTATCGGTTCCATCTACGGCTCCATCTCCGCCTTCTTCGGCGGCTGGGTGGATATGATCATGATGCGTATCACCGATATCATCTACACCATCCCCGATATTCTGCTGATTATTCTGCTGGGCTTTGCCTTGAAGGCCCCGCTGGAGACTCTGGCCAATGCCCCCGGCTTCGGCTGGCTGCAGACCCTGGGCCCCAACCTGGTAAGTATCTTCATCGTGTTCGCCCTGCTGTACTGGGTCAGCATGGCCCGTATCGTGCGCAGCCAGATCCTGACCCTGAAGGAGGCGGAGTATGTCACCGCCGCCCGGGCCCTGGGTGCCTCCAACGGCCGCATCATCAAAAAGCACCTGCTCACCAACTGCATCGGTACCCTGATCGTTACCACCACTCTGCAGATCCCCTCGTCCATCTTCACCGAGAGCTTCATGAGCTTCCTGGGCATGGGCGTTGCGGTTCCCCTGCCCAGCCTGGGCAGCCTGGCTACTGATGCGCTGAAGGGCATGAACACCTATCCTCACCTGCTGTTCCTGCCTGCTGCAATCATCAGCATCATCATCCTGAGCTTCAACCTGCTGGGCGACGGCCTGCGTGACGCCTTCGACCCGAAGCTGAAAAACTAACGAAAGGAGAAGCGAACCATGAGTGATCTTTTGCTTGATATCAAAAACGAACGCCTCTCCTTCTTCACCCCCGCGGGCGAGGTGAAGGCACTGAACAACGTGTCTTTCTCCATGAAGCAGGGCGAGGTTCTGGGCATCGTGGGCGAGTCCGGCTCCGGTAAGTCCGTAACCGCCTACTCCCTGATGGGCCTGACCGCTTACCCCGGAAAGCTGATCGGCGGTGAGCTGCGTTTCAATGGCCACGAAGTGGAGAAGATGACCGAGAAGGAATTCCGCAAAATGCGCGGTGAGGAGATCTCCATCATCTTCCAGGACCCCATGACCAGCCTGAACCCGGTGTACACCATCGGCAACCAGATCGTGGAAATGGTGCGTCTGCACACCAACAAGGATAAGAAGGAAGCCTATGCCCGCGCCAAGGAACTGCTGGAGCTGGTAGGCATCAACGAGCCCGAGCGCCGTTTGAAGCAGTACCCGCACGAGCTGTCCGGCGGTATGCGTCAGCGCGTGATGATCGCCATCGCCCTGGCCTGTGAGCCCAAGCTGCTCATCGCCGACGAGCCCACCACCGCTCTGGACGTGACCATCCAGGCCCAGATTCTGGAGCTGATGATGGAGCTGCGCAAAAAGCTGGGCATGAGCATCATCATGATCACCCACGACCTGGGTGTTGTGGCCAGCATGTGCGAGAAGATCGCTGTTATGTACGCCGGTAAGATCGTTGAGTACGGCACCACCGACGAGATCTTCTACAACCCCAAGCACGAATACACCAAGGGCCTGATCAACTCCATCCCCAAGCTGAACCAGAAGGAGAAGGAGCGTCTGGTGCCCATCGAAGGCAGCCCCGTGGACCTGCTGAATCCTCCTGCCGGCTGCCCCTTTGCGCCCCGCTGCAAGAGCTGCATGAAGATCTGCCTGCGTCAGATGCCCCCGCGCACTGACCTGAGCGATACCCATTACACCCAGTGCTGGCTGCTGCAGAAGGCCGAGTTTGAAGGCAAAGGAGGAAAAGCTGAATGAGCGAGCAGAAAAAACTGGTTGAGGTCCAGCACCTCCAGCAGTACTTCAACGCAGGCGGCTTCGGCAAGAACCGCCGCTACGTCCAGGCTGTGGACGACGTGAGCTTTTTCATCAACAAGGGCGAGACCCTGGGTCTGGTAGGTGAGTCCGGCTGCGGCAAGACCACCACCGGCCGTACCCTGCTGCGCCTGTACGAGCCCACCGACGGCCGTATCATCTACGACGGCAACGTGATCTACGATTCCGGCAAGCTGCCTGATTCCGAGAAGAAGATCGCGGTGGACATGCTGCCCTACCGCCGCAAGATGCAGATCGTGTTCCAGGACCCCTATGCTTCTCTGGACCCCCGTATGACCATCGGCGACATTGTGGGCGAGGCCATCGACATCCACAAGCTGGCCGCGAATGACAAGGATCGCCACGACCGCATCATCAGCATGCTGCAGCGCGTGGGTCTGAACTCTGAGCACGCCAACCGCTATCCTCACGAGTTCTCCGGCGGTCAGCGTCAGCGCGTGGGCATTGCCCGTGCCCTGGCGGTAAACCCCGAGTTCATCGTGTGTGACGAGCCTGTTTCCGCTCTGGACGTATCCATCCAGGCGCAGGTAGTCAACATGTTTGAGGACCTGCAGAGCGAGATGGGCCTGACCTATCTGTTCATTGCCCACGATCTGAGCATCGTGAAGCACATCTCCAACCGCATCGGCGTTATGTACCTGGGCAAGCTGGTGGAGCTGGCCGACAGCTATGAGCTGACCTTCCACAGCGTGCATCCCTACACCCGCAGCCTGATCTCTGCCATTCCCATCGCGGACCCCAAGGCCGCCCGGGAATCCAAGCGTATCGTGCTGGAGGGCGATGTACCCAGCCCGCTGAATCCCCCTTCCGGCTGCCGCTTCCGCACCCGCTGCCCCTATGCAGACGAGCAGTGCGCCTGCGAGGTGCCCGAGTTCAAGGAGGTCTCCTCCGGCCACTGGGCTGCCTGCCACCACCTGGATCGGGTGAAATAAGTGCATTTGAAGAATCCTCACCGCATTGCGGTGGGGATTCTTTTTTCTGCGCCCGAAAAAGTTACAAACAGTTTTGCGAAATCTAAAGATTTTTGTCCAAATGCGGGGAATCTGTCGTACAATTGCTGCAAAAAGATGTGATAGACCCATGAAAAATTCATGAAAAAAGACAAAATTCTTACAAAGGCAAAATTGTACTTGCGCTTTTTTGGGCTAAAGTGCTACAATGTTAGCAAGCCAATCGCAGCGGACACAATTGTTCGCAGTGAAAAAACACTTCGCTCCGGTCCTTGTGGGGCCAGGGCGGAAAAGGGTAAAACCAAATTCAGGAGGAAAGCAACCATGAAAAAGATGTTAGCTCTCGTGCTGGCTGCCGTGATGGCCTTCAGCATGGCTGCCTGCGGCGGCGGCTCCGGCTCCACTGCAACCAGTGGCGCTACCAGTACCGACTCCACCGCGGCCAGCGGCTCTGCCACTGCCGCTACCGGCGTTACCGTTCAGATCGGCCCCAACCCCGAATCCATCGACCCGGCGCTGAACAGCGCCATCGACGGCGCCAACATTCTGATCACCGCCTTCGAGGGCCTGCTGATCGTGGACGAGAACAACCAGATTCAGCCCGGCCAGGCCGAGAGCTACGAGGTCAGCGAGGATGGCCTCACCTGGACCTTCCACCTGCGTGAAGGCCTGAAGTGGTCCGACGGCACCGATCTGGACGCCAACGACTTCGTTTATACTTACAAGCGCGTTGCTGATCCCAACACCGCTGCTCCCTACTCCGCCACTGCTGTGGGCATGATCGCCGGCTATGATGAAGCCATGAACGGTGATCCCGATGCCCTGCAGGTGGAAGCTCCCGACGCTCAGACCTTCGTGGTACACCTGAGCTACCCCTGCACCTACTTCGATAAGCTGGCTGCCTTCGCTACCTTGAGCCCCGTGCAGCAGGAAACCATCGAAGCCAACGGCGATGCCTGGGCCACCGCTCCCGAGACCTATGTCTCCAATGGCCCCTACTACATGACCGAGTGGACCGTTGGTCAGCAGATCGTGTTCAGCAAGAACCCCTACTACAAGGGCGGCTGGGATACCAGCAAGATCGTTTCTGAGACCATCACCTTCCTGCTGATGGAGGATTCCACTGCTGCTTACACCGCTTACACCACCGGCCAGGCCCAGCTGATCAAGGACGTTCCCACCGAGGAAATCCCCAGCCTGACCAAAGCCGAGGATGGCGGCGACTTCTATGTTGATCCCATCATGGGCACCTACTACCTGAGCATGAACGATCAGGTCGAGCCCTTCAACGATGTGAATGTACGTAAGGCTCTGAGCCTGGCCATCGACCGTGAGTACGTGGCCAACACCTTGATGCAGGGTACTTACTCTCCCGCCTACAAGCTGACCGGCCCTGGCATCACCGATGCGGACGGCAGCGTTTACATGGACAATTCCGATTACGACGTGATCCCCACCGATTACGAGGAAGCCAAGAAGCAGGCCCAGGAGGCTCTGGCTGAGGCTGGTTACCCCAATGGCGAAGGCTTCCCCACCATCACCTACTCCACCAACGATTCCGGCTACCACAAGGCTGTGGCGGAATACCTGCAGCAGTGCTACAAGGAAGTTCTGGGCATCAACCTGGAGGTTGAGGTCGTAGAATGGTCCTCCTTCACCCCGCTGCGCCGCGCTGGCGATTACCAGATGGCCCGTAACGGCTGGGTATTCGACTACAACGATCCCTCCAGCATGCTGGAGCTGTTCATGACCGGCAACGGCAACAACGATGGTAAGTACTCCAACCCCGAATACGATGCAATGATGGACAACACCAAGATCGCTGATAAGGACGAGCGCTTTGCCAACCTGCACGCCGCAGAAGAGATCGCCATGGAAGATTACGCCATGATCCCCCTGGCCTTCTACAATGACTTCTGGCTGCAGAGCTCTTCCCTGAAGGGCAGCTGGCACAGCCCCTACGGCTACTGGTACCTGCAGTACGCTTACGTTGAGTAAGACTGTATGAGCCTCGGCTCTTCCAGAGAGCAAAGTTTCTCTGTTCAACACACAGAAGAGAAGGACCCCGGAAATATCCGGGGTCTTTTTCTGTTGTTTGGCTTGATTGACTCCTTTGTCCAAAAGGACAAAGGATTGTGGAAGATGCATAAATCAGAACGCGTTCCAAAACAAGAGAAATACAGTTTGACGAAGGAAAGAAACAAAAGGGTTACAAACTGCACATACCCATTGCACTTTTTTTGGGTAAAGTGCTACAATCCGAATAAACACCCAATAAATTTGAATATTTATTCAAATCGATCAGGGGGAAACGGCCGCTGCCCGCATCTGGAATCTGCGGGAAAAGGGCGGCTTTGCAGCCGGGAACGTGGGCTTACCGCGGAGCACGCCGACCGGCCGCAGGAGAAACTTTGCAAACTGCTTGAGGAGGAACACCAACCATGAAAAAAGCTTTGTCTCTGGTGCTGGCTGCCGTGATGGCATTCAGCCTGGTGGCTTGCGGCGGCAGCAGCTCTTCCACTGCCAGCGCCGGCAGCACCGGCTCCGCTTCCGGAAGCGCCACCGCCAGCAATGTGACCGTACAGATCGGACCCAACCCCGAATCCATCGACCCGGCGCTGAACAGCACCATCGATGGCGGCAACATACTGATCACTGCCTTTGAGGGCCTGCTGATCGTGGACGAGAACAATCAGGTCCAGCCCGGCCAGGCCGAGAGCTGGGAGGTCAGCGAGGACGGTCTGACCTGGACCTTCCACCTGCGCGAGGGCCTGAAGTGGTCCGACGGCACCGATCTGGATGCCACCGACTTTGTGTATACTTATAAGCGCGTTGCCGATCCCGACACCGCTGCTCCCTACTCCCAGACCGCTGTGGGCATGATCGCCGGTTACGACGAGGCCATGGCTGGCAACCCGGATGCCCTGCAGGTGGAAGCCCCCGATGCCAACACCTTCATCGTGCACCTGAGCTACCCCTGCACCTACTTCGATAAGCTGGCTGCTTTCGCCACCCTGAGCCCCGTGCAGCAGGAGACCATTGAGGCCAACGGCGATGCCTGGGCCACCGCTCCCGAGACCTATGTGTCCAATGGTCCCTACTACATGACCGAGTGGACCGTTGGTCAGCAGATCGTGTTCAGCAAGAACCCCTATTATAAGGGCGGCTGGGACAGCGATAAGATCGTTACCGACACCATCACCTTCCTGCTGATGGAGGACTCCACCGCTGCCTACACCGCTTACACCACCGGCCAGGCCCAGCTGATCAAGGATGTTCCCACCGAGGAGATCCCCAGCCTGACCAAGGCCGAGGATGGCGGCGAGTTCTATGTGGACCCGGTCATGGGCACCTACTACCTGACCATGAACGACTCCATCGAGCCCTTCAACGATGTGAATGTGCGTAAGGCTCTGAGCCTGGCCATCGACCGTGATTACATCGCCAACACCCTGATGCAGGGCACCTACTCCCCCGCTTATAAGCTGACCGGCCCCGGCATCACCGATGCGGACGGCAGCGCCTACATGGACAAGTCCAGCGGCGAGTGGATTCCCGAGGATTACGAGACTGCCAAGACCATGGCCCAGGAGGCTCTGGCTGAGGCCGGTTACCCGAATGGCGAGGGCTTCCCCACCATCACCTACTCCACCAACGATGCCGGTTACCACAAGGCTGTGGCCGAGTACCTGCAGCAGTGCTACAAGGAAGTTCTGGGCATCGACCTGCAGATTGAGATCGTGGAATGGTCTTCCTTCACCCCGATGCGCCGCGCCGGTGACTACGAGATGGCCCGTAACGGCTGGTCCTTCGACTACAATGATCCTTCCAGCATGCTGGAGCTGTTCATGACCGGCAACGCCAACAACGACGGCCAGTACTCCAACCCTGAGTTTGATCAGATGATGGAGAACACCAAGATCGCCGACAAGGAGCAGCGTTTTGCCAACCTGCATGCCGCTGAGGAGATCGTGATGGAGGATTACTCCATGATCCCCGTGGCCTACTACAACGACTTCTGGCTGCAGAGCCCCGACCTGCAGGGCACCTGGCACAGCCCCTACGGCTACTGGTACCTGCAGTATGCCTACATCGGTGAGCCTGCTGAGGATACTGCTGCCGAGAGCGAGAGCGTAGCCACCAGCACCGCCGCTGAGAGCACCGCTTCCGAGGCCGCTTCTTCTGAGGCTGCCGAGAGCGTTGCCAGCGAGGCTGCTTCCTCCGAGGCTGCCGAGAGCACTGCCAGCGAAGCCGCTGCCAGTGATTCCGCCAGCGAGGCCTGAAAAACAGAAAGAAAGAAGAGCCCTGCATCTTGCAGGGCTCTTCTTTTATGTAGGGGCGCTGTTGGCAAAAAACAGTATGGCTCTTGTTCAAACAAACAATGAGTTGTGAAAAGTATATAAAAGAGGTGTGAAAAAAGAATCGATTGGTAGAGAACTTTTCCATAAAAGAAAACAAATTTTTTACAATTTTACAAGCGCCATTGAACTTTTTTGGGCTAAAGTGCTACAATGCGTTCAAGACACCTGCTGCGGACTGTTGTATGCAATGAACGGACAAGCGGCGGGGCCGGGGTTTGTATCTGGAACCTGCAAACCCGAAACGGCATGTGTGTTGGCCGGTCTGTTCCCTTCGGGGGGAGCAAAACCGGCACAGAGAAACTTTGCTTATCTGTAAGAGGAGGAACCGCAACATGAAAAAAGTGTTAGCACTGGTGCTGGCCGCTGCCATGGCGTTCAGCATGGTCGCTTGCGGCGGCAACAAGACTGCCACCAGCGGCGCCGCTGAAGGCACTGCCACCGGCAGCAGCAACATCACCGTTCAGCTGGGCCCCAACCCCGAGACTCTGGACCCCGCTCTGAACAGCGCCATCGATGGCGGCAACCTGATCCTGACCACCTTCGAGGGTCTGCTGATCATTGACGAGAACAACGAGGTTCAGCCCGGCCAGGCCGAGAGCTGGGAAGTGAGCGAGGACGGTCTGACCTGGACCTTCCATCTGCGTGAGGGCCTGAAGTGGTCCGACGGCACCGATCTGGATGCCAACGACTTCGTTTACACCTTCAAGCGTGTGGCCGATCCCGCTACCGCTGCTCCCTACTCCGCCACCGTGGTGGGTATGGTTGCCGGCTACGAGGAAGCCATGAACGGCAATCCGGACGCTCTGCAGGTGTCCGCTCCCGATGCCAACACCTTCGTGGTGACCCTGGCTCATCCCTGCACCTACTTCGATAAGATCGCTGCCTTCTCCACCCTGAGCCCTGTGCAGCAGGAGACCATCGAGGCCAACGGCGATGCCTGGGCTACTACTCCTGAGACCTACGTTTCCAACGGTCCCTACTACATGACCGATTGGACTGTGGGCCAGCAGATCGTGCTCACCAAGAACCCCTACTACAACGGCGGCTGGGATTCCAGCAAGATCGTTACCGACACCATCACCTTCCTGCTGATGGAGGACTCCACCGCTGCCTACACCGCGTTCCAGACCGGCCAGGCCTCTCTGGTTCGTGACGTGCCCACCGAGGAGATCCCCAGCCTGACCGGCACGCCTGAGTTCCATGTGGACCCCATCATGGGCACCTCCTACATGAGCATGAACCTGCAGAACGAGCTGTTCCAGGACGTGAACGTGCGTAAGGCTCTGAGCCTGGCTCTGGACCGCGATTACATCGCCAACACCGTGCAGCAGGGTACCTACCTGCCTGCTTACGAGCTGACCGGCCCCGGCATCACCGATGCTGACGGCACCACCTCCTACATGGACAACTCCGGCAAGAACTGGATCCCCACCGATTACGAGGAGTCCAAGAAGCAGGCTCAGGAGGCTCTGGCTGCTGCTGGCTACCCCAATGGCGAGGGCTTCCCCACCATCACCTACACCACCAACGATTCCGGCTACAACAAGGCTGTTGCTGAGTACATGCAGCAGTGCTACAAGGAAGTTCTGGGCATCAACCTGGAGATCGAGATCGTGGAATGGTCTTCCTTCACCCCGCTGCGCCGCTCCGGTGACTACGAGATGGCCCGCAACGGCTGGGTATTCGACTACAACGATCCCTCCAACATCCTGGAGCTGTTCATGACCGAGAACGGCAACAACGATGGTAAGTACTCCAACGCTAAGTACGACGAGCTGATGAACAACACCAACATCGCCGACGTGGAGCAGCGTTTTGCCAACCTGCACGCTGCTGAGGAGCTGCTGATGAGCGAGTACGCGATGATTCCCATCGCCCACAACAGCGACTTCTGGCTGCAGAGCACCGATCTGCAGGGCGTTTGGCACAGCCCCTACGGCTACTGGTACCTGCAGTACGCCTACATCGGCGAGCCCTCTGAGGGCACCGTTGCCGAGAGCGAGAGCGTAGCCGACAGCACCGCCGCTGAGAGCACCGCTTCCGAGGCCGCTTCTTCTGAGGCTGCCGAGAGCGTTGCCAGCGAGGCTTCTTCCTCTGAGGCTGCTTCCTCCGAGGCTGCTGAGAGCGCTGTGAGCGAGGCTGCTTCCTCCGAAGCTGCTGAGAGCGCTTCCACTGCCGCCTGATCAAGGCAAAAAAGCAAATCAAAAGGACCTGCCCAAACGGGCAGGTCCTTTTTTGTGTATCGGGTCTGTATCAAATTACCGGCCGTTCACCGGAATGGTTGCTTCTCCAATGGTGATGCTCTCGATGGTATCCAGCGGGAGGATCTGGTCAAATACGCCGCTGAGCTCGCAGCGGGTGGTGTCTCCCTCCGGCCGGGCGCCGCCGCCAAAGCCGGTCAGGTCGATGCGGCTGCCGTCGGTGAGGGTCAGATAAACCGACTGGGGGGTAAGTGCAGTGGAATTTTTGTCCGGCTGCAGAGCGGTGTCCACTGTGTAGTCGATCCGAAAAGACAAGGGCGAAATGGATATGCTGTTCAGCACCGCGGTTTCTCCGTTTGCGGTGAAGCTCTGGCCGCCCGGCAGCTCCAGCGAGCTGTCCTCGAAGGCAAAAGCGAACCGCAGCTCCCAGCTGCCCTCGGCCAGCATCACCGCGTCCTCGCCGATCCCCTGTTTCAGGTCGGCCAGGTGTACGGTGGCGGTGCCGGGCTCCAGCGGGGCATCGGCGGTGAGTAGCTGAACGAATTGCACCGCATTGTCGGCCGGGTCCTCATCGAAGAACCAGGCGGTACCATGCATGCCGCCCATATGGCCCACATCCGTGTCCCATTCCCCGAAGCGAAGGGCCAGGGCGCCATCCCGGTTGGGGTCCGGGTCCGCTGTGATGGGCTGGCCATCCTCCCGGTAGATGGAATAGACGATGGCGTAGCTGTAGGTATCGCCGATGATGGCGTTGGCCTGCACGGTGACCCCGTCCACAGTGGCGCTGGCATCCAGAGGGTATCCGATCCGGTCGATGATCTCGGTCTGGGCGGGCGCGGTACCAAACACCGCGCCGAAGGCCTGGGCAACGGGCTTCAGCACACCGCTGGCTGCGGCTCCCAGACAGAGAGCGCCGGTGAGAACGGCCGCCGCTCCCAGCGCACAGACCCGCCGCAGCGGGATGGCGTGCCCTCTGGGGGGGCGGGTGGATTGGGTCATCAGGCGGTCGATCATTTCCTGTTTTTGCTGCGGGGAAAACTGCAGCTCGTTCATGGATTCCCGATAAGTCTTCATGCCAGTTCCTCCTGTTCCAGCAGGGTACGCAGCCGAGCCCGGCCCCGGTTCAGCCGGGTGGAGATGGTGGCCGGGTTTTCGCCCAGCAGCCGGGCGATCTCCTTGGCGGCATAGCCCTCGTAATAATACAGATAAATCACTGCCCGGTATTTGGGCGGCAGCAGCTGCACGGCAGCCAGCAGGCTTCCCTCCTCCACCGACGGTGCGGGCACCGGAGCGGCCTCGTCCATGGTCACGGTGGTGCGCCGCCAGTGGCTCTTCAGAAGGTCCTTGCAGGCGTTGGCGGTGGTGCGGATGATCCAGGCCTTTTCGTGCTCCGGGCTGTCAAAGCGCCGGGGATTGGTGAGCAGCTTGAGAAAAACGGTCTGGCAGATGTCCTGGGCATCGGCAGTGCTTTTCAGATAGGTGTAGCTCAGCCGCAGAATCAGATCGGAATAGGTGTTTACCAGCCGCTCTGCCTGGCGGCGGTCCATGGGAGTATTCGTATCGCTCACTTCCTTTGCTGTGGTGTGAAAAAGCGCTTTCACCGGGAATACGACTGAGGGGGCGGTTATCTTTCAGCCGGGCAAAAAAATTCCCGCTGCCTTCGCAGCGGGAATGAAAAAGAAAGCGAATCAGTCGGGAATGCTGTCCAGCACAGCCTGTGCGATGGCACCACCCTCGGCCCAGAGACCTTCCAGGGTGGCGCAGCTTTCGTACTCTGCCGGGTTGCTCACGAAGCCCAGCTCCAGCAGCACCGCGGGGCAGATGTTGGAGCGGGTCACATAGAACGCGGAGTATTTGGGCCCCCGGTCATTGCGGCTGGTGGTCAGGCTCACGTTGGCCGAAAGGGCGGTGGCCAGGGACTTGCCCTCGGTGTAGAACCAGTAGGCTTCGGTGCCGCCCACCTGATTCAGATCGGCGTTCATGGCGGCACTGTTGTGGTGGATGGCAATGAAGAAGTCCGGCTTCTGGCTGTTGAGCATCTCCATCCGCTCAGCCAGGGTGTAGAATACATCGGTATCCCGGGTCATGGTCACGGTTGCCCCCAGCTGCTCCAGCCGGTATTTGGCCGCCAGTGCGGCGGAAAGGTTCAGCTCGCTCTCCTGGGGGAAATCCTCCACCGGGGAGCCGGGTGCGCCCATGTCATCCCCGCCGTGGCCCGGGTCCAGCAGAACGGTCACGCCCGCCAGCGGAAGGGCCGGGTCACTGCTGCGCGTAGGCTGATGCTTCAGGGCGATGCGGGTGCCGCCCTCCGGGGTGTAATCCACAAAATATCCCCACAGCGGGTCGCTGTCCTGGAAGGTGATATGCATGGCAAAGCCGTTTTCCTCCGGCTCCACAGTCACGCTGGCTCCTTCAAAGCCGATGTCCTGAGGAGCCTGGCCGGAGAAGGAGGCAGAATAAAAATGCAGGGTGAATTCGTTGCCCTCCCAGGTGTGGCTGTAATAGGGCGTGCCGCTGCCCGCGAAGGTCAGGGATTCGATGCCGTTCTCCTCGCCGGCGGAAAGCCCGGTGAAGGCGGCCTGAGCGGTCCCCTCCTCTAAAAGCTCACAGTCCGAGGCCTTTATGTAGTTGCCGTCCGGCAGCTGGTAGGCGTAGGTGCGCTTGGTTCCGCTCACAAAGGAGACGCTGTCCACGACTTCTGCCACGGCACCCTCGTAGGCGGTCATGGCAATGGCGCTGGTGTTCTGATAATCGGAAAGGGCGCTGGCCAGGGTGGAGGTCACCCGCAGCAGCTGGCCCGGCTGGGCTGCCACCGATCCGTCGGAAACAATCTGGCTGCTGCCGGAGCCGCCGGACCCGGTGCTGGGCGCGGGCTTGGTCAGGGTGATGGAGGCGGTAGCCTCACCCTGCTGGGCGGTGAACACATTGTCGCCCTCGGTCAGGCTTACCTCCAGCCCCCACATGCCGTAGGAGCCGTAGCGCTGTACCTCCTGGCCGTTCACGGTTAGGGGCTGGCTGGGATCGGAGGTGCCCATCAGAAAGATGGTGTCGGTGTAGACCTTGCTGGCCGGGTCCGGGGAGACGATGGCCAGAGTCTGGCTGAATTGCTGCTGGGCGATGTCGGGCAGACCGTCGCCGGAAAGATACTGCAGGGTCACAGCTGCGCTTTCCTTTCCGTTCACCAGTCCGGCAAGACTGCCCAGCACCACGCCGGTACCCGGCTGCAGCTGGCACACAGCGGCGGCCAGCGCCGGACTTTCCTGGGCCAGGACAAGCTCCGGCTGGTCCGCGGCAGTGTAGCGGGCATCGACGCCCTCGCCGCTCAGGGTGTATAAGGTCAGGCCATAGCGGTCGGCGGCCTCGGTCATCCAGTCCTTCAGGGAGACTCCCTCCGGCTGGTAGAGGGCCACCAGCATATTGCGTTTGGCGGCCTGCTGCATCAGGATCCGGATGGGGTCAAAGGAGGAGAAGAGCCCGTCGGATTCGCTCACCATGGGCGCGGCTTCGGCGGTCTCCAGCTTTCGGGCCAGCACGCCGCCGCCGGGTACGGACCCGGCCACCAGCACGGTGTTGGCACCCTGAGCAGTGGCCTCGTCCAGCGTGCTGGTCAGAAAGGCCTCCTGCTCCTCACGGGTATGGCTTTCGTCAAAATATCCGGCCCAGGCGTCGTCCAGCAGCACCGCCCGGATCTGCTCCGGGGCCGTCATGTGGGGCATGGCCAGGCCGGAAACACCCCGGATCAGCAGAACAATGGCGAAAATCAGCGCCGCCAGCGCGGCGATGGCCAGTAGAATCATCCCCAATGCAAAGGGACGCTTGGTTTTTACGGGCATAGGATGGGTCCCCCTCTCTTGGCTGCCCCGCCCGGCGGGGCTTTGCCCTCATTATAACACGTTTGCAGGGGACTGCACAGGAAAAGCATCTGCCAATTTTTGCGCAGGGGCTTGCGGGGATGTGATATACTGAAAGGGTATAACAACAAGAAGTGTGAGGATGGATTCCATGAGCATGCAAGTACCCAAAAACGGATTTACCCACGGCGGTAAGTTTCACGCCGACGATGTGTTCAGCACCGCGCTGCTGCGCATCCTGCGGCCGGACTTTACCGTGACCCGTGGTTTTTCGGTGCCGGAGAATTTTGACGGCATCGTGTACGACATCGGCAACGGTCCCTTCGACCATCACGCGGCGGACCGGGCTGAGCGCCCCAACGGGATTCCCTATGCGGCCTTCGGCCTGCTGTGGAAGGAGTTCGGCGCCCAGCTGGTGGGAGAAAACCAGGCCCGCCTGCTGGATGAGAATTTTGTGCAGCCGCTGGATCTGAACGACAACACCGGCGAAAGCTGCCTGCTGGCGGATGCCATCGGCGGCTTCAATCCCCTGTGGGACCAGCCCCAGGACCCGGATGCCTGCTTTGCCCGGGCGGTGGATTTTGCCCAGGTGATTCTGGAGAACAACATCGAGGCGGCCCGGGCTGTGAACCGGGCGGATGCACTGGTGCAGAAGGCCTATGAGGAAAGCCGGGACGGCATTGTGATCCTGCCCTGTTACGCCCCCTGGAAGAACGCCCTCTACCGCAGCGATGCGCTGTTTGTGGTGTATCCCAGCCAGCGGGGCGGCTGGTCGGCTCAGTGCGTGAACGACCGGCTCACCAAGCGGCCCAAGAAGCCCTTCCCCATGGGCTGGGCAGGCCAGCCGGAGGAGCATCTGCGCAAGTCCTCGGACATTGCCAGCCTGCGTTTTTGCCACGCCAGCCGGTTTCTGATCACCGCGGAAACCAAAGAGGATGCCATCGCCGCCTGCTATTTTGTGCTGCGGGGCGGCAAAAAGTAACATTGCAACATAAGGGATGAAACAGCCATGGAAGAACGAACTGTAGCGGCTCCCGCCTATGTGTATATGATGCGCTGCGCCAACGGTGCGCTGTACACCGGCTGGACCAACGACCTGCTGCGCCGGTTGCGTGCTCACGCGGGCGGCAAGGGTGCGAAATATACCCGAGGTTTTGGCGGCGAAACACTGGCCTATGCGGAGCTGCTGGAGAGCAAAAGCGCCGCGCTGCGCCGGGAGGTGGCGCTGAAAAAGTGCACAAAAGAGGAAAAAGAAGCGCTGGCCGCCGGATTCGACCCGGCCCGCTTCGTGCTGCTGCGCCCCGCACGCCCGGCAGACGCTGAGGCCGTGCTGGGGATCTACAGCCATTATGTACTGAATTCCACCGCGTCCTTTCTGTACCAGCCGCCCAAGCTGGAGGATTACCGCAAAGAGATGCGTAACCTGTGCCGGAAGCTGCCCTTCTTTCTGGCGGAAAACGCCCTGGGCCAGCCCCTGGGCTATGCCTGCGCCCATCCCTGGCGCTATGGCACCGGCGCCTATGCCTGGGACACTGAGACTACCATCTATCTGGACCCCGAGGCCCGGCGGCTGGGTGTGGGCAGCATGCTGTATCATGCGCTGCTGGCAGCACTGTGCCGCCTGGGCTACTGGAATGCCTATGCGGTGCTGGCGGACCCGAATCCGGCCAGCGAGGCCTTTCATCAGCGGTTCGGCTTTGTGTGTGAGGGGCGGCAGGCCCGCTGCGGTCTGAAAAACGGCTGGCAGGGCGTGAGTTACTGGCTCATGGACCTGGCCCCCGGCCGCACCGACCCGCCCGAAGCGGAGCCCCGTGCGCCGCTGCCCGGGGAGCTGGCGGCTCTGGCTGCCGGGGCCCGGAGAGGGGCTGACTGGCGGGAAATGGCCGGGCTGGTACAGCCTGAGGAAGATAAGGAGCAATGAATTGAATGGAACGTCAGATCACGCCGGGGCGTTACCGGCATTTTAAAGGCAACTTTTATCAGGTGGTGGGCGTTGCCCGCCACAGCGAGACCGAGGAGCAGCTTGTGGTGTACCGGCCGCTGTACGGGGAGGGTGGCCTGTGGGTGCGCCCCTATGAAATGTTTGCAGGCCCGGTGGACCGGGAAAAATACCCGGATGCGGACCAGACCTGGCGCTTTGAGCGGGTCGGAGACTGAGCTCTGCCCGAAAGAAAAAAGCGCAAAAGCCAAAATGGCTTTTGCGCTTTTTGTCAAACCGATTCCTTCAGGATGCGACCGTCCGTGCTGATCACGGCCACCTTCACGTCCAGCGGCTTGCCGCTGGCGGCCACCGCCCGCTGCACGGCGTATTCCATTCCACCACAGCAGGGTACCTCCATGCGCACCACGGTCAGGCTGCGCACGTTGTTGGCGGCCAGAATGGCCCCCAGCTTTTCGGAGTAGTCCACCATGTCCAGCTTTGGGCAGCCGATCAGGGTCACCCGGCCGGCCATGAACCGGCTGTGCAGTCCGGCATAGGCATAGGCGGTGCAGTCGGCGGCGATGAGCAGGTCCGCCCCCTCAAAATAGGGGGCGTTCACCGGGGCCAGCTTGATCTGAACCGGCCACTGACGCAGGCAACTGGAGGGCTCCTGGCCGGGCACAGCGGCGGCGGGCTGGGTGTTCAGTACCCGGCTGCGGCTGCCGGGGCAGCCGGTGTGAGCAGGTGCGCCCTGTTTGGCCTTGTTGGCCAGCACAGCGGCTTCATCGTAGGCAGCGGCTTCCCGCTCCTCAAAAGAGATGGCGCCGGTGGGGCAGGTGGGCAGACAGTCACCCAGGCCGTCGCAGTAGTCGTCCCGAAGCAGGCGGGCCTTGCCGTTTACCATTCCGATGGCCCCTTCGTGGCAGGCAGCAGCGCAGGCACCGCAGCCGTTGCAGGCGGCTTCGTCGATTTTAATGATTCTGCGGATCATAGCAGTGTATCCTCCTTGTATGCCCCGGCGGGGCGGTTTCTCAAACAGCTTCTGGACTCAGTATACCATAGGAATATATGAGGATATGTTTGAAAACCAACAAAACGAAAAAAGATAAGATATCCTATTGACTAGATAGGGAATATGGTGTATGATACCCCTATCCTCATTTTACAGAAAGGCGGCATATGCAATGAAGCAGTTGTGCGTTTGCATGGCGGCCGGGGGCCTGGTGCGATGTTGACCGGGCAGGGTGGAAGCCCCCATCCCCGGATGCAGAAAAATACATCACACAACAGATAAAGGAGAATGAACCATGTCCAAGATCTATACCGCGGCGGACCAGCTGATCGGCCGCACTCCCCTGCTCCGCCTCACCCGCCTGGAACAACAGCTGGGCCTGAACGCTGTGCTGCTGGCAAAGCTGGAATCCTTTAACCCTGCCGGTTCGGTGAAGGACCGGGTGGCCAAGGCCATGCTGGACGATGCCGAGGCCAAGGGACTGATCGGCCCGGGCGGCACCATCATCGAGCCCACCAGCGGCAACACCGGCATCGGCCTTGCTTCGGTGGCCGCGGCCCGGGGCTACCGGGTGATCATCGTCATGCCGGACACCATGTCCGTGGAGCGGCGGCAGCTGATGATGGCCTACGGGGCCGAGCTGGTGCTCACCCCCGGCGCGAAGGGCATGACCGGCGCCATTGAAAAGGCAAAGGAGCTGGCCAGCCAAACTCCCGGCAGCTTTATTCCCGGCCAGTTCGAAAACCCGGCAAACCCGGATGCCCACTACCGCACTACCGGTCCCGAGATCTGGCAGGATACCGACGGCCAGATCGACCTGTTCGTGGCAGGCGTGGGCACCGGCGGTACCATCACCGGTGTGAGCCGCTATCTGAAGGAGCAGAACCCGGCCATCCATGTGGCCGCGGTGGAGCCTGCGGACTCGCCGGTGCTGTCCGGCGGGAAGGCCGGCCCTCACAAGATTCAGGGCATTGGCGCGGGCTTTGTGCCTGCCGCGCTGAACCAGCAGGCCTACGACGAGGTGCTCACCGTGACCACCGAGCAGGCCTTTGAGGCCAGCCGTGCGCTGGGACGGGCCGAAGGCGTGCTGGCAGGCATTTCCTCCGGCGCGGCGCTGGCGGGTGCCGTCCGTCTGGCCCGGCTGCCGGAGAACGCAGGCAAGACCATCGTGACCCTCCTGCCGGACACCGGCGACCGGTATCTGTCCACCGGATTGTTCGCGGCGCAGGAATAAGCATACGAATTTTTCCACAACAAAAAGGGGAGAGCGTTGAAAACGCTCTCCCCTTTTTGGTCCAAATGGCCCGCCACACACAAACGGCCAGGAGGTCTTTTGACGGGCCCTAGGGCAAAAGAGAGAAAATGGGAAGGATAAGCTTACAGCAGGTGTACCGCGATCACCAGACCGGCGAACACGATGGAAACCATGCTGGTGAGCTTGATCAGGATGTTGATGGAGGGGCCGCTGGTGTCCTTGAAGGGATCGCCCACGGTGTCGCCCACCACGGCGGCCTTGTGGCAGTCGCTGCCCTTGCCGCCATGGGCGCCGCTCTCGATGTACTTCTTTGCGTTGTCCCACGCGCCGCCGGAGTTGGCCATCATCACGGCCAGCACAAAGCCGGTAACGGTGGTGCCCGCCAGCAGACCGGCCACGCCTTCCACGCCCAGGATCAGGCCTACAACAACAGGCACGATCACCGCGATCAGGGCGGGGGCCAGCATCAGCTTCTGGGCACTGCGGGTGCACATATCCACGCAGGAGGCATAGTCCGGTTCGGCCTTGCCTTCCATCAGGCCCTTGATCTCCTTGAACTGGCGGCGGACCTCCACCACGATGCTCTGGGCTGCCTTGCCCACTGCGTCCATGGTCAGGGCCGCGAACAGGAAGGGCAGCATGCCGCCGATGAACAGGCCGATCAGGGTGGTGGGATTGGTGATGGACAGATCCAGCACGATGTCCGGATCGATCTGGTGGACCTTGTCAATGTAAGAGGCGATCAGGGCCAGGGCGGTCAGCGCCGCGGAGCCGATGGCAAAGCCTTTGCCGGTGGCGGCGGTGGTGTTGCCCAGGCTGTCCAGCGCGTCGGTGCGCTGGCGCACCTGTGCGGGCATGTGGGTCATCTCGGCAATGCCGCCTGCGTTGTCCGCAATGGGGCCGTAGGCGTCGGTGGCCAGGGTGATGCCCAGGGTGCTCAGCATGCCCACGGCGGAAACACCCACGCCGTACAGGCCCATGTTGAAGTCCTCCGCACCGCCGCTGCAGAAGTAGCTCAGCAGCACCGAAATGCCCACGATCACAACGGGGGCCACGGTGGAGAGCATGCCCAGCGACAGGCCGCTGATGATAACGGTTGCACTGCCGGTTTCACTGGAGGCCGACAGCTTTCTGGTGGGCGAGTAGCTGTCCGAGGTGTAGTACTCGGTGAGCGCGCCGATGATCACACCGGCGGCCAGGCCGCTGATCACCGCGATGAACACGCCGGTGGCGTGCTCGGCAGGCAGCAGCCAGTGGATGGCGAACCAGGCACAGATGGCGATCAACACGCTGCTGATGTAGGTGCCGGTGCGCAGGGCGGCCAGCAGGTTTTTCTGGCTGGCGCCCTCCTGGGTTTTAACGAAGAAGGTGCCCAGAATGGAGCACAGCACGCCCAGCGCGGCCAGCAGCATGGGAACGCCCACGCCCTGCATGTCGAAGCCTGCGGCTACGGCCAGCGCGCTGGTGGAAACGATGGAGCCCACATAGGACTCATACAGGTCGGCACCCATGCCGGCCACGTCACCCACGTTGTCGCCCACGTTGTCGGCGATAACGGCGGGGTTGCGGGGGTCGTCCTCGGGGATTCCCGCCTCCACCTTGCCCACCAGGTCGGCGCCAACGTCCGCCGCCTTGGTGAAGATGCCGCCGCCCACACGGGCAAACAGCGCCATGGAGGAGGCGCCCATGCCGAAGGTGAGCATATTGGAGGTGATGTTCTGGATCAGGATCTCCTGACTGGCCACCGGATCAATGGCAGTGTACCAGAAATGCAGGAAAAAGTACCAGATGCTCAGGTCCAGCAGGCCCAGGCCAACCACCGTGAAGCCCATGACCGAGCCGGCGCTGAAGGCCACCCGCAGGCCCTTGTTCAGGCTATTGGAGGCAGCGTTGGCGGTGCGACAGTTGGCCATGGTGGCGGTGCGCATGCCAATAAAGCCGGACAGGCCGCTGAAAAAGCCGCCGGTCAGGAATGCGAAGGGGGTGAAAAAGCTCAAAAAGCCCAGGAATGCCATGATCAGAAGGATCACGAAGACCACGGCGAAGAAGATGGCCACGCCTTTATACTGACGCTTTAAGTAGGCGGTCGCACCATTGCTCACCGCGGCCGAGATCTTGGCCATCTGGGGTGTGCCCTGCGGCTCTTTTTTGACGCGGGCGAACATGGTCGCCGCGAACAACAAGGCAAGCACAGAGCCTGCTGCAACAAAATACATCGCGCTCATGATCGAATGATCCCTCCTTGTTCCAAAAGCCCGGCAGGCCGGGAGATACAGGGTAAAACCGATTCCCGGAAAAGAAATCCAAATTTCACCGTTGCCTTCATTATAGAACGAAATACCCGGAAAAACAAGAATGATGCACAAAATATTTTTTGCTTTGTAGAATATTTTGTAAAAATAGTTGAAAACGTATTTCCTTTATCACACGAAAGGATTATAATAGACTAAACACAATGGATGATTAGGCGATTCAGCCGTTTTTTCTTGGAAAAAGGTTGCATCCCCCAAAAGTTTTTTGCTACAATTTGATAAAGTGAGAAAGGGCGGGACAGCATGAAGCGAGGGCTTGTACTGGCGGGCGGCGGTGCCCGGGGCAGCTACCAGGTCGGGGTCTACCAGGCACTGACCGAGCTTGCCTGGCGGCCGGATGTGATCACCGGCACCTCGGTGGGCTGTTTGAACGGGGCCATGTTCGCCACCGGGCAGTGGGCCACCGCCCGGGATATGTGGCTGACCATCGATACCCGCCAGGTGATTACAGACCCTCCGGACCCGGATCAGGGAATGCTGAACTTCTGGCAGGAGACGGTGCGCTGCGGCGGACTGGATGTGACCCCGCTGGAGGGGATCGTGGACCGGGTGCTGGATGAGGAGGCCCTGCGAACCTCCCCCATTGAATTCGGGCTGGTCACCGTGAACAAACGGACCCTGCGCCCGCTGGAGCTCACCGCACAGGAGATCCCGCAGGGACAGATGAAGGATTACCTTCTTGCCTCCGCTGCCTGTTTCCCTGCCTTCCGGCCCCGGGCCATTGAGGGCAAGGAGTTCATTGATGGCGGCTATGCCGACAATATGCCGGTGGGCCTGGCGCGCCGCATGGGCGCGGAGGAAGTTGTGGCCGTGGATGTGGACGGCATCGGCGTGATGCGGCGGCTGCCAGCGGATATCCCGGTCATTCTGGTTCGCAGTCACTGGGAGCTGGGCGCGATCCTGACCTTCGATCCCTGCCAGGCCGCACAGAACATTGCCCTGGGCTACAACGATACCTATCGGGCCTTCGGCCGTATCCTGGGCATTGCTTACAGCATCCAGGCCGGGCAGGAACGGGTGCTCACCGAGAACTTTATCCGCCCTTATGCCGAACTGCTGCGCCGGGTCATGGGAGCAAACCCCTCGCTTACCTTTACGGAACAGGCGGCGCTGGGCGGGCTGGAAAAGCTGGCGACCACGGCCGCAGCCCGGGCACTGGCTCCGCTGGAGCGGGCCTGTGAGCTGGCCGGTGTGGCACCGGAGCCGGTCTACACCGCCCGGCAGTTGTTTGACGAATTTTTGCAGCAGGTGGACCCTCAGATCTGCCTGCGGTTTGCGCCCCTGTTTGAAGAGGGGGCGGGTATTTGTATCCGGGAGTCCGCCCAGGCGGCAGCCGCCCCCGGAGAGTTTCTGCAGGCGCTTGTGGCGGCAAGCCTGCACAGATCCCAGGGAGGTGAGGTTCCATGAGAAGATTCACAGGCATCAGCGCATCCAAAGGGCTGGTCATGGGGCCGGTCCACCGGCTGCACCACGGCACTGCCGGCTTGGCGCGTGTGGTCGGTCTTCCGGTGCGTGAGCAGGCCCTGTTCGATGCGGCTGTGATCCTGGCAAAAGAGGAGCTGCGCGTTCTGGAGGAAAAAACCGACGGCACCCAGCAGGCCATTCTCATGTTCCAGCGGATGATGCTGGAAGATGCAGGTCTGCTGACGCAGGTGGCCCAGCGCATCGCGGACGGCGATGGCGCGGCCGCCGCCATGGAATGGGTGGGCAGGCACTATGCCGCCACCCTGGAAAATCTGGACGATGAATACATGAGCCAGCGCTCGGTGGATGTGCTGGATGTCTGCCGCCGGGTGGTGAATATTCTGGACGGCGAGCCCCGCAAGGCTCCCGAGCTGGAGGTCCCCTGCATTCTGGTGGGGGAGCGCATCTTCCCCAGCGACATCATCAGCATCGACCGGGCCAAGATTCTGGGCTTTGCCACCAGCGGCGGCAGTATCCAGAGCCACGCGGCCATTATGGCCCGTACCATGGACATTCCCGCCGTGGTGCAGCTGGGCAATGAGATGCTGGATTACAGCGAGGGGCAGGCCGCCATTCTGGATGCCTATAACGGTGACATGATCGTCAAGCCGGACGCGGACGCGGTGCGCCACGCCCAGCGGCGGATTGTGGGCGAGGGTATGCTGAAAAAGCGGATGGCCTTCCTGAAGGACCAGCCCTGCGTGACCAAGGACGGCACCGCTGTGACCCTGATGGCCAACTGCTCCAGTCCCACCGACATTCGGGCCGCCATGGACGCGGGTGCAGATGGCGTGGGACTGCTGCGCAGCGAGTTCGTTATTACCGGCGATCACATTCCCGGCGAGGACGAGCAATACTATTATTATATGACCTGCCTGGAAGCGGCTGCCGGTCGTCCGGTAATCATCAGCACCTTTGACATCGGGGCGGACAAGCGGGTGGCGGAGCTGGAGGATACCATCAATTATTCCCCGCTGGGGATGAGAGGTGTGCGGCTTCAGCTGAGCCACCCGGAGCTGTTCGTCACCCAGATGCGGGCGCTGCTGCGTACCGCGCTCAAGGGCGATTTGCGAATCATGTTCCCCATGATTACCGGCCCGGCGGACTGGAAGGAAGCCCTGGAGCTGGTGGAGGTGGCCAAGAGCCAGCTGCGCCGGGAAGGCGTGCCCTTCAATGAAAAGGTTCCGCTGGGTGCAATGATCGAGGTGCCCAGCGCTGCCCTGCTGGCCGATGAGATTCTGGCAGACCGCTGCTCCTTCGTGCACATCGGTACCAACGATCTGACCCAGTACACCTACGCGGCCGACCGGCGGGACAGCCGGATGTCCGGCTATTTTACCGGCTGGCCCCACGCGGTGGGCCGCCTGATCGACATGGTGGTGGCGGCCGCCTGGAGCCAGGAGCTGCCGGTTACCATCTGCGGCGTGAGTGCCACTGATCCGGATACTGCCGAGCGATTCATCCGCCAGGGCGTGCGGGGACTGTGCATGGAGGCGCGCAGTCTGATGCAGATCAAGGCTCACCTGCTGGAGCTGGATCTGAATGAGCCACCTCGCTTCCAGCGATAGCACAGATAAAAAATCCCCTGTTCCGCAACCCGCGGCGCAGGGGTTTTTTGCTTGTTTGCGCGAATTTGCGCAAACATGCGCAGGCGACTCAAAATAAAATGCAGAAATTTGATTGTTTTTGATAGAAAATGCTTGAATTCGCCAAATGACTGTGCTATAGTGAAACCAGAACGAGAGATACAGGCAAAGGGGGCGGCGAAATGCTGGCAGAAAAACGGTTTGCGGTAATTCTGGATGTGCTGGCAAAGCGCCGGGCGGCAACCGTCACCGAGCTGGCTCAGCGGCTGGACACTTCGGAATCCACCGTGCGGCGGGATTTGATGATCCTGGCCGAGCAGGGCAAGCTGAACAAGGTGCACGGCGGTGCCACCGCAGTGGATGCCACCTTCGAGAGCGGCGAGCCCACCATGAGCGCAAAGGAGCATCTCAATCAGGCCCAGAAGGATCAGATCGCCCGCTATGCGGCGGCCCAGATCCAGCCGGACGATGTGATTTTCCTGGACGCGGGCAGCACCACTCTGCGGATGCTGGAATACATGGAGCCCAGCGACGGGCTGCTGATCGTGACCAACGGCATTCTGCACGCCCAGCGGCTGGTAAACAAGGGGTTCAAGGCTTACATCCTGGGCGGCATGCTCAAGACCGGCACCGAAGCCATTGTTGGGGCGGGCGCCGTGCAGTCCCTGAGCCATTACAACTTTACCAAGGCCTTTATCGGCATCAACGGCATCACCGTGGGCCAGGGCTACACCACGCCGGATGTGGAGGAAGCCCAGGTTAAGTCGATGGCGCTGCGACAGGCCTATATCAAATATGTGCTGGCGGATTCGTCCAAGTTCGGGCGGGTGTCGGCGGTCACGGTGGCTCCCATCGACCAGGCCTGCATCGTCACCGATCATCTGCCGGACAAGAGCTATCGCAAGCATGCAGTGATCAAGGAGGTAGAAGGGTTATGATATACACCGTTACATTCAATCCCGCGCTGGACTACGTGGTGCGCATGGATGCGCTGACCCTGGGCCAGGTGAACCGCACTGTCAGCGAGGATGTACAGCTGGGCGGCAAGGGCATTAACGTGTCCTGGGTGCTGCGGGAGCTGGGCCATGAAAATGTGGCGCTGGGCTTTGTGGCCGGATTCACCGGCAAGGCCATTGAGGACGGTCTGGCCGCCAAGGGTGTCGCCACCGACTTCATCCACCTGCCCGCCGGTCTCACCCGCATCAATGTAAAGCTGAAGGCCGGCGAGGAGACCGAGATCAACGGCAAGGGCCCTGACATCAGCGCCGAGGCGCTGGAGGAGCTGCTGTGCAAGCTGGATGCTCTGGGTGAGGGCGATGTGCTGGTTCTGGCCGGCAGCATTCCCGCAAGCATGCCCAGCGATGTGTACGAAAGCATTCTGGCCCGTCTGGAGGGCAAAAAGGTTCTCTGCGCGGTGGATGCCACCCGGGACCTGCTGGTAAACGTGCTCAAGTACAAGCCCTTCCTGATCAAGCCCAACAATCACGAGCTGGGCGAGATCTTCGGCCGGGTCCTCAACACCGACGAAGAGATTCGAGAGTGCGCCGAAAAGCTGCAGCAGCAGGGCGCGCGCAACGTGCTGGTCAGCATGGCCGGCGACGGTGCAATGCTGCTGGATGAGAACGGCGGCTGCCACCGCCTTACCGCCTACAAGGGCAAGGTAAAGAACTCGGTGGGTGCGGGCGATTCCATGGTGGCAGGCTTCCTGGCCGGTTATCTGGATACCGGCGATTATGCCCATGCGCTGCGCGTAGGCAGCGCCGCGGGCAGCGCCACTGCCTTCTCGGATGTGCTGGCTACCTGGCCCGAGATCGAGACTCTTCTGAATCAGGCATAAGCGTGCATCGCGGAACCCAAAACCGCACGCCTGCAAATAGATCGTATCCCCATTTGAAAAAATAAGAGAAAGGAATCGAGTATCATGCGTATTACGGATTTGCTCAGACCGGAAAGCGTAGAGCTGCACACCAGCGCAGCGAACAAAGATGCGGCCATCGATAAGCTGATCAGCCTGCACGTGGCTGGCGACAATCTGGCCGATGTGGAGGCCTACAAGAAGGCGATTCTGGCCCGCGAGGCCCAGAGCAGCACTGCCATCGAGGCAGGCATCGCGGTTCCCCATGCCAAGAGCGAGGCAGTCAAGCGCCCCGGTCTGGCGGCCATGACTCTGTACGACGGTGTGGACTACGGCGCCATGGACAAGAAGCCCAGCGATCTGTTCTTTATGATCGCCGCTCCCATGGACGGCAACCTGCACCTGGAGATCCTCAGCCGCCTGATGGTTCTGCTGATGGATGGCGACTTTACCGCCAAGCTGCGGGCCGCTTCCACTGTGGAAGAGTTCATGAAGGCTATCGACGATGCCGAGAGCGCCAAATACGGCGACACCAAGCTGCCCAAGGTGGAGACCGTGAACGATGATGCTTCCGCTCCCGCACAGCCTGCTGAGGAAAAGAAGGCTGAGGGCTACCGGGTGCTGGCGGTTACCGCCTGCCCCACCGGCATTGCCCACACCTACATGGCCGCCGAAGCTCTGGAGAAGGCCGGTAAGGCGATGGAGATCCCCCTGAAGGCCGAGACCAACGGCTCCGGCGGCGCCAAGAATGTGCTGACCGCCGAGGAGATCGCCGCTGCCGACGGTATCATCGTGGCCGCTGACAAGAACGTGGACACCGCCCGTTTTGACGGCAAGCGCGTGCTGTTTGTTCCCGTGAGCGAGGGCATCCATCATCCGGAGGAGCTGATCCGCAAGATCGCGGAGAAGCAGGTTCCCATCTACCACTACTCCGGCGCGGTGGAGACCACCGATACCGCCAAGAACGAGAGCATCGGCCGTCAGCTGTACAAGCACCTGATGAACGGCGTTTCTCATATGCTGCCCTTCGTCATCGGCGGCGGCATTCTGATCGCTCTGGCCTTCCTGCTGGACGATTACTCCATCAATCCCGCAAACTTTGGTATGAACACCCCCGTGGCGGCCTTCTTCAAGACCGTTGGCGGCGTTGCCTTTAACTTCATGCTGCCCATTCTGGCGGGCTACATCGCCATGAGCATCGCCGACCGTCCGGGTCTGGCCGTGGGCTTTGTGGGCGGCAGCCTGGCAGCCGTGGGCACCAGCTTTGCCACCATTCTGGACCCCAGCGTCGCTGCGATCCCCGCCGGCTTCCTGGGCGCTCTGCTGGCCGGTTTTGTGGGCGGCTACTTCATGCTGGGCCTGCGCAAGGTCTGCGATAAGCTGCCGGACAGCCTGGAGGGCATCAAGCCCATCCTGCTGTACCCTGTGATCGGCGTGCTGTTCATGGGCCTGTTTATGTGCCTGGTGAACCCCATCATGGGCGCCATCAACAACGGTCTGATCGCCTTCCTGAACAGCCTGGGCGGCACCAGCAAGATCCTGCTGGGCGCTGTTCTGGCCGGTATGATGAGCATCGATATGGGCGGCCCCTTCAACAAGGCTGCTTACGTGACCGGTACCGGTGCCATTGCCACCGCCGCTGCCGCGGGCGCTGCGCAGGGTGCCATTGAGTACCAGATGATGGCCGCCGTTATGGTGGGTGGTATGGTTCCCCCGCTGGCCATCGCTCTGTGCACCACCTTCTTCAAGAAGAAGTTCACTCAGGATGAGCGCAAGTCCGGTGTGGTAAACTACATCATGGGTCTGTGCTTCATCACCGAGGGCGCGATTCCCTTCGCTGCCTCCGATCCCCTGCGCGTGATTCCCAGCTGCGTGGTCGGCAGTGCCGTTGCCGGTGCGCTGAGCATGTTCTTCGGCTGCAGCCTGATGGCTCCTCACGGCGGCATCTTCGTGTTCCCCGTGGTCACCAATGTGCTGGGCTACGTGATCAGCCTGGTGGTGGGCAGCCTGGTGGGTATGCTGCTGCTGGGTGTTCTGAAGAAGAACAAGGAGCAGTAATCACAAACCGTTGTACGCAATGCCGCCCGCGCGGTGCGCGGGCGCTTCACAATCATTCATAAAACGAACAAAAGGAGATAACTGTTATGGTAAGCAAGATGACCAAGATCGTAAACCCCATGGGCATGCACATGCGTCCCGCCGGTATGTTCGCTCAGGAGATGATGAAGTTCAACAGCGACGTGGTGCTGGTGTTCAAGGATAAGGAGATCAACGCTAAGAGCATCATGAACCTGATGGCCGCCTGCATCAAGTGCGGCAGCGAGCTGGAAGTTCGCTGCACCGGTGACGACGAGCAGGCCGCCCTGGACAAGGCTGTGGGCCTGATCGAAAGCGGTCTGGGCGAGTAAGCAGCCAACGAGCAGACAACACGCGGCGCCCCGGTCCATCTGATGGGCCGGGGCGCGCCTGATAAAAAAGCCGACGAGAGGGGCACAAAGACCATGTTAAAGGGTACAGGAGCGTCCGCCGGTGTGGGCATTGGCCATGCGCTGGTGGTAAAAGAGCAGAATTTGGATTATTCCGCGGTGCAGTTCGCGGGTCAGCAGCAGGAAACCGAGCGCCTGAAGGCGGCTGCCTCCGCTGTGAGCCAGCGGCTGAGCACCATGGCGGCCGAGATGACCGAGAAGGTGGGCGAGCACGCCGCCGAGATCCTGTCCGGCCAGATCATGATGCTGAACGACCCGTTTATGATGGGCCAGATGGAGGAGCAGATCGCTGCGGGCAACGTGGCCGAGGCTGCGGTGGATACCGTTTGCCAGACCTTCATTGCCATGTTCAGCGGCATGGAGGACGAGCTGATGCGCCAGCGCGCCACCGATATCGGTGACCTGCGCGCCCGCCTGCTCAAGCAGCTGCTGGGTCTGCCGGATGTGGATCTGGCCCATGCCCCCGCCGGCACCGTGATCGTTGCCAAGGATTTCACCCCCAGCATGACCGTGGGCATCAGCCGGGAGAACGTGGTGGGCATCATCACCGAGATCGGCGGCCGCACCAGCCATTCCGCCATTCTGGCCCGCGCGCTGGAGATCCCCGCGGTGCTGGGCGTGCCCGGCGCGGCCGACGCCATCCAGAACGGCGATGCCGTTGCCATGGACGGCGAGTACGGTCACGTATATGTGAACCCGGACGAGCGGACCCTGAAGGACTACGAGGCCCGCCGCGCCGAGTTTGAGCATCAGCGCCAGATGCTGAAGGCTTACCTGGGCAAGCCCACCGTGAACGCGGACGGCCGTGCCGTGGGCCTGTATGCCAACATCGGCAAGCCGGAGGACGCCCAGGCCGCCCTGGAGAAGGGCGCCGAGGGCATCGGCCTGTTCCGCACCGAGTTTTTGTTCATGGACCGGGACAGCCTGCCCACCGAGGAGGAGCAGATGAACGCCTACCGTCAGGTGGCGGCGCTGTTCGCAGGCAAGGAGGTCATCATCCGCACCCTGGATGTGGGCGGCGATAAGGAGATCGACTACCTGCACATGAAGAAGGAGGAGAACCCCTTCCTGGGTCACCGGGCCATCCGCTACTGCCTGGACAACCCCGAGACCTACATGATCCAGCTGCGCGCTCTGCTGCGCGCCGGTGCGGACCACAAGAACATCAAGATCATGCTGCCGCTGGTCACCGGCCTGGAGGAGATTCGTGCCGCCAAGGCCATGCTGGAAAAGGCCAAGAAGGAGCTGGCCGCCGAGGGCCTGCCCTTTGACGCCAATGCTCAGCTGGGTGTGATGATCGAGACCCCCGCCGCCAGCCAGATCGCCGATCTGCTGGCTCAGGAGGCCGCCTTCTTCAGCATCGGCACCAACGACCTGACCCAGTACACCCTGGCAGTGGACCGGGGCAACCCGGATGTGGCATCCCTGTACACCCACTTCCATCCCGCTGTGCTGCGCAGCATTGCCAACGTGATCAAGGCCGCCAAGGCCGCGGGCATCCCGGTGGGCATGTGCGGCGAGGCTGCCGCCGATCCCGCCCTGATTCCCCTGCTGCTCAGCTGGGGCCTGGATGAGTTCAGCGTGAGCGCCAGCGCCGTGCTGGCCACCCGCCGCACCATCAGCCTGTGGAGCCAGCAGGAGGCGGACGACGTGCAGGCCGAGGCCATGAACCTTTCCAGCGTGAAGGGCATCCAGGGCTATCTGGCTTCCATGATCAAGAAGTAATTTTCAAAAAATGCAGGTCTGAAAAGGCCTGCATTTTTTTGCTGCGAACGCCCTGTTGTGCTATACTGGTAACATACAAAAGCGAATCGTTTGAAGGAGAAGTTTACCCATGCGTCTGCCCATGAATCCGGCCGTTACCGGCCTTACCCTTTCCGGCATCCGCCGGTTCACCGCCCTTGCCGCCCAGACCCCCGGCTGTGTGAAGCTGACCCTGGGCGAGCCGGAGTTCGACACTCCCCTGCCCATCCGGCAGGCTGCGCAGCAGGCGCTGGAGCAGAGCGATACCCACTACCCGCCCAACAACGGCCGGCCCCAGCTGCTGGAGGCTCTTTCCGCCTTCAGCGAAAAGCAGGGCCTGCACTATGCACCGGAGGAATTTGTGGTCACCTGCGGAGCCACCGAGGCGCTGCTGTGCGCTTTGTCCGGTGTGGTGGATGTGGGCGACGAGGTGCTGGTGCCCATCCCCGCCTTCGGCCTGTATGAATCTCTGATCGGCCTGTGCCGGGGTGTGTACAAGCCGGTGGACACCGAGCCCTACGGCTTCCAGCTCAGCGAAAAGGCGCTGAACGCCGCTGTGAGCGAGCGTACCAAGGCCATCATCCTCACCAGCCCCAACAACCCCACCGGCTGTGTCTATACGAAGAAAAGCCTGGACGCGGTGGCAGCGCTTGTGCGCCGTGCCGGCATCTATGTGATCTGCGACGATGTGTACTGGCAGCTGTGCTACACCGATTCCTTCGGCCGCTTTGCCGCCCTTTATCCGGACCTGCGGGAGAACATTATCGTGGTGGAAAGCTTCTCCAAGCCCTATGCCATGACCGGCTGGCGGCTGGGCTGGCTGGCGGCGGATGCGCCGGTGAAGCAGCAGCTGCAGAAGGTGCATCAGTACAGCGTGGTTAGCGTGACCAGCTTTTCCCAGACCGCCTGCATCACCGCGCTGGAAAGCGATGTGAGCGCCATGCGCCGGAGCTACCGGCAGCGGCGGGATTATGTGTACCAGCGGCTGTGCAGCATGGGCCTGCCGGTGAACAAGCCGGAGGGCGCCTTCTACATCTTCCCCTGCATCCGCCAGTTTGGCATGAGCAGCGAGGAGCTCTGCACCCGGCTGATTCAGGAGGGCGGTCTGGCCCTGGTGCCGGGCAGCTGCTTTGGCTCGGAGGGCTATGTGCGGCTTTCCTACTGCTGCGCACAGGACCAGCTGGAGGAGGGCCTTGATCGTCTGGAGGCCTTCTTGAACAGGCTGAAAGAAGAAAAACAATAAAAAACACAGGACCGGCCGGCCCCATGATCGGGGCCGGCCGGTCCTGCATTTGTATCAAAAGAGAGGATCGCAAAATGAAAATCAGGCGCGGGCGGTCCAGCGGGCCAGCTCCTCGTCGGTGGCCAGCACATAGTGGGTGCCGCCCAGATGCTGCTGCTTGCCTGCCAGGTAATCCACCCCGGAGGTGCGGTAATCGTAGCTCTTGGCCACCCGGTCCCGCTCGGTGCGGGGGTCCGGCTGGGGAATGGCGCTGAGCAGGCTCTGGGTGTAGGGGTGCACCGGGTTCGAGAAGATCTCCTCGGTGGTGCCGGTCTCCACCAGATGGCCCAGATGCAGCACGCCGATCCGGTCCGAGATGTATTTCACCATGGACAGGTCGTGAGCAATGAACAGATAGGCGGTGCCGGTTTCCTCCTGCAGGTCCTTCATCAGGTTGACCACCTGGGCCTGGATGGAAACATCCAGCGCGCTGATGCACTCGTCGGCAATGATCAGCTTGGGGTCCATGATCAGCGCCCGGGCAATGCCCACGCGTTGGCGCTGGCCGCCGGAGAACTGGTGGGGGTAGCGGTCCGCGTGCTCGGGGGCCAGGCCCACCTTTTTCAGGATTGCCGCCACCTTCTCCTGGCGCTCGGCCCGGCTGGAATACAGATGATGGATGTCCAGACCCTGGGCGATGATCTCCCCCACCTTTTTTCTGGGGTTCAGGCAGGCCATGGGGTCCTGGAAGATCATCTGCATCTGGGTGCGCAGCTGCCGGTTCTGCTGGGCGTTCAGATCGCCGGAAATGTCCATGCCGTTGAACAGGATCTGCCCGGCGGTGGGCTTGTAGAGCCGGATCACGCTGCGGCCGATGGTGCTCTTGCCGCTGCCGCTCTCACCCACCAGACCGTAGGTCTCACCCGGGTAGATCACGAAGTCCACGCCGTCCACCGCCTTCACGGTGAACTGGTGGCTGCCCTTGAAGTACTGCTTCAGGCCCTTGACCTCCAGAAGGGGTTTTCTTTCTTCCATTGTCAGATTCCCTCCTTCTTCATGCGTTCAATGCGGGCCTTCAGCTCGGGCGGCATCTCCACCTTGGGTGCCCGCTCATCCAGCAGCCAGCTGGCCGCGTAGTGGGTCTCGCTGATCCGGAACAGGGGCGGGTCCAGCCGCTCGTCGATGTTCAGCGCGTAGGCGTTCCGGGGCGCGAAGGCGTCGCCGGGCACCGGGTGCAGCAGGTTCGGCGGAGAGCCGGGAATGGTGTAGAGCCGGTCGTCCTCGGTGTCCAGATCCGGCATGGCGCTGAGCAGGCCCCAGGTGTAGGGGTGGCGGGGATCGTAGAAGATCTCGTCGATGGTGCCTGCCTCCACGATGCGGCCCGCGTACATCACGTTCACGAAGTCCGCCACCTTGGCCACCACGCCCAGGTCGTGGGTGATGTAGATGACGCTGATGCCGCGCTCGGCCTGGATGCGCTTGATCAGCTCCAGGATCTTGGCCTGGATGGTCACATCCAGCGCGGTGGTGGGCTCGTCGCAGATGAGCACATCCGGGTCACAGGCCAGCGCGATGGCAATGACCACGCGCTGGCGCATGCCGCCGCTGAGCTGGTGGGGATACTGGCGCATCCGCTTTTCCGGCTCCTCGATGCCCACCTCGGTGAGCAGGCGCACGGCCTTGTCCCAGGCCTGCTGCTTGGGGGTCTTGTAATGCCAGACCATGCCCTCCATGATCTGCTTGCCGATGGGCATGGTGGGGTCCAGGCTGGTCATGGGGTCCTGGAAGATCATCGCGATCCGCTTGCCGTTGATGTGGCGGCGGATGTCGCGGGTTTTCATTTTCAGAATGTCCACGGTGGCGGGGGTGCCGTCGTTGTGGCGGTAGTTGTACACGATGCTGCCGCTGTTCACCACGCTGTTGGAGGCCAGGATGCCCATGGCCGCCTTGAAGGTGACGGACTTGCCGCTGCCGCTCTCGCCCACCACCGCCAGGGTGGTGCCCCGGGGCAGGTCAATGTTCACGCCGCGGATGGCGTTCACCGGGCCTGCGCCGGTCTTGAAGGTGATGGACAGATCCCGGATGGACAATACGGTTTCCTTTGCAGTGTTTTCCATGGTCTGTCACCTCACATTTCCTTCAGTTTGGGGTCAAAGGCTTCCCGCAGGCCGTCGGCCAGCATGTTGAAGCAGAGCATCAGCAGCGACATCACCACAATGGGAGGAACGATCTGGTAGGGGTGAGTGGTGAAGCTGTTGAAGGTCTCGCTGATCAGGCTGCCCAGGCTGCACTGGGGAACGGGAATGCCCAGACCCACGAAGCTCAAAAAGGCCTCGGTAAAGATCGCGGTGGGGATGCTGAACATCAGCTGGGTGATGATCTGGCCGATGATGTTGGGCAATACTTCCTTGAAGATGATCAAAAAGCTGCCCGCGCCCAGGGTGCGGCTGGCCAGAACGAACTCCTGCTCCTTCAACTTGAGCATTTCGGCCCGGGCGATACGGCTCATGTTGATCCATTCGGTGATGACCAGCGCGATGACGATGGTGGTGAAGCCGGGCTTGACCACCAGAAGCAGCAGCGTCACGATCACCAGACGGGGAATGCCGTTGTTGATCTCCACAAAGCGCTGCATGATGGTGTCCACCCAGCCGCCGAAGTAGCCGCTGATCAGGCCGTAGCACATGCCGATGGTCATGTTGATCACGGCGGACACAATGGCGATGCCCAGGCTGACCCGGGTGCCTTCCCACACGCGGGTGAAGATGTCGCGGCCCAGGGTGTCGCTGCCGAACCAGTAGTAGGTGTCGGTCAGGCCTTTTTCCTCGTATTCGTTCACCACGCGGCTGCCGGTGGTGGTGGTAAGTACCTCGTCGCCGTTGAAGATGCCCAGGTTTTCAATCACCGGGATGCGGGGGGCGAAGTTCTTTTCGCTCAGGGTCTGGCTGGAATAGCTGCGGCCGCTCAGGCCGGGGCCGATCACCGCCATGACCACAATGATGAGAATGAGAATCAGGGCGAGCACCGCGCCCTTGTTGGAAACAAAACGGTGCAGCACATCGTGCCAGTAGCCCTGGCTGGCGAAGTTTGTGTCCAGATGGTCCTCACAACTGCCGCGCAGGGTGAAGTCCTCCGGCCGCAGGTCCGGAATGTCGGCCCGGGTGCCCGCGGGAATGGTTTGTACCTGATTCATACCTTCGCCACCTTCTTTCTGCCGAACAGTACCAGCCGCCAGCGGGCAAAGAAGCCCATGCGGCCGCCCTCACCGGTTACACGGATGCGGGGGTCGATCACGCCGTAGAGCAGGTCCACCACCAGCATGATGCCAATGTACATGGCGCTGTAGATGAAGCTCAGGGCGATGACCACGTTGTAGTCGTTGGACTGGATGGCCGTGACCAGCAGGCTGCCCACGCCGGGAATGGAGAAGATCTTCTCCACCACCAGGCTGCCGGTCATCAGATCCACGATCAGGGGCGCCAGCACGGTGATGATGGGAATCAGCGCGTTGCGCAGTGCGTGCCGCAGAATCAGCGGCGCGCCGTTGATGCCCTTGCTCTCGGCCAGCAGCATGTACTCGCTGCCCAGCACCTCCATCATCTCATTGCGGGTAAAGCGGGCAATGGAGGCCATGGTGAACATGCTCAGCGCGATGCTGGGCATCACGCTGGAGAGAAACGGCGTGTTTGTGGAATAGAGCATGGGCAGCCATTTCAATCGGAAGCCCAGGGTGTAGCTGAGTGCCAGAGCGAATACGTAGCTTGGCACCGAAACGCCCAGCACCGAGATGGCGGTGCACAGGCTGTCCAGCCAGGTGTTGTGATTCAGTGCGGCGATCACGCCCAAAATGAGCCCCAGCACCGCGCCCAGGGCAACGGCCATGCCGCCCACCTGGATGCTGATGGGCAGACGGGTCTGGATAAGCTGGCTGATGGGGGTGTTTTTGCTGATGTTGTAGCTCACGCCGAAATCACCCTGCACCAGATTGGCCACATACCGCCCGAACTGGACCAGCACCGGCTGATCCAGACCGTATTTCTCGTTCAAGACGATGCGCTGGTCATCGGTGAGCTTCTCGTCGTTGAAGGGGGAGCCGGGCATGAGCTGCAGCAGGCAGAACAGCACCAGCGTAATGGCCAGAAGGGTGAATACCGAGATGAGCACTCGTTTCAGAATATAACTTTTCACAAGCGATCTCCCTCTTTTGATACAGTCTTTTGATACAAGAAACCCTGAACGGGCAAGCGCCGCAATTGCGCTTCGCCAAACAAAAAAGCCGCACAAGCTTCCCTTGCCTTGCAAAGCCAAGGGAAGCTGTGCGGCATAAGATTCAGGGGGTTATCGGAATTGTCCCGCCCGCAGGACGGGCGGTTCAAAGGGCCTTAGCCCTTGGTGGCGCTCTTGAACACCCGGTTCAGAGCAACGGGGTGGAAGTCCACGCCGGTCACGCCCGACTTGATCATGCAGGCATCGGCCTTGGTGTAAACGGGAACGATGACGGCCTCCTCCATGATGATCTTTTCGGCATCGTACAGAGCCTGCCAGCGGGCGGCAGCATCGCTCACGTACTGGCCGGTGGTGCAGTCGGCGATGATGGCATCGTACTCGGCGTTGCTCCACTTGCCGTAGTTGTTGTTGTTATCGGTGATCCACATGTTCAGGTAGGTCATGGGATCGGCGTAGTCGGGGCCCCAACGGGTCAGGCAGACCTCGTAGTTGCCTTCCTGGATGTCCTCAACGCGCTGCTTCTTGGGCTCAACCTTGATCTCCATGGTCACGCCGGGCAGGTTGGTCTCCACCTGCTCCTTGATAACGGCGGCCACGTTCTGGGACTCGGTGGTGTCCTCCACCAGCAGCTGGAAGGTGAAGGTGTCCTGACCCAGCTCAGCCTTGGCGGCTTCCAGGTACTCGGCAGCCTTGGCGGGATCGTCACTGCACACATCCTGGAACATGGTCTGATCTTCCGAGAAGTCGCTGCCGTCCGGGCCGGTGGCGAACTGCGGGGGAACGGCGGTGTAGGTGGCCAGAGAGCCGTCCTTCACCACGTCCTCCACGATGGAGGTACGGTCAATGGCGTGGGTCAGAGCCAGACGCAGGTTCTGGTTGGCCAGAGCGGGTACGCCGTCCATGTTCAGGGTCAGGTACCACAGGTAGCCGGCGCCGTGTACGCTCAGCTCAGGGTCGCCCTGAACCTGGTCCACCTGGTCGCCGCTCAGCTTGACGATGTCCAGATCGCCGTTCTGGTAGCTCATGAAGGCCTGCTGGCTGTCCTTGATGACCTGGTAGTTCAGGCCGTCCAGCTGGACCTTGTCGGCATCGTAGTAGTCGGGGTTTTTCACCAGGCTGAAGGACAGAGCCGCGGGCTCGTAGCTGTCCAGAATGAAGGCGCCGTTGCTCAGTACGGTGTCCGGGCTGGTGCCGAAGGTGCCCTCCGCCAGGCCCTCATAGAACGCCTGGTTTACCGGGTAGAAGGTGGGGAAATACATCAGGTTCAGGAAGTAAGGAACGGGAACGGTCAGCTCCACCTGCAGGGTCTTTTCGTCCACTGCAGTGACGCCCAGCTCGCTCTTATCCATCTCGCCGGCGATGATCTCGGCGGCGTTCTTGATCTGACCGATGTCGCTCATCATGTAGCTGTATTCGGAGGCGGTGGCGGGATCAGCCGCGCGCTGCCAGGCGAACACGAAGTCGTTGGCGGTAACAGGGTCGCCGTTGGACCAGTTGGCATCCTCACGCAGATGGAAGGTGTAGGTGCAGCCGTCCTCGCTCACCTCGTAGCTCTCGGCAATGGCGGGAACGGGCTGACCGTCCGCGTCCATCTGCATCAGGCCGTCGGTGTAGTTGGCGATTACCTCAAAGCTGGTGCCGTCGGTGGCCAGCTGGGGGTCCAGGGAGGCGACCTCGACCTCAGTCATAACATTCAGCACGTTGCTGCCGGTTGCGGCTGCAGTGCCGGAAGAGGACGCCGTGGTGGAAGTGCCGCTGGCTGCAGCGTTGCCGCCGCCGCAGGCGACCATGCTCAGCGCCAGTGCACCGGCCAGTGCGGCGGCGCCCATGCGTTTCCAAAGTTTCATGTGTGTGTGCTCCTCTCTTTTTGGATTGGATCTTCGCAAACCCCTTGAAACGAAAAAAGAGCAGGCAGTCCGGTGGAAATCTCCTTGCCGGCCCCTGACATCTCTGTCGTTGTTTAGCATTATACTGCGCGAAAGTGATAAAGTCAAACAGTGAGAAAGCGTTTTGTGGGAATGCATAAAAATGCAAAAATAAAAACGGATGAAATCTGGCACTTTGCTGGGAGGTGTCTTCGAATGAAAAGCAAAAAATCCCACGGAACCGCTTGCTTTTGCTATTGCAAGCGGTTCCGTGGGAAATTCAAGAGAAAAGTGTATTCAGTTCAAGAACAACAGCAGTTCATCCGCTGCAAGTCCGGCGGCCAGCACACTCTCATCAAAATCGAAGGTGTCTGCATGCAGAGGGATGCCGGTTCCGGTGCCCAGCAGCAAAAACAGGCCGGGCAACTGCTGCTGATAGAAGGAAAAATCCTCCGAGATCATCAGCGGCTCGTCCAGCACCTGGAGCTGGGGCAGCGCCGCGCGGGCCTGCTCAAACAGGGTCTGGTCGTTGCGTACCGGCGGATATCCGGCCGAAAAGGTGATGGTAAAGCTGCAGCCGGTTTCCCGCTCGAGGGTTTTGGCCAGATCCCGCAGCATGGTTTCTGCGGCGTTGAACATCTCGTCGGAATAGACCCGCAGGGTGCCCAGCAGCAGGCTGGAATCGCTGATGGCGTTGCGGGCCTGGCCGCTGGTCAGCTTGCCGAACTTCAGCAGGCGGGGCTCCTCCGGCCGGCCCAGCAGCTCCAGCCGCCGGTAGCTTTCGCACAAAAAGGCGGAGGCGGCATACAATGCGTCACGGCCCTCGTGGGGCTTGGCCACATGGCTGCTTTTGCCGGTTACGGTTACGGTCACTTCGCTGGAGCGGGCCAGCAGCGGGCCGGGGCGTCCGGCGATGGCTCCGGCGGGCAGATCCGGCCACAGGTGCCAGCCGAAGATCCGGTCGCAGTGGTATTGCTCGAATACACCGCTGTCGCACACCAGCTTTGCACCGCCGGTGGTTTCCTCGGCGGGCTGGAACACCAGCAGCACGTTCCGGGGCAGCTTGTCCAGCACTTCACTCACCCGCCCGGCCAGCGCCAGCACCATGGCCATGTGGCCGTCGTGGCCGCAGGCATGCATCTTGCCCTCGTGGCGGGAGGCGTAGTCGCAGCCGCTGCGCTCGGCGATGGGCAGAGCGTCCATATCTGCCCGGAAGGCGGCGGTGTGGGGCTTGCCTGCGTCAAAGTAGGCACACAGGGTGCTCTGGCAGGGTGAAAACAAGGTGCAGGGATACTGCTCCAGCACCCGGCGGATATAGGCCAGGGTTTCGGGCAGGTCAAAATCGGTTTCCGGGATCTGGTGCAGGTCCCGGCGGTATTGGGTCAGCAGCTGCTGCGTCATAGAAATCTCTCCCCCTCTGTTTGTGACATTTTGCTCCTATTATAAGCGTTCTGCTCCGGATGCACAAGCGTGGGAACGCTTGGGCAAAGAAGGAAAAAGCCGTTGACTTCACTTCGATAGCGTGCTATGATGCAGATATATGGATAGAGGCGCGGGTGCGATGAACCCCACAGGAGCCGGCAGGTGCAGATCGTGGGGCGGGGCAAGCCCGCCGAATTGGCGCAGCCGGGCGCGGCGGTGCCGATGGGGCCCCGGGGAATACCCGCGGCACTGTCCGCGGAAGGACCGCGGGGGCGCTATCTTACCTGTAAGCGGTGGTATTGTCCACGCGCCGGTAAGGCCGCAGCGCCTTTCCGGCGCGTTTTTTGTTGTTCGTAAGTTTAAGGATAGAGAGGAGCAGCCGTTATGACCGCAAAGAATCTGAAGGGCTCCATTGTGGCCCTCATTACCCCCTTCCACGAGGATGGAAGCGTTAATTTTGAAAAACTGGCCCAGCTGGTGGACTTTCACCTGGAAAACGGCACTGATGGTTTGCTGATCCTGGGCACCACCGGTGAGAGCTCGGCCATGAGCCACGAGGAGGACGACGCGGTCTGCGAATTCGTGGTCAAGCGGGTGGCCGGCCGGGTGCCGGTGATCGCGGGCAGCGGCTCCAACTGCACCCAGACCATGCTGGAAAAGAGCCTGAGCTTTGAAAAGCTGGGTGCGGATGCCCTGCTGCTCATTACTCCCTATTACAACAAGACCAATGAGGAGGGCATGTACAACCACTTCAAGACGGTGGCGGACGCGGTGCATATCCCCTGCATCCTGTACAATGTGCCCGGCCGTACCGGCTGCGGCATCTCCGAGGATGTGGTGCGCCGTCTGTCCACCCATCCCAACATCATGGGCATCAAGGAGGCCTCCGGCAACCTGAGCTACACCGCCAAGATCGCCCGCTATGTGAATGAGGATTTCGCCCTCTATTCCGGCAACGACGATATGGTCCTGCCCATCCTGTCGCTGGGCGGCAGCGGTGTGATCTCGGTGCTGGCCAACATCCTGCCCCGCCAGACTCACGATATGGTCATGGACTACCTGAACGGCGACCGGGACAAGGCGCTCCAGGCGCAGCTGGGCCTGCTGGATGTGATCAACGGCCTGTTCCTGGAGGTCAACCCCATTCCCGTGAAGGAGGCCATGAACCAGATGGGCATGGAGGTGGGCGGCTACCGCCAGCCTCTGGGCCCCATGGGCGAGGCCGCCAAGGCCAAGCTGGCCGTTGCGCTGAAGGCTGCCGGCCTGGTCTGAGCACAGGGGTTTGAAAAACGGCCGGGAATGTGGCATAATAGAACGGCAAAAACAAAGCAACAAGGTGGGAAAAGAAACGTGAACGCAGAACAGATCATTCAGTACATTGCAAACGCCGAGAAGAAGACCCCGGTGAAGATCACCATCCAGGAAAAGGAGCCCCTGAACTACGGCTCCGCCAAGGTGTTCGGCACCGGTGCCAAGATCGTATTTGGCGACTGGAAGGAGCTTGGCCCCATTCTGGAGGCCAATGCCGATAAGATCGAGGACATGGTGGTGGAAAACGATTGCCGCAATTCGGCCATTCCCCTGCTGGACCTGAAGGGCATCAACGCCCGCATCGAGCCGGGCGCCATCATCCGCGAGCAGGTGGAGATCGGCGACGCGGCGGTGATTATGATGGGCGCTATCATCAACATCGGCGCCATCATCGGCGAGGGCACCATGATCGATATGGGCGCTGTGCTGGGCGGCCGTGCCACCGTGGGCAAGCACTGCCACGTGGGCGCGGGTGCGGTGCTGGCCGGTGTGATCGAGCCCGCCAGCGCAAAGCCGGTGATCCTGGAGGACGATGTGCTGGTAGGTGCCAACGCGGTGGTCATCGAGGGTGTGCACGTGGGCGAAGGCGCAGTGATTGCCGCCGGCAGTGTGGTCATCGAGGACGTGCCTGCGGGCGCGGTGGTGGCCGGTGTTCCCGCCCGGGTCATCAAGCAGAAGGATGAAAAAACCACCCAGAAAACCGCTCTGCAGGACGCGCTGCGTACTCTGTAAGCCAAAGGCCCGGCAGCGCCAGGCCTTTTTGATGGATCAACTTTTTGTATAATCAAGCGAACAATATACAGGAAAGGGAGATCAAAATGAAACAGGGGGTTTTGGTCATCAGCGCCAGCCTGCGGCTGGGCAGCAATTCCCATGCGCTGGCCGAGCAGTTTGCCGAGGGTGCGCGGCAGGCGGGCCATGAGGTGGAGCTGGTGAGCCTGCGGGACAAAGACATCCGGTTCTGTAAGGGCTGCACTGCCTGCCAGAAAACCGGCAGCTGCGTGATTCGGGACGATGTGGCTCCGCTGCTGGAAAAGCTGCGCGCTGCCCAGGTGGTGGCCTTTGCCACGCCCATCTATTATTACGAGCTGTGCGGCCAGCTGAAAACCTTCCTGGACCGCACCGAGCCGCTGTATGGGCGGGAAAACGCCTTCCGAGAGGTGTATCTGCTCAGTGCGGCTGCCGAAACCGAGGACTTTGTGCCCAAGCGTGCGGAAAGCGGCATCCAGGGCTGGATCAACTGCTTTGAAAATCTGGAGCTGGTGGGTACTGTCTTCGCGGGCGGTGTGCAGGGGCCTGGCGAGATGACCGGCCACCCGGCACTGGAACAGGCCCGGGCCATGGGCGCGGCCATCCAATAAAAAGTAAGCGGGCGGGATCATTCGATCCCGCCCGCTTGTTTGTTTTGGAAAAATTATCGCTTGTCCGCCCGGAAGAACAGGGCGACGGTACCAGGGCCGGAATGGGCGCCGATTACCGGGCCGATGGTGGAGATGCACACCCGCTTTACGCCCAGGGCGGCGATCTTGTCGGCCACATAGCGGCAGTCCTCCAGGCAGTCGCCGTGGCTCACAAAGACCACCTGCTCGCTGCGGTCGTAGGTGCTGGCGGCAAAGTGCTTGACCAGAGCGTCCAGGCTGGCCTTGCGCCCGCGCACCTTTTCCATGGGGATCAGCTTGCCTTCTTCATCCACATGCAGTACCGGCTTGATGCCCAGCAGGGTGCCGGCCACCGCCGCGGCGCCGCTTACGCGGCCGCCCCGCTTCAGGAACATCAAGTCATCCACCGTGAACCAGGCGCAGATGGACTGGCGGTTTTCCACAAACCAGTCCGCCACCTCACGCAGGCTCTTTCCCTCGTTTTTCAGGCAGGCGGCATAATACACCGCCAGGCCCTCGCCCATGCTGGCCTGCAGGGTATCGATCACCTCGATGGTGCGCTCGGGGAACTGCTCCCGCAGATCCTCAGCAGCCAGACGGGCGGAATTGAAGGTGCCGGAAAGGCCGCTGGAGAAGGCCAGGTACAGAATGTCCTTTCCCTGCTCCAGCACCGGGGTGAAGGCATCCAGAAAATCCGCCTGGTTGATCTGGCTGGTGGTGCTCACCTCACCGGCCCGCAGCCGGTCGTAGAATTCCTTGGGGGAAAGCTCCCGGTTATCGGGGTAATTGCGGTAATTTTTGCCGCCCAGCGTAAAGGTCAGGGGCATTACCTCCACCTGCATCTCCTGCACCAGCTCCACCGACAGATCGGTGGTGGAATCGGTGAACAACACATATTCTGCCATGAAAAACCACTCCATTTCCTGTTTGCGGGCTCCTGCCCGCTTGTGACACTGCCCGTAGAAGATACAGGGCGAGGAATCACTGTTAAAAAAATTGTAGCACACAATGGCCGGAATTTCCAGCGTTGCCAAAAAACGAACCCGCCGCGGCATTTGCCGCGGCGGGTGAAAATGGATTCAGGTTTCTTTTCGGCGGTGGAGCCAGTTCAGAATGCGCTGCTCACCGTACAGACAGACAAGGCCCAGTGCGCCCATGACCACAAAGATCACGATGGGCACCAGTATACCACCGCCTGCCAGGCTACTGCCGGCCACCGTGCTGGTGACCACACTGGGGATGCGCGCCAGGGTGCAGATGAAGAAGAATTCCCCCGGCTTCACCGGCAGAAAGGGGCCGATGTAGGTGAGCATATCCTTGGGGGTGCCGGGCAGGAAAAACAACAGATACAGCGCCCGCCGCGCCCACTGCTCGTCCTGCAAAAAGCGGTACTTGTGAAAGGCCTGGGCAGGCACGGCCTTTGCGCCCAGCACCTTCATGGCTGCATAGATGAACATGCTGCCCAGCAAAATGCCCGCCAGACAGATGAGCAGGCCGCCCACCGGGCCGAACAAGGCACCGGCCATCAGCTCCACCGGCTCGCCGGGAAGCACGGCCACCACCACCTGCAGAATCTGCAGCGCCAGAAATACCAGAATGCCCCAGATCCCCTTGCTCTGTACCCAGCCGATGAACTGGTCCCGGGCAGCCTGACTGGTCAGAATGGCCCAAAGCTGGTCCCGGAACGCCAGCACGGCCGCGCCGCCTGCCAGGCAGACCAGCAGCAGAGCTGCGGCCGCGGCCCAGCGGCGGGCACGGGGGGATGCAAGGGGGTGGTTCATAGCGCAAAGATCTCCTTTCGCAAGGAATGGGAATTACTCCAGATCGCCGGTCAGGGTCATCACTGCGGCCAGGGCGGCAATGGGCGCGGTCTCACACCGCAGAATGCGGGGGCCAAGGCCTACGGGAGTGGCACCCGCGTCGATGAGCGCCTGGGCCTCCTCCTCCGAGAAGCCGCCCTCCGCCCCGGTGATCAGGGCGATGCGGCCGCCTTCAGCGGGCACGCACTGACGCAGCGGCCGGCCGCCCTTTTCGTAGAAAAAGAGCACCGCGTCAAATTCACAAAAGCGCCCGGGCAGCTGGCTGATATTCATCGGCAGCTCCACCTCGGGCAGAATGCCCCGGCCGCACTGCTTGGCAGCCTCGGCGGCAATGCGGGCGTAGCGCTGGTTCTTCTGGTCCTCCTTTTTGGGGGTCACCACGCAGAACCGGCTGAAGAAGGGCACGATGCGCTCGGCGCCCAGCTCCACCGACTTCTGCAGAATCAGCTCCAGCTTATCCTGCTTGGGGTAGCCCGCGAAGACGGTGACCTTTGCCTTTGGCTCGGCGGTGCAGGGCCGCTTGCCGGAAACGGTGAGGGTTACCTCATCCGGCTCGATGGCGGTGATCACGCCGTCGTAGTCAAAGCCTGCCCCGTCGCACAGAATCACCTGTTCGCCGGTTTTTGCCCGCATCACCTTGCCCAGGTGGTGGGCATCCGTCCCGGTGATCCAGGCAGTGTCGCCGTTGATCTCACTGGTAAAATAGCGGTGCGGCATCTCAGGCTTCGCCCCCGTTTTTGCACAGGATGGCCACCCAGCCGTTCTGCTCGCGCACCTCGACCACGTTCAGACCGGCGGCGCGCAGGCCCTCCACCACCTCGTCCCGGCGGGTATCGATCACGCCGCTGGCGATGAAGGTGGCGCCGGGCGCCATCAGGGCGGGCACATGGGGGGCCAGACTCAGGATGGCGTTGGCCACGATGTTGGCGGTGATGATGTTGTAGGTACCGGTGGCCTTGTCGGACAGATCGCCGATCAGCACCTTCAGCTTGTCGTCCACCCCGTTCAGGGCGGCATTCTCACCGGCGGTGCGCACGCACATGGGGTCGATGTCCACACCCTCGGCGCTTACTGCGCCCAGCTTCAGGGCGGCAATGGCCAGAATACCGCTGCCGGTGCCGATGTCCAGCATCCGCTCGCCGCCCTTCACCAGGCCGTCCAGAACCTCCAGGCAGAGGGCGGTGGTCTCGTGGGTGCCGGTGCCGAAGGCCATGCCCGGGTCCAGCTTGATGACCACACGGTCGGTGTCAAACTCCTCCCAGCTGGGCACGATGGCCAGATGCTGGCCGATGGTCAGGGCGTGGTAATAGGCCTTCCAGCCATTCTCCCAGTCGTCCTGCTCCACGCCCTCGGCGGCCAGAGTGTAATCCACCTCGGCGGCGGCCAGTCGGCTGCGGACCAACTCCACCACCTCGGCGGGGTTCTCGTCCGGCGCCAGATACAGATGCACGATCACCTTGGTGCGGTCCTTGTCCAGCAGGTCCTGCTCGATCAGGTCCACATGGGCGATCTGCTCCACCTGGGTCTCCAGGTCGGAATAGTCCTCAATGTAGATGCCGCCGCCGGAGATTCCGGTGGCGATGGCCTCGGCGGTATCTGCCTGGGCCTTGGGTACGGTAATGCGAATGTCGGTCCACTGCATAGATCAAAACCTCAGTTTCTTATATATAGTATTCTATATTATAGCATTTTTTATGGCCGGTTCGTGAACAGCCCATGAAAAAATACGCCTGCCCGGCCAGGCCAGGCAGGCGAAACGGGGCGGTCAGCCCTGATATTCATGCTCGCAGTACACGCAGCGGCATACGCCCTTCTCGTTGCGGGTGTACAGCCGGGGCAGAGAGGATTCCACCTGGGTGATGCAGTGGGGGTTCTGGCAGTCGCCCAGCACCTCGGTATGCTCCGGGATCACCGGATTGTCGGTCTCGCTTTCCAGCATGGTGAGAATCAGCGCCATGCGCACGAAGCGGCCGAAGTTTGCCTGCTCGAAGTAAGCGGCGCGGGGGTCGTCGTCCACCTCGGTGGCGATCTCGTTGACCCGGGGCAGCGGATGCATCACAATCATGTCCGGCTTTGCCAGCGCCATCTTGGCGGCATCCAGGATGTAGCGGTCCCGCAGGCGCAGGTATTCCTCCTGGTCCGCGAAGCGCTCGCCCTGCACGCGGGTCATGTAGAGCACATCCACCTCGCCGATGGCATCCTCCAGATTTTCCACCTCACGGATGGGGAAGCCGGCAGCGGCCATGTCATCCCGGATGTAGCTGGGGATCATCAGCTCCTTGGGGCTGATCAGCACGAACCGGATGCCCTCGTAGCGCATCATAGCCCGGATCAGGCTGTGCACCGTGCGGCCGAACTTCAGATCGCCGCACAGGCCGATGGTCAGATTGTTCAGCCGGCCCTTCAGCCGATGGATGGTGAGCAGGTCGGTGAGGGTCTGGGTGGGATGCTGGTGGCCGCCGTCACCCGCGTTGATCAGCGGGCACTTGATCTTGGCGGCTGCTGCGGTGGCCGCGCCCTCACGGGGATGGCGCATGGCAATGATATCCGCATAGCACTGGACCACGCGGGCGGTGTCGGCCACAGTTTCGCCCTTGGCGGCACTGGAGGAATTGGCCGAAGAAAAACCCAACACCTTGCCGCCCAGCCGAAGCATTGCGGATTCGAAGCTCAGGCGGGTGCGGGTGCTGGGTTCAAAAAACAGGGTGGCCAGGATCTTGCCGTCACATTTGTGGGCGTAGGCGGCGGGGTCGTCGATGATGCGGTCGGCCAGAGCAAGCAGCTGGTCGATCTCGGCGGTGGAAAGATCCAACGGACTGATCAGTTTCTTCACAAGGTAGTCCCCCTTTGTTATTATCGTTCCTATTCTACACCAGTCGGCGGACACTGACAATAGTCAATCCTTAATTTTGCCGCCCTCTGACGAATACCCTTCCCGGGCTGCGGAAATACTACCGGCAAGACCATTTGAAAAAGGAGAAGTTTACCATGAAGATCACGCCCCGGGAATACGACGAAATGAACCGGCGGGCCAGCCCCCACTCCAAGCTGGGAAAGGACTGCCTGTGGTCGTTCTTTGTGGGCGGCAGCATCTGCCTGGTGGGCGAGGTGCTGCGGCGGGCGTATCTGGCAAAGGGCTTTGTGCTCAGCGATGCCTCCGCCATGACCAGCGTGACCCTGATTCTGTTCAGCGCGGTGCTCACCTCGCTGGGCTGGTATCAGAAGATAGCCACAAAGGCCGGGGCGGGCACGCTGGTGCCCATCACAGGCTTTGCCAACTCGGTGGTGAGCAGCGCCATGGAATACCGGTCCGAGGGCTTTGTGCCCGGTGTGGGGGCCAAGATGTTCCTGATCGCCGGGCCGGTGGTGGTTTACGGACTGGCCGCCAGCGCAGTGTGGGGCCTTGTTTACCACCTGCTGCGGCCATTTATATAAGGGGAAGGAATGAGGAGCATGACAAACGCCGTGCGTACCGGCGATACCATCCGCTTTCGGGACCCGCCCTGTATCTCCGCCTTTGCCGCCGTGGGCGGAAAGCGGGAGAGCGAGGGTCCGCTGGCGGCAAAATTCGATCTGCTGTTTGAGGAGAACACGCTGGGAGAGCTCACCTGGGAAAAGGCCGAGAGCCGCCTGCAGCGCTATTGCCTGGACCTGGCGCTGAAAAAGGGGCACTGCAGCCCCCAGATGCCGGATCTGGTACTGGGAGGCGATTTGCAGAACCAGTGCACCGCCACCGGTTACACCATGCGGGAGCTGGACGCGCCCTTTGCCGGGCTATATGGTGCCTGCAGTACCATGGCCGAGGCGGTGGGCCTGGCCGCCTGCCTGGCAGCGGGCGGCTGTGTTTCGCGGGCAGCGGCGCTGGCCAGCAGCCATTTCTGTGCGGCGGAACGGCAGTTCCGCACTCCCCTCACCTACGGAGGCAAGCGCACCCCCACCTCTCAGTGGACCGCCACCGCGGCGGGCTGCTGCCTGGTGGAGCCCCGGGGTCCGGGCCCCTATGTGCGGGCGGTGACCTTCGGTCGGGTGCGGGACTACGAGGTCTGCGACATCAACAATATGGGGGCGGCCATGGCTCCCGCTGCCGCCGAGACCATCCTGCGCTACTGTGAGGACACCGGCTGCGCGCCCTCTCAGTTTGACGCGGTGTATACCGGTGATCTGGGCATCGTGGGCACCCGTCTTTTGAAGGAGCTGCTGGAAAAGGAGGATGTGGACCTGAAAAATCACCGGGACTGCGGCCTTACGTTATATGATGTGCAGCATCAGGATGTGCAGGCCGGCGGCAGCGGCGCAGGCTGCTCGGCTAGTGTGCTGTGCACCAGTGTGCTGCCCGCCCTGCAAAAGGGAGAGCTGAAGCGGGTGCTGTTCCTTTCCACCGGGGCGCTGATGAGCCAGATCACCTTTTTACAGGGCGAAAGCATCCCCGGTGTGGCCCACCTGGTGGAGCTGAGTGCCGGAAGGGAGGAAACAGAGTGAGTTATCTGTGGGCGTTTCTGGTGGGCGGTTTGCTGTGTGTCATCGGGCAGATACTCATCGATCTGACCAGTCTGACCCCTGCCCGGATTCTGGTGACCTATGTGGTGAGCGGGGTGGTGCTGTCCGCCCTGGGATTATACGGCCCGTTGGTGGAGCTGGCGGGGGCGGGAGCCACGGTGCCCCTCACCGGCTTCGGGCATCTGCTGGCCCAGGGAGTGATCGATGCGGTGGACCGGATGGGGCTGCTGGGCATTCTGGCCGGGGGCTTTACGGCGGCCGGGGCCGGGGTGACTGCCAGTCTGATCTGCGGTGTGGCGGCCGCGGCGCTGGGCCATCCCCACGACCAGAACTGACGATTGTGCAAAGAAATCCCGCTTTTTTGCACCGGAATGAAAAATCTATGTAAAGTTTTGCCCCGGTCTGTTGACCGGGGCTTTTCATTTACGGTATTTATATTATGGACCCATAAAATCTAAGTAAAATTTAAGAAACAGCGAAACGGGCGCGGAAGGATACCGGCCCGAAAAGCAGGAGGAAAAATCATGCAGCTTGCAAATGTTCTGAGCCTTCTGGGAGGCCTTGCGCTCTTCCTCTACGGCATGCACATGATGAGCAGCGGCCTGGAGGCCGCAGCCGGCAACCGGATGAAGAGCATTCTGGAAAAGCTCACCGCCAACCGTTTTCTGGGCGTTGCGGTGGGTGCGGGCATCACCGCGGTAATCCAGTCGTCCAGCGCAACCACGGTCATGGTGGTTGGTTTCGTAAACAGTGGTCTGATGAGCCTGCGCCAGGCGGTGTGGATCATCATGGGTGCCAACATCGGTACCACCATCACCGGCCAGCTGATCGCTCTGGATGTGGGCGCGCTGGCGCCGCTCATGGCCTTTGCGGGCGTGGCGCTGGTGGTGTTCTTCAAGAACCCCAAGCTGCACAACTACGGCAGCATCGTGGCCGGTCTGGGCGTGCTGTTCATCGGTATGGACATGATGAGCGCCGCCATGAAGCCTCTGGCCGATGAACCTGCCTTCGTTTCCCTGATGACCCGCTTTGAGAACCCGATCCTGGGCATTCTGGCGGGCGCGGCATTCACCGCTCTGATTCAGTCATCTTCCGCCAGTGTGGGCATTCTGCAGGCGCTGGCCGCCAGCGGTGCGATCAGCTTCTCCAGCGCGGTGTTCGTGCTGTTCGGTCAGAACATCGGTACCTGCATCACCGCGGTGCTGGCCAGCATCGGCACCAGCCGCAATGCCAAGCGCACCACTCTGATCCACCTGATGTTCAACATCATCGGTACCATCATCTTCACTATCGTGTGCGTGCTGTTCCCGCTGCCCGCTCTGGTGGCATCGTTCACGCCGGAGAATATCCCCAGCCAGATCGCCAACATGCACACCCTGTTCAACATCGTAACCACTCTGCTGCTGCTGCCTCTGGGCACTCAGATGGCCGCACTGACCGAGCGCATCCTGCCGGAACCTGCCGAGAAGACCGAAGAGGAGAAGCGCGAGATGATGGGTCTTGCCTATCTGGACAAGACCACTCTGGGCTCCTCCGCTGTATGGCTGGGCAAGCTGCAGCAGGAGCTGGGCCGCATGCTGGATCTGGCCAGCGAAAACGTGGACGCTGCCTTCCAGGCCGTCATCAGCGGGCCGGACGAGAGCACCGAAAAGGCCATTCGCACCGAAGAACTGGTGGACCTGCTCAACAAGGAGATCAGCCAGTATGTGGCCAAGGCTATGGTGCGCGAGACCAACGCCGAGGACTCGGCAGCGGTGGCCTCCGGCTTCCGCATTGCGGGCAACATCGAGCGCATCAGCGACCATGCCATGAACATTCTGGGCTATGGCCAGCGACTGGAAAAGGAAAACATCCAGCTGTCTGACGAGGCGCTGAAGGAGCTGATGGAGATGCGCACCGTCTGCGCCAAGGCGCTGCGCTACCTGCACGGCCATTCCCGGCTGGACAATGCCGCCAAGCTGGAGCAGACCATCGACGACATGACCACCCGCTTCCGGGAGAATCACATGCGCCGCATGAAGAACGGCGAGTGCAGCGACGAGGGCTGCATCCTCTATTCCGAGATCCTCACCGACTTCGAGCGTGTGGGCGACCATGTGCTGAACATCGCCCAGGAGCTGAGCTGCACCGCGCAGGCACTGGCATAAACCAAACAAAATGAAAAAAGGCCATCCCCGGCAAAATACCGGGGATGGCCTTTTTTGCTGCAATGGTTGGGCAGACAACCGCATTCCAGAGCAAAAGGGCGTAGCATGAAAGATGCAAACCATCCCATATGATTCTGGAAATGAGGTAATATATGAAGGGTTTTCCAACAACCAAACTCCGCCGCCGGATCGCGGCATTGGCCCTGGCAGCGGCGCTGCTGGCCGTCCCCGCCGGAGCGGCATCCGAAGAAAGTATGCTGACGGCCGGTGCGTCAACCCTTACCCAGGTGCAGGGCGAGGTGCCGCTGGAGGCCTCGGTTTTTCCCGATCCGGCATTTTTAACGTACGTGAGCAGTCTGGATGCAGATTCCAGCGGCGGCCTTTCGGCCGCGGAGCGGGAGCAGGTAGTTCGCATGGACATACGCAACCGGGGGATTGCATCCCTGCAGGGGCTGGAGCAGTTTCCGAACCTGGAATATCTGAACTGCAACAACAACGCACTCACCTCTCTGGACCTGGCAATGGTGCCGAAGCTGCAGACGCTGTTCTGCAACGACAACAGCCTGAGCGAGCTGGAAACCTCCGGTGCGCCGGAGCTGCGAATTCTGCATTGCCACGCAAACCGGCTGACCAGCCTGGATGTGAGCGGAAATCCGGCGCTGAGCGATCTGGCCTGCGGCGACAACCCCATTCAGGAGCTGGACCTGAGCGCCAATCAAAATCTGGAGTATTTCACCTATCTGGGCGGACCGTTGACCCGCCTGGAGCTGGGGCAAAACGAGGCAATGATCTACCTGTGGGTGGGTTATACCCCCATGACAGAGATCGATATGGGCGGGCTGCCCAATCTGCAGACGGTGGGCCTGGAGCACAATGAGTTCACCTTTCTGGACCTGAGCGGCAACCCGCAGGTGATTGACCTGCTGGCCGGAGAAAACCGGCTGCTGGGCATCGAGATGGGCAAAGCCACCCCCACGGCCGATCTGAGCAACCAGCGCCCGGTGGCGATCCATCTGCCCGCAGGAGCCGACCACTATGACCTTGCCAGCCTGGGGCTTCCCCTGCAGCTGGAGGAGATCAGCGGTATGACCGGCGCCCGGCTGGAAGGCGATGAGCTGTATGACATCGCAGGCGAAGGCACAGTGGATTATGTGTACACCGAAGAAGGGGCTGCGTTGACCGCGCATTTACAGTTTGACTGGACCGGGGCACCTCTGCCTACTGCCACCCCGGAGCCTACGACTACGCCTGAGCCCACGGCCACACCGAAGCCCACGGCAACGCCAGAGCCTTCGGCCACACCGAAGCCCACGGCCACGCCAGAGCCTTCGGCCACACCGAAGCCCACAGCCACGCCAGAGCCTTCGGCCACACCGAAGCCCACAGCCACGCCAGAGCCTTCGGCTACACCGGAGCCCACAGCCACGCCAGAGCCTTCGGCTACACCGGAGCCCACAGCCACGCCAGAGCCCACGGCAACGCCTGAGCCTACGGCGACACCGGAGCCCACGGCCACACCAGAGCCCACGGCAACGCCGGAGCCTTCGGTCACACCGAAGCCCACAGCTACGCCCGAGCCCACGGCCACGCCGAAGCCTACGACTACGCCTGAGCCCACGGCCACACCGAAGCCCACAGCCACAGCAAAGCCTGCAATGCCCCAAAAACCCACTGCAGTGCCGGTTATTCCACCGGCAGCACAGCCGCCGTCCACCCCGTTAAACGGAGGGACCCTTCTCCCCGGAGAAACATCTCCCACTCCGCTGCCCACGGCCGCGCCGACTGTACAGCCGACTGCATCGCCCGTGCCGGAGCAAAGCCCTACCCCCACGCAGGAACCTGTGCCGGAAACGGAGAAGCAGGAAAAGGGCTGGGCCTGGTGGCTGCTGCTTCTGCTGTTGATTCTTTTGATCGCAGCCGCGGTATTCGCCATCCGTCGTGCACTGGCTGAGGAAGAGACGGCAAATCAGGAAGAAAACAAGTGATTGAGGAGTTACTGTAACAGAAAAATACGCCCGCCGGGAATTCCCGGCGGGCGTATTATTTGCAAAAAGCAAAAACAAAAGGCCCGCTCAAAATGAGCTGGCCCTTCTGTTTTGTCGAAAATCAAGCATTCGCCTTGTTAGCGCGCTTCGCCATACGGCTGATCTTGCGGGAAGCAGTGTTCTTGTGCAGTACACCCTTGCTCTTAGCCTTATCAATAGCGGAGATAGCAGCAACAACGACGGCTTCCTTATCAGCTGCATTCGCAGCGATGGCAGCGTCTGCCTTCTTCACGACTGTTTTCAGGTTGGACTTAATCGCCTTGTTGTGAAGGGCTTCCTTCTTGGACTGAACGACACGATCCTTCTGCGATTTAATGTTAGGCATTCGTACCACCTCCTTGTCACCCATAACAGTGCAATTTATGATAGCACATTTAAGCGGGCGTTGCAAGCCTTTTTTCATACTTTTTTCGGAGAATTTTTTGAAAATCACCGGCCAACACTGAAAAAAGACCGGCCGCGGGCAGAATTTTCCCTCCGTGGCCGCAAAAAAGGAGGAACAAGCATGAACATATACACCGACATGGCCGACGAGCTGTTTCGTCCGGGTAAGGGCACGGTGCCTCCCGGTGTGCAGGTGCGCACCGCCAGCAGCGGGCCCATCCGGCTGACAAGGGTGCAGATCACCCGGCAGGGGCTGGCCCGCCCTGCGGGGCGCTATTCCACTCTGGAGACCCCCAGCCTGGCTGCGCTGGATAAACGGGACGAGCGACTGATCAGCGCGGTGGCGGCTGAGCTGCGGGCCATGCTGCCCGCAACAGGGCTGGTGCTGGTGGTGGGCGTGGGCAACCGGCGGGTCACGGTGGACGCGCTGGGCCCCCGCACCGCCGCGGGGGTACTGGTGACCCGGGGCATGGCCGCGGACGCGCGTGCCGAGGGCCTGAGCCTGCGGGAGGTGGTGTGTGTAAGCCCGGGGGCCTCCGGGGCCACCGGCATCCCGCTTGCCCAGCTGCTGGCGGGGCTGGTGCGCACCCTGAAGCCCGCCGCCATCCTCTGTGTGGACAGCCTGTGCACCTCCGACCCGGCCCGGCTGGGGCGCACCATTCAGATCAGTGACACCGGCCTTTCCCCTGCCCGGCCGGATTCCGGCCGCTGCATCACCCGGGCCATGCTGGGGGTACCGGTGCTGGCGGTGGGTGTGCCCACCCTGATGGAGGCGGACGGATGTATGGAGAAGGGCAAGGGTCTCATTCTCACCTGCCGCCAGCTGGACGGCGTGATCCGCAGCGGCGCTGAGCTGCTCAGTGCCGCCATCAACAAGGCGCTGCAGCCCTCGATGAGCATTGCCGAGTTGTGCTATCTTGCCAATTGAAAAGGCATAACCCGCCCGCCCGGGTGCATATGCTTTGAGCAGGACTCAAAACGGAAAGGGGGCGGCGGCATGGGTCGATCGAGCTGGCTGCGCCGGTTGGGCGCGGGCGCGCTGGCGGCAGGAGTGGGCGTACTGGCCTGGAATGCCGCCGGACAGCTGGGCCCGCCCAGCGTGACCGCAAGCCTTACGGTGGCGGGCGCTGCCCTGGCGGACCCGGCGGCAGCGCTGGAGGCGGTGCGTCAGCTGGCGCAGGAGGAACCGCTCGCCCGGCCTGTTGCTGCCGAGGCCGCGCCCTCGCCGCAGCCCACCCCCGCCCCGGCGGCCCAGAGCGCCGCGCCGGAGCAGGCGGCTGCATCCGAGCCGCCGCCCGCTGTCAGCGAGCAGCCGGTGCCGCAGCCCACTGCTCAGCCCCAGCCCCGGCCGGAGAACGCAGGGCAGATCGTGACGGAACATTATGAACAGGGCGAGGGCGGGCTGTACATTCCCTGCGGAGCGGGCACCATCAAAAACTGCACCAGCCTTTCCGCCGCCCAGGTGGCGGATGCGGCTTCCCGGGGGCTGCCCTTCTCCGTTGAGCCGGGCAGCAGCGAGCCCCAGGTGCTCATCATGCACACCCACACCACCGAGACCTATGAGCTGGAGGAGAAGGACTGGTACGACCCGGAGTTTACCTGCCGCAGCACCGACCTTGCGGTGAACATGGCGGCGGTGGGTGAGGAGATCGTCGCCCAGCTGAATGCGGCGGGCATCGTGACCCTGCACGACACCACCCTTCACGATTATCCCAGCTACAACGGCAGCTACGAGCGCAGCAATGAAACCGTGCGGGCCTATCTGGAGCAATATCCCAGCATCAAGGTGGTGCTGGATGTGCACCGGGATGCCATCGAGCCCGCCAGCGGCCAGCGGGTGAGCGCGGTGGCCGAGATCGACGGCCAGACCGCCGCCCAGGTGATGATCATCTGCGGGGCGGACAACGGGGGCAACCTGCCCAACTTTCAGCAGAACCTGGCCTTTGCCGCTGCCTGGGAGAATGCCATGGAAAGCCGGTATCCGGGCCTGACACGGCCGGTGCTGTTTGATTACCGGTATTACAACCAGGACCTGACCACCGGCAGCCTGCTCATTGAGATCGGCAGTCACGGCAACACCCTGGAGCAGGCCAAATATTCCGGCCGGCTGGTGGGGCAGGCGCTGGCGGCGCTGTTTGGCGGGCAATAGGCGCGTTTGGCCGTTGACAAACCCGACCGGCGGGGGTAAAATACCAATTACAATGGCTGAGAAAAAGAAAAGTAAGCGGGAGCCCTGGCTCCAGCGAGCGCGGGATGGTGCAAGCCGCGCGCACAGGACCTGCTGAACGAACCCTTTGGAGCTGCAGCCCCAACGCCTGCCCGCCGGATTCTGGCCGGGCAACGGTCAGTAGGGTGAGCCGTGGGCGGCGCGTTAAGCCGCAGCGCTTATTTTTGAGCGTGAAAGGTGGCCGCGATCAGGCGGCAAGTTAGGTGGCACCGCGGATCCGGCAGCGATTCGTCCTAAGAAAGGACGGGATCGCTGCCGGATTTTTCATTGCTAAAGGAGAGAAAACATGAAACGCATCGACATCAAGGCGCTGTTCAGCGCACCCCCGGCGGACGGCACCACCGTGACCGTGTGCGGCTGGGCCAAGACCGTGCGGGATTCCAAGAACATCGGCTTTATTGAGCTGAGCGACGGTACCTGCTTCAAGAACCTGCAGATCGTGTTCGAGGCTGCCAAGCTGGAAAACTACAAGGAAGTGGCCAAGGCCGGCGTGGGTACCAGCATGCAGATCGTGGGCCGCGTGGTTCTGACCCCCGGCGCCAAGCAGCCTCTGGAGATCAACGCCGACAGCGTGGAGCTGCTGGATGTATGCCCCTCCGATTATCCTCTGCAGAAAAAGCGCCACAGCGTGGAGTTCCTGCGCACCATGCCCCATCTGCGTCCCCGCACCAACACCTTCGCGGCGGCCTTCCGTGTGCGCAGCACCGCGGCCTATGCCATCCACAAGTTCTTCCAGGAGAACGGCTTTGTGTATGTGCATACTCCGCTGATCACCGGCTCCGACTGTGAGGGCGCGGGCGAGATGTTCCGCGTGACCACTCTGGACCTGAACAACCTGCCCCGCACCGAGGACGGCAAGGTGGATTTCAGCCAGGATTTCTTCGGCCGCAGCACCAACCTGACCGTGTCCGGTCAGCTGGAGGGCGAGGCCATGGCTCTGGCCTTTGGTAAGATCTACACCTTTGGTCCCACCTTCCGCGCCGAGAATTCCAACACCCCCCGTCACGCCGCTGAGTTCTGGATGATCGAGCCCGAGCTGGCCTTCGCAGACCTGACCGATTACATGGACAACGCCGAGGCCATGGTGAAGTACGTGATCGGCTATGTGCTGGAGCACTGCCCCGACGAGATGGCGTTCTTCAACCAGTTCTTTGACAAGGGTCTGCTGGAGCGCCTGAACGCTCTGGTGAACGCCGATTTTGCCCGGGTCAGCTACACCGACGCGGTGGAGCTGCTCAAGGAGCACAACGACCAGTTCCAGTACAAGGTGGAATGGGGTACCGACCTGCAGACCGAGCATGAGCGTTACCTCACCGAGCAGATCTTCAAAAAGCCGGTGTTCGTGACCGATTATCCCAAGGAGATCAAGAGCTTCTACATGCGCCAGAACGAGGACGGCAAGACCGTTGCCGCGGCCGATATGCTGGTGCCCGGCGTGGGCGAGCTGATCGGCGGCAGCCAGCGTGAGGAGCGCTACGAGCTGCTGAAGGCCCGCATGGAAGAGCTGGGCATGGATTGCACCGACTACACCTGGTACATGGATCTGCGCCGTTTCGGCAGCGCCAAGCATGCCGGTTACGGTCTGGGCTTCGAGCGCCTGATCATGTACTTGACCGGTATCCCCAACATCCGCGACGTTCTGCCCTTCCCCCGCACCGCCGGCGGTTTTTGAGCGGACTCGACCGGCAGCCGGGTTCGGTACGCAAATAGGTACGCACCGGATTTTCCTCAGCAAGGTACGCTGACACCCATTACGGACCCGCCCGGAAACGGGATACGGCATACAAACAAAACCCAATCAGGCCGGATGCACGCTTTTGCTGCGTGCATCCGGCTTTTTCCATTTTGCCAAATCGTTCGGGGCTTGCCGGGGCGGTCTGCCCGCAGTATCATAAAGGCGAATGGAGATGCAAACAGGAGGGATGCGAGGAATGAAACGATGGATGGCAGCGGCGCTCTGCCTGCTGCTGGCGGTCAGCCTCACCGGCTGTACTCTGCTGGAGCGGGCTGCCGGTCAGGTCAGCGAGGCGCTGTGGCAGATCGAACAGCTGTTTTCCGCCCCGGCCCGGTCCGAGTCCCAGCCTGCCCCCACGCCGGAGCCCCGCTGGGTGGAGCTGGAAGCCTACGATCTGATGGAGCAGGGCTTCGGCCCCTTCACCGATGCGCTGGAGGAATGGCTGCGCCAGGGCCTGGAGGACGCGGAGAACCTGAGCTGGAACCTGCATTCTCTGGCTTTGACTCTGGGCACGGACGGTCTGCCCCTTACCATGGAGGCGGATCTGTACGCCTACCGGGACGGTCAGCTTCTCCAGGGGTACCGGATGGAATGGAACGCAGTCACCGGCCGGCTGCATCAGGATGTGAACAATGTGGGCACCCGGATGGACAGCGATGCCGAATCCGGCGCGGACACCTCGGAAAATCCCAACCTGCGGCTGGAGCTGGTGGCCGAGCGGCTACGCGCCCTGCCTCAAGACGATCTGCAGATGGCCCGGGGAACGCCGCTCCTGGTGGAGTTCACCGCTTTTTCGCGCCCGGAGGGCGGTCAGACCGTAGTGGACATGACGGCGGCCCCGGAGGGCTTTGATCTGGCCCTGTACCAGGCGGGGCAATACGGCAAGGCGGATGGCTCCCCCACCTGGATGCTCACCGTGCGCCAGGCGGGGGATGAGGACCGGGCAGGCACCCGCACTGCTCGCTTCTGCTTTGCCCCGGCGGACGAAACCCGCTGGCTGGGCAATCCTCAGCTGTATGAACAAACAGACATTCGGGTCACAAACGAGGGCCACCTGTTCTACACCCGGGACTGGGGCGAGCACTGGAGCGCCCTGCCCAGCCGGTTCGAGGGCCTGCTGGCGGAATGCATCGAAACCTGCACTGCAGTGACCCGCAGCAGCTGGTATATCTCCCCCCAGGCGGACGGCCCGGTGGGCTTTGTGTTGGGCGGGAATCTGCCGGTGATCGTCTACAGCCCGGACGGCGGCACCACCTGGCAGGAGCAGGCCATGGACAGTTATCCCCATAAGCCGGACCGGCGAGTGCTGTGCGGTGCGCCGGACGGCACCCTTTATGCGGCGGCGGGCTGCGACTGGAGCATGGGCGCCGGCGGCAAGACCCAGCTGTTCCGCTGCTCCCCCGGCGGCGAGAGCTTTGAAGCGCTTTCCCTGCCCGCCGAAGTGGACGGTCATTACCCCATCTGCGGTGCGGCGGCCGGGGCCGAAGGCGCGCTGGTGATCTCAGTGGAGACCTCCGGCGAAAACAACTGGCCGGACCTTTATTACAGCCCGGACCGAGGCGAAAGCTGGCAGGCGCTGGAGCTGCCCTGGGAGGATGCGCAGATGGACGGCGTGGGCTTTCTGTACCGGGTGTCCTGGCTGAGGCAGCAGGAGGACGGAAGCTGGCAGCTCTGCCTGACCCAGGAACCCACCGGCGTGAAGGGGTATGACTGGTGCGCTATCTTCACTGCCCAGATGCTGGAAGGGAGCTGGATCTATCAGGCAAAACAGCCTGACCCGGCCTCCCGCTGATTGAAACGGCTGAAAATGCACAAAAGATGAATAAAAATAAGAAAAATCAGGTTGACAACCCGACACCGCCGTTTTATGATAGGAAAGGAAATTGAATACCACACAATAGAGGCGCAAACCGTATGGTACCGCAAAGGGAGGCCTGCCGGCCAAAGATCTTTGCGGGAAGAGGCGGTTTGCCGAAACAGATTTCCGCGCGGCAGCGGGGTGTTTGTTGGGGTGTCGTCCAGTGGGCGGCGCACTCTCACTTGAACAAAGTGGTGGCGCTATTGGGGTTTTGTTCCGTTCTTTCACAGGGGGGCGGCGATGCAAATTCCGGCGTCGCGGCCCCTCTTTTTTTGCGGCATGGTCGGGGCGTGACGGGTGGTTGTGATGGTATCCGATGGAATACAAAGGAGGAATCACAACATCATGTCGAACTTTCTGAATGCCCTGAACAACATCATCTGGGGCCCGCCGCTGATCATTCTGATGATCGTCACCGGCGTGTACTTCACCCTGCGCACCAAGTTTTTCCAGGTGCGTCACCTGGGCTATATATTCAGCCGTACCCTGGGCCGGCTGTTCCACCGCACCGATGAGAGCGCCGATGAAAAGGGCCTGCTCACTCCCTACGAAGCCATCGCCACCGCCGTGGGCGGCTCGGTGGGCTTCGGCAATATCGCGGGCGTGGCCACCGCTGTGACCACCGGCGGCCCCGGTGCGGTGTTCTGGATGTGGCTCACCGCCTTCCTGGGCATGCTCATCAAGCAGGTGGAGGTGACCCTGGCGGTGTACTACCGCCGCACCGATGAAAACGGCGTACCCTACGGCGGCCCCACCTATTATATGGAGCGGGGCCTTGGCGAGGAGCGTCACTGGGGCAAGCTGTGGCTGCCGCTGGCCTTTGTGTTCGGCATCGGCATCTTCTCCACCTTCTTCATCAGCGCTTCAACCTTCACCACCTCTGAGGTGGTGGCCCAGTCTCTGGGCATTCCCCAGGCCATCGCAGCGCTGATCATCGTGCTGATTCTGTACTTCATGATCTGGGGCGGCGTGAAAAAGCTGGGCCAGATCCTCACCAAGCTGGTTCCCATCATGAGCCTGTCCTACCTGATCCTGGGCATCATCGTTATCCTCATGCATCTGGACAACCTGCTGCCCACCCTGGGCGCCATCTTCGGCGAGGCCTTCACCGGCTCTGCCGCGCTGGGCGGCTTCGCGGGTGCCAGCGTGTCCAAGGTGATCTCCACCGGTATGGCCCGCAGCGTATACTCCAACGAGGCCGGCTGGGGCAGCAGCCCCATGATCCACGCCTCCAGCCAGACCCGCCACCCGGTAGAGCAGGGTCTGTGGGGCTCCTTTGAGGTGTTTGTGGACACCTTCGTGGTCTGCACCATCACCGCCCTCACCGTGCTGGTTTCCGGCGAGTGGACCAGTGGTGCCACCAACGCCACCCTGGCGCTGAATGTATTCACCCATAACTTCGGTGTGTTCGGCACCGTGATCCTGACCCTTATCATGGTGGTGTTCTCGGTCACCACCTCCGGCGGCTGGTATGCCTACTACGAAGTGGTGCTGCGCCATCTGGCCAAGAACCATCCCCAGGTCAAGAAGTACCTGCTGCTCATGTTCAAGTACTTCTACGCGGTGCCCCCCTTCCTGCTGGCCCTCTATCTGATCTATGTGGGCGATCTGAGCATCTGGACCCTGGTGGACATCACCAGCGGCATCCCCACCTTCGTGAACGTGGCGGTGATCCTGATTCTGTCCGGCCAGTACTTCAAGCTGCTCAAGGACTACAAGGCCCGCTACATGCACATCGGTCAGGTGGACCCGAACATGGCCATCTTCTACGAGGATAAGCCCGAAGTGAAGGCAGCTCTGGAAATGGAAAAGGCTGCCCGGAAATAATCAAACGCAGAGCAATGCAGGCCGGGGCCTTTCTGAAAAGGGCCCCGGCTTTTGACCAATGGAGGAACTTTTTATGCGTACTCTTTATGAAAACGGACGGGTCTACACCGGTCAGCTGCCCCTGACCGAGGCCTTTGTGGTGGAGGACGGCCGGTTTGTGTTTGCGGGCGGCGCGGAGCAGGCCCGTCTGGCGGCCGGACCGGACGCTCAGGTGGTGGATCTGGAGGGGGCCTTCGTCTGCGCGGGCTTCAACGATTCCCACATGCATCTGCTCAACTACGGCTACGCGCTGCAGGTGGCGGACCTGTCCAGCCACACCGGTTCTCTGGCCGAGGTGCTGGACACCATGCGCGCCTTTTTGCAGGAAAAGAACTTTGCGCCCGGTCAGTGGGTGCGGGGCCGCGGCTGGAATCACGACTACTTCACCGACGAACAGCGCTTCCCCACCCGGCAGGATCTGGACCAGGTGAGCCGGGAGCATCCGGTGTGCATCGTGCGCACCTGCGGCCACACCTGCGTGGTGAACACCAAGGCGCTGGAGATGATCGGCGTCACCGCCGCCACCCCCCAGCCGGAGGGCGGCTGCTTTGAGCTCGGGCCGGACGGCCAGCCCAACGGTGTATTCCGGGAAAACGGCATGGAGCTGGTGTATTCCAAGCTGCCCAAGCCCAGCGTGGAGGATCTGAAGACCATGCTGCTGGATGCCCAGAAGCATCTGAACGCCTATGGCGTGACCTCCTGCCAGACCGACGACTTCGACGCCTTCGCCACCGTGGACTGGCGGGAGGTGATGGAGGCCTATGCCCAGCTGGAGGCCGAGGGCAAGATGACCGTGCGCATGTACCAACAGGCCCAGCTCACCAGTGTGAAGGCGCTGGAGGAGTTCTTTGCCGAGGGATATAACACCGGCTGGGGCGACGAATGGGTCAAGGTGGGCCCGCTGAAGATTCTGGGCGATGGTTCTCTGGGCGCCCGCAGCGCCTACCTGAGCCGGGATTACGCGGACAAGCCCGGCTACCGGGGCATCGCCATCTACACCCAGCAGCAGTTTGACGATCTGGTTGGCTGCGCCAACGAACACGGCATGCAGGTGGCGGTGCACACCATCGGCGACGGCATCCTGGACCGGGTGCTGGAAGCCTACGAGAAAGCGCTGGCGGAGCATCCCCGGGCGGACCACCGCCATGGTGTGGTGCACTGCCAGATCACCCGCCCCGACCAGCTGAAAAAGATCGAGGAGATGGGCCTGCATGTGTATGCCCAGCCCATCTTCCTGGATTACGACATCCACATGGTTACCGACCGGGTGGGCGAGGAGCTGGCCTCCACCAGCTACGCCTTCCGCACCCTGATGGACGCGGGGGTCTGGGTGTCCAGCGGCACCGACTGCCCGGTGGAGCTGCCCCGGGCGCTGGCCTGCATCCAGTGCGCCGTGACCCGCAGCACCCTGAAGGGCGACGCAGGTCCCTACCGTCCGGAGGAGGCCTTCACGGTGCAGCAGGCCATCGACAGCTACACCATCCACGCGGCGCATGCCTCCTTTGAGGAGAACGAGAAGGGGCGCATCGCTCCGGGCTATCTGGCGGACTTTGTGGTGCTGGGGCAGGACCCCTTCACCACCGAGCCCTCCGCCATCCAGAGCATTCCGGTGAAGGCCGTCTATGTGGGCGGCAAGTGCGTGCACCGGGTATAATCACAACAAATGGAAACCGGGAAAGACCAGCGGTCTTTCCCGGTTTTTTTACATCAACAGAAAAATATAAATGAAAAATAGTGCGGCGTCCACCGAAAAAGTGGCGAAATGTTGATGAGAGTGAAAAAATGCATAAATCAGAGCGCTGAAGCACGCGGCTGATAAAGCGGTTTGCTGAAACGATGTTCGGTTTTCTTTACAGAAATTTGCTGAAAATGTGATAGAGCAAAAAACGCAGGAAAGATAAACTATATCTGCTCCGACAAAGGACGATGAAAAAAACAGCGAATCGAAGCACACCGATCATAAGGAGGAACATGATGCATCACAGATGGATCAAAAACCTTGCCCGCCGCTGCAGCGCGGCTGTTCTGGCGGGCCTGATGCTGCTGAGCGTGCTGCCCGGCGCATCTGCACAGGAGCCGACTTCCGGCATGGCTCCCAGCGCCCCGGCGGTCAGCACCCCGGCCCCGGAGAGCACCCAGGCTCCCATGGCTACCGAGACCCCGGCGGAAACCGAAGCCCCGGCTGAGGAGACACCGGTGCCCACCGAAACCCCTGTAGCGACCGAAACCCCTGCGGCGACCGAGGCACCCGCAGTGACCGAAACTCCCGCGCCCACCGCAGTGCCGGTGGCCACGGAAACCCCTGCACCCACCGAGACCCCCGCGCCCGCCGAGCTGCCGGTACAGGCCAGCCAGACCAAGGCGAGCGAGCTGCCGGTGGCTGCGGACTGGAAATTTGACGAGAGCAGTGTGGCCTCCGGCAGCATTGCGGGCGGCGACCTGGTGCTGAAGGATCAGAGCGGCAACGGCAACGATCTGCGGATGGAAACCTACGGCTCCGCCGACTGGACCCAGTACCTGAGCTTCTCCGGCAACAGCATGACCGGCCAGGGCGGCAGCATGGTCTTCAACGGCGACAGCGCCGCAAAGACCGGCGTGGACTTTATCACCGTGGACGGCGCTCCCATCAACAGCCAGGAGTTTGAAGAGGGCTACACCATGGAGTTCCTCTATTACTTCCCCGAGGACTGGACTGCCGCGGATTCCTGGATGAGCCTGATCGCCCGGCAGGGTCAGAACGGCGGCAACCCGGAGGGTGAGCAGGGCACCATGTATGCCTCCATCTCCAACTGCAAGGAGATCCAGTTCATCACCGGCAATGCGGACGGCAACCACTCCATGTCCAGCGCGGCCTGGTCCGTGAGCATGGACGAGGGCGGCGTGTGGTACCACATCGCCATCGTGTCCGACGGCAGCGAGATCGCCACCTACGTGAACGGCTGCGAGGCCTTCCGTGACTATGTGAACGACGCCATGGACGGCATGTATGCCGACCCTGCCGACGGCCGGTTCCGCATCGGCTCCAGCTGGTGGAACGGCCTGGACAAATTCCTCCAGGGCAGCCTGCAGGAGATCCGCATCACTGGTGTTGCTCTGGAAAAGAGCGACTGGCTGGTGCCCAATCCCGAAGACTATGTGGGCGAGTTCGGCAGCAATGCCACCTACCAGCTGCGCGATGAGGACAACTACAACATCGTGCTGATGCCGGACACACAGAACACCGTGGAGTACCGCCCGGACGTGATGGATGCCACGGTGGACGAGCTGATCGCAAGCGCGGATGCACTGAACATCGAGGCAGTGGTTCACCTGGGCGACGTGGTGGATGATTCCGGCGATGCCGTGCAGTACAACAACGCCAAGGACATCTTCTATCAGCTGCCCGAGGCGGGCATGAAGTTCCTGGTGCAGCCCGGCAACCACGACAACTGGGCGGGCAACGGCTCCAGTTACTGGCACTACTTCGGCCAGGACAGCAAGGAATATATGACGCTCACCAGCTCCTATCTGACCCCCAAGGCCTGGAGCGGCGCCATGTTCGTGGATGCAGGCAGCTATACCTACATGATCATGTCGCTGGCCTGCGAGGGCGGCAAGACCAGCTGGAACCCCACCAGCGGTGAGCTGGAATGGTTTGAATCCATGCTGCAGAAGTACCCCAACTGCCCCACAATCGTGACCCGACACGACATCCAGAACTGCTCCGACACCCAGCCCAGCGCCATCAAGCTGAGCAGCGAGGGCCAGAAGCTGTGGGATATCGTGAAAAAGTATCCCCAGGTCTTTATGATGGTCGGTGGTCACAGCCACGGCTCCGGCGTGGAGGTGCTGCAGAACGATGCGGGCCAGGATGTGATCTCCATCCTCACGGACCTGCAGTTTGCCTACAACGGCGGCAACGGCTGGCTGCGCTATCTGGAGTTTGACGAGGACGCGGACAAGATCTACTACTCCATCTACTCCCCCTATGCCGCCAGCCTGGACGAGAGCGAAAAGAGCTTCTTTGATGTGAACTTCCTCACCGGCCCCGGCAACGAGGGCGAGATCGCCATCGATTTCGAGACCCGCTTTGCCGGTATGGCCAAGGAGGAGCCCGAGGCTCAGACCGAGGGCAAATGGATGACCGGCGAATACCACAGCCACAGCATCCAGTCCAGCGATGCCTCCGAGCCCTACATCACGGTGGAAAACGCCCTGAATGCGGCATTCCGTGAGGATCTGGAGGAAATGCCTGCTGAGGCCAAGGTGGATAACATCCAGTATGGCGAGGCCTTCGACTACTTCATGCTGGCCGACCATCTGCGTAACTCCCCCCGCAACCCGGACGGCACCGCAAATGAGACTGCCCGCTGGAGCGCTATTGGCGCCCAGCAGCGGGAGATCGAATCCCTACGCGCCCAGGGCAAGTACCAGGATAAGCTGATCTATTCCGGCTTTGAATGGGATATGATGAATCTGGACCACGCCAGCGTGGCTCTACTGGATGAAACCGGTACGGTTCCCTTCCAGGGTATCCGGGAATTTGAGTGGCTGTTCAGCTACGACACCAGCGCCGACCGCTTCTTCGGCGATGAGGAGGCCCTGTACGGTCCCCGTCAGAACGATAAGAGCGATGTGAACGACACCTATGCAGCGGTGCAGTGGGTGGCCGAAAATTACCCGGACAGCTTCATCCTGCCCAACCATCCCTCCCGCCACAACAACGGTAACGATGTGGTGGATAACGGCGAGGTGACCATCGAGAATCTGCGCGTGATGAACGACATCGCACCCGATGTGGTGTTTGGCTTTGAGGGCATGCCCGGCAACCAGCTGGACCCCTCCTGTGAGCTGCCCGCCGACGACATTCGCGCCGGTGCGGACGAGATGATCGCCGTGACCGGCGGCGTGTGGGATGCCCTGCTGTCTGAGGGCCGCCGCTTCTACAACTTCACCAACTCCGACTTCCACTTCAAGATCAGCTCCAACGAGCAGTATTCCAGCGGCTACTGGGCCAGCGAGTTCTCCCGCAACTGGACCTGGGTAGAGCCCGGCGAAGACCAGCAGTTTGCCTTCAGCGACGTGGTGGAGGGCATGCGCTCCGGCAACAGCTACGCGGTGAACGGCGAGCTGATTTCGGACCTGAGCTTCACGGTTTCCGGTGCCGGCAGCAGCGCCGCCATAGGCCAGGATCTGGATGTGTACGAGGGTCAGGATGTGACCGTGACCATCCGCTTCAAGGTCCCCGAGCACAACAACTACGAGAGCCTGTTCGGCACCGACACCGGCATCCAGGTGGACAACACCCCTGATCTGGACCATGTGGACCTGATCATGGGTCATGTGACCGGAAAGGTGGCGCAGGAGGACTACTCCAGCACGGCCAACACCGACGCCAGCATCGTAAGGAGCTTTGACAAGGCCGAGCTGGAAAAGGCACTGGGCGAGGATGGCTACTACACCCTCACCTACACCACCCAGGCGGATGCGGACATGTACTTCCGTGTACGCGGTCTGTCCAGCAGCGAGGTGGATGCCAACGGTGACCCCGTCACCCACGAGCGGGAGGTGACCAATGACCGTCCTGCCCGCTTTGACTACATCAACGACTACAACTACAGCCATCTGAGCTTCTACGCCAACCCCGTATGGGTGAATGTGAGCGACGCTCCCGCGGAGCCCGTTCTTACCGGCATCACTGTGACTGCGCAGCCTGCAAAAACGGTGTATGAGGAGGGCGAGTGCTTCGATCCCGCCGGTATGGAGATCACCGCTGCCTACAGCGACGGTTCCTCCAAGCAGGTGACCGATTACACCTGGGCACCCAGCGGCGCACTGACCGTAAACGACGATGTGATCACCGTGAGCTGGCAGGGCATGAGCGTGCAGCTGGCCATCACTGTGAAACAGGCTCAGCCGCAGCCCACCGAGAAGCCCCAGCCCACCCCGGAGCCGACCCCCGGCGAGCAGGGACTGAGCATTCAGCCCGGTATCACCAGCGTGCCCGACGGCCTGAAGAACACCGCCTTCAATACCCCGGAAAAAATCATTGCCGAGCTGTACCGGGTGGCGGCGAGCGTGCTGTCCGGCCTCAAGTCCGACGCCATGAAGGTCTACGACATCACCCTGATGACCAAGGACAGCCAGGGCCAGTGGATTCCTGTTTCGGATGAAAACTTCCCTGCTGACGGCGTGGTGGTGGAGCTGCCCTACCCCGACGGAACCAGCAGCAAGACCCACGACTTTGTGGTGACCCATATGTTCACCGCCGCACAGGGCAATTCCAAGCCCGGTGATGTGGAAACGCTCCAGGTATACGAGACCGAGACCGGTATCCGCTTTGTGGTGAAGAGCCTTTCTCCCATCGGTCTGGGCTGGGTTGAGCAGAAGACCGATTCCGGTGAGAGCAGCGAAAACGGAAGCGGCACCACTGCTCCGGAGGCTACTCCGGTGCCGGTGGTTTCGGAGGGCAGCAGCCCCAAGACCGGCGATGCCGGAATGCTGGCCGCGTTTGCAGTGGCGGTTACCGCCGCCGCAAGCCTGGCAGCGATGGAACTCCTCCGCCGCCGCGGCAAAAACGAACAATAAGCGTTCCCTTCGCATAACGTAAACAACAACCGCCCGCGCGGGCCCGGTTTATGCCGGAATCCCGCGCGGGCGGTTGTTTTTTGATTATTGGAGACTGCCGGTTTTCGGGCGGCTGCTGGCCAGATACAGCACCAGTCCGGCGAAGCAGAGCGCGAAACCGAAGCCCATGGCCAGTGGCAGAAATACATCCGCTGCCCGGCCGAATACCAGATTGGTGAACACGGCCACCGTGTCCATGAGCAGTGCATTCAGGCTCAGCGCGGTGGCCCGGTCGCCGGTGGTCACCTGCCGGTTCTGCAGCGTGGTCTGCAAGGGGGTGAACAGGCTGTGGCAGACCCGCAGCAGTAAAATTGCCGCCACCGAAACCAGTGGTCCCTGCGTCAGCGTCAGCGCCAGGCAGGCGGCAGCCGCCAGGCCCAGCAGAAGCCCGCCGGTGCGCCGCTCCCCCAGCCAGCCGGTGAGCCGGGCGGAAAACCCGCCGCACAGGCCCAGCAGCGTCATGACCACATAGACCACGGCGATGGCGCTGGCCGAAAGTCCGGCCCTGGTATATTGCACCTGATTCAAAAAGGTGGTGATGGTCTGGTGCGCCTCGTTCAGAAATGCCGCCGCCAGCACCAGAAGCAGCAGCCGGGGGCTGCGTGCCAGCTGTTTCAGCAGCGCGGCGAAATCCGCCAGCTGGTGGCTGGCGGTTCTCGCCTGGCTGGGATGCACCTCCCGCAGAAAGAGCGCCAGCACCGCCGCGGCTCCGTAGCTGAACACGGTGAGCAGGCCCGCCAGCCGGTAATTTTCGCCCACGAACACTGCATATACGGCGCTGGCAGTCAACAGCCCGGCCATGCCCAGATTGTTGTAGATGCCGAAGACCCGGTGACTTTCCTCTTCCGGGCAGGAAAGATACAGGATGCTTACATCCAGGCCGGAAAGCCCGGCGCAGACCACGCTGAGCATCAGCCGCTCGGCCAGAAAACCGCCGAAGCCACTGGCCTGCCAGAACACGATTTTGGAAAGAAAATACAGCCCGCAGCATACGATCATGGACCGGCGATAGCCGATCCGGTCGGCCAGAATGCCCCAGGGCACCTCCAGCGCCAGCGCCAGCGCCAGCGAGATGCTCTCGATCAGGGTGATCTGAAAAACGCTCACCCCCGCCGCCTGACGGTACAGGGTGGCGATCGGCCCGTAGAACGCCATGCCCTGCAACAGGGCAATGGCATACATCAGCCGGATGTTCCGTTTGCTTTTCATAATAACAAAAAACCGTCCTTTGTCTGAAAATACCGCACAGCAAACACCGCTTTGCACAGTTGCACAAAGCGGCCGTTACGCCTGTGAGATATGTTTAGATGGGACGGTTCATAGACAGATTCTCCTGATGCGGGGCGAATTGACCCGGAAATTTGCTTTATTGTATCACAGCGGCAAATTGTTTGCAAGGGGGTGTCCGGAAGAGAAAAAAGCCCCGATCAAAACGATCGGGGCTTTTCAGGGATATGATTATTCTCCGCGGTTTTCCGCGTCGCGCTGGGCCTGCTGCTGGCGGAAGCGCTCCTCCAGATTGAAGCATTTGTCCAGCACCGGGTAAATGATCATCAGTGTGATCAACTCGATCAGGGCAAAGCCGAACAGCAGCACCCACAGGGCGGTGTAAGGCAGGAACGAGAGAATGAGCACCCAGTAGACGATCTGAACCAGTGCGGCGCAGATGCTGCGGGGCGCGTGGGAAAGGGCCAGGAACAGGCTGTTTCGGAACAGCTGAGGCAGCGACAGCTCCATCAGCACCAGCTGGCTGAACAGGAAGGGGAAGATCATGGCGGTGAGCAGTACGCTCATGCAGATCAGCACGGCGCTGGCCACATCGAGCTGCCCGCCCAGGAGCAAAAAGTAGCTCATAAAGAGCTGGCTGGCCAGAAGAAAGCCGAGGATAGCGCCCGGAATCAGGCTTTGCTTCCAGTTGTGGCGGAAGGCTTTTTTGTAGGTATGCCACCAGTAGCCCGGCTCATCCCGCAAAGCGCGCAGGATGGTGTCGTGCAGGCCGGCGTAGCAGGGGCCCAGCAGGATGCCGCCCAGAATACCGCCCGCGGCTGATACCAGCACCGCCTGACCCAGAATACCCAGGAAGATCAGTGCCACGGCGGGTACAAAGCAGATCGTGCACAGCAGGTTGGCTTTGAACAGGTCGCCGGAATCGCGGCCCAGGATTTCAAAAAAGCGGGCCGCACCCTTTTTGCGGGGCTCGTCCTTGCGAACACCGGGACCGGGGGCGTTATAGTTGGGGTGGAAAAGACCCATGGTGAATCATCGCTCCTTTTTATTGTGCATGCGGGCGCACCTGCGCCCTGATTCTTCTGCCTTTATTTGTATCATATTTTTCGCCGGATTACAAACAGAGACAGAGCTGTTTGTGTGAAATGTTCGGAAACGTTTCCGGGAATTTTTGGGAAAATACATACAAAGCGCACAAAACTTTCAACAAACTGGTGCATATATCGATGAAAGTAACGAAAAACCATTGAAAGCACAAAAAAACGAGCATATAATATAAGCGTCGGAAACGTTTCCGGCAACGTTTCGAGTAATTGCGGAGGAGGACGGCGCGCATGACCATCAAGGACATTGCCCGGGAAAGCGGCTATGCCATCAGTACCGTCTCCCGCGCGCTGAACGACCATCCGGACGTGAGTGAGGAGGCCAAGACCCGCATCCGTCAGATTGTGGAGGCCCGGGGCTTTGTGCCCAATGCCAACGCCCGCAAGCTCAAGCAGACCGAGGCAAAAAGCATCGTGTTTGTGGTCAAAAGCACCGCCAACATGTTCTTTGCCGGCATGCTGGTTCAGCTGCAGCAGCTGGTGAGCCGGGACGGGTACGACGGCGTGGTCCAGTATCTGGACGAGGACGGCGACGAGGTGGTGCTGGCCCGGCAGCTGAGCCGGGAGTTAAAACCCAGAGGAATCATCTTTCTGGGAGGCAGTGCAGAACACTTCCGCAAGGGCTTTGCGGATATTCACCTGCCCTGTGTGCTGGCCACGGTGGTCAGCGAGGAGCTGGACTTCCCCAATCTCTCCATGGTGGGCGTGGATGACCGCAAGGCAGGCGCGGCGGCCATCGACCATCTGCTGGCCAACGGCCACAGGGACATTCTGATCCTGGGTGCGGACCCCGCTCACAGCAACCCCAGCTATAAGCGCCTGCAGGGCTGCAACGACAGCTTCACCGCACACGGCATGGAATTGGCGCCCCGCCGCTATCTGCGGACCAGCTTCAGCTTTGAAGCCGCCTACCAGGCCATGGATGCCTGGCTGAAGGAGGGACAGAAACCCCAGGCGGTGTTCGCCATGAGCGACACCACCGCCATCGGCGCCATCCGGGCGCTGCGTGACCATGGGCTGCGGGTGCCGGAGGATGTGTCGGTGATCGGCTTCGACGGGGTGGAGCTGGCAAACTTCTACACCCCGCGGCTGTGCACCATGCGGCAGCCCTCCGATCGCATTGCCCAGACCAGCGTGGAGCTGCTGCTGGGCTGCATCGAGAAAAATCAGCCCGCCCGCACCCGGATGCTGGAGGCGGAGCTGGTGTTCGGTGAATCGGTGGCCGAGCGCAGATAAATTTGTATTCCGGGCGGGAATGGCCCGCCCTTCAATCGTCAACCATCTAACATCAAAAAAGGAGAAACACATTATGAAAAAGGCACTTGCACTTGTGCTTGCAGCGGCCATGGCGCTGAGCTTTGTGGCCTGCGGCGGCTCCGGAACGACCACCTCTCAAACCAGCGGCAGCACCTCCACCGGTGCAGCCTCCACCACCGGAAACGCTTCCGGCGGTAGGGTCTATTACCTGAACTTCAAGCCCGAACAGGCCGACCAGTGGGTGGAGCTGGCAGCCAAGTACACCGAGGAGACCGGCGTTCCCGTGGACGTGGTCACCGCTGCCTCCGGTACCTATGAGTCCACCCTGAAGGCCGATATGGCCAAGACCGACGCCCCCACTCTGTTCCAGGTGAACGGCCCCGTTGGCCTGGCCGCCTGGAAGGACTACTGCTATGACCTGTCCGACACCGAGCTGTACAAGCAGCTGACCAGCGATTCCTTCGCCCTGAAGGATGGCGACAAGGTCGCCGGCGTGGCCTACGTGATCGAGACCTACGGCCTGATCTACAACAAGGCTCTGCTGAACGAGTACATCGCGAAGGATTACGCGGTGATCGAGGATGCTGCCGAGATCAACAACTTCGATACCCTGAAGGCTGTGGCCGAGGATATCACCGCCCATAAGGATGACCTGGGCTTTGCCGCCTTCACCAGCGCCGGCATGGACTCCTCTTCCGACTGGCGCTTCAAGACCCATCTGGCCAACCTGCCCGTTTACTACGAATACCAGGCCGACGGCATCACCTCCACCGAGGCCATCAAGGGCACCTACCTGGACAACTACAAGAATGTCTGGGATCTGTACATCAACAACGCCACCTGCGAGCCCGCTATGATCGGCTCCAAGACCGGTGACGACGCAGCCGCCGAGTTCGCCATGGGCGAAGCCGTATTCTACCAGAACGGCACCTGGGGCTACGGCCAGGTGACCGGCTACGAAGTGGCCGACGAGGATATGGGTATGATGCCCATCTACATCGGCGCTGAGGGCGAAGAGAACCAGGGCTTGTGCACCGGTTCCGAGAACTACTGGTGCATCAACGCCAAGGCCAGCGAGGAAGACATCCAGGCCACCATCGACTTTGTGGAATGGTGCATCACCAGCGAGACCGGCAAGACCGGTATGAAGGACATGGGTTTTGTCTGCCCGTTCACCGGCTTCACCGATGAATACCTGCCTGAGAACCCGCTGGTTCTGGCCGCCAACGAGGACGTGGCCGCCGGTCACAAGACTGTGGACTGGTGCTTCACCACCATGCCCTCCGAAGAGTGGAAGAACGGCGTGGGCGCTGCTCTGCTGGAGTACGCTCAGGGCACCGGCGACTGGAGCGGCGTGCAGACCGCCTTTGTGGACGGCTGGGCCACCGAGTACGCAGCAGCCAACGGCTGAGCATTCATTCCCTGAATATCGTTTGTAAAACCGAAGGGGCGGGCAGGTTCTGCCCGCCCCTTTCCCGGTTTGTTGCGCATACCTGCCGGTCTGCCCCCGGCCGGCGCGGCACCGCCCCTGCGGGGGGCGGACCGGCGGGCATGACGGCCCCAGACGGGCCCGATCCGACCTTCACCCATCACAATAAGGAGGGAAACTGTTTATGGAACGCGCGGTCAAAAAATACTTCCCCATCTTCGCGCTGCCCACCCTGCTGGCTTTTGTCATCGGCTTTATCGCCCCCTTCATCGAGGGTGTCTATCTTTCGTTCTGTGAATTCACCACCATTGCGGATGCCCGGTTCGTGGGTCTGAAAAACTACGGACGTATCTGGTCCGATCCCACCTTCCTGCATTCGCTGTGGTTCACTGCCCTGTTCACGGTGGTCACGGTGATCCTGATCAATGTGCTGGCCTTCGCGGTGGCGCTGCTGCTCACCAAAAGCTTTAAGGGCACCAACATCTTCCGCGGCGTGTTCTTCATGCCCAACCTGATTGGCGGTATCGTGCTGGGCTATACCTGGCAGCTGATTCTGAACGGCATTTTCGGCCTGTTCGGCCGCACCCTTACTTACAGCGCCTCCTATGGATTCTGGGGCCTGGTCATCCTGATGTGCTGGCAGCAGGTGGGCTACATGATGATCATCTACATCGCCGGGCTGCAGAGCATTCCGGGCGATCTGTACGAGGCGGCCCGCATCGACGGCGCCAACTCCCGCCAGTGCCTGTGGCGCATCACCCTGCCCATGAGCATGCCCTCCATCACCATCTGCACCTTCCTGACCCTGACCAACGGATTCAAGCTGTATGACCAGAACCTGGCCCTCACCAACGGCCAGCCCTCGGATATGACCGAGATGCTGGCGCTGAACATCGTGAACACCTTCTACGGCCGCAACGGCTGGGAGGGCGTCGGCCAGGCCAAGGCTGTGATCTTTACCATTCTGGTGGCGATCCTGGCACTGGCCCAGAACCGCCTGACCCGAGCAAAGGAGGTGCAGCAGTAATGAACGACAAGTCGAAATTCGGATGGCTCTATACCCTGGTTTTTTCCGTCGTAAGTCTTGTTTACATCTCGCCCATCCTGATGATCTTCATGAACAGCTTCAAGAAAAAGGCCTACATCAACCGGATGCCCTTTTCGCTGCCGGATGAAAAGACCTTCGTGGGGCTGGAAAACTACGTGGAGGGCCTGCGCAAGACCGGCTTCTTCAGCGCCTTCGGCTACAGCCTGTTCATCACGGTGGCCAGCGTGCTGGTGATTCTGCTGTGCACCTCCATGTGCGCCTGGTACATCAGCCGGGTCCACACCTGGTACACCAAGGCCATCTACATGCTCTGCCTTATCTCCATGGTGGTTCCCTTCCAGATGGTCATGTATCCCCTGTCCAAGATCAGCGACTCCATGCGCCTGGGCAACCCGGTGGGCATCATCCTGATCTACCTGGGCTTCGGCGCGGGGCTGGCGGTGTTCATGTTCACCGGCTTCATGCGCAGCGTGCCCATCGAGGTGGAGGAGGCCGCCATGATCGACGGCTGCAACCCCCTGCAGACCTTCTTCCGTGTGGTACTGGCCATGCTCAAGCCCACTCTGGTGAGCGTGGGTATTCTGGAGACCATGTGGATCTGGAACGACTACCTGCTGCCCAGCCTGGTGCTGGATCTGCGCAAGTACAAGACCATCCCCATCGCCATCCAGTACCTGAAGGGCGGCTACGGTTCGGTGGACTGGGGCGCCATGATGGCCATGCTGGTGCTGGCCATCGTACCCATCATCCTGTTCTACCTGGCCTGCCAGAAGCACATCATCAAGGGTGTGGCAGCCGGTGCGGTCAAGGGCTGACACAGCGAAAGGAGCGATCGTGTTGAAGCGTGCAAGCGGTATCCTGCTGCCGGTTTCCAGCCTGCCGGGCCCCTGGGGCATCGGCACACTGGGCGAAGAGGCCCGGCGGTTCGTGGATTTTCTTGCCGCCGCGGGCCAGACCCATTGGCAGATCCTGCCGGTGGGCCCTACCGGCTACGGCGACAGCCCCTACCAGAGCTTTTCCGCCTTTGCGGCGAATCCCTATTTCATCGACCCGGGCATCCTCATCCGGCAGGGCCTGCTCACCGAGGAAGAGGCCGAAGCGGACTGGGGCGATGACCCGGCCCGGGTGGACTACGGCGCACTGTATGCCAGCCGTCACACTCTGCTGCAAAAGGCAGCGGACCGGCTGCCGGACGACGATGAGGACTTTGCCGCCTGGCAGCAGGAGCAGAGCGCCTGGCTGGAGGACTATGCCCTCTTCATGGCGCTGAAAGAAGAAAACGACCAGCAGAGCTGGTACCACTGGCCGGACGAGGTGCGGCTGCGCCGCCCCGACGCGCTGGCAAAGGCCCGGCAGCGGCTGGCCGGCCGGGTGGATTACTGGCGGAAGATCCAGTATCTGTTTTATCGTCAGTGGGATGAACTGCTGGCGTATGCCCATCAGAAGGGCGTGCAGATCATCGGCGATATTCCCATCTACGTTTCGCCGGACTCCTCGGATATCTGGGCTGCGCCTGAGCTGTTCCAGACCGATGGGGACCGGCGGCTCACCCGGGTGGCGGGCTGCCCGCCGGACGCCTTCGCCGCGGACGGCCAGCTCTGGGGCAATCCGCTCTATGACTGGCCGTATCACAAGGCCACCGGCTATGCCTGGTGGCTGCGCCGGCTGCGTCATGCGCTTACCATCTACGATGTGGTGCGCATCGACCACTTCCGGGGCTTTGAGAGCTATTATTCCATTCCGGCACAGGACACCACCGCCCAGAACGGCAGCTGGCAGCCTGGCCCGGGGATGGATTTTATCGGGGCCATCCACGCAGCCATGCCCGGCGCGCAGATCATCGCCGAGGATCTGGGCTATCTGACCCCCCAGGTGAAGGAACTGCTGGAGGGCAGCGGCTACCCGGGTATGAAGGTGCTGCAATTTGCCTTCGACCGGCGGGAGGCCGGGGACTATCTGCCCCACAACTACCTGCAGAACTCGGTGGTCTACACCGGCACCCACGACAATACCACCACCGCCGCCTGGGAAACCGAAGCCCATCCGGAGGATGTGGCCCGGGCGCGGGCCTATCTGCACGCGGTAGACGAGCCGCTGGTGGAGAGCTTTATCCGGGCGGCGCTGGCCAGCGTGAGCAATACCGCCATCGTACCCATGCAGGACTGGCTGGGCCTGGGCGGCGAGGCGCGGATGAACGTGCCCAGCCGCCCCTGGGGAAACTGGCAGTGGCGGGTGGGGCAAAGCGCCCTCACCCCGCAGCTGGCCGGGCGCATTGCGGCCCTCACCGAGCTGTATGGCCGGTAAACTGGAAAAACATCCAATATTCTTCCAAACGCCTCTCCGTCCGGAGAGGCGTTTTGTGATGTTTGTGCAAAGAATGGGGTGGCGCGCTTTTTCTTTTGGGCCAGTTATGGTACAATAAGCGGTAATGACGCGGCCCGGCGGGCTGCCCGAAACTGCAAGGAGAACTGCTATGCGCACCATTGTTTGGTTTATTTATTTCTGGTTGTATCTGCTCTTTAAGCTGCCCCTTCTTCGACGGGGCCTGAAGGCCCTGGAGGCGGGCGACTGGGCCACCGCCGACGCACTGGCCGACCGCTGGGTGCCGGACTGGGCGGGCAAGCTGCTGCGACTGGCCGGGGTCACCGTCACCGTCACCGGCAAGGAGAACATCCCCGAAGGCCGGCCCTGCGTCTTCGTGGGCAACCACCGCAGCTATTACGATATCCCGCTGGTGCTCACCCAGCTGGACAAGCCCCATGCTCTGGTCTCGAAAAAAGAAGTGGCAAAGATCCCTCTGGTGCGGGGCTGGATGCGGCTTCTGCACTGCGTCTTCCTGGACCGGGAGGACCCCCGCAAGGCCATGGAGGCGCTGAATGAGGCCATCGCCAACGTGAAAAAGGGTTATTCCGTGATCATCTTCCCGGAGGGCACCCGCAACAAGGGCGAGGAGGGTAGCCTGCTGGAATTCAAGGGCGGAGCCTTCCGCATCGCCACCAAGACCGGCGCACCGCTGGTGCCCCTGGCCATCCACAACAGCCGGGACATCATGGAGAACAACGGCGGCTGGATGAAGCCCACCCATGTGACCATCCAGATCCTGCCCGCCATTGAAATCGGTGCAATGACCCGGGAGCAGCTGAAGGAGCTGCCCCAGCAGGCCGCCGCCCTGATCGGTGCGGCCCTGAATGACAAAATGGAGGCGTAAAGCGATGGCAAGTGCACGTTATACCCTGAACATCGACCCGGAGGATATGAAGCCGGACGAACCCATTGAATACACCAAAAAGCAGAAGGTGGCCAACTGGTGGCACTACAACTGGAAGATTCTGGCGGTGGTGGCGGTGCTGGCGGCGATTGTGATCTATTATGTCTGGGGAGCAGTCACCACCGTTCATCCGGACGAGCAGATTGCGCTGGTCAGTCCGCAGGCATTGCCCACCGAGCTGCAGGAGTCGCTGGAGCAGGCGCTGGCCGGTGTGGTGGAGGACGCCAACGGGGACGGTCAGAAGCTGGCCCAGATTCGCGCCTATCAGGTGAGCATGAAGGAGCCGGATACCAGCGGCAGCACCTCCCAGGATGTGGGCGCGGCCATGAATGATGTGACCGATACCTACGTTCAGATGGCCCAGTCCACTGTGCTCACCGCGGACCTTGCCGCCGGCGATGCATATATCTTCCTGCTGGACGAGCCCGAGGACTTCCAGAATGCCTACCGCGTGCTGGCCCGGGCGGACGGCACCGTGCCCGATGAGGAGGCCCCGCTGGACGGTGTGGAATGGTACAACTGGAGCGACTGCCCGGTGCTGGCGTCGCTGGACCTGGGTGAATATACCACCATAACGGGCGAAAAGTTATCCGGCCAGGAATACATGAGCCGCTTTGTGGTGGCTCACCGGAGCAATGCCGAGGATGAGGAGGGAGAGCTGGCCGCAGCCGATGCCCTGTTTGATACCCTCACCGCCGGAGCAACCGCCCGATGAAAAGGCTGTGGGCCCGACTGACCGGCCGGCTTGCGGGCAAAAAGAAGGCGGCTCCCCCGCCCCGTCCTCCGCTGGAAAACCCCTACCGGCGGTTTTACACCAGCGAGCGCAGCTTTGAGGAGCTGGCCCGCCGGGCCCGGGAGCGGCAGAAGGACCCGCCCAAGGGCTGAGAAAGGGCGAAAAAAGCCGAACCGGACCGAAAAAAGCGCCGGGAGCGGTTGTGCCGCGGCCCGGTCTATGGTATACTTTATCACATTAATGCGGCAGGAGGGCGTTGCATGGAACCGGAACAGAGCATCACACAATCCGCTGAGGAGCTGGATCGCCAGCTGGCCCGGCTGTTTTGCCGCCGGATGGAGCTGGCGGCTCTTGAGGCCCGGGAGCAGGGTAAGGCACAGCCGGTCTTTGGCAGCGACGCGCCAAACCCGGAACTGCTGGCCGAGGCGGTCAAAGAGGACCCGGCGCTGGAGAAGTATTACCGGGCCTTCTGGCAGACCGGGCGGCAGCTGGCCGCCCAGTATCAGATGGAGGTGCTGGGCCGCAGCATGGTGGCCTACCAGGGCGTGGAGGGCGCGTTTTCCCATATCGCACTGCGGCGGCTGTTCCCCAAGGCGGGGGCAAAAAGCTACCCCACCTGGGCGGCGGTGTTCGATGCGGTGCAGAGCGGTGAGGCGGCCTATGGTGTGCTGCCCTTTGAAAACAGCAACGCGGGGGATGTGTCCGCCGTGCTGGATCTCTGCTTTGCCTATCCGGAGCTGCACGTGTGCAAGGTCTACGACCTGCCGGTGCGCCAGAACCTGCTGGCCCTGCCCGGGGCAAGGCTGGCGGACATCCGCCGGGTGGTCAGCCACCCCCAGGCCATTGCCCAGAGCGCCCGGTTTTTGAACAGCCTGGGCCTTGCCTCCTCCGAGTGCCTGAACACCGCGGTGGCGGCCAAGCAGGTGGCCGAGAGCGGTGATCTGACCCTGGCGGCCATCGCCAGCGCCGAGACCGCCGAGCTTTACGGTCTGCAGGTGCTGGCGGCGGGCATCAACTCGGACGGCGACAACACCACCCGGTTCATCGTCATTACCCGGGAAAAGCCCACCGGCGGCGACCGGTTCAGCCTGCTGTTCACGGTGGATCACAAGGCCGGGCAGCTGGCCCGGGTGATCCAGGCCATCGGCGCGGCCGGGTTCAATATGGAATGCATCAAAAGCCGGCCAATGCCCGGCGTACCCTTTGAATACTATTTTTACGTGGAACTGGAAGGCCAGCCCGGCGAGCAGGCGAGCAAGACCCTGCTGGAGGCGCTGGGGCAGATTTGCAACACACTGCGGGTATTGGGGGTCTACACAAAATGAGCAACGAGCAGACAAGGAGTACCAACGGAATGAAACTGACCATGCGGCTGGGCGAGCGCAGCTACGACATTATCCTGAAGCGCGGCGCGCTGCACAACCTGGGCCTTCTGGCCAATCTGAACCGGAGGGTACTCATTGTGACCGACAGCGGCGTGCCCGCCGAATACGCCGAGATCGTGCGCGCCCAGTGCCGGGAGGGCCACATTGAAACCGTGCCCCAGGGCGAAGGCAGCAAGTGCCTGAAGGTATACGAGAAACTGCTGTGCCGGATGCTGGAGCTGGGCTTTGATCGGGGCGACCTGGTGGTGGCCGTGGGCGGCGGCGTTGTGGGCGATCTGGCGGGCTTTGTGGCCGCCACCTACATGCGCGGCGTGGATTTCATCAACTGCCCCACCACCACCCTCTCCCAGATCGACTCCTCCATCGGCGGCAAGGTAGCCGTGGACCTGGGCGCGGCGAAAAACATTGTGGGCGCCTTCTGGCAGCCCCGTCTGGTGGTAGTGGACCCGGATACCCTGTCCACCCTGCCCCGCCGCCACTTCGTCAACGGTCTGGCCGAGGCGGTGAAGATGAGCCTGACCAGCGACGCCGAGCTGTTCGAGATGTTTGAAAAGCTGGATGTGGACGCGGAGATCGAGACCATCATCTACCGCAGCCTGCTCATCAAAAAGCAGGTGGTGGAAAAGGACGAGACCGAAAAGGGCATGCGGGCCATTCTGAACCTGGGCCACACTCTGGGCCACGGCATCGAGGCGGTGAAGGGAATCACCGGCCGCCGGACCAATGGCCTGTACCACGGCGAGTGCGTGGCGCTGGGCCTGCTGCCCATGATTGAGGACCGGCAGCTGGCCAAGCGGGTGCGGGCGGTCTACCGCAAGCTGGGCCTGCCCGCCCGCACTGCTTACAACAAGGAAAAGGTGTGGGCCTATATGCTCCACGACAAAAAATTCCGCGACGGGCGCATCACGGTGGTGAAGGTGCCCGGCCTGGGCTGCTGGCGGCTGGACAAGCTGGATGCGGACGGGCTGAACGCGATCCTGATGGGGAAGTGATTGGGTGAAAAACACATACGGCAGCGCACTGGCGCTGACCATCTTCGGCGAGAGCCACGGCGCGGCCATCGGCGCGGTGCTGGACGGCCTGGCCGCGGGCGTGCCGGTGGATGAGGAATTCATCGCCGCCCAGATGGAAAAACGGCGGGCGAAAAAGGGCGGCCTGTCCACCAGCCGCATCGAGGCGGACAAGGTGCGCTTTCTGAGCGGCGTGTACAACGGCCGCACCACCGGCACCGCCATCACCATGGTGATCGAGAACACCAACACCCGCTCGGGTGATTACGCCAAGACCCTGGGCCTGTGCCGCCCGGGCCATGCGGACTACACCGCCCATGTGAAATACGGCGGCTTTGAGGACTTCCGGGGCGGCGGGCATTTTTCCGGCCGCATCACCGCCGCACTGTGCGCGGCGGGTGCGCTGTGCCAGAGCATGCTGCTGGCCAAAGGCATCCGGGTGGCCACCCATGCGGTGCGCATTGCGGGCGTGGAGGATGAGGCCTTTGCTCTGGAGGAAGAGAAGCTGAACGCCCAGCTGGAGGCACTGGACACCTGCACCGGCCTGCCGGTGCTGAGCGAGGCCGCGGGCGAAGCCATGCAGCAGGCTATCCGGGCTGCCGCCTCTGAGGGCGACAGCGTGGGCGGCGTGCTGGAAACGGCGGTCACCGGCCTGCCCGCGGGCGCGGGTGAACCGTTTTTTGACAGCGTGGAAAGCCAGCTGGCCCACCTGCTGTTCAGCATTCCCGCGGTGAAGGGCGTGGAGTTCGGCGCGGGCTTTGCCATGGCCGGGCTGCGGGGCAGCCAGGCCAACGACCCGATGACCGTGAAGAACGGCCGGGTCATTACCACGACCAACAACAACGGCGGCATCAACGGCGGCATCACCAATGGCATGCCTCTGGTGGTGCGCACCGCCGTAAAACCCACCCCCAGCATCTATAAGCCTCAGCAGACGGTGGACATGAGCACCCTGCAGCCCGCTGAGCTGCAGATTCAGGGCCGTCACGACCCCTGCATCGCCCATCGGGCCGCCATTGTGCAGACGGCGGCGGTGGCCTTCGGGCTGGCGGACCTGCTCACCCAGCGCTGGGGCCCGCTGTGGCAGGCAGAGGAGGAAGCACCATGGAATACGGACTGATTGGCGCAAAGCTGGGCCACAGCTACTCCAAGGCCATCCATGAGGCACTGTGCGGTTACCGTTATGAGCTGTGCAGCCTGCCCACCGAGCAGCAGGCCCGGGAATTTTTGCAGAAAAAGGCCTTCAAGGCCATCAATGTGACCATCCCCTATAAACAGCTGGTCATCCCCTACTGCGCCTGGTTGGAGCCCCGGGCCAAGGCCATCGGTGCGGTGAACACGGTGGTGAACCGGGACGGCATTCTCCACGGCTACAACACCGACTACGACGGCTTTTTGTACCTGGCCAACCAGCACGGGGTGGATTTCAAGGGCAAAAGTGTGCTGATTCTGGGCACCGGCGGCACCAGCCGCACCGTACATGCGGTGGCGAAGGACCAGGGCGCGGCGGAGATTCTGTTTGCCAGCCGCACCGGAAAGGACGGCGCGCTCACCTACGAGCAGGCCCAGGCCCGGAGCCAGGTGCAGATTCTCATCAACACCAGCCCGGCGGGCATGTACCCGAATGCGGGCGAGTGCCACATCCAGCCCGCGGGCCTGCCCCGGCTGGAGGCGGTGCTGGACGTGGTCTACAACCCCTTCAAAACCGAGCTGATCCTGCGGGCCGAGGAGGCGGGCATCCCCTGCGCCAGCGGCCTGGAAATGCTGGTGGCTCAGGCGCTGTACGCGGCCCGGCAGTTCACCGGGCGGCGCATCCCCTCGTCGAAGATCCAGCCCATTGTGCGCCGCATCCGGGCCCAGCGGCTGAACATCTGCCTGGTGGGCATGCCCAGCTGCGGCAAGACCACCATCGGCCGTCAGCTGGCCAAGGCCCTGAACCGGCCCTTTGTGGACCTGGACGCCGAGATCGAAAAGGCGGCGGGCAAGACCATCCCCCAGATCTTTGAGGAGCGGGGCGAGGAGGGCTTCCGCGCGCTGGAGACCAAGACCGCGGCCCGCTTCGGTATGGGCAGCGGCCAGATCATCAGCTGCGGTGGCGGCGTGGTCAAACGGCCGGAAAACGTGCGGGCGCTGCACCAGAACGGCGTGATTGTGTTCATCGACCGGCCGGTGGAGCTGCTGAAGGTGGGCGGAAACCGCCCCCTCTCCACCAGCATGGAGGGACTGAAACAGATGGAGGCCGAGCGCCGGCCCCTCTATGAGGCGGCAGCGGACCTTTGCGTGAAAAACAGCGGCGAGCCCTTCAGCAGGGCCACAAAGGCCGCGCAGGAGGCATTGTATGAAGCTTTTGGTATTGAACGGGCCGAATCTTAATCTGCTGGGCGTGCGGGAACCGGGCCTGTACGGCACGGTGGACTACCAGGGCCTGCTGGAGCTGATTCAGAAAAAATGCGACGAGCTGGGCGTGGAGGTGCGCTTTTACCAGTCCAACCACGAGGGCGATCTGGTGGACGCCATCCAGGAGGCCCGCTTTGACTGCGACGGCATCGTCATCAACCCGGGTGCCTACACCCACACCAGCGTGGCCATTCTGGACGCGCTGAAGGCGGTGGCACTGCCCGCGGCGGAGGTGCACATCACCGATGTGACCAAGCGGGAGCCCTTCCGCCAGATCAGCTACGCGGGCATGGCCTGCCAGGGCCATTTCATCGGCCAGGGCCTGCAGGGCTACCTGAACGCGGTGGATTTTCTCATCGAGACCGTTCAGAAAAACAAGCAATAACCAGCCACAGGAAAATAAAACATAGGGAAAGGGAAAGAAACAGCGTATGATTATCTCCACCAAACGCGGCACTCCTCAGGAGGAGCTGCAGAAGATCATTTCCGAATTCGAGAGCCAGGGTCTGGAGGTCACTCTGATCCGCGGTACCGACTACAACGTGTTCGGTCTGGTGGGCGACACCACCAAGATCAACGAGAAGGTCGTTGCCGCCAACCCCTGGGTGGACAGCGTGACCCGTGTGTCCGCTCCCTACAAGAAGGCCAACCGCCTGTTCCACGAGGCCGACACCATTGTGGATGTGAACGGCATCAAGATCGGCGGCAACGAGCCGCTGGTGGTCATCGGCGGCCCCTGCAGTGTGGAGGGCGACGAGTCCACCATGAAGATCGCGCAGGCCGTGAAGGCAGCGGGCGGCTGCATGCTGCGCGGCGGCGCCTACAAGCCCCGCACCTCCCCCTACGCCTTCCAGGGCCTGGGCACCGAGGGCATCCTGGCCATGGTGAAGGCCCGCGAGGCCACCGGCCTGCCCATCGTGAGCGAGCTGATGAGCGAGGACAAGATCGACGAGTTCGAGGAATACGTGGATGTGGTGCAGATCGGCGCCCGCAACATGCAGAACTTCCAGCTGCTGAAGGCAGTGGGCAAGATGAAAAAGCCGGTGCTGCTCAAGCGCGGCCTTGCCAACACCATCGAGGAGTGGATCATGAGCGCCGAGTACATCATGGCCGGCGGCAACGAGAACGTGATCTTCTGCGAGCGCGGCATCCGCACCTTCGAGAAGTACACCCGCAACACGCTGGACCTTTCCGTTGTGCCCATCATCAAGCAGAAGACCCATCTGCCCATCATCATCGACCCCAGCCACGCCACCGGCGACTGGCGTCTGGTGGAGAGCATGAGCCGGGCCGCCGTGGCCGCCGGTGCCGACGGCCTGATCATCGAGGTACACACCGATCCCGAGCACGCCTGGAGCGATGGCGCCCAGACCCTCAAGCCGGACAAGTTCCGCGAGACCATCGACCAGTGCCGCCAGATCGCCCAGGTGCTGGGCCGGGGCGTGCGTCAGCCCCTTGACTGAGCAGACCCAAAAGGAGGAACTCCCATGATCGCCCATATCCAAGCCCCGGCCGCCATCGGCGGCCGGATCACCGCGCCGCCCTCCAAGAGCATGGCCCACCGGGCGGTGCTCTGCGCTGCGCTGGCCCGGGGATGCTCCCGGGTGGAGAACCTGGAATTCAGCCAGGACGTGGACGCCACCCTCACCGCCGCCGCCCGGCTGGGCGCGCAGGTGGAGCGGGGCAAAGGCTGGGCGCAGATCACCGGCAGCGGCAGCGTGGCCTGCCCGGACGGCCCGGTGGACTGCTGCGAGAGCGGCAGCACCCTGCGCTTTCTGATCCCGGTGTTCAGCCTGTGCGGCCGGCGGGTGGAATTTTCCGGCCGGGGACGGCTGCTGCAGCGGCCCATGGGCGTATACGAGAAGCTGTTCCGGGCCCAGGGCCTGGAATTTGACCAGAGCGAAGGGGGCCTTGCCATCCGCGGGCCTCTCGCCTCCGGCGACTACACCATTCCGGGGGATGTGTCCAGCCAGTTCATCAGCGGACTGCTGTTTGCCCTGCCCCTGCTGCAGGGGGACAGCGCCCTCACCATCACCCCGCCCTTCGAGAGCCGCAGCTATGTGGAGCTGACGCTGGCTGCCCTGCGGGATTTCGGCGTGCAGGTGGACTGGGCGGATGAGAGCCGGATGAAGCTGCTGATCCCCGGCGGCCAGTGCGGCTGCGGCCGGGACTACCGAGTGGAGGGCGACTACAGCCAGGCGGCCTTCTTCGCTGTACTGGGCGCAGTGCTGGGCGGCATCACCATTGAGGACTTGCGCCCGGACTCTTTGCAGGGTGACGGGGCCATTCTGCCCATTCTGGAGCGCTGCGGCGCCCGCTTTGTACGGGATGGCAGCAGCGTGACCTTTGAAAAGGCTCCCCTCTCCGGCACGATTATCGACCTGGCCGACTGCCCGGACCTGGGCCCCATCCTGATGACGCTGGCCCTCTTCTGCGAAGGAGAAACCAAAATCATCAACGCCGGGCGGCTGCGCATCAAGGAAAGCGACCGCATCGCCGCCATGGAAGAGGAGCTGCGCAAATTCGGCGCGGACATTGAAAGCACTCAGGACACTGTGACCATCCGCCCGGCGGCGCTGTACGCCCCGGCGGAGCTGGACAGCCACAATGACCACCGGGTGGTGATGAGTCTTGCCATGGCGGGCCTCTGCGCCGGGGTGCCGGTGACCATCCGGGACGCGGGCGCGGTGGCCAAGAGCTGGCCGGACTTTTTCCGGGTATTAGAGCGTACAGGCGCGCAGATCGAGGTGCGGGATGAATAAGGACGACCGTTTTCTCATTGTGGGCCTGGGCCTGCTGGGCGGCAGCTATGCCCGGGGCCTGACCCGTGCGGGGTTCGGGGAGGTTTACGCCATCGACACGAACCCCGAAGCCATCCGGTTTGCCCAGGATAAGGGCTACATCCGGGATGGCGCAACCGAAAATTTTGAAGAGCTGGTGCGTGCGGCGGACCGGGTGATCTTTGCCCTCTACCCCACCGCGCTGGAAGGCTGGGTGGCCCGGTACGGGGCGCTGCTGCGCCCGGGCTGCCTCTGCACCGATGTGTCCGGCGTGAAGGCGGGCCTGGTGGAGACCGTGCAGGCGGCTCTGCCCGAAGGGGTGGAGTTTATCGCCAGTCACCCCATGGCGGGCAAGGAGGTCAGCGGCGTGGAGAATGCCCATCTGGTGGACTTCTCCCCCGCCAATTTCCTCATTACACCCACCGAGCGCAACACCCCCGAGGGGGTGGAGTTTGCCCGGCAGCTGGGCCAGGCGCTGGGCTTTGCCCACATCCGGGTGCTCAGCTGCGCCGAGCATGACCGGATGATCGGCTATGTGAGTCAGCTTACCCACGCCATCGCGGTGAGCCTGATGTGTGCGCCGGGGGCCGAGCGGTTTGCTGAGTACACCGGCGATTCCTTCCGGGACCTGACCCGCATCGCCCGCATCAACGAGACCATGTGGGCCGAACTGTTTTTGTGGAACCGGGAAAACCTGATCGACGAGATCGACGGCTTCAGCGCCCGGCTGCAGGCCCTGAAGGGCTATCTGCAGCAGGGGGACCGGGCCGCGCTGGAGGAGATGTTCCGCCAGTCCACCCGGGCCAGGGCCGCCTTTGACAAGAAGGAAAAGGAGGAGTGAGGCATGCCTCGCAGCGAAGGTCAGAAGGGCAAGCTGGTATGGCTGCTGCGCATTCTTGCCCGCCACACCGATGAAGAACATCTGATCAACGTGCCCCGCATTCTGGAGCTGCTGTCCGCTGAGGGGGTAGCAGCCGAGCGCAAAAGCGTCTATGACGACATTGCCACCCTGCGGGCCCTGGGCTACGACATCGTGCAGCACCGGGGCCGGGGCGGCGGCTATTATCTGGCCAGCCGGCCCTTCCAGCTGCCTGAACTCAAGCTGCTGGCCGACTCGGTGCAGGCCTCCCGCTTCATCACCCGCAAAAAGAGCGACCAGCTGATCCGCGCACTGAGCCAGTTTGCCAGCCAGTGGGAGGCAAGCGAGCTGCAGCGACAGGTGTTCGCCTCCAGCCGGGTGAAGAGCATGAACGAGAGCATCTATTACAACGTGGATGCGCTGCACCGGGCCATCGCCTCGGACCGGCAGGTCCGTTTTGTGTACCAGGAGTGGAACCTGGACAAAAAGAAGGTGGCCCGCCGGGGCGGCGGGGCTTATCAGGTAAGCCCCTGGGCCCTGCTCTGGGAGGAGGAGAACTACTACCTGGTGGCCTTCGAAGAGGGCAAGGGCATGCGCCACTACCGGGTGGACAAGATGACCTCCATCACCACGCTGGACCAGCCCCGCCTGGGCCGGGAGGAGTTTGACCCCCAGAAGATGCGCGACTACGCAAAGCCCATGTTCGGCATGTTCGGCGGCCCGGTGAGCCGGGTGGAGCTGCGGTGCGACAACAGCGTCATCGGCCCCATGCTGGACCGGTTCGGCACCGGCGTGACCATCCTGCCCCAGCCGGACGGCTGGTTCACCCTGTATGCGGACGTGGTGGTCAGCCCGCCCTTCTTCGGCTGGCTGTGCGGCTTCGGCGGCCGGGTGGAGCTGCTCTCCCCCGCGGCGGCCCGCGAGCAGCTGCGCCAGACGCTGGAGACCATTTCTGCTGCCTATCAGACCGGAAAATAAGGATAAAGATACTGCAAACGGGCCCGGGTTTCCGGGCCCTGTTTTTGTGTAAAGAATACCGCGGCCCCGGCTGTTTGGGGCTTCTTCGCAGAGAAACAAACGCCCCCGGCTCACAGACTGCTCTGTGCCGGGGGCGTTTTGGAAATATGGGAAGAGAGAAATGCTCAGGAGTCGCTGCTGACCGCGCCTGCGTGAGGCACCCAGGGGAATTTTTTTGCTACCTCGATGTTGTAGGCTTCCAGATTCCGCATCTGATCCACCACATGGGGCATGTCCATGCGGGACACCAGCGCCTGGATGAGCTCGCGGCCCTCGTCGGCCAACGCGGCGCGCACGGCTTCGTCCGGGATGGCAGGGGTGCTCATGTGATCCTTGTGGTCCCCGAAGCAGTAGCCGATGGCGGCACTCTGGTAAGCCAGGGCGAAAATGTCGTTGAAGGGCGCGCAGCTCTGGGGGTCGTTGTGATGATACTCGGTGGTCAGGGGCACATCGCTCAGCCGGCCCATCATGTCATAGGCACCCACCGTGATGGCGTGGAAGCTGTCCATGGATTTGAACAGATCCCGGGCGCTCTGCATCATCTGCATGGTCAGGTCCATGTACAGGATGGGCACACCGGTCTCGTCGAAGAAATCCCGCACCATGGGGCTGCAGGTCATGTGCGCCGGGCCGTGGAAGCTGATGTAGATCTGCCGCTTGAAGCCCTGACGCAGCAGGCTGCGGGCAATGGCGCCCAGGTAGTCGATGCCCTGACGGATGCTGACCTGTACGGTGCCGCGCCCGGAGGCGGTGGCGCCGGCGTAGAAGTAGGGCAGGCCGGTGAGCACCAGGCCGTCGCAGGCCTCGGCCATTTTCAGAGCAAAGGCCTCACTGATGACGGTCTCGCTGTCCAGAGGCAGACCGCCGTGCAATTCAACGGTTCCGACAGGGACGATGATGATGTCGTTTCGGGTAAGATATTCCTCCACCTCGCTGTTGAGCATGCGGGGCAGAATACGGGTACGCAGGTTCATGGGGGTCTCCTTTCCTGTGGTTACAAGCCGTAGATACGGCGAGCGTTTTCACGGCAGATGTTTTCATAGGCGGTACGGCTCAGGCGCCCTTCGGCGTACCGGTCATCCAGCCAGGCCCCCAGCGGGAATACCATCTCGGTGTTGGCCATATCGGTGGCAAAGAACAACCGGTCCGAGTATTTTTCCAGAAACGCCAGCCCGAAATCGGGATCGCGCATGATGGCACATCCGGCACTGTTGGCGCTCAAATCGCCGTACAGGTTGGGGTAGGCTTCGAACAGCGCGGGCACCCGGCCGCCGGGAGTCACCGGTCCCTTGCCCCAGGCGTTGCGCCCCTCGGGATCGGTGGGGGCGTCGCCGCTGATCTCGGCCCAGAAGGGCTGGCTGTGACCCACAAAAAGGGTCTGAGGGAATTCGCGCAGCGTCTGTTCCAGAAGAGGCAGGCCGGGGTCATCCACCACGCCGTAGCCAAACCCCACCTGGGGGCTCATGTGGAAGGTGACCGGCAGGCCCAGCTCTCCGGCCACGGCGAAAATTTCACGCAGGAAGGGATCGTCAAGAGGGCGGTTGATCATCAGCTCACCGATGCCCACAGCTCCCTGCTCCTTGTACCGGGCCAGCCGCTGGCGGATGGTTTCCGGCTCTGCGGGGTCCAGGTTGCACATCCAGGCATAGCGGCCGGGATTTTCGGCGCAGATACGGCGATTGCTTTCGTTGCTGCCCAGGGGACTGGCCTGCTCCCCGGCAGACATCAGCACGGCTTTTTCGATGCCCAGCTCCTCCAGGTGAGGAACCATCTCGGCACCGGTGCTCACGAACATCGTGTCGGTGCGGGGTACAGGCTCAGGTACACAATGCAGATGAAGATCGATTTTTTTCATAACATTCCCTCCTGCGTGGGCTGAATTCAGTTTGCGGAATTCCGGGCGCGGCGCTCGGCCAGTTCGGTGTACATCTGGTTGGTGGTCTTTTTATCCAGGTTGAAGATCAGGCCGATGCCGATAAGCTCCAGAATGCAGGTGACTACGGGTACGGCGTTGACCAGGTAGTAGATGTTGTTCACGGTGGCGGCACTCTGCACCACATTGGTGCCGGAAATATATCCGATGGCAGCCAGAGCCGAGGCGGCGCCGGTGGAAGCGATGGTGCTGCCGATCTTGCGGCTGAAGGTGTACAGGCTGTACATGCTGCCGTCGCTGCGGATGTTCAGCTTCCACTCGCTGTAGTCCAGGCAGTCGGTGACCAGCGCCCAGATCAGCATGGTGAAGGCAGTCTGGCCGATCATGGCCAGCACATAAACAACGGTGTAAGCCCACACGTTTTCAATCTGCACGAACAGCTTGAAAGCGCTGAGAACCAGGCAGTAGGCGCTCATAACCAGAATAACGTTGCGCTTGCCGAAGCGGTTGACCAGACGGGGCACCAGGGGGAAGCAGATGGCAATGATGACGATATTGGCCAGGCTGGAAGCAGTCATGACGCTGGTGTTCTGGTAGAATTCCTTGTAGATGTAGCTGTTCAGCTGGCTGCTGCCGGTGATGAACAGCATGCTGCCGATGGTGGCCACCATAACGCCGATCAGCGGGCGGTTATGCAGGGCAGCCTTCAGCACTTCGCCGTAGTTGAATTTGGCGGCGGGGCCTTTGGGCGCTTCGTGCACGCGCTCCTGGGTGAAATGCAGCAGACCCATGTAGCACAGGATGCTGCCCACGCCAAAGATGACGGCCAGCAGGGTGAAGCGCTCGGGGATGATGTTGGAGTTGGCGTCAAAGCAGATCACCGGCACGAAGGACAGTGCGCCGATGCCCACCACGGTGCCGCCGATGCTGCGGGCGCGGGACAGGCGGCTGCGGTGGATGGGGTCGGTGGAAACCACGCTGGCCATGGCGCCGAAGGGCATGCTGGTGCCGGTGTAGGACATACCGTACAGCACGTACACAAAGGCTACCCAGGCATGCAGCGCGATGCCCTCAAAGGGAACATTGGCAAAGCACAGCACGCCGGACAGTGCCAGAGGGAGCATAAAGATCTTGATCCAGGGCTTGAACTTGTCGGCCGTTTTGCCGATGTGCCAGCGGTCGGGGAAAGAACCCATGATGGGGTCGTTGATGGCATCCCACAGGCGGGCCGCAAGGAACAGCCCGGCCATCCAGGCGGGGCTGATGCCCAGCACATAGGTGCAGAAGGTCAGGAAATAGGCATCTACGAACAGGTTGACAAAGCTGCCGGCCATATCGCCAAAAACGTACCCCAGTTCATCGCGGAAGCCAAAGGGGCGTACCGGTTTGGTTTTCATTTGCAATTCTCCTTACACAATCAATTCCGAAGTCTCGGAAAACCGGTGGTACCAATTCCGCTTTTCCCTTCTACAGATAGCATACACCGGCGAAAGCGCAAAGAAAATTGCTATTGCGTCAAAAAACATTGCAAATCTGACAAATGCATGATATGATGTTGATAAAATTCACAAAGAATGTAGGCGGTTTTTGTGGAACTTTTCGTTTTGAAGAATGCCCTGGCTCAAATGGCGCTTGAGCCCTTCAGGAAGAACCCACCCAGCCTGGACGAAGTGCAGGAGTATCTGCGGCAGAACGGGGCCAAGGTGGAAAACCTTTATCAAGAGCTTGAAATGGCATCCCGCTTTGTGGATACCCACCGGGACATCAGCTACACCAAGGATGTGGTGCGGCTGCACAGCCACACCTTTTATGAGCTGCTCTACTGCTGCAGCGGCAACCTGCAATACCTTCTTGGGGTGGATCGGTATCAGCTGCGCCGGGGCGATGTGGTTATAATCCCCCCGGGCATCAGCCACCGGCCGCTGTTTCTGGAGCAGCTGGCCGAGCCTTATGAGCGGTACGTGCTATGGTTCAGCCAGGAATTTCTGGATCAGGTGCAGGTGTTTTGTTCCGATCTGGATTTTCGGGGCGGGTACCGCCTGCTGCGCACCGCCGGGACCCCGTGGGAAAGCCTGGGCAACCTGTTTGCCCAGGGATGCCGGGAAGCCGAGCGCGGCGCCCCGGGCTGGCAGGGGCATGTGTGCGGCAACACGATGCAGCTTCTGGTGGAGCTGCATCGGGCCTGCGGCAAGGGGGAGATGCCCGCTCCCATGGTGGAACAGCATGAGCTGCTGGATGATCTGGTCCAGTATGTGGAGGTCCATCTGGCGGAAAAGATTACTCTGGAGGATACCGCCCGCCGATTCCTGGTCAGCCAGAGCACCATCAGCCAGACATTCCGGCAGAAAATGGGCATCAGCTTTTACCGGTTTGTTACCCAGCGGCGGCTGATCGCCGCCAAGACGGAGATTCTGGCAGGCCGCCAGCTGGAGACGCTGTATGAGACGGTGGGCTTTTCGGACTATTCCACCTTTTACCGGGCGTTCCGGCGGGAGTACGGAATCTCCCCTTCGCAATACCGCAAATTGCAGCAGACACAGACGATTCCGCCGGAAGCATAAGGCGGACAATGGGGCAAATGCCGTCCGCGACAAAAGGCGCTGCCCAAGCTGACGAAAATCCCTCCGGCTTTGCCGGAGGGATTTTTTATGCAAAAATTTCCCTTTGACTGAAGAACTTCCCGGTCATAACTCGTCTTTACGTTTATAAAGAAAACACCGGGAAAAATTTTGAACGGTTTGCCGGTTGGCGACGAACAAAAGAAAAGAGAGGGCTTTTCGCTGCCCGGAGTTTCACAAAACGGCAGCCCTTTCAGGGCTATTATACACCGGAATGAAAGAGGAGTCGATGAGGGATGAGCAGAATCATATCATTTTTTGGCAGGCATAAAAAGGCGTTGATCGCGCTGGTTGTGCTGGCTGCTGTGGGCGCCTTTGGCTGGGTACGGATGAACCAGGCGGCCGAGGCCGCGCAAAAGGCTGCGGCCCAGCAGGTGCAGACCTTCACGCTGGAGAAGGGCGATCTGAGCCGGACCCTGAGCGTGAGCGGCAGCATTCAGTCCGCCCAGGTGACCGAGGTGGCCGCGGCCCAGACCTACCCGGTGGCTGAGGTGCTGGTGAGCGAGGGTGACGTGGTGGCCGAGGGCGATGTGCTCGCCACGCTGGACACCACCGATCTGGACGCCCAGATCAAGGTCCAGCAGGAGGCAGTGGCCGCGGAAAAGCAGCAGAACGAGCTGAGCATCTCCCAGGCCCAGCGCCGCCTGGAGGATGCCCGCAACCAGAAGGCCATTGACGAGGGCGTCACCGCCGACTGGGAGCAGACCGAAAAGGACGCCAAACTCCGGCAGGACAGCCTGGCCATTGAGGATGCTCAGGACGTACTGGTGAATGCAGTGGCAGCGGCGGATGCCCCCAGCGCGGCGGCCCAGCAGCTGAAGACCCTGCAGAGCGCCAAAAAACAGTGCACCATCACCGCCCCCTGCTCCGGCACCGTCACCCAGGTGAAGGCCGTGGTGGGCGGCGCGGCGGGTGCCATTGCCACCATCGAGAACCAGAGTGCTCTGGAGGCGCTGCTCAGTGTACGAGAGTACGACATCAACCAGCTGGCGGTGGGCCAGAGCGTGACCCTCACCTCCGGCGCGAAGGATGTGTTCCACGGCGCCATCACCTGGATCGCCCCCAAGGCCACCGTAAATGAGAACGGCGAGGCCAGCTATGGAGTGAAGGTTTCGGTGGACGATGCCACCGAGGCGCTGCGGCTGGGCATGACCGCCAAGGCCAAGGTGCTGCTGGAGGAAAAGAAGGGTGTGTTCAGTGTGCCGCTGGACGCAGTGGGCACCGATGAAAACGGCGAGGCGGTGGTTTACCAGAAGAATACCGACGCAGAGGGCAATGTGACCTTCACCCCCATCCCGGTGACCACCGGTATGGAGACCGACCTGTTCGTTGAGGTGAGCGGTGAGGGCCTGACCGAGGGCATGGAGCTGCGCAGCCTGGCCGACCCGGAGGCGATGGCATGAGCGGAGAAAAGAAGCCCATCATCCAGCTGAGGGATATTGTAAAGACCTTTTACATCGGCCAGCCCAACGAGCTGGAGATCTTGCACGGCATCGACCTGGATGTGTACGAGGGCGAGTTCGTGGCCATCGTGGGCGAGTCCGGCAGCGGCAAGTCCACCTTGATGAACATCGTGGGCGCGCTGGATAAGCCCACCCAGGGCAGCTACTGGCTGGACGGCATCGACATGACCGCCGCGAAGGACGGCGAGCTTTCCGCCCTGCGCTGCCGGAAGATCGGCTTTGTGTTCCAGACCTTCAACCTGATCGGTCGTACCAGCGCCTTGAAAAACGTGGAGCTGCCCATGCTGTACAACGGCATCGGCGCGGCAAAGCGCGCAGCCCGGGCAAAAGAACTGTTGGAGCTGGTGGGCATGGAAAAGCGGATGAATCACCAGCCCAACGAGCTTTCCGGCGGCCAGAAGCAGCGGGTGGCCATTGCCCGGGCAATGGCAAACGACCCGGCGGTGCTGCTGGCAGACGAGCCCACCGGTGCGCTGGACTCCGCCACCGGCCGGGTGGTGATGGATCTGTTCCACAAGCTGCACAAGGAGCAGGGCAAGACCATCCTGCTCATCACCCATTCCCGGGAGCTGGCCGCCGAGTGCGAGCGGATCATCACCATCCGGGACGGACGCATTACCGGTGAGGTGAAGGAGGGCATGGCGCAATGATCTGGGAAAATATCAAGCTGGCTTTGGGCGGGCTGCGCAGCAACAAGATGCGGGCGCTGCTTACCATGCTGGGCATTATCATCGGCATCGGGTCGGTGATCGCCATCGTCACCGTGGGCAATTCCCTCACCAGCTCAGTGAGCGAGAGCCTGGTGGCCATGGGCGGCAACAACCTGCAGCTGAGTGTGGACCCCCGGCCGGACGAAAACGGCGACTACCCGAACAGCTACAGCTATCAGGAAAGCGACCTGCTCAGCGATGAGATGCTGCAGGCCTATGAGGAGCGCTTTGCCCAGCAGATCAAGGCGGTGGTACTCACCGAGAGCGGCGGCTCCGGCAAGATCCAGCAGGGCGCAAAAACCGCAAAGGTGAACATCACCGGCGTGAACCAGGGCTATCTCGACGCGGGCAAGTGCGAGCTGGTGGCAGGCCGTGCTCTGAACGAAAAGGATCAGGAGGGCGTGCGCCAGGTGGCGCTGGTGAGCGACGTGCTGGTGGATAACCTGTTCGGCGGCGACGATCAGGCGGCCCTGGGCCAGACCATCGAGGTGACGGAATCCGGCGGTGCGGTGCATGAGCTTGCCATCGTGGGCGTGTATGCCTACCAGACCATGAGCCCGCTGCTGGGCGGCAGTGCCACCGTGAACAAAAACACCACCACCGACCTGTATCTGCCCCTCACCACTCTGCACGAGATGAACGGCATCGCCGGCGGCAGCTATTTCTGGTGTGAGGTGGTGCCCGCCGCCGGAGTGGATGCGGATGCCTTCCAGCAGCGCAGTGAGCGGTTCTTCGAGGAAGGCTACTACAAAAACAACGAGCAGTTTCTGGTCACCGCTTATAACCTGCAGAACGAGATGAGCTCCATCACCAGCGTGCTGGATACCATCTCGTTGGCCATCGGGGTGATCGCGGGCATCAGCCTGCTGGTGGGCGGCATCGGTGTGATGAACATCATGCTGGTGAGCATCACCGAGCGCACCCGGGAGATCGGCGTGCGCAAGGCGCTGGGCGCCACCAACGGGGCCATCCGTACCCAGTTCATCGTGGAGTCGGTGGTCATCTGTCTGGTGGGCGGCGCACTGGGTATTCTGGTGGGCTTCGGTCTGGGCAGCCTGGGGGCCTCCCTCATCGGCGCGCCCGCCCGGGTGGACCTGGGCACCGTGCTGGTGGCGGTGGGCTTCTCCATGGCCATCGGCGTGTTCTTCGGCTATTACCCGGCCAACAAGGCCGCCAAGCTGGACCCCATCGAGGCTCTGCGCTACGAGTAAAAAGAAAAAACACCCGGATGCCATCCGGGTGTTTTTTTGTGTGGGAACGTGCTATAATCAGAAAAAAGCAGGGCCGCACCGGCCCGCTGCAAAAAGGAGGCATCCCCATGAATCCCACTCAACAAGCCATTCAGGACCGCAAGAGCGTGCGCGTCTTTCTGGATCAGCCCGTTACCTCTGCCATGAAGGAGCAGCTGCTGGAGGCAGCGTTCCAGGCGCCCACCGCAGGCTGCCAGCAGCTGTATACCATTCTGGATATCACCGACCCGGAGCGCAAGGCCCGGCTGGCCGACCTGTGCGACCATCAGCCCTTCATCGCCACCGCCCCGGTGGTGCTGGTTTTCCTGGCAGATTGCGCCCGTTGGCCCCAGGTCTATCAGGAGGCGGGATGCCAGCCTCGTCCCGCCGGCGCAGGCGATCTGCTGCTGGCGGTGGCGGATGCCTGTATCGCCGCCCAGAACGTGGTGGTGGCCGCCCAGAGCCTGGGGCTGGGCAGCTGCTACATCGGTGATATTCTGGAGAACTGCGAGCAGGCACGCCAGGAGCTGGCCCTGCCTGCCCAGGTGGTTCCGGCGGCCATGCTGGTGATCGGCTGGCCCACCCGTCAACAGCAGCAGCGCAAAAAGCCCGCCCGCTTTGCCCGCAATTACATCGTGGCGGAAAATCAGTACCCCGCCTTCACCGGCGCGCAGCACCGGCAGGCGCTGGAGGACCGGGCCGCCCGGGGCGGCAACGGGACCTTTGATTTCGATCAATGGGTCAGGGCCTTTGAGCAGCGCAAATACGGCAGCGATTTCTCCCGGGAGATGAGCCGCAGCGCCGCAGAATACCTGAAGGATTTTTTGAAGTAAAACGGCAAAATGCCCGGATTCGATCATTCATCGAATCCGGGCGTTTTTGTCTGCGTTTCATTTTATTAAGAGGAAACGTTTATTTATTGGTTTTGCGGTGGCTTGTTCCGAGGCGGTGCCACACGGATGGCTTTGCGCCTGCGGCGTACTGCCGCCCGGCGGGAGAGCACGCGAACCAGCAGCACCAGCGCGATCAGAAGAACGCACACCAGCGCGGCCAGCAGCGGCAGCCAGGGGCGAAGCAGGTCCCCGGTATAGAGCCAGAAGCTGCGCTGGTAATCCTGCAGGGCAACCAGCTCGGTGGAACCGACGATTTCGCCGTTCACCTGCACAGTCAGTTGGCCCAACACCTGCCCGGCCTGTACTGGAGCATCCAGGGAATCGACAACGGTCTCGATCTGAATCTCTGGCGCGTTGGAACCGGTTCCGGCCAGCACCACCAGCGGGTCCCTGGCGTACAGGCCCACGGTGTCGCTTTCCGCGCACCAGCGCAGCGGAAGCTGAACTTCCGGGGTCTCGGTATTTACGGCGGCGGTGGGGGCCAGAGTCTCCAGCGCCCAGTCGTACAGGTTGGCCGTGGTGTGGAAGGCGTAGTTCACACCGTCCTCGGCCAGGCCGTCCTGCGCGCCCATCACCACCAGCAGCCAGCTTGCCCCGCCCTGCTGCGCGCCGGACACAAAGCACCGGCCCGCCTCATCGGTAAAGCCGGTCTTCATGCCCCGGATGTAGTCCCGGTACAGGGGAGAATCCGGGTTTTGCATCACCACAGTGCTGCGGATCTGATAGCTTTTGCCCTCCGGCGCACCGGCGTCCGCCTTGGTGTGGAGTTCGGTCAGGGGCATCCAGTAGTCGGTGGAGCACATGACCTCCATCAGCGTTTCATTCTCCATGCAGGCCCGGGCGATCCGGAACATATCCTGCGCGGTGCTGTAGTTGCCCTGAGCGATGCCGTCCAGCCCGTGGGGGCAGCTGAAATGAGTGCCGGTGCAGCCCAGCTCGGCAGCCCGCTGGTTCATCTGTTCCAGGAATGCGGCTTCGTTTCCATTTCCCAGATACCAGGCAATGGCGCTGGCCGCGTCGTTGCCGCTGGGCAGAAGACAGCCATAGAGCAGGTCCTCCAGTGTCACGGTTTCCCCGCAGAGCAGGCCCGCCGTAGTGCCGTAGTTGGCCCGGATCTCATTGAACTCCGGCTGCAGGTCCTGGGGAATGGTGAAGGCTGTGTCCAGGGACGGACCGCTCTCCACCAGAAGCAGCGCGGTCATCAGCTTGGTCAGGCTGGCGGGAGCCCGCTGCTCCTCTTCGTTTTTCGCATAGACCAGAGTCTCGGTGTCCAGCTGATACAAATACACCGCCTGAGCCTTGTCCGCCGCGCCCTGGGGCGGCTCCCACTGCGCGGCGGCGGGCGTTGCCAGTCCGATGGCCAGCGCCAGCAGCATCACCGCGCACAAAAGTCTGGTTTTCAACCATCTTCCTCCCTTACTGTGGAATTCTTACCAGCGATTATTATACCGGCTTGAGGCCTGCGCACGCAAATGTTTTTGCGAAAGATCGGTTCAGGAAGCGGAAACCGGCCGCAGCAGCCCCCAAAGGTTGCCCTGTTTGGCCCAGACCAGGCCGTCCGGCGCCGGAGCCAGCGCCTGATAAGACCCAAAGCCGATGAGCGTTTTGCCCTCACTGCTCAGCAGGGCGTATTCCCCGCCCTTGCGCACCACCACGCCTGCTTCCAGGCAGGGCGCGGGCCAGATCCGCTGCCAGACCGCGCTGTCGTTGCCCTGCACATCCCGGTCGGTGGACTGACTCCAGACGCCGTCGTATTTGCAGGGAATCACCAGCTCGCCCTGCCCGTTCAGATACCCCCATTTGCCCTTTTTCTCCACCGCGATCAGTCCGCCGCTGCCGGGGCGGGCCTGTTCGTAAACAAAGTCGGTGAGCAGTTTTCCGTCCGCCGTGGCGGCGGCATAAAGGCTTTTTGGCTTGGCCTTCATCACCTGCGCGCCCTCCAGCTCGTTATATTCCCAGACGCCTTTTCGGACCGGGAGCAGCTCGCCGCTTTCCTCAGGCTCCAGAACGGGGCTCTGTGCCCCGCTTTCATTCCAACTGTGGCGGCGCACCTGTGCGGACTCCGCATCCCATACATATTCCACGCCCAGGCCACCGTGACCCGGCTCGGTCTGAAGCTCGGGATCATAAGCCGCCAGCTGCCGGTCCAGCGCCGGGTCCGAAAGCAGTGCGCCATCCGGACCGGTGGCCAGCAGATGCCCGTCCGGGCACAGGGTGGGACGCTGGGAAAATCTGGGTTCCACCACCCACTCGCCGGTGCGTCCGTCCACAAGGCCCCACAGCTCGCCCTGCTGAGCGGCACAGAGGTCAAGCAGCGCCTCGTCCTTTGGCAGGCTGCCCTCCAGAATTCCTCCCCCGCTCACCGCCAGGGGCTCGATCTTGTCCGCCTGCAGCCGGGGCTCCACCGCCCATTCATAGCTGCCCTGCCCGGCGCCGCATCCGGCCAGCAAGGCCAGCAGCAGCCCGGCCGCGGCCATTCTGGAAATTGCTTTCATGCCGCTTCCTCCTTTGTGTTCCATAAAAACAAAACGGGCCCGGAAATCCGGGCCCGCTGGCTCAATTGAATCGATTCTGCGCCTCGCTCAGCTTGCCCGCCAGAATCAGCCGCACCGCGGCTTCCACATCGTTTAACCGGCTCTCAAAGGCCTTGCGGTCCTCGCCGCCCAGTTTGCCCAGCACCCAGTTGGCCAGGTCATAATCCGGGCTGGGCTTTTCGCCCACGCCCAGCCGCACCCGGGCAAAGCCGTCGGTGCCCAGGCAGCCGATGATGTCCTTCAGGCCGTTGTGGCCGCCCGCCGAGCCGCTGGGCCGGATGCGGATCTTGCCCGGCTTCTGGGTCACATCGTCGCACAGGATGATCACATGCTCCGGCGGAATCTTGAAAAACTCCGCCGCCGCCTGTACGCTGTGGCCGGAAAGGTTCATAAAGGTCTGGGGCTTGAGCAGCAGCACCTTGCCCTCGCCCAACGCCGCCTGCCCGTAGAGGCCCTCAAACTTGGCCTTGGTCACGCTCACGCCCCACTCTTTGGCCAGGTGATCGATGGCATCAAAGCCCACATTGTGGCGGGTACCTTCGTATTTTTTGCCCGGATTGCCAAGGCCCGCCACCAGCCAGTCGGCCCCGGCGGTCTGCTTTTTGAAAAACATAGTTCGACCTCGCAGGTCCGGCCTTAAACAGAACGCGTTACAAATAAACGGGCGAGGCCGGAAAATCTAAAAATTACACCAATTATAAGCATACCAATTTTTTTAAAATTTTCAAGTGCAGGAATCAATCTTACTATGCCCGCAAACCCGCTTTTCACCGTTTTGTGTCGGATTTTACGGTGATTTGACACAAAAAGTTTCCAAATTCTGAAAAAAGTTCTGGTATTTTTTTCTCGAATCTGTTATAATGTGTTCATCACAAACGGAATATCGGCATCGCCCGAGGCTCTGCCCCGCCCGGTGCTACCATTGGAGGTTGAAGATTTTGAACAAGAAAAAATACCTTTATCTGTTCAGCGAGGGTAACCGCGACATGCGTGACATCCTCGGCGGCAAAGGCGCCAACCTGGCCGAAATGACCAACGCTGGTATGCCTGTTCCCCAGGGCTTCACCATTTCCACCGAAGCCTGCACCCAGTACTACAAAGACGGCCGTCAGATCAACCATGAGATCATGGCCGATATCTATGAATACATCGGCAAGATGGAAGACATCACCGGCAAGAAGTTCGGCAACGTTGCCAACCCCCTGCTGGTTTCCGTCCGTTCCGGCGCCCGCGCTTCCATGCCCGGTATGATGGATACCATCCTGAACCTGGGCCTGAACGACGAAGTGGTTGAGGGCCTGGCCGCCAAGACCGGCAACCCCCGTTTCGCTTACGACAGCTACCGCCGTTTCGTTCAGATGTTCAGCGACGTGGTTATGGAGCTGCCCAAGTCCGAGTTCGAGGAGATCATCGACCAGCTGAAGGCCGAGAAGGGCGTCAAGCTGGACACCGAGCTGGACGAGAACGATATGAAGGCTCTGGTCTTCAAGTTCAAGAGCCTGTACAAGAGCCACATGGGTACCGACTTCCCCACCGATCCCCGCGTTCAGCTGATCGAGGCAGTCAAGGCCGTGTTCCGCAGCTGGGATAACCCCCGCGCCAATGTCTACCGCCGCATGAACGAGATCCCCTACGAGTGGGGCACCGCCGTTAACGTGCAGGCCATGGTATTCGGCAACACCGGCCCCAACAGCGGCACCGGCGTGGCCTTCACCCGTAACCCCGCCACCGGCGAGAAAGCTCTGTTCGGTGAGTACCTGATCAATGCTCAGGGCGAGGACGTTGTGGCCGGTATCCGTACGCCTTCTCCCATCGCGCACCTGCAGGAGCAGATGCCTGAGGTTTACGCCCAGTTCGTGGACATCGCTACCCGTCTGGAGAATCACTACAAGGATATGCAGGACATGGAGTTCACCATCGAGGATGGCAAGCTCTACATGCTGCAGACCCGTAACGGCAAGCGCACCGCCGCTGCCGCTCTGAAGATCGCCGTTGATCTGGTGGACGAGGGCATGATCGACGAGAACGAGGCCGTTCTGCGCGTTGATCCCAAGCAGCTGGACAGCCTGCTGCATCCCCAGTTCGACCCCGAGGCTCTGAAGAATGCCGAAGTGATCGGCAAGGGCCTGGCTGCCTCTCCCGGCGCTGCCTGCGGCCAGGTGGTATTCACCGCTGAGGACGCCAAGAACGCCGTTGAGAGCGGCGAGATGAAGAAGGTCATCCTGGTTCGCCTGGAGACCAGCCCCGAGGACATCGAGGGCATGGCCGTTGCACAGGGCATCCTGACCGTGCGCGGCGGCATGACCAGCCACGCTGCCGTTGTGGCCCGCGGCATGGGCACCTGCTGTGTATCCGGCTGCGGCGAGATCGTGGTGGAATACGACAAGCAGCAGTTCACTCTGGGCGGCGTGACCTACAAGCGCGGCGACTGGATCAGCTTGAACGGCTCCACCGGTAACATCTACGGAAAGGCTCTGCCCACCGTTGACGCTTCCATCAGCGGCGACTTCGGCCGCTTCATGAGCTGGGCCGACGCTGCCCGTCAGCTGAAGGTCTTCACCAACGCCGATAACCCCCGCGATGCCAAGCAGGCCGTGGAGTTCGGCGCCGAAGGCATCGGCCTGTGCCGCACCGAGCATATGTTCTTCGAGGCCGACCGCATCAAGGCTGTTCGCGAGATGATCGTGGCCGAGAACGTGGTGGACCGCAAGAAGGCTCTGGCCAAGATCATGCCCTATCAGCAGGGTGACTTCGAGGCCATGTACAAGGTTCTGGGCGAGCGTCCCATGACCATCCGTTATCTGGACCCGCCTCTGCACGAGTTCCTGCCCACCAAGGAAGAGGATATCGTGGAGCTGGCCGCAGATCTGGGCATCACCGTTGAGCACCTGCACAACGTGATCGACAGCCTGCATGAGTTCAACCCCATGATGGGCCATCGTGGCTGCCGTCTGGCCGTTTCCTACCCGGAAATCGCCGAGATGCAGACCACCGCTGTGATCAACGCAGCCATCAACGTAAGCCGTGAGACCGGTCTGAAGATCGTTCCTCACATCATGATCCCCCTGGTAGGCGAGGTCAAGGAGCTGAAGTTCGTTAAGGACGTGGTGGTTGCTACCGCCGATAAGCTGATCAAGGCTGGCGGTGTGGACATGAAGTACGAAGTGGGCACCATGATCGAGATTCCTCGTGCCGCTCTGACCGCGGACGAGATCGCCAAGGAAGCCGAGTTCTTCAGCTTCGGCACCAACGACCTGACCCAGATGACCTTCGGTTTCAGCCGTGACGACGCCGGCAAGTTCCTGAACTACTACTACGACAACAAGATCTATGAGAACGATCCGTTCGCTCACCTGGATCAGAACGGCGTAGGCAAGCTGGTTGAGATGGCTGTAACCCTGGGCCGCAAGACCCGTCCCGAGCTGGGTCTGGGCATCTGCGGCGAGCACGGCGGCGACCCCACCAGTGTGGAGTTCTGCCATGGCGTTGGCCTGGACTACGTGTCCTGCTCTCCCTTCCGTGTACCCATCGCCCGTCTGGCCGCCGCTCAGGCAGCCATCAAGAACCCCCGGAAGTAATCCGATCGGGCTCATGCAGCTGACGCTGCACTTTGAGGACGCCCATGCGTTCCAGAAAGCGCGAAATTGCGTGGTAAAGCCCAGTCGATGGCATGACATCGACCTGGAAGTATACCTGTAATACGCCAATCCCCCTGCCGCTGACAAACAGCGCAGGGGGATTTTTTCTGCCCATTTTTCACAAGGCTTAGGGGCCACGGCCCGTATTTTCAAAAATGTACCCACTTTGCAGTGTACATTTTCGGGCCCATTTCCCCCTTTGCAACCTATCATTTTTGCAGAGAAAGGAGCGTGTTACAGATGAACGAAACCACACAAAATACCCCCGATTCTCAGGTGGTTACCATGCTGGATGCTGGGGTGCTGGTGCCTTTTCAGAACCAGCCGTTCCGGGTGGCTACCGACGACGAAATGGACCAGCTGAAGGAAAGCATTCAGGAATACGGGGTGCTCTCTCCCCTGCTGGCCCGCCCGCTGCCGAACGGAAGTTATGAGATCGTGAGCGGCCATCGCCGCAAAGCTGCCTGCGAGGCGCTGGGCATTACCCGACTGCCGGTGCTGGTGCGCCCGATGACCGACGATGAAGCGGTCATCCTTCTGGTGGACAGCAACATCCAGCGGGAACATATCCTGCCCAGCGAAAAAGCCTTTGCGTACAAAATGAAGATGGAGGCGATCAAGCATCAGGGAAAGGCAACTTCCCGACAACTTGTCGGGAAGTTGGAAGCCTCAGACATTGTTGGTCAAACAAGCAACGAAAGCGGTCGAACCGTCCAGCGGTATATCCGCCTGACCTGTCTCATTCCCTCTATTCTTCAGATGGTGGACGAAGGTCGAATTGCCTTCAATCCGGCGGTGGAGATCTCCTATCTCACCGAAGAAGATCAGCGTTTGTTGAAGGACGAAATGGATGCCTGCCAGGCTACGCCTTCCCTCACCCAGTCCCGTATCCTCAAGCAGATGAGTCAGGCCGGAACTCTGACGCGGGAATACCTGCACCATCTGCTCACCGAGGAAAAGCCCAATCAGCGGCAGAAGTTCTTTCTGAATCAGGAGGACGTGAAGAAGTTCTTCCCGCCCAACTACACACCGGAACAGATGCACAATACCATCCTGCTTATGCTGCGCAACTGGCAGCACAAACGAGGCTACAACAAAAATCAACCCGAGCGATAACGGAGGTCTTACCATGCAATACACAAACGTCAACGGATATTTGCTGCCCAACCTACTTTCCACCGATACCGTCCGCCCCATTGGCCGCTACGGCGAGATGCGCCGTCAGTTTCTGGAAAACCACCGCCCCGACCTGCTGGACCGGTTGCTGCTGGAGGACCGGCTCAACCGCCACCTGTCCCAGGTGGACGAAGAGGCCCGGCAGGCAGTGCAGGAATGTGTGGCCCGGATGGCCCACCAGCAGCAGGTGGACGAAGCTCTCAAGCGCGCAAATCCCATGGAGTGGGTGCGCCGGATGAACCTGATCCGGGACGCTGCGGAGCAGGCGATTCTGCCGGAGTTTCTCTATCCGGAAGCTCTGGAATGACCGGACAGAAAAACGCCTGTCCACAGGGGGAACGAGCACTGGCTTTGTATAGCTTTTTGGAAGCCATACGCCGCCGCAGAGCCTTGCTCTGCACAGGGGGAAATCCCCCTGTAACCCCCGATCAACCCAATAACGCAACAACACAAAAGGATCGGGCCAGACCGCCCGGTCCTTTTTCATTAGCAAAGGAGAAAACACATGCTGAACCGAACCATCCAGCTGAATGTCCGCGTGACCCAGGAAGAAAAACAGCGGTTTGAGCAGGCCGCCAAAGCCTGCGGATTGTCCCTGTCCCGCTATGTGCGGATGCGGTTGAGCGGACGAGTACCCCAGCACACTCCGCCGCTGGAATACCAGCAGATTCTCACCCGGCTCACCGAGCTTTACCAGCGGGAGAATACCCCGCAGGTGCAGGCAGAACTGCTGAATACTCTGCTGGCCATCCAGTCCACTACCCTGCCCAGAAAGGAGAGCTGGCCCGTGGCCGTGACCAAAATCTGGCCGGTGAGGGGCCGTCTGGATTCCCTCATCCGATACGCCGAAAACGAAGAGAAAACCCGAATGCCGGACCTGACGGGCTTGGCTCCGGCAAAGGACGATCTGGCCGAGGTGCTCCAGTACGCAGCCAACCATTCCAAAACAACACAGGATCGCCAGCTGTTTGTGAGCGGAGTGAACTGCCTGCCCGAGATTGCCCGCCAGCAGATGGAGCTGACCAAACGGCAGTTTGGGGACACAGCAGGCATCGTCGCATTCCATGCCTACCAGAGCTTTCCGCCCGGAGAAGTAACCCCGGAAGAATGCCATGCCATCGGGGTGGAGCTGGCCCGCAGGCTCTGGGGCGACCGGTTTCAGGTGTTGGTTGCCACTCACCTGAATACCGATTGCTGCCACAATCATTTCGTGCTGAACTCCGTCTCCTTTGTGGACGGCAAACGGTACAACGATTGCCGGAAAACCTATCGGGCGCTGCAAAAGGCGTCGGATACGCTCTGCCGGGAGCACGGGCTTTCGGTGGTGGAAGACCCCTCCCGTCACCGCACACCCCGGAATCTCTTTCAGGCGGAAAAGGCGGGTGAACCCACCCGTTACAACGTGATGCGGCAGGACATTGACCGGGCAGTCCTTGAATGCAACCATTTCCGGGAGCTGCCCACCCGCCTGAGTAAAATGGGCTATGAGGTGAATTTCAGCCCGAACCGCAAATACGCCACCATCAAAATGCCCGGCGACGCACATGCCGTTCGCTTCAAAACTCTGGGCGAACGGTACACGGAAGAGGCCCTCTTTGACCGCGTCTGCGAAAATACTGTGTATTCTTCTCTCTTTACGCGGCAGGAACGGTACCGCAGGTGCTATCCCCCGGTTCATCCCCACGACCGGTGGAAGCAGGAGGAGTTCAAAAAGGCCCTGCTCAAAACGCTGGGCATCTACCGCACCTATCTGTACTATTGCTACCTGCTGGGCAGACTGCCCGAGAAGATTCCCAACCATCGCCCGCCCCATCCGGCCATGCGGGAGGACCTGCGCCACTGGGAGCAGATCGAAGCCCAGCTGCTTCTGCTGGAGCGATATTCGCTGCAAACCCGGGAGGAAGTGGAGCAATTCATCGCACAGAAAACCGAGGAGCTGCAAACGCTGGAGGCCCGGCGCACCCATTGTCGAAACCGGCTGCGCCGCTGCCGCGATCAGGCAGAATGTGCCGCCCTGCATACCGAGAAAGACCGGCTCACCGAAAAAATCTGTGCAGTACGCAAAGAGCTGCGCACCGCACAAAAAATCCCGCCCCGGGCAGACCGGATGCGGGAGAGAATTGAATTGTTGAACACCCAGGAGCGGCAACATGCCGCTTACCGGGAAGAACGATAACCCCAAAAAGAAAGGACAAAAGCCTATGAACTACTACGGAATTATGACCAACTACGAAGAACGCATGGAAGCCAATCTGGAGCAGTACAGCCGCCCCGAGAAAGCCGGGACCTTCATTCTGCGCCTGGATTACCGCACCTGGGGCAAGCGGATGTGCCTGTTCTGTTACTTCACTGATGAGGACACCGGCGAGAAGATTCGCCTTGCCTGCTGGCGCAACGCCAAAGAGCACTACGCACCCCGGAAGTGCACTGCTATCGATTTTGCCCGGGTTCCCACCAATAGCCTCTGGCGCTGCACACTGGAACAGGACGCCAGAGGGAATATTAACTGGGTTATGGCGGAAGCATTGGATTGAGTTTAATGTAATATAGATACAGCCCCCACTTGTGCTGAGGCACAGGTGGGGGCTGTTTGTCATTTTAATTCTTGTTCCAGACCGTCAAACTCTGGTGTGGAGAAAAATTCTCCCAGAGTAATATCCAGACCATCGCAAATCATCTTTATGGTAATCAGTTTTGGATTCTGGCTCTTTCCATACAGAATATTTTTAATACTGGACGGAGGCAGTGCCGAGATGGTCGCTAATTTATTGATACTGATACCACGCTCTCCGCATAGCTCCAGTATGCGGTTGCGGACGGCAGTAACTGTATCCATACGCCTTGCCCCTTCCGAATTGTTGTCATATATAGGATAAACAACCCGGTTGCTAAATATAGGCTATGCGTGCTACTATTAGGCTATACATAGCCTATATTTGAGGTGGAACGTATGGAAAAGAAAATCTGCGTTTTTTTCGGTCATCGCGATTGTCCCGAAACCGTTAAATCCCAGATCCGACAGGCCGTGGTCGATCTTATTGAAAATCATAAGGTTACTGTTGGCGCCGGGAGATCACGACCATATTTTGTCGGGAGTATTTAACCAATTTTTGTCGGCGAACCCCAGAGCCAGT
>NZ_NFKA01000008.1 GCF_002160145.1 Gemmiger sp. An194 | reverse complement strand
TGATCTGCTTTTTGGGGTTCGCCGCGTCACGGTAGGCCGCGCGGATCTCGCCCTTCTGCTCGTTTGTCAATCCCATCACTTACTCCTCCACCGATGAATCAGTTCACGGCTCACCAGTGCCGCCAGCGCCGCAAACAGCGCAAAGACCGTCAGCGCGGGGGCTTTGTGGTAGAGCCATTCCATACCGCCGCATCCAAGCCACACCGCCGCGAAAAAGGCGGTCACCTGGATGCAGCCCGTCAGGGTCTTTAAACCCTGGCGAAAAAATGTTACAATGGGGGTGCTTCTCATAGGGGCACCCCACAATGGGGTTCCGGCGTCCGGCTGCTGCAACAGCCGGGCGCTTTCTTTTTTGCATTCCATTTGTTTCTCCTTCAGATTCGGATCGCGTCCGTGTCCAGCATCCCATCCAGCCAGCGGTAAAACGCCGGCCGGAAAATCAGAAACGTTGCCCGGCTGGACCCGTCCATGCGAGTGCCCACCGCGAAGGGCAGCTTTTCTTCCAGGATCATCTGCCCCAGAATATCCTCGCTGGATGCGATTTGATTGGCCCTCAGGGCCTCGCAGCAGTCGTGCAGCGTCATGGTCGGCCAGTCTGTCATTGGGATCACCTCTTACTGAACTTTCGTAACCTTCTGTTCAAAGCCCAGAGGTTCTTGTCTTGATCTTATCCCGTATGCTAGAATGAATGGAAAGGAGTCGTTTTATATGCCTGATACCTCTTTGAAGATGGATTGCGTTTTTGATGTTCTGCAGGCTTTTGAAGATGAATTTGCAGACGATCCATGCCCGAGAAGACCGATCAAACCGGAATACGTTCTGGACGCTGAAACTCTCTCTTCTTACAGCGAGTCGGAAAAACTGATTGCCTATCGATATTTACTGGACAAACGATTACTCGAGCTTTCCATTCCACCCGCACAACGGACGAGAGCACAAATACTGAATGGACCTGTAAAGCATCAGCGTATCGCCAGAATCTCAAGTGCTGGATACGAACTGCTGAACATTTTAAAATCGCCTTTAAAGCGCCGGAAAATAACTGCAATCAGCGTTTTGGATACCGTGTGTAAACTCTTATCCGCGGGAAAAACCGCCGCTGATCTCATTGAGCTCATCCATTGATCAAATCCTGAGCGGCATAATTACACGTTCAAAGTCCCATTCGTTCTTTTTCTTTATCACTTTCTTTCGGCCCGCCTTGTGCGGGCTTTTTTATTGCACTATTCCTTTGCACAGCAACCGGAAAGTCTCCCGTCCCTTGGGGGTGATGAGTGTCTGGGTGCCTGCCCACTGGGTCTTTTCGTTAAAACACTCCTTCATCTCGAAAAGGCCGGTGTTTTTTTCCGCATAAGGCATCAGTTTGCCGCGCTTATCCCGGTAGACGTACCTCTTTTCCAGAAGAAATGCGATAAACGATTTCTCACCAATGCCGAGCTGTTTTGCGGTCTCCCGGAAGTTGGTCAGCAGATTTCGGTCTACGATCTCATCGAAATAGTCAGCCTTGGGGGTCATGATCTGGTTCTGAACGGTCAAACTGGAAATCTGCGCCTCCCGATCAGCCAAGGTCTTTTGGGCCACCATCAACGCCTTCGCCATCAGCTCATCCGGGGAAAGCTCTTTCTGGCCTGCGATGTAGCCGCCAGTGCGACGGATGCTGGGGATGATCTCATCAGCCACCAGTGCCTGGAACTTCTCAGCGGTCTCGTTCTTGGCCTTCATGGCCAGACGGTAGAAGATGTTCTCGGGGATGTAGTCAGGTCTTTTGCCACAAGTGGCAAAACCGAGTTCTTCTAAATATTCGTCCACCCGCTTCCAGCGAATGTTGGTATACTCGGTCCCTTGAATGTTCTGGGTTGTGGTAAACCCAAGCCCCCGAGCCACGTCCTCCAGCCGCAGGTATGCGGTGCCGTTCTCTTCGTAGCACTTTACGCCACTGATAATCTGTAAATTGTTCATGTGTGCTCCTTTCCGACTTCTTTATTTGCGGTCATCACTCAATTCGAGAATCTTACAGATGCTTGCTACAATTCCAGGTGTAGCGATTTCTCCGCGTAAGATTCGATGCAAATACCCACTGTCGAAGTATTTTCCGGTATCTTTTGCCACTTCTGCGATTAGCCACTCCTGTGACTGGTCAAGATCCACAAGACGCTTCTTGATTTCTTTGCCGAAATCACAAACTTTTGCCACTCTATCCGTTCTCCTTTCTTCCTGTATTGACTATTACGGAAAATAGTAATATACTTTGATTGCAAACAGAAATTACTAAAATCCGTCGGCCTGTGCCAAGTATATTACTGAATCTAGCAAAAGTCAATCGAATTTCTACTAGATTCAGTAATTCCGGCATTGTGCCCAGTTTTGGAGGCCTAATTTTGGACGAACTATACAATCGCATCGAAAACCTCTGCAAAGAAGCTGGCGAAAACATCACGACCATGTGCAAATTAGCCGGGGTACCACGTTCCGCTCTATCTGATTACAAAGCCGGACGTATCAAAAGCCTTTCTGCTGACAAGCTGTCAAAAATAGCTTCACACTTCAACGTTTCTGTTGACTATCTGTTGGGCAACGTGAACGATCCCTGCTTTTATCTGGACAATCAGCGGATCGCCGATGAGATCAACAGTTTGGATGGATACAAAAAAAAGCCCGCTGCCCCACAGGGCAGCGAGCTGAGTGGTGTATATCTCAGTTTTGCAAAAACAGCTCAGGATGAGGGACTCGATCCCGCTGATATAGAATATGCGCTTAACCTGGTCAGGCGCATCCGTGAACAGGAAAAGAAGCGGAATCGAGGCGAGTAAATGACAAAGGCTGAATTGTATCATCAAATCAGTTTATTGCGCAACCGCCTGCATATCCAACATTATCCGATAGAATCTATCCGTCTTTGCCGTACCAACGGCATATGGGTTGGTCCCATGCCCATGAAAACTCCTGGTTTGCGTGGCATGGCCTTTATGGGACACAATTCCTCTGAACAGGACATTATCCTTTTGAAAGAGTCAAGCAGTGCTAAAGAAAATAATTTCAACTGCGCCCATGAACTGATTCATCTTACCCTGCATCGCAACAATCCGAAAAAAACCTTTCAATGCTACGAAAGTGTCCGGAATACCCAAAACAGTTTTGAGGAATGGCAGGCCAATGAAGGTGCTGCGGAACTGCTCGTTCCATACAGGTTTTTCATTCCGCGCTACGTGGAATTATGCCGCAAACACCGGTTCGATCGCGAATCCAAAGTAGTGGACGAACTGGCCGATGAATTTGGTGTACTGCCTGGCGTGATCGCATTCCGTATCGACAATTTAAACTATGAAATCGCCTGCTATCTGGCAGGTACTCCTTGCGAACAGATTCCCCTGCTTTCTGCAACTGAACAGAAGAAACGGCAAATCGAGGTACTGCACAAAAAACATTACTGCGTTCATTGTGCTGCCGTTATTTCTCCTTCGCAGGCGTTTTGCCATGTATGTGGCAAAACGATGCGTCACCCCTCGACCGCTTTTAATTCCCCAAAATATGGAGCTGGTTACATGAAATACTCAAAAATCGAAATGGACGAAAACGGACGTGTTATTGTATGCCCTCGCTGTGGCAACGAGGAACCGTTCCCTGCCGGCGGGCATTGCGTTATCTGCAATGCTCCGACCGAAAACACCTGTTTGGGTGAATATGATGACTCGTATACACCCCAAAGATCCGGTCCCTGTTCTGAAAGTCGAAAAGTCCATCTGCCTGGGAATGCAAGATACTGCCCATTTTGCGGCGCTCCCACCTCATTTCAGGAAGCGCAACTTCTGCGACCTTGGCAAGAAGAACTCCAGGAAGAAATGCGGAGGACAAATTCCCGTCAGCTTATTCAGATCGCAGACAATCAAGAGGAAGACTTCCCTTTTTGCTATCCGAGTGATGACGACGATTTTCCGTTATCGGTTTCATAATCGTCCGTTATTTACTCGTCCCCCTTTGTCAATGGCGGGGTGTAGGAAAGGGGGGCGAATCTCAGCGCCCCCTTTTCTACCCCCATTGACTTGACCGAAGGGAAATTCACCTATTACCCCCGTAGGGGGTAAGTAATTTTTCCCACAGGGAAAAAGCCGATTGTTTATCGAGAATTTCCCACAGGAAAAAGTCGATTAGTTTACCGATATTTTCCGACGCATGGAAATGATGATTTCGGCTAAGTCCGCTTGCGGATTTGCAATACAGCTTACTTTAGGAGGAAAACCATATGAAAAGAACTCTTGCGTCAGTGGTTTCGGTACTGCTTTGTGCCTCTTTGGTGGCCTGCGGAACTGCGGCCCCGGCATCATCGTCCGTACCATCCAGCAGCTCTGTTGCGGCCAGCGCTGCCTCTGCATCCAGCGATGCCTCTGCGTCCAGCGATGCCTCTGCTTCGGATACTACTCTTTCAGATCTGGATTCTTTGGGCGATATCGAAGTGGATAAAAATCTGTTCGATGTGGAGATCACTGTCCCTGCTGATTTTGTTGGGGAAACCACCCAGGAAGAATTGGACGCTAAGGCGAAGGAGTCCGATATCCATTCCATTACCTTGAATGAAGACGGAAGCGCCACCTATGTGATGAGCAAAGCCCAACACAAAAAAGTGCTGGAAGAGCTTTCTGCATCCATTAATGAGACTCTCGCTGAGATGTCCACATCCGGCGACTTCCCCACCATCACCAATGTTTCCGCCAACGATGATTTTACTAATTTTACCGTCACGGTATCCGCTGATGAGCTTGGACTGGCTGAGTCCATGTCTGTAATTGGGCTGTACATGTATGGCGGGCTATATGGAATTTTCTCCGGACAGACCCCCGACAACATCCACGTGGACTTCGTAAACGCTGATAGCGGCGAGGTCATTTCTTCTGCCGATTCTTCTGAGGCGGGGAAATAAAAAGCAAAAGCGGCCCCCATCGCCAGACAGGGGCCGCTTGATTTTTAAACAAACAGAATTCGCCCAAAGGAGGGACTTACTTTGAAATGCATAAGATGCCACCGGGAAATCCCGGATGAATCCGGCTTTTGTCTCTTCTGCGGGAAGCGTCAGACAGCGACGACCGCTCCGCCCCAGCGGCGCAGCAGACGCCGGGCCAAAGGCAGCGGGTCCGTGTATAAGCTGTCCGGCGCAAGAAGCCGGCCATGGGCTGCCGTGAACGGGGCCGGAAAGCTTTTGGGTACCTACGCCAGCAGCAGTGAAGCCGTGGAAGCACTGGATCGCTTCAACGCGGATCGGGTGCCGCTGGAACGGAAGAACTACACGCTCCGGGATATATACGAGCAGTGGAGTCCCAACGCATTTGCCAAAATCGGAGACAAGAGCCGACAGAGCTACGAAGACGCATTCGCCAAAGCGGAGGATCTGCATTCCCGGCGAATCCGCGATCTGAAAACCGAGGACTACCAGCAGGTGATCGACAGTTTGGTCCAGCGCGGCCTGAGCCGTTCCCTGTGCGAAAAACAGCGGCTTCTCTTTTCAAAACTCTGTCAGTACGCCATGAAGCAGGACATCATCGATAAGAACTATGCGCAGTTTCTGGAGCTGCCCAGCAAGGGCGAGGCCAAGACCCGTGTGCTCTCCGACGAGGAGATCGGGCGCATTCGCGGTATGCTGGGTGACCCCAAGCTGGGACCCACTGCGGAAATTGCTCTGGTTTTGTGTTACTCTGGCATGCGGATCAATGAGCTGCTGCAGATGGAACGGGAGAATGTGCATCTGGCCGACCGCTACATGGTGGGCGGCGAGAAAACCGACGCCGGTCGAAACCGTACCATACCGATCCACCGGGAGATCATCCCGATCATTGCAAAATGGATGGATGGAAACACGACACCCTGGCTGCTGCATACTTCTGCCGGCACCGCCAAGGATGCCGACAACGTGCGGAAGACCTTCCGTAGCCTGATGAAAGCCTGTAGCATTGAGGGAGCAACGCCGCACACATGTCGCCATACTGCCGCCACGAAGATGGTAGCTGCAGGAGTACGGCCGGAAATTATCAAACAAATTTTGGGACATTCCGATTTTTCCATGACCGTGAACCGGTACACCCACACTCAGCCGGCCGATCTGGTCAAGGGGATTGATCTGATCTAACCCGCGGATTTGTTAGCTTATTTGTTAGTTTATCATGGTTTTCTCCGTATTTTCTGGAAATATATAGCAAATAGGATATGATATAGAAAAACCCCGCAGATGGCTTCACAGCGCTATCTGCGGGGCTTTTGTTTTGGAGCTGGAGATCGGACTTGAACCGACGACCTGCTGATTACGAATCAGCTGCTCTACCGACTGAGCCACTCCAGCAAATCGCTCAGTCATCGTGACTGAGCAACAATAAATATGATACCGAAATTTTAGCATTTCGTCAAGAGGAAATCATGCAAAACAATCGGGATGTGTTAAAATAAAGCTGTGCTGTTTTCGCGGAAACTTTATGTTCCGTTTTCTATTCTTTGCCGGAAAGGAGAGGCCCATGCTGCTGAGCGTCAGCCGTCGCACCGATATTCCCGCCTGGTATGCGGACTGGTTTTTCCGCCGCCTTGCAGAGGGGTTTGTGCTTGTTCCCTCTCCTCGCGCGCCGCACCGCCTGCACCAGATCCCCCTGAATCCGGATGTTGTGGATGGCATCGTTTTCTGGACAAAGAATCCCCTGCCCATGCTGCCCCGGTTAAGCGAGCTGAAAAATCATCTCACGGTGTTTCAGTTCACCCTCACCGGTTACGGAACGGAGGCAGAACCCGCTTTGCCAGATAAAGATGCGATCCTCATTCCGGCCTTTCAGCAGCTTGCCCGAAAGCTGGGCCCCCGCCGGGTGATCTGGCGGTACGACCCTATCTTTTTCACCCCAAAATATACGGAGAAGTGGCATCTGGCCCGCTTTGAGCAGATTGCCCGCCGTCTGCAAGGCTACACCGATACCTGCGTAATCAGCTTTCTGGACGAATATCAGGGAACCCGGGCCCGGATGCGGCCGCTCGTTCCCGCCGCCTTTGATCCTCAGTCCGCCGCCCGCCTGGCCCGGGGCCTTTCCGAAATCGCCTCCGACTGCAGTATACGCGTGCAGAGCTGTGCCGAGGCGCTGGACCTTGGGGCGGCAGGCATTGCCCACGGAAGGTGCATCGATGGGGCGCTGTTCGAATCACTGCTGGGGCAGCCGCTGCACTGGACGCCCGCCAAAAGGCAGCGGCCGGAATGCGGCTGCGCAGCCAGTGTGGACATTGGCATCTATAACACCTGCCCGGGCGGCTGCCGATACTGCTACGCCAATTTTTCACCCGGTCAGATCACGGCCAACCGTGCCGCGCACGACCCCCGTTCTCCTCTTCTGATTGGCTGGCCCGGCTTGCAGGATCAGATCATCCATTCTTCCTTTTCCTCCCTGCGGGGCGGTCAGCTGCGCATGGACGGATTTTAGATCACGATGCAACTGAATTTCCCCAATAAAAAAGGCAGCTGCTTTTGCGCGTGACGCATGCAAACGCAGCTGCCTTTTTTCAAATTTTCGCCATGGAAGCGGTTCTCTTACAAAATCCCCAAGGTTTTACACCACCCGAACAGGCTTGGTACCAGCCACACGCAACCCCAGCACACCGCGAAAGTTCCATAGGCCCACAGCCACAGAGGCTGTGGATTCACGGGTCGGTGGTCCAGACGGTCGGCCAGGCAGCTGCCGCGCAGGGGCAGTTTGCCCACAAGCCCGGCCAGCAGCGGAGCCGCAAAGGCAACCGGTGCCAGCTGGGACAGATAGGGCACCAGATCAAAATAAATGGTGTTGATGCGCAGCTGCTCACTGCCGGATATCCGCAGCCCGGTAAGTTGGCCCAGCAGGCCGAAATCCAGCAGATTTCCCTCGATCTGGCCGGCAAAGGAATAAGCCGTCAGCAAAAAATAACCCGCAAAGCAGATGCCGGAAAGCAGCAGCCAGGGCATCTGTTTTTTTGTTTGCCAGGTGGTAAGCAGCAAAAAGGGCGACAGCAGAATGATCCATTGCGGGTGCCACTGCACCAGCAAAAACAATAGGCTGAACACCGTCAGGCAGACATATACCGCCTTTTGCGCCAAGGACCCCTCGCTGCCCGGCTGCCACAGCCAGCACAGCAGATACAGCCCCGCCAGCAACACCAGCAGCAGCGAAGGCTGCCCCACCGTGGGCAGTACCGTGGCAAACAGCCGCTGGGCAATCAGGCTGTTGAAAAATCCGGCGTCGCCATTGCGCCCCGCAAACAGCAGGCTGCCGGGCAGATAGAGCCACAGGCTCAGAACCAGCCAGCCTGCGATCCGCAGGATTCGCTTTTCCCGCAACAGCAGCAGCGGGATCAGGATAAAGATGGCGAACATCTTGAACACCAGTGCCGTGCCCATGGTAAGCACAAAGGGCAGCATCCGGCCATCCAGATAAAAGAGCAGCCCCAGCAGCAAAAACAGCAAGCACAGGCTGTCGTACTGGCCCATGCAGAGCGCCGAGAAAAAGCCCACCGGGCAGAGCCAGAAGAACCAGGGTGTCCAGGCGATCTGTTCCCGGCCTGCTCCCAGCTTTTCTGCCAGCCGCCGCAGCACAAAACCGCAGGCCACAAAGGCAGTTGCTCCCAGTGCTTTGGTCCAAAGCGTGAAGGCCAGTTCTCCCACCGGAATCAGTTTACCTATCAGGTAAAGCGGCAGGTCCCAAAGCCCGCAAAGCAGATAAAACCAGATGTGATAGTGGGCAGCATTCGCATACCCCAGGGTGGCCCTGGCATCCATGGTGTCCTGATAAAACGCGAAAAATCGCCCGCTGAACACATCATCCAGCAGGATGCGGGTATGCTGGGCGGTTTCGATGATATCCGGATGATTCCACAGAAAAAAAGCCGCCAGTCCCAGCGCTGCCGCAAGAAATACATCCGACTTCTGTGGCATCCGGTTGAGCTGCAGGCGGTTGGATTGAATCGGTTGCATGTCGTTCCCCTTTCGCCGCACCGGGCGGCGTATATTTTCCCTTTTGGGTTATTATACCATGAAGCCGCATCGAGGAGCAGCCTTCACCGTCTTTTTCTTGTTCTGAAAACAAAAAGAATCCCATGGTCCCATTTTTGCGCATACAAAAGCCTGCCCCGGTTCAAGCCGGAGCAGGCTTTTCATGCTTTTGAAATTTTATCGCTGTTCCATGGCGGCACGGTATTCCTGCGGGCCGGTCTGGTACAGGTTATTGCCCAGAGAATCGATCACCACCGTAAGGGGCATCTCCTCCACCTCCAGGCGGCGGATGGCTTCGCTGCCCAGATCCTCATAGCAGACCAGCTGGGCGGTTTTCACCCGGGAGGCCATGAGCGCACCCGCACCGCCAATGGCGGCCAGGTAAACGGCGCCGGTCTCCTTCATGGCATCCACCACCTGGTCGCTGCGCTTGCCCTTGCCGATCATGGCCTTCAGTCCCAGATGCAGCAGCCGGGGAGCGTAGGCATCCATCCGGTAGCTGGTGGTGGGACCGCAGGCACCAATGGCCTGACCCGGCCGGGCGGGGGTGGGGCCCGCGTAATAGATGGCTGCGTCCTTCACGTCGATGGGCAGCTCCTCGCCCCGGTCCAGACATTCGCACAGCCGCTTGTGAGCCGCATCCCGGGCAGTGTAGATCACGCCGGACAGCAGCACCGTGTCCCCTGCCCGCAGCTTGCGGGTCACCTCTTCGGTGAGCGGCGTTGTGAGCTTGTATTCCATTACAGTACCGCCTCCTTGTGCCGGGTCACGTGGCAGTTGATGTTCACCGCCACCGGCATACCCGCAATGTGGGTGGGGTAGGTTTCGATCTGCACGCCCAGTGCGGTGGTCTCGCCGCCGAAGCCCTGGGGGCCGATGCCCAGCTGATTGATCTTTTCCAGCAGCTCCTGCTCCATATCCGCATAGTAGGGGTCGGGATGATGGCTGCCCACCGGGCGCAGCAGGGCCTGCTTGGCCAGCATGGCGGCCTTTTCAAAGGTGCCGCCCACGCCCACGCCCACCACGATGGGCGGGCAGGGATTGGGTCCCGCCAGCTTTACGGTTTCCAGCACGAAGTCCTTCACGCCCTGCTCCCCGTCCGAGGGCTTGAGCATCCCCAGACGGCTCATGTTCTCGCTGCCGAAGCCCTTGGGGGCCACGGTGATCTTCAGCTTGTCGCCGGGCACCAGGCGGGTATGGATGACCGCCGGGGTATTGTCGCCGGTGTTGCCGCGGCGGATGGGGTCCTTCACCACGGATTTGCGCAGAAAGCCCTCGGTGTAGCCCTTGGCCACGCCCGCATGAATGGCAGCTTCAAAATCCCCGTCAATGTGCACCTCCTGGCCGATCTCGCAGAACACGCAGGCCATGCCGGTATCCTGGCAGATGGGCAGGCCGGTCTCCCGGGCAGCGTCCAGATTGTCGCACAGGGTCTTCAAGGTGGTTTTGGCGATGGGCCATTGCTCCCGCTCAAAGGCGGAACGCACCGCGTTTTCCATATCCGGAGAAAGGCGGCTGTTGGCCTCGATGCAGAGGCGGGCCACCGTTTCGGTGATGGCCTGGGCGCTGATCTCTCTCACAGCCGGGCCACCCCCGTTTCCCGGGCGGCTTTGGCCACCGCATCCGCCACGGCCTGGGCCACACGGGGATCGAATGCACCGGGGATGATGTAGTCCTCATTACGCTCCTCGTCGCTCACCAGGTCGGCAATAGCATGGGCCGCGGCCACCTTCATGGCGGTGTTGATGTCACGTGCGCGCACGCTCAGCGCGCCCTTGAACACGCCGGGGAAGGCCAGCACGTTGTTGATCTGGTTGGCGAAGTCGCTGCGGCCGGTGCCGATGACCCGCACGCCGGCGGCCTTGGCCTCGCCCGGCAGAATTTCCGGGGTGGGATTGGCCATGGCGAACACGATGGCGTCCTTGGCCATGGTCTTTGCCATTTCCGGCTTCAGAGCGCCCGCCACCGACACACCGATGAACACATCCGCGCCCTGGATCGCATCCGACAAATCGCCCCGCAGATCCTCCTTGTTGGTGATCTCGCAGAGCATCTTCTTGTGGTCCTGAATGCCCACGCCACGGTCCTTGTACAGGATGCCGTTCTCATCGCAGGCAATCACGTTTTTCACACCGGCGGCCAGCAGCATCTTGATGATGGCAGTGCCCGCGGCGCCGGGGCCGTTCACCACAACCTTGATGGAGCCGATGTCCTTTTTCACCACCCGCAGTGCGCCCAGCAGCGCGGCGGTGACCACGATGGCGGTGCCGTGCTGGTCATCGTGGAAGACGGGGATGTCCAGCTCCTTTTCCAGAACTTCTTCAATGTAGAAGCAGTTGGGGGAGGAGATATCCTCCAGATTGATACCGCCGAAGACCGGAGCCATCAGGCGTACCGCCTCGATGACCTTCTCCGGGTCCTCGGTGTCCAGGCAGATGGGGAAAGCATCCACACCGCCAAATTCCTTGAACAGGATGGCCTTGCCCTCCATCACCGGCTGGGAAGCTGCCGCACCGATGTTGCCCAGGCCCAGCACCGCCGTTCCGTTGCTCACCACTGCCACCAGGTTGCCCTTGGCGGTGTAGGTGTAGGCCGCCGTGGGGTCCTTGGCGATCTCGCGGCAGGGCTCGGCCACGCCGGGGGTATAGGCGGTGGACAGGTCCTCACGGGTCTTCACCGGGACCTTGCTCACCACTTCGATCTTGCCTTTGTGCTCCTCGTGCATTTCCAGCGCTTTTTTATAATAATCCATCAGAGTTTCGCCATCCTTTTCTTATGGCAATACCGCATAATTCACGCCTCTCGGCTCAGGCGGCGTATCGCGCCAAAATTTTCCGGCGCGCTCCGCCACCTGGAATTGTGCGGTATCGCTGTAGTTTTTTCCTGTTCCAGTATACAAAAGTTTCACGGGCTTGTACAGTCTGCCGGGCATAAGTCGCACTACTGTTTCGCTGCCCCGGTGCATACCATTTTATCAAAAGCGCGCACAGATTTTACAAAAGCAGGCTATCGCCCCGGCCGCCCGGTCTGGTACACTGAAGCCAGGTTCACAAAGGCAGCACGCCTTATGGGCGGCTGCGTTGCCCTGAAAGGAGTTGCATCGTTATGATTCCCTGCCGTTCCTCCTGCCCTCACTATGCCGAGGGCTGCCACAAAACTTGCACCTACTGGAAAAACTACCAGCGGGAGCTGCAGGACCAGCAGCGCAAAAAAATGCAGTGGCTCAAGGCCCAGAACGAGGTATGCACCACCGTTCTGCGACAGTATCTGGCCATGAGTAGGGTGCGCCCCACATATTTTTGATTGGTTTCCTCCTTTTGCAAAAGGGCCGGGCCCCAGACCGCTTATATGCGGCTGAGAGCCCGGCTCTGATTCATTTTTCCTGCAAGATCCATCTATCAATGGCATAGGCTACCCCGCTGTGCCGGTTGGTCCGGCTCACCTGGCTGGCCTGTGCCTTGAGCGGCTCCACTGCGTTGCCCATGGCAATACGCAGCCCTGCCGCCTCGAACATGGGCAGATCGTTCTCGCCGTCACCGATGCAGGCGATCTGCTCCTTTGGAATGTTCAGCCGGGCAGCCAGTGCAGACAGCGCAGCGCCCTTGGAGGCATTGCGGGAGAACACCTCCACATACTGGTCAGTAAAAGCCCAGCGGCAGTCCGGCGCATAACGCTCCATCATGCAGCGCAGCCTTTGGCCGGTGCGTTTGGTGAAGAAGTAGAACTGCAGCTCCTCCACATCGCTGGAACGCAGCCGCAACTGCCGGTTCATGTTGTTTACGCACAGGCTTGCGGCGGCATCCGGACCAAAGGCCAGCCGCCCCAGCAGCCAGAAGGCGCGGCCACGCACCAGATATTCCTGCTCCACATGGGCGGTGATGCTCACCGGCAGGCTCTGGGCCAGCTGAACCAAGCGCATGGCCCGCTGCTTCGGGATAAGCGCCTGAAACAGACTTTCGCCCGTGTACAGATCGGTGACCTGCGCCCCATTGGAGGAAATCACATAGCGGAAGAATTTCTCGCCGCGCAGCCGGTGAGGCAGGCAGGAAAGGCTGCGCCCGGTGGTGGGCACCACCAGAATGCCCGCCTCCGCAGCCCGACGCAGGGCCGCCAGATTTTCGGCGCTCATACGGCTGCGGCTGTCCAGGCAGGTGCCGTCCATATCCACAGCAAGCAATTTGATCACGGGATATTTCCTCCATTTCGCTGGGTATTTGAACTCACTTTACTCCCCTCGTACAGTTTTGTCAAGCATTTTTGTTTTTGCTGCAAATACACACAGATGGACTCACCACTTTCTATATGTTTTTTCTCTAAAATTTGTGCTATAATTTCATCAAAAACGACCAATACAGGAAGGGCACCATGCGCACATTGAAATATGCCATCCTGGGCATGCTCAGCCGCCGGGAGCTAACCGGTTACGATATGATGAAGGAATTCGACCGAGGACTTGCCAATTTCTGGTACGCCAGCCACAGCCAGCTGTACCCAGAGCTGAACCGACTGGCGGGTGAGGGGCTGATCCAGTACGAGACCTCCATCAAGGGCGAAAGTCTGGAACGGAAGGTTTACCGCATCACGCCGGAGGGCATGGCCGACCTGCGCCAGTGGCTGGAACAGGATGAGCCCCTGCCCCCCACTCCGAAAGATGTATTCCGGCTGCGGATGTATTTTGGCGATAACATCTCCCGTTCTCGCCTTCTGGAACTGACCCTGGCTCAGCTGGAGCGCCGACAGCAGAAGCTGGCCTTCCTGCAAACCTCACTGGAGCATGCCGCTCCGCCCACCGGCCGCTTTGATGCCGCAATGGCTGACCGCCTGGTGCTGGAGGGTGCGGTGATGCGCGAAACCACCATGGTGCAGTGGCTGGAACACTGCATCGAGACTCTGGAACACTGCGAAAGCGAGGAGTGAACCCCCTCCATGGAAGCTTACTATTACAATCAGCTGGACAAATCCAGCCAGGCTGCCTACCATGCCATGCTCACCGGGCTGCGGGCCATTGCCCCCTCTTTTCCGGTGCCGCGGCTGGAGCCGGGGCAGCTTTCCGAAATCTTTTTGAAGCTGCGGCTGGATCATCCGGAAATTTTCTACGCCGTGCGCTTCACCTACCGGTACTATCCCCAGGCCTCCAGCGTGGAGATGGTGCCGGAATATCTGTTTGAAAAGAGCAAAATTCAGGAGCACCAGAAGGCCATGACCGCCCGCATCCAGAAGCTCACCCGCCCGGCCATGAGCCTGAGCGACCGGGAGAAGGAGCAGTTCGTGCACGATTTCATCTGCCGGAATGTGAGGTACGACAAGCTGAAAAAGCCCTATTCCCACGAGATCATCGGTCCGCTGGGCCAGGGTGTGGGGGTGTGTGAGGGCATTGCCAAGACCGTAAAAGTATTGTGCGACGCGCTGGGCGTCTGGTGCATGGTAGCCCTTTCCGAGGCAAACCCGGAGCAAGGCGTAAAATACCGCCATGCCTGGAACATCGTGAAGCTGGACGGGGCGTATTATCATCTGGACGCCACCTTCGACAACACCCTGGGCAAGGCCGGACCCATCCGCTACGACTACTTTAATTTAAACGACGAGAAGCTGCTGCGGGACCACGAGCCTCTGCACTACCCTGCCCCCGCCTGCACCACCGGCGACCGGTTTTATTACCGGGAGAAAAAACTCTCGTTCACGAAACTGGAGGACGTGGAAAAGCGGGCAGCACAGGCCATCCGAAAAAATCAGCCGCTGATCTTCCACTGGCGGGGCGGACCGCTGACCCGCAGCGTTGTGGTTGAACTGACCACCGCGCTGGAAAACGCTGCCCGGCGCAAGGAGCTGCACCCCCGTATCGGCCTCAACTGGCCCCAGGCAGTGTTTCAGGTGAGCTTTGTGAGCCAGACTCCCGACCAGGAAATCACCGAGGAACAGGCCAACGAGGGCGAGACTCTGTGACCCTTTTCTCTGTTTCAACAAGCAAAATGCCCGCCCGGGCTTCCCTGAACACAGGGGCCCGGGCGGGCGTTTGTTTTTGCTTTTAATCCAGGCTGAAATCCTCCGCCGAGAATTCCGGCAGCTTGGGCTGGCGGCGGGGCACCCGCCGCAGCGGATCGTAGCTGAACTTTTTGCAGTGATAATAGGGCGAAACCACGCCCTTCTTGGCACACAAGATCATCCGGGGGTCCGCCGCCTTCTGGCCGAACTCACAATAGGTGCAGGCCGGCTGGATGTTGGCCCCGAACATTGGCTTTTTGCGCAGCAGCATATGCTTGCAACACCTCGCTTTGCTGGTTTCTATTATACCCGCGCCGCGGCCCGGTGTAAAGCCGTTTCAGGAAAGGCGGTTCTTGAAGTCCTCGTAACCGAAAGCCTTCACCAGCTTTTCCTGCCCGTTTGCATCCCGCCAGACAATGGCGGGCAGGGGCATGCCATTGAAGGTGTTGGTCTTGACCATGGTGTAAAGGGCCATGTCCTCAAACACCAGCCGGTCGCCCTCGTTCAGGGTCGCGTCGAAGGAGTAATCGCCGATCACGTCCCCCGCCAGGCAGGTGGGGCCGCCCAGCCGGTAGGTGTAGGCCTTTTCCCCGCTCTCGCCGGAATTTTTCAGCGGCGGGCGGTAGGGCATCTCCAGCACGTCCGGCATGTGGCAGGCGGCGGAGGTGTCCAGAATGGCGATGTCCATCCCGTTGTGCAGGGTCTCCAGCACGCTGGTCACCAAAAAGCCCGCGTTCAGCACCACGGCCTCGCCCGGCTCCAGATAGACCTCCACCTGATAGGTGTCCTTCAGGTGCTTCACGATGCGCACCAGCCGCTCCCGGTCGTAGTCCTTGCGGGTGATGTGGTGACCGCCGCCCAGGTTGATCCATTTCAGCCCGTGCAGGTATCTGCCGAACTTCTCCTCAAAGGCAGCCACAGTGGTTTCCAGATCGTCCGAGTTCTGCTCACACAGAGTATGGAAGTGCAGACCGTCCAGCAAAGGCAGCAGTCTCTCGTCGAAGTTGGCCAGCGTGGTGCCCAACCGGGAGCCGGGGGCGCAGGGATCGTAGATGGCGTGGCCCTCCTGGGTGGAGCACTCCGGGTTCACCCGCAGGCCCACCGCCTTGCCCGCCGCCTTCGCCGCCGGGCCGAACTTTTGCAGCTGCCGGGGCGAATTGAACACGAAGTGATCGGCGTAGTTCAGCAACTCCTGGAACTCCTCCGGTTTGTAGGCCGGGGAGAACACATGGGTTTCGCCGCCAAAATGCTCCTTGCCCAGCCGGGCCTCGTAAAGGCCGCTGGCGGTGCTGCCCGCCAGATAGCGGCGCAGCAGCGGATAGCAGGAAAACATGGAAAAGGCCTTCTGGGCCAGCAGGATCTTGCAGCCCGCCTGGTCGGCCACCTGGCGCAGGATCTCCAGATTCTGCACCAGGCGAGTCTCATCCACCAGAAAATAGGGTGTGGAAATGGTGCTCTTCATCAGTCCACCAGCTCCGGGTTATCGTTGACCTGCCAGGGCAGACCCCACTTGTTCAGGGCGTCCATGTACGGGTCCGGATCAAACTCCTCCACGGTGTACACGCCGGGCTTGTTCCACTTGCCGGTGAGCAGCATCATGGCGCCGATCATGGCGGGCACGCCGGTGGTGTAGGAGATGGCCTGAGAGCCAACCTCTTTGTAGCACTCCTCGTGGTCGCACACATTATAGATGTAGGCGGTCTTGTCCTGGCCGTCCTTCTTGCCGGTGAAAATGCAGCCGATGTTGGTCTTGCCCTTGGTGCGGGGGCCCAGGGTGGCGGGATCGGGCAGCAGAGCCTTCAGGAACTGGATGGGCACGATCTCGTGGCCCTCGAACTGGATGGGAGTGGTGGACAGCATGCCCACATTCTCCAGACACTTCATGTGGGTCAGATAGCTCTGGCCGAAGGTCATGAAGAAGCGGATGCGCTTTACACCCGGGATGTTCTTGGCCAGGGACTCGATCTCCTCGTGGTGCAGCAGGTACATGTCCTTCTGGCCCACCTGATCGAAGTTGTACTCCCGCTTGATGCTCATGGCGGGAATCTCCACCCAGTGGCCGTTCTCCCAGTAGGAGCCGGGGGCGGACACCTCGCGCAGGTTGATCTCCGGGTTGAAGTTGGTGGCGAAGGGATAGCCGTGGTCGCCGCCGTTGCAGTCCAGAATATCAATGGTGTCGATGGTGTCGAACAGGTGCTTCTGGGCCCATGCGCAGTAGGCCTGGGTCACGCCCGGGTCAAAGCCGGAGCCCAGCAGGGCGGTGAGGCCGGCCTTCTCGAACTTCTCCTTGTAAGCCCACTGCCAGGAGTAGTCGAAGTAGGCGGAGAAGCCCTCTTCCTTGCAGCGCTTCTCGTAGGCAGCCTTCCACTCGGGGTCATCCAGGTTCTCGGGCTCGTAGTTGGCGGTATCCATGTAGTTCACGCCGCAGGCCAGGCAGGCGTCCATAATGGTCAGGTCCTGATAGGGCAGGGCGATGTTCATGACCAGATCAGGCTGAACCTCCTTGATCAGGGCAATCAGCTGGTTCACATCGTCCGCGTCCACCTGGGCGGTGGTGATCTTGGTGGAGGTGGTGCCCTCCAGCTTGGCCTTCAGGTCATCGCACTTGGACTTGGTGCGGCTGGCGATGCAGATCTCGGTGAATACTTCGCTGTTCTGGCAGCACTTGTGGATGGCAACGCCGGCAACGCCGCCGCAGCCGATGATCAATACCTTGCTCATGGTTTCATCCTCTTTCTGTGTTTGATTCTCTATGTTATAAAAATGAGTTTACGCTTGTTTTCCTCAGGGCTGCAGAGCCAGCAGCATCTCCCGCACGATCTTGCAGGCCACGATGGTGGACACACCGCTCTGGTCGTAGTGGGGGCTCAGCTCGTTCACATCGCAGCCCACAACCTTGGCCCGGCTGCACACCAGGGTCACCGCCTGACGCAGAGCGTCAAAGGTCACGCCGCCGGGCTCGGGAGTACCGGTGCCCGGGAAGATGGAGGGGTCCATCACATCCAGGTCCACGGTGAAATAGACAGGCTTGCCCTCCAGCTCCTTCAGGGTCTCTTCCAGGCCCTCGAAGTCGAACCGGCGGGTGCTCACATGGCTGCGGCCCCAGCTGAATTCCTCCCGGTCGCCGGAACGGATGCCGAACTGGTAAATGCGGCCGTCGCCCACCAGCTCCCAGCAGCGGCGCAGCACGCAGGCGTGGGAGAGCTTTGCGCCCAGGTAATCGTCCCGCAGGTCGGCGTGGGCGTCAAAGTGGATGATGTGCACATCCGGGTACATGGCGGCCACTGCACGGAAGGCACCCAGAGTTACCAGGTGCTCGCCGCCCAGCATGAAGGGCCGCTTGCTGGCGTGCAGGATGTGGCGGGTGCGCTCCTCAATGCGGTCCAGCGCCTTATTCACATCGCCGAAGCACAGCTCCAGGTCGCCCAGATCGATCACATTGGCGTCCTCCAGGTCCTTGTCCTGGTAGGGGCTGTAGCTCTCGATGCCGTAGGACTCATGGCGGATGGCCGCGCTGCCGAACCGGGTGCCCGGCCGGTAGGAGGTGGTGGAATCAAAGGGTGCGCCGAACAGCATGGTGGACGCGAAACGGGGGCCCTTGTCGCACCCCAGGAAAACCTCAACATTCTTGCTCAACATCTCTTAAAAGCTCCTCTACGTATGCGGGCAGGTAAAACGCGCCCTTGTGCAGTGTGGTGGTGTAATAACGGCAGGTCAGCCCGCGCATGTTCCAGCGGGTCTCGTCCAGATCCTTCAGCGGGTGATATTTCTTGGAGGCAAAGCCGAACAGCCAGTGCCCGGAGGGATAGGTGGGAATGTGCGCCTGATACACCCGGCTGATGGGGAAGGATTCCACGATCCGCTTGTGGGCGCGCTGGCAGGCCACCGCGTCCTCGGCGTAGAAGGGGCTCTCATGCTGGTTGACCATGATGCCGTCCTCCCGCAGGGCGTTGTAGCAGCTGCCGTAGAACTCCCGGGTGAACAGGCCCTCGCCGGGGCCGAAGGGGTCGGTGGAGTCCACGATGATCAGGTCGTACTGATCCTTGCAGGAGCGGATGAACCGCACGCCATCCTCGTAATGGATGGTCAGGCGGGGATCGTTCAGCCGGCAGGAGGTCTGGGGCAGATACTTCTTGCACACCTCCACCACCAGCGGGTCGATCTCCACCATGTCGATGTGCTCGATCTCCGGGTAGCGGGTCAGCTCGCGGATCACGCCGCCGTCGCCCGCGCCGATGACCAGCACATCCCGCACCTTGGGATGTACCGCCATGGGCACATGGGTGATCATTTCGTGGTAGATGAACTCATCCTTTTCGGTGAGCATCATATAACCGTCCAGCGTCAAAAAGCGGCCGAACTCCGGCGCTTCAAACACATCGATGCGCTGGAATTCGCTCTTGCCGCTGAACAGCTGCTTGTCCACCTTGATGGACAGCTTCACGTTCGGGGTCTGCGCCTCGGAAAACCAAAAATCCATCGCTTCCTCCTTTTTATTTGAGCACGTTCAGCCGCAGGATGTCCGCATCCTCGGGGCCGGTCATGGAGCAGCCCTTGGCCTTCGCGTACTGAATGTAGTCCAGAATTTCCTTGGTGATGCGCTCGCCGGGGGCCAGAATGGGAATTCCCGGAGGATAGCACATCACGAATTCGCTGCAGATGCGGCCCGCGGTGTCCTCAATGGGCAGCGACTCCTTCTCGGCGTAGAAGGCTTCCTGGGGGGAAGCCGCCACGATGGGGTCGATGTACTCCTGCTGCATCAGGCCCGCCTTGCTGCCGCCAAACCGGCGGCGCACCTCGGCCAGCGCGCTCACAAGCCGCTCCACCTCGCGGGGACGGTCACCGATGGACAGATAGGCCAGAATGTTGCCCAGGTCGCCGAATTCGATCTGGATGTCGTATTCGTCCCGCAGCAGGTCGTAGACCTCGATGCCGGCCAGGCCCACATCCAGCGTGTTCACCGAAAGCTTGGTGGTATCGAAATCAAAGATGCTGTCGCCGTTGCACAGCTCCTTGGAGAAGGCGTAATAACCGCCGATGGCGTTGATCTCCTTGCGGGCGTATTCCGCCAGCTCGCTCACCCGCTTGAACTCCTGCTTGCCCCGCAGCGCCAGGTTGCGCCGGGAAATGTCCAGGCTGGACAGCAGCAGATAGGAGCCGCTGGTGGTCTGGGTCAGATTGATGATCTGGCGCACATGGCCCTCCGGCATGGCCGGGCCGGTGAGCAGCAGCGAGCTCTGGGTCAGGCTGCCGCCGGATTTGTGCATGGAGACGGCGGCCATATCTGCCCCCGCCGCCATGGCGGACACGGGCAGGTTCTCGCCGAAATAGAAGTGGGTGCCGTGGGCCTCGTCCGCCAGGCAGAGCATGCCGTTCTCATGGGCCAGCTTTACGATGCTACGCAGGTCCGAGCAGATGCCGTAGTAGGTGGGATTGTTCACCAGCACGGCCTTGGCGTCCGGGTTTTCCCGGATGGCCTTTTCCACCGCCGAGACGCTCATGCCCAGCGGGATGCCCAGCCGGTGGTCGCATTCCGGGTTCACATACACCGGCACCGCGCCGCACAGCACCATGGCGCCCATTACGCTGCGGTGCACGTTGCGGGGCAGAATGATCTTTTCGCCCCGCTTGGCCACCGACAGGATCATGCTCTGCACCGCGCTGGTGGTGCCGCCCACCATCAGAAATGCGTGGGCCGCACCGAAGGCCTGCGCGGCCAGGATCTCCGCGTCACGGATCACCGAGATCGGGTGACACAAATTGTCCAGCGGCTTCATGGAGTTCACATCCATGCTTACACACTGCTGGCCCAGCAGCTCCGCCAGCTCCGGGTTTCCTCGCCCGCGCTTGTGGCCGGGCACGTCAAAGGGCACCACCCGCATCTTGCCGAAGCGCTCCAGCGCCTCGTAGATGGGGGCCCTTTGCTGATCCAAACGTTCCATTGCTCTCTCCCCCTGCCTCTTTTGACAAACGTTAGTAGATATTGCGGCCGCTGAAGATCTCGATCATCTCGCGGCGCAGGTTGTTCATGATCTCCAGCCGGGTCTTGGGCGGGAGCTCATACACATCGGTCTTGAACAGATAGTTCTGCAGATCCACTTCCTTGAGCATCATCTTGGTATGGAAGATGTTCGCGTCGTAGACATTGATGTCCACCGCATCGTACCGGCGCAGCAGCTCCGGCTCGATGTAGTCCTGAATGCTGTTGACCTTGTGGTCCAGGAACAGCTTGCGGCCGTTCATGTCCCGGGTAAAGCCACGCACCCGGTAGTCCATGGTGATGATGTCTGAATCGAAGGAGCGGATCAGGTAATCCAGCGTGGACAGCGGCGTGATCTCGCCGCAGGTGGCTACATCGATGTCCACCCGGAAGGTGGCCAGACAGGTCTCCGGATGATACTCCGGGTAGGTGTGCACCGTCACATGGCTCTTATCCAGATGGGCCAGCTGAGTCTCACCCATGGGCAGCATGCTGCCCTCGGCGATCAGAATGGTCACCGATGCGCCCTGCGGATCGTAGTCCTGCCGGGCGATGTTCAGCACCTTGGCGCCAATCATATCGGTGAGGGTGGTGAGGATATTGGTCAGACGCTCGGAATTGTACTGCTCATCGATATAGGCGATGTAGTCCTTCTGCTCCCGGGCGGTTTTTGCGTAGCATACGTCGTAGATGTTGAAGCTCAGCGCTTTGGTCAGGTTGTTAAACCCGTACAGTTTCAGCTTTTCTCCCATCGGTTTCCTCCTGAAATTGACATCGCCTTTTTGCCCGGCGGCAACAAAAAACAGGCAATGTGTATTTTTGCATACACATTGCCTGTAAACGAATCATATTCTGGTGATACAGCGCGGGCCCCGAAAACCGACAAGTTTCCGGATGGACACAGCAGGATACAGCGAATCAACGCCGTCTGGGCGCAGCCCGGCTTGCTTTCACACAGAGTCTATATAGCAAATACTTACTTTTACTACTCTTATTGACCGTTTTACAAGTTGATGTACGCAGAATACGCACTGGTTGTAAAGTAACCAACTTATAAAATTGAGCTTTTAACTCAATCAATAATGGCGGTATCGCACCGCCCATCGGCAGTTGACCCGGCTGTCCGTATGGCCTTTAACCCACGATTGGGTGGTCAGAAGAAATATTTGCATGGATACTCTGTATGAAAACTCATATCGCATGACGGAAAAAGTATACCCTGTTTTTTTGCCGTTTGTCAACGGCTTTTTTCAGTTTTTAGCAAAATTTTAACGCTCGTTTTCCCTGCTTTTTTCATGGGATTTTCCAGCTTTTGGAATAATTATACATGAATCAACTGCAGGCCGTTGGCCTCCATCAACGCCTGCATTTCAGCGTCCGTCAGGCTGTATTCCACCTTTTTGGTCATGGCCTCGTCGGCAAAGGCCGCCACCCAGCCGCCCTCAGCCTGCTGGCAGAAGGCCACGGTGTCCGCCAGGTCCAGACCCTGCTGGGCCAGCTGCCCGCGCAGCGGCTCGGCCAGCTCCACATTCACAAAAAAGGTGGTCAGCCCGTGGCCTTCGTTGTACTGAAATGCCCCCTTCACACTGTTCTCTCCGGCAGCAGCCGTCCGGGGTTGAATGGCCTGCAGCCAGGCCGGTTCCATTGCTTCCATCTCATTGCCTCCTGTTCTGAGCAGACAGGGCCTTATGCCCGCCGCCTTCTATTTTACGCTCTGCTTTCTGCAGAACGCAAGGCCCGCCCTGCTTTTGTGTTTGTTTATTCACAAAATGCAGATTTTCATACACTGATTTGTGCAAAAGAGCACTGCCCTTTTGCGTGCTGATGTGCTATGATAAAAAAGAATGTTTTGGAAAAAAGGAGAGCATTGCCATGAGGAATTACATCGCCCGCCGCTTCCAGACCGCGCAGGACAGCGTGATGGCCAGCGCAGCCGCCGAGAAGGGCGCATACAGCGACCTGATCGACCTGAGCATCGGCGACACCGATTTCACCACCGACGAGCGGATCATCCGCGCCGCCATGGAGGATGCCCTGGCCGGGCATACCCACTACACCTCGCCCCAGGGTGACCCGGAGCTGATCGACGAGATCCGTACTTATTATAAAACTGCCCACAATATGGACCTGGCGCGGGAACAGGTGTTCATCTCCGCCTCCAGCTGCTTCGGCATGGAGCTGGCGCTCATGAGCATTCTGGACCCGGGCGACGAGGTGATCCTCTTCGCGCCCTACTTCTCCCCTTACAAGGAACAGGTGGAGCTGACCGGCGGCGTTGCCGTGGAGGTGCCCTGCCTGGAAGAGGAGGGCTTTGCCATCAACGCCCAGCGGCTGCGTGCGGCCATTACCCCCCGCACCAAGGCCATGATCGTGAACAATCCCTGCAACCCCACCGGTGCGGCCTACGACCTGCAGACCTACCAGACCCTGGCCCAGGTGGCTGAGGAGTTCGACCTGGTGGTGATTCTGGATGAGATCTACACCGATTACATGTTCGAGGAGCCCTTCCGCCCCTTCCGTGGCCTGCCCGGCATGGCGCAGCGCAGCATCACCCTGAACAGCTTCTCCAAGAACTACATCATGACCGGCTGGCGCGTGGGTTCCATCATTGCCGAGCCTGCGGTGATCGACACCATCAAGCGCATCAACGAGAACATGGTCTACTCGGCGCCCTCGGTCTCCCAGCGGGCGGCCATCCATGCGCTGCGGCTTCGCAGTGAGATCGGCGACAAGTACACCGGGGAATACCGCCGCCGGGTGTTCTACACCGCTGAGCGCATCAACGCCATCCCGAAGCTCTCGGTGCGCGAGCCCCAGGGCACCTTCTACCTGTTCATGAACATCAAACAGACCGGTCTGGACTCCATCGCCTTCTGCCAGAAGTGCGTGAAGGAAGCCCATGTGGCCATGGTGCCCGGCGTGGCCTTCGGCGCAGCGGGCGAAGGCTATGTGCGCATCGCCTGCACCACCAGCGAGGAAAAGCTGGGCGAAGCCTTCGACCGCATTGCGGCTCTGAAATTCTGAGTGTGGCTGTTCAATACAGCGGCAGGCCGCCGGTGAATTCGTCGGCCTTCTCCGCCGCCAGCGGCTCCAGCGCCAGGCAGGTATAGGTGGGCTCGCCGTGAAATTCAGTCATGCCCGCGTCCTGAATCAGGGCGCTGATGACCCCGGCGGCCTGTGCCTTTTCGTGCAGCCGCAGCAGCTCCTCCTCGGAATCCACATACACACAGATCTTGGCCACTCCCTTGTCGAACCACTCGCTCAGGGGGGTGGCCTGCTGTTCGCTTGCAGCCAGACCCACCCAGCCATCGGCCACCTGCACCTGGCCCAGGCGGCCCTCCTTCTGCAGGGCCATCAGGGTGGCGGTGACGCAGGCATGGCCCGCCTGAGCGGCGATCTTACCCTTGCGCATCTTCAGATCCCGGCGCATTACAATCATCTGCTTGGATGAATACATTCTGTTTCCTCCTTACCACTAGCCGGAAAAAATTTTCCCGGCGATTCCCTGCTATTATACCAGCGCTCGGTCATGGCTGCAACGCCGCTTTACCGCTCTGCTCCAATAGCACAGCACCATCTTGCGCATTCCCCCGTGCAGATGGTATGATAGAATTGAAAATATATTGTCACGCCTGTTTCGCGGTCCTTCCGGGTGCACTTTGTGCCCATGGGCCGTTTTTTATGCGCGATGCGAAAGCGAAGTGGCTACATTATGACAAACGATCAAAATCTTCTGACAGTGGGCAGCGTTCCCAAAAAGATTCTGCTGTTCGCGGTGCCCATTTTCTTCAGCAATCTGTTCCAGCAGCTGTACAACGCGGTGGACTCACTGATCGTGGGCAACTTCATCGGCGAGCAGGCGCTGGCGGCGGTGGGCTCCTCCGCCAGCCTGATCATGCTGATGATCGGCTTCATCAACGGTGTTTCACTGGGCGCGGGCGTTCTTGTGGCCCGGCTTTACGGTGCGCAGGACCACAAGACCCTGAAGCAGGCGGTACATACCACCGTGGCGCTGGGCCTGGTTGCCGGTGTGCTGCTCTCGATTCTGGGTATCCTCTTCACACCCCAGATCCTGCGCTGGATGGGCACCCCCTCTGATGTGCTGCCTCAGTCCGTGCTGTATTTCCGGGTCTACTTCATGGGCTCGCTGTCGGTGGTCATGTACAACATGGGCGCCAGCATTCTGCAGTCGGTAGGCGACAGCCGCAGCCCCATGAAATATCTGATCATCGCCTCCATCACCAATGTGGTGCTGGACCTGGTGTTCGTGGCCGGCATGGGCCGCGGGGTGGAAAGTGCCGCCCTGGCCACCATCATCAGCCAGACCCTCTGCGCCTTCCTTGCCTTCCGCAAGCTGACAGTGGTGCAGGCACCCTACCGCATCACCTGGAAGGAGGTGGGCTTCCGGGCGGACATGCTGCGCCAGGTGCTCACTCTGGGCGTTCCCTCCGGCGTGCAGAACTCGGTGATCTCGCTGGCCAATGTGATCGTGCAGTCCAACATCAATGCCTTCGGTTCCGCCGCCATGGCGGGCTGCGCCGCCTACAGCCGGGTGGAGGGCTTTGCCTTCCTGCCGGTAACCTGCTTTGCACTGGCGCTTTCCACCTTCGTGAGCCAGAACATCGGCGCGGGCCGCTTTGACCGGGTCAAGCAGGGCATGCGCTTCGGCCTGATCTGCAGCCCGCTGCTGGCCGAATGCATCGGCCTGATCATCTTCACCTTCTCGCCCCAGCTGATCGGTGCCTTCAACAATGAGCCTCAGGTGGTGGCCTACGGCGTGGCGGATGCGCACACCGTGGCGCTGTTCTACTTCCTGCTTGCCTTCTCTCACTGCTGCGCGGGTATTCTTCGGGGCATGGGCCGGCCCATTATTCCCATGACCATCATGCTGAGCATCTGGTGCGTGCTGCGCATCTGCTACATCACCATTGCGGTTCGCCTGATCCCGGACATTCATATGGTCTACTGGGCCTACCCCATCACCTGGACCATCAGCTCGATCCTGTTTGCCCTGTGTCTGACCAAGCTGCGATTCCCGCCCATGGCAGCTCAGCCGGAAAATTGAGACGAGCCGGGTATTGTAATTTGAACGAACATGCTTTACCATAAAGTGGGGCCGTAACGGCGGCTCTGCGATTCAGCTTCTTATTATTAAGGAGGGATCTTACTTTGGCAATTGAAGATTACAAAAAGGCCCAAAAAATGGGCCAGCGAAACTTCCGGGCCTGCGTTTCCAAGGGGCAGTACCCTTATCTGCAGGTGCTGGATGATATTCTGGAAAACAGCGAGCTGGACGGCACCCAGCCTCTGGGCGTGGTGAACATCCCCCTGGATTCCATCGTGGGCACCAAGACCGAGGGGCGCAAAACCGCCTTTGCCCGGAACTTCATGCCCCTTCTGGGCGAGCGCACCGAGTTTGCAACCAAGTGGAGCGCCCTGTGCGATTCCCAGATGGAGGAAGGCATCCGTGACCCCATCGAGGCAGTGGAGTTTCTGAACCGCTTCTACGTGGTGGAGGGCAACAAGCGGGTATCGGTGATGAAATACTTCGGCGCAGCCAGCATTCCCGGCACCGTGACCCGCTACATTCCCAAGCGCAACGGCTCCAAGGAAGTCAACATCTACTATGAGTTCCTGGATTTCTACAAGCTGACCCAGATCAATCTGCTCTGGTTCACTGAGGAGGGCCGCTTCGCCAAGTTCGTGGCCGCGGCGGGCAAAGCCCCCGGCGAGCGCTGGAGCGATGACGACAAGAGCATGCTCTCCTCGATGTATTACCGGTTCCGCTCGGTGTTCATGCAGCGCGGCGGCGACCGACTGCCCATTACCCCCGCCGACGGCCTGCTGGCCGTGATGGGGGTCTACCCCTACCGGCAGCTGTGCGGCATGAGCATGCCGGAGCTGCAGCAGGCAGTGGAACGGGCCTGGAGCGAAATCCTGGTGCTGACCCGCCCGGATGCGGTGGAGCTTTCCATGGAGCCTGCGCTGCCGCCCCAGAACACCGGCCTGTTCTCCCGGCTGCACAACCCCATCGCCTTCCAGGCTCCCAGCCTGAAGGTGGGCTTTGTGTACGAGAAGAGCGCCGACACCTCCCCCTGGACCTACGCCCACGATTTTGGCCGCGGCGAGCTGGAGGAACACTTCGGTGGCCGGGTGACCACCCTGTGCTACGATCATGTACAGCCGGAAACAAACGGTGACGAGGTGCTGGAGAAGGCTGTGGCCGATAGCTGCGATGTGATTTTCACCACCACACCCAAGCTGATCAACGCCAGCCTGAAGGCCTCGCTGGCTCACCCGGAAGTGAAGATCATCAACTGTTCACTGAATATGTCGCACCCGTCCATCCGCACCTATTACGGCCGCATCCACGAGGCCAAGTTCCTGCTGGGTGCCATCGCAGGCGCGCTGGCGGATGACAACAAGATCGGCTATGTGGCCACCTACCCCACCTACGGCATGATTGCGGCCATCAACGCCTTTGCTCTGGGCGCGCAGATGACCAATCCCCGGGCAAAGGTATATCTGGAGTGGACCTCGGAAAAGAACGTGGACATCGCCGCCCGTTTTGCAGAAAACGGCGTGACTCTGATCTCGGACCTGGATAACCGGGCTCCCCAGCAGCCCCCCTGGAAGTTCGGCCTCTACCGGCTGGAGGGGGACCACATCTGCAATTATGCAATGCCCTTCTGGAACTGGGGCGAATTTTATGTGCGTATCGTGCAGTCCATCATGAACGGCGGCTGGTCCGCCGGCAACAGCGGTGAGCGTGCGCTGAACTACTGGTGGGGTATGGATGCCGGCGTGATTGATGTGCTGTGCTCCCGCAGCCTGCCCGTCGAGACTCAGCGTCTGGTCAATCTGCTGCGCCAGGCGGTCTGCAGCCGGGATTTCGATCCCTTTGCGGGTGTGCTTTATGCCCAGGATGGCCATGTGGTGATGCCCGAAGACCACAGCCGCCTCACCGCGGAGCAGGTCATCACTATGGACTGGCTGGCCAGCAACGTGATCGGCCGCATCCCCCGCTTCGACGAACTGATCGATGAAGCCAAACCGTTGGTTTCTCTGATCGGCGTTCACAAGGACGAATCAACCACCAAGATCCTGTAATACAGGCTCGGCGAGGAGAAGTCAAACATGAAAATTTTGCTGCTGGCGGATGAAGAATCAAAGTATCTGTGGGATTTTTTCAGCCCGGACAAGATCCGCGGCTATGATCTTATCATCTCCTGCGGGGATCTGAACCCCCATTATCTGACCCTGCTGGCCACCTTTACCTCTGCCCCTCTGCTTTATGTACACGGCAACCACGATACTCGTTATCTGCACGATCCGCCGGAGGGCTGCATCTGCATTGAGGATGATATTTTTGAATACCGCGGAATCCGTGTTCTGGGGCTGGGCGGATCCTTCCGCTATAAGGAGGGGCCCTTTCAGTACACCGAGCGTCAGATGTCCAGTCGCATCCGGCGGCTTCGCCGCAAGCTAAAAAGCTACAAGGGCTTTGATATTCTGGTCACTCATGCACCCGCGCGGGATCTGAACGACGGGGAAGACCTGCCCCATCGGGGCTTCGAGTGCTTCAACCACCTGCTGGAGGAATATTCCCCCAGTTATTTCGTGCACGGCCATGTACACATGAGCTACAATTCCAATCTTCCCCGCTGCTGCCAGAAGGGCAGCACCACCGTGGTAAATGCCTACGAAAAGCATGTGATCGAGATCGAGCCGGACCCGAACCGGCCGGTCCGCCCCGACTGGTGGCAGGTTTGGAAGCGTCTTCCCATCGTCAGCCAGCTGTAAGCAGCAAAAAACTCCGCTCCCGCACCCTGGATTCCAGGGCTTGCGGAAGCGGAGCTTTTCTTTTGTCAGAATGTTTGACCGCTCAGCGGCGCGCACGGGCCCGAACCGGGCGCAGCCACTGGGGGATAAAAGGCAGTTGTTCCAGCCAGGCCAGCACCTGTACCGAGGGGCCGAGCCGAACCAGGGCCTGCTGCAAAAACGATTGGATCATTGTGGTGCTCTCCTTTGTCAGTTTCTTCTGGGAAAATCCATCGATTGGATTTCCTATCTACATGGTAGCAGATTCATCTGTCGGCTGCGGTAACTTTATCACCAAAGCCTTGACTGCTTTGACCATGGTTTTACTATACCAGTTGAATTTGAACAGAATATGAGCACACTGCGAAAGATCCGCGAAATGCCCGGCTCAGCGGCCTTTGCGGGACAATGCAACCAGCACCAGCAGACAGAACAGCACCACACCGCCCAGGGCCCAGGGCAGCCAAGCATGCTTCTGCATGGTCTGTGCCAGCGAGCTTTGCCCCAGAACCGGGGCAGTGGACTGGGCGGGCTCCGGCTGGGTGGGCTGCTCGCCGCTCTCCGTCTGGCCGGCCTGCGATTCACTCGTCTGTGCCGGAGCTTCGGTCACCTTCGCGCCGCCCAACATATCAGCCAGTGTATCAGCGGTCAGGCTGCACACTGCATTCAGCGGTGCATCCATGGAATCCACCGCAACGATGTTCCGCTCCTCGTCCAGCGTCATCTGTTTCTGACTGAGCAGGAGCAGCTGAACACCGGAATCCGCGAAAAATTTATCCTTCACCTGCTGGCGGAAGGCCTCCCGGTCACCGGTATCCGCCTCCCCGAACTGAGCCAGCACAAACTGCCGGGCACGCTTCTCATCGGTAATGTCCTGATAATACTGCCCGATGGCTTCGGACAGATCGCTGCCGCTGCTCAGTGTGATTCCAATGTTCACTCCGTCCAGATCTGCCAGCCAGTCGCTCTGCGGCATCAGGCTTGCGTTCTCGTCCTCGCAGACAAAGTAGGGCTTCAGCTGCTGGATGCAGCCCTCCTCGTCCGCGCCGGTTCCCTGGATGCTGCCCGCCAGCTGGATGCAGTCGCCGCCCCAGGTACACACCACCGGCATCCGCTTGTAGGTGGCCCCGATGCCCGCCACCAGATGCACAAAGTCCACCGGCTCACCGGTGGCCGGGATCTGCACGTTTTCCAGCGTTTGCAGCTGCTCCAGCTCCGGGTCCTGCCCGGCCACAAATTGGGCAAACTCCTCACTGGGCGCGCCCAGAATCATATCCCAGCTGGCATCCGCGTAGCGCTGGGTGCGTATGTAGTTGATCGTGAGCATCAGCGGATCGCTTTCGCTCTGCTGGCCGGCGGCATATTCCTCCGCCAGCTGCTGCAGGCGGGCGGTCTGGTCCAGCGCATCGGCCAGCGAAGCGGTTTCGGCCGCATAGACCGGCATGAGCATACAGACTGCCAGCAATACGGCACTCAGTGCGCTCAGTCCTCTTTTTATCATCTGTTTCATGGCTTCTCCTTTGCCCCTCATTTTCGTGTGGTTCGTGCCTTATTATACCGAATGCTGCCCGCAATGCAATGAAAATTTTGTAAAACACCCCTTCGCAGGCACGAAAAAAGCCGCGTGTGCAGCCCCTGAAGGAGCACGCCCGCGGCTTTTTGCTTTTTGGAATTACTGACCGAACACCGCCAGGTAATCCTTTTTGAACTTTTCGATGCCCTGATCGGTGAGAGGATGCTTTGTCATCTGCTCGATCACCTTATAGGGCACGGTGGCAATGTCCGCCCCGGCCAGAGCGCAGTCGGTCACGTGGATGGGGTTGCGCACGCTGGCGGCAATGATCTGGCAGTTGATGTCCGGATAGTTGGCGAACATCTGGCAGATCATCCGGATCAGATCAATGCCGGGCTGGCTGATGTCGTCCAGACGGCCCAGGAAGGGCGACACATAGGTGGCACCTGCGCGGGCGGCCAGCAGCGCCTGGTTCGCGCTGAAGATCAGGGTGCAGTTGGTCTTGATGCCCTCGGCACTCAATGTCTTGATGGCCTTCAGGCCTTCGGTTGTCATGGGGATCTTCACCACCATGTTGGGATGCATGGCCGCAATGGCCCGGCCCTCGGCAATCATGCCCTCGGCATCCTCGGTGGTGGCCTTCACCTCACCGGAGATGGGCCCGTCCACAATGGCGGCAATCTCCTTCAGTGTTTCGGCGTAATCCCGGCCCTCCTTGGCGATCAGGCTGGGATTGGTTGTCACACCGGCGATCACGCCCATCTCGTTGGCTTTGCGGATTTCGTCCACATTGGCAGTATCAAGAAAGAATTTCATGGCTTGCATCTCCTTTCGGCTCTTGTTGCGCCATTTGCCATATATTCCAAACCTTGCCGAAGCATTTTTCGTAACCCGTCACGGAACCGTTCGGCAGCTTTTGCGGCTTCATCCTGCTTTAAGTGTACCGGTCCGAAAAGCCGCGCACAATATTCAGATTCCACAAAATCCGACTCTGTTTTTTTACCCTTTGCCCAAGCTCTCATTCCAGAGAAAATCCGATAAAATCCACTGCGTCCATACCACGGAACACAAAATACAGCGGGCGTACTCCGGCCTTTGGGCAGAGCCTTGCCGGATGCAGCAGGGATTTGTCCTCAGGGATCGGGATCACCGCCAGCGGCTGACTGCCATCCTCCCGGTGGGAAACCCGCATCACACCCCGCCCGCGGCCCCGCAGCTGTAAGGCGATGCGCCGCTCCTCGCCGGTAAAGGCAAAGGACAAAAAGCCCGCGCTGCTGCCGCTGCGCATGTTGGCGATGTACTGGTCCGGCCGCTCTTCCCGGTCCGCGCCGGTCTGGGTGAAATAGGGGTGCGCCGCCAGCCGGAGCCGGGGCAGGCGGATGTCATACCGGGCCGCACCTTTGGCACTGCGCAGATGGCAGGCAATTCGGGCCTCATAGCTGCCCCGATCCGGCAGGGGCTCTATCCGCAGGCCGGTGCTGCTGAGGGGCGCCTGGAAAAAGCCGCCGTCCGGCCTGCGGCGAAGCGGCTCGGCACAGGCCTGGCGGGAATAGGAATGCCGGTTTGTCTGCCGGTGATAGAACACATACCACTGCCCCCGGATGCAGGCGATGCTGCCGTGGGTGTTGCCCAGATAGTTGACCGCCTGTTCCTCGTCGGGCCGACCGGGCAGGAATACATCCCCGATGTCCACCAGCGTTCCGCCGAAGGTAAACGGTCCGAAGGGATGGTCCGCCATGGCGTAGCAGAGCTCGTGATTGTGCTCGGAGGAATAGATAAAGCAATAGCGGCCGTCCACCTTACGGATGGAGCTGGCCTCAAAGAAGGCGTGGTTTTCAAAGGCGCCGGGCAGCCCCTTGCGGGGAAACAGCAGCCGCGGCCCCTGCCGGATGGTGCGCATGTCCGGCTCCAGCTCCACCGCCACGCCGCCGGGATTTTCCAGCTGGCGAAAGCCGGTGACCGGCGCCGGGATGCGGGTGGCAAACCCGGAATACAGGTAGACCCGGCCGTCGTCATCCACCAGCACGCCCGGGTCAAAGGGGAAGGGCTCCCCGGACCGCTCGCCCCAGAGGTGCCCATCCGGAAAGGCCACATGGCCGTAAAATTGAAACGCGCCCGCCGGTTCGTCGCACACGGCTACCCCGATGCGGCCCATAAAGTCGAAGGCATAGTAAAGATAATACCGCCCGTCCGGCCCCTGCACCACGTCCGGCGCATAGAGGCAGCGCCGCCCGCCCGGGTTCATGGGGTCCTGGTCCTTGCGGTAGATCACGCCCTCAAACCGCCAGTCGCTCAGGTCCTCCTCCGGGGCGGACCAGCACACATAGTCGTTCATGCAGAACAGCGGCCCGCCGAAGCGGTCATGGGAGCCATACAGATACACCCGCCCGCCGAACACCCGAGGTTCGCCGTCCGGCACATATTCCCAGCTGGGCAGATACGGATTGAACACTTCTTTTTTCATAACTTTCCTCTCCCTTGCCCGGCTCAGAATTCCCGGGGCAGCTCCAGCAGTTCAAACTCCTTTTTGCGGCAGCGCAGAATCCCCTGGCGCTGAAGCTTGGACAGCTCGGTGCACATGGCGCTCCGGTCCACCGACAGATAGTCCGCCAGCTCCTGCCGGTCATAGGGGATGGAAAACCGGGCGCTGCCCGCCCGCTGCGCCTCGCCGGAAAGATAGGACAGCAGTTTTTCACGGGTGGTTTTCTGGGCCATGTGCTCCACCTTCTGGGTGAGCATCAGGTTGCGGCCTGCCAGCACCTGGGTAAGATTCTGGATCATCTGTGTGTGAAAGCCGCAGGCCGTGGAGCAGGTCTGAAACAGACGGCCCACATCCAGAAACATCACCCGGGTGGTGGCGGAGGCCACCACGCTCACCGTAAGGTTCTCACTGCCCAGGCAGGCGTAGGATTCCGCAAACAGCTGCCCTGGGCCGGATTGTCCCAGAATTACCCGGTTGCCCCAGAAGTCCTCCTTGATGATATGCGCGGTGCCCTCCAGCACAATGCCCATTCGCCGGGTAGGCTCACCCCGATGCAAGATGAACTCCCCTTTCTGATACGTATTCACCACCGCGCACAGGCAATGCAGCAGGCTCCGGATCTGGTCCGGCTGGATGTCCTGGAACAGCTGCGACGACTGCAGAACTTGAATGTCTTCCATAAGCGCTCCTTTTGTTGGATTTGCAACTCTCTTGCCTTCATTGTAGTGCTGCCTGATTTTTCTGTCAATGCTCCGGCCAAAGCACTGTTTCCCCTTTCTCTTGCAAAGTCCCTTCCCCTTTTGTAGAATAAAAGCAGCAGTGGGGCTGTTCCGCCCCGCACAGAGAGGAGCGTTTGGCAATGCAGGCATTTGTTTATCATATCCCCACCCGCGTGATTTTCGGCCAGGGGACCGAGGCGCAGACCGCAGAGCAGATCGGGCTGGCGGGTGCAAAGCGGGTCTTTCTGGTATACGGCGGCGGCAGCGCAAAGCGCAGCGGCCTGATAGACCGGATTCTGGCGGATCTTGCCCGGGAGGGCATCGCCTGCATGACGCTGGGCGGCGTTCAGGCCAATCCCCGACTGGGATTGGCCCGACAGGGTGTGCAGCAGGCCGTGGAATTCGGGGCCGACCTGATCCTGGCGGTGGGCGGCGGCAGCGTGATCGACACTGCCAAGGCCATCGCCCACGGTGCGGCCTGCCCAGGCACCGATATCTGGGAGTTCTGGCTGGGCCGCCAGAAGGTGACCGCCAGCCTTCCGGTGGGTGTGGTGCTGACCATTTCCGCCGCCGGAAGCGAGACCAGCGATTCCGCCGTACTCACCGATGAATCCACCGGCACAAAGCGGGGACTGAGCACACCGTTCAACCGGCCGCTTTTTGCCATTCTGGACCCGGAGCTCACCTACACGCTTCCCCGCTACCAGATCGCCTGCGGCATTGTGGACATTATGATGCACACCATGGACCGGTACTTCACCCCCACCAAAGGCAACCAGCTCACCGACGCCTTTGCCGAGGCGCTGCTGCGCACGGTGATTGCCAACGGCCCCGCCGCGCTGGCAAACAGCAAGGATTACCAGGCCATGAGCGAGCTGATGTGGTGCGGCAGCGTTTCCCACAATGGGCTCACCGGGCTGGGTGCTGCAGTCGATTTTACCCCCCACAAGCTGGGCCATGAGCTGAGCGGTCGGTTTGATGTGGCGCACGGAGCCAGTCTTTCGGCAATATGGGGGCACTGGGCCCGGTACTGCCTGCATCAGGACCCCGCCCGCTTCGCCCGATTCGGCCGACAGGTCTGGAATGTGACTGAGCCAGACGACCAGAAAGCTGCGGAGCAAGCCATCCAGTGCACCGTGGATTTCTTCCGTTCGCTGGACATGCCCACCTGTTTTTCCGAACTGGGCATAGGCGTGCAACCGGAAGAGGTGCTCTATCAAATGGCAGACAAGGCCACCCGGGGCGATACCTTCCTGCTGGGCAGCTTTTTGCCTCTGAACCGGGAAAAGGCCCTGGAAATCTACCGGCGTGCCAATTGCTGAGCTGTTTTAAAAATCAATCCCCCGCGCAGCCGATGTGGTCTGCGCGGGGGATTTTTGTTATGTATCGTTTTTCTTTGTTTCCGGCAGGGCTTCCTCCGGGTATTCCCGGGCGCGCTGGCAGCACTGGCGGTAATATTCCGCCGGGGTCACACCAAACTCCTGCTTAAAGCTGCGCAGCATGGCACTGTAGCCGGAAAAGCCGCACTGCATCCAGATGGCCGACAGCGGCACTCCGTTGCACAGCAGCTCCCGGCAGCGGCTCAGCCGGGCTTTTATGATGTATTGATGCAGGGTCTGACCGGTGCGCTGCTTGAACTGGCGGGCCAGATGTTCCGGGCTCACATAAAAATGAGCGGCCAGGTCCTTCAGCTGCAGCGGCTCAGCCAGATGAGCGTTGATATAAGCGAACACCTCATCCACCACCAGCCGCTTGCGTCCCACCAGGGCGGTCTTGCGCTCCTCGTTCACACAGCAGCGCAGCACTCCGGCCACCAGAAGCTCCACCAGCCCCCGGCGATAGACCCCACCGGCCAGTGCCCCCGGCTGTTCGGTCTCCTTTTGCAGCATGGAATACAGACGTCGCAGCAGGGTGGCATTCTGGGTATTCAGCCGGACCACAGCGCACCGGAAAGGTACCACCGAAAAGCAGGCTTCCAGATCGCAGCCCGGGCAGGAGATCTCCTCCAAAAGGCCCTGCTGCAGCCGAAGCTGCCAGAGCTCCAGCCCCCGCTCACCCGCACGGGCCCGGGCTGTGGCACCCGGCCGCAGCAGGGCGATGCTGTCTGGCTCCAGGACCGCTTTTCGGCCGGACCATTGCAGCTGACCACTGCCGCTGTTCACCAGAACGATCAGCTGGCCGCTTTGTGCATCCAGCTCTTTTTCGTCGCCTTTCTCCAGCGGCCACTGCTTCAGCCGATACCTCTCCTCCATGGAAATTCCCTCCAGTTTTTCTCCCAATCCTTTTGTTTATTTTATCAAAAGCGCGCTTTTTCATCAAGTTTTGCCTAATTCACATCAAGAAACGAGATATATTTTTAACAATCCCCGGGCTTATAATGGCCTTAGAAAGCGGGATGAAGTCCCGCGCCGCTGCTTTTTGAGATCGGAAAGGAGATCGCATCATGGAACTGCTCACCCCCATCAAGGTTGGCAACATCACCCTGAAAAACCGCATCATGTTCCCCCCGCTGACCACCGGCTACGAAGGCCGTGACGGCAGCATCACCGAACAGAGCAAAGCCTTCTACACCCGCCTGGCCAAGGGCGGCGTTTCCTACATCGTACTGGGTGACGTGAGCCCCGTGGCCTCCTTCTCCCCCACTCCCCGCCTGTTCCACGACGGCCAGATCGCCGGCTTCAAGGACCTGGCGGACAGTGTGCACGCCTACGGCGCCAAGATCGGCGTGCAGATCTTCCACCCGGAGTACGACGTGAACGCCTTGATCGAGCTGTTCCAGAAGAAGGACATGATGGGCGTGCGCCAGAAGATGCACCATGACATGGAGCATTACGTGACCGACGTGACCGAAGAGCAGCTGATGGACATCATCCAGAAGATGTGCGACTGCGCTGTTCGCGCCGAAAAGGCCGGCATCGACTTCGTGCAGGTCCATGGTGACCGGCTGGTGGGCTGCCTGTGCAGCCCCCTGATGAACCGCCGCACCGACAAGTTCGGCGGCAGCTTTGAGAACCGCACCCGCTTTGCCGTAATGCTGGTAAAGGCGCTGCGTCAGGCGGTTCCGGGCATGGGCATTGACTACAAGTTCTCTGTCATCACTCCCGAGCGCGGCAAGGGCGGTATCCCCCTGGCCGAGGCCGTGGACTTTGCCAAGCTGCTGGAGGAGGCCGGTGTGGACATGCTGCACGTGGCCCAGGCCAACCACACCGGCAACATGGCCGACACCATTCCTCCCATGGGCGTGCAGCCCTACGGCTTCTTTGTGGACATCGCCGGTCAGGTGAAGCAGGCCGTGAACGTTCCCGTGAGCTGCGTGGGCCGCATCATTGATCCCGAGATGGCCGAGCGCGCACTGGACAGCGGCAAGGCCGACATCGTTGCGCTGGGCCGTCCTCTGCTGTGCGACCCCGACTGGGTGGTCAAGCTGGAGGCCGGTAAGGGCTGCGACATCCGCCGCTGCATCTCCTGCAACAAGGGCTGCACCGACAACATCCAGAACCGCAGCTTCCTGTCCTGCGTGCTGAACGCCGAAAACGGCTACGAGCTGACCCGCTCCATCACCCCCGCCCAGACCAAGAAGAAGGTTGCCGTGATCGGCGGCGGCGTGGCCGGCATGGAGGCTGCCCGTGTGGCCGCTGCCAAGGGTCACGATGTGGTTCTGTTCGAAAAGAGCGCACAGCTGGGCGGCCAGCTGAACATCGCCTGCGTACCTCCCCGCAAGGAGGAGATGCGCCGCGCCACCGCCAACCTGGTTCACCAGGTCACCAGCGCCGGTGTGACCCTGCGCATGGGCAAGGCCGTCACCGCCGAGGACGTGCTGGCCGAAAAGCCGGACGCTGTAATTCTGGCTGTGGGTGCCTCCAGCTTTGCTCCTTCCATTCCCGGCAAGGAGAACACCAACGTATGCGATGCCTGGCAGGTTCTGGCCGGCGCCCAGCAGGTTTACGGCAAGGTGGCCGTGATCGGCGGCGGCATGGTAGGCTGTGAGACCGCCGAGTACCTGGCCGAGCGTGGCTGCAAGGTAAGCGTTGTGGAGATGATGGACAAGATCGCCAGCGGCGAGAGCAACACCATCCTGCCCACTCTGATGGAAAACTACGCCCGCTACGGCGTGGAGCAGTATGTAAACCACAAGGTCAGCCAGATCGCCCTGGACCACATCCTGTGCGAGGACAAGGACGGCAACACTGTGACCATCCCCTGCGACTACGTGGTTCTGGCCGTGGGCGCCCGCCCGGTGGCCTTTGACGCCGAGCCCCTGAAGGCTGCCGGTATCCCGGTGATCGCCGTGGGCGACTGCGGCGAGCGCGCTGCGGATATCTCCAATGCCATCCGCACTGCCTACGACGCGGCCAACAGCCTGTAATCCATTTAACGGATTTAATAAAAAAGGAGAATTCTGTATCACCATGAAAAAACTTGCCATTGCACTGCTCACCCTGACTCTGGTCTTCAACCTCTGCGCCTGCGGCCAGAGCAGCAGCTCCACCGCGACCACTTCTTCCACCACCTCCACCAGCACTTCCACCAGTGAGGCTGCCAACGAGACCACTTCTTCCGAGGGCGCCTCCAGTGAAACCGCTGCCAGCGAGACCTCGGTTTCCGCCGATGCCGCCGCTACCGCCAGCGCCACCACCGGCCTGTACACCAACCTGGATCAGGCCGCTCTGCTGGAGGCCATTGGTCAGTTCAAAGGCCTGTGCAATGTGTCCACCGTGAACGCAGACGGCACCCCCAACATTGCCATCGTTGTGCCCGGCGTGGCCGATGACAGCCACATCTTCTTCAACTGGGCCGACAACGCCACCAAGGCCAACGTGCTGCGGGAGAAGACCGCCATTATGAGCTACGACATTGCCGACCCCACCGCTGAGGAAAAGGCTGGCCGTCACTCCGGTGCCGTGGTCAAGCTGGAGCTGGAGGAGGACGCCGAGGTCCTGGCACAGCTGCAGGAGGCCAACGAATCCGTAAGTGAAGCCAGCGTGGTGCTCAAGATCGTTGAGGTCCTGCCGGTGGGCTGATCCCCCTGTTTTTTGCACCAATCTTTCATGCCGTGCCCCTGTTTTTCAGGGGTGCGGCATTTTTTATGGACTTTTGTTGAATTTTCTGTTATACTGGGTATCAATGCGGAAGCCCGCCGGAAAAGCATCCGTCTGAACCGGCTTATCGGCCGCGCCTTTCCCCGCGTGTCCCCCCGGCTGCCGCCTTTTTCTTTTTGATACCTTGCGGAGGTGCCCTCGTTATGGCGGAAACCTATAAACAATCCTTTAAACAGCACTACACAGACAATGTGGAGCTGTCCATCTTCAACTGCGGGCTGCAGTCCTGTGCGCCCTCACACACCTGGGGTCCCGGCGTGCGGGACCATTATCTGATCCATCTGGTGGTGAGCGGCCACGGCCAGTACACCGTGAACGGCCGCAGCTTTACCCTTGGCCCCGGTGACCTGTTTCTGGTCAAGCCCAACCAGCTGGTGAGCTACTGTGCCGATGCCAACGATCCCTGGGAATACTACTGGGTGGGCTTCAACGGTGCGTTTGCCAACAAGCTGGTACAGCAGACCCCCTTCACCGATCAGTCCCCGGTGTATCATTGCGGGGAATCGGAATCTCTGAAGCAGGCTTTGCGCTCCATCTACGACTGCCGTGGCCCGGAATCCCACCACGAGGCCGCCATGGTGGGCCATCTGTATCTGTTTTTGTCCTGCCTGATGAAGCAGGCCCACGAATGCGACCCCCGGGTGAGCAACACCAGCTCCCAGTATGTGCACGGGGCCATCAAGTTCATCCAGTTCAATTATTCCCACGACATCAGCATCGACGACATTGCCAAGGCGGTGGGCGTGAGCCGCAGCCACCTGTACCGGGTGTTCATGAGCAATGTGGGCCAGAGCCCCATCGATTACTTAACCAACTACCGCATCGGCGAGGCCTGCAATCTTCTGCGGGATTCCAAGCTTTCCATCGCCGAGATCGCCGTTTCCGTGGGCTTTTTCGACCAGTTCTATTTTTCCCGGGTCTTTAAAAAGACCAAGGGTGTGCCGCCCAGCCGCTATCTGAGCAGCATCGAAAAGTCTTGACCTTTTCAGGAGACCTGCCAATGAAACGAATCGCGCTTATCCTTGCCAAGCTGTTTGCCGTCTGCGCCGCCCTGGGGCTGTGCATTCTTCTGTACCTGTTCAGTGTGGGTTATTTTGACCCCCAGCCCGCCATCGGTTATCTGCACTCGCCCAAGGAGCTGCCCTACGTGGACCTGGACGCGCTGGAGGATCGCTTTGCGGAAAACGGAGTTCGTTTTCTTCTGGGGGATGAATCCGCCGGCTATGAGCCCGCCGCCCGGGAGCTGATCGAGCAGGGCGCGCAGGTGCTGATCGTAAGCGAGGACGAGGACATTCTGGACCCGGCGCTGCTGCGCCTTGCCCGCCGCCACAGTGTACCGCTGGTGGTGGTCGGCCGCAGCCCTCAGCTGCAGGAGATGGAGGACTACGACAAGCTGTGGTATGTGGGCAGCAATCCCGCACTGGGCGGCGAGCTGCTGGGCGAGGAGATGGCCATGGGCTTCCGTGATGGTACCATTGCGGATGCAAACGGCGACCTGCTGCTGCAGTACAGCCTTTATCTCAGCGACATCGGCCCCTATCACCAGGCGCTGAGCTACTATGCTTTGCAGGAATGCGAGCATTATGGGGTCTATTCCAACCTGCTGGAATACCTGGACGAGAACGACGACCCCCTGCCCTTCACCGCTGAGGCGCTGGCCGGGCAGCAAAAACCCGAGCTGCTTTTGTGCACCACCGCCGGGGATGCCCGGTTCCTGTATGACCTGGCTGAGCAGCTGGGCTGGCTGGAGGGCGATGCGCCGGTGCGCATTGCCGCCGTGGCCGAGAATCCCGAACTGGCCCAGGCTCTGGTGAACGACGGCGTTGCCGTGGCCGCCTCCTACTACGACATTGACCAGATTACCCAGGTGGCGGGACAGCTTGCTCTGAACGCCCTGGACAAACAGTTTGCAGGCCAGGGCCTGGAGCTGCAGCCCGACGAAACCGGCCGCTTCTTCATCCCCTTCGGCCTGGTCACCACCATTGAAGACGAATAAAAAGGAGCGTTTTTGTGCCCATTCACAAGAATTCCATCATCCCATTGACCATCGAGAGCCTTTCCAGCGACGGCAGCGGCGTGGCCCATTACGAGGGCAAGGCGGTGTTTGTGCCTGCCACCGCCCCCGGTGATGTGCTGAACGCCCGCATCGTGAAGGACCTGGGCCGCTATTCCTTCGCCATTGTGGAGGAGATGTTGCAACCCTCTCCCGCTCACATCGAGCCGGATTGCCCGGTATGCAAGCCCTGCGGCGGCTGCTGCTTCCGCCATCTGAACTATGAGACCGAGGCCCGGGCAAAGCAGAGCTTTGTGGAGGATGCCTTCCGGCGCATCGGCGGGCTGGATACCCCGGTGCTGCCCATCTTGTCCTCTCCGCTGGAGGAGCGCTACCGCAACAAAGTCCAGTTCCCGGTGGGGCTGGATGCGGAGGGCCATGTGATCGCAGGCTTCTACGCGGGCCGCACCCATCGCATCGTGCCCTGCGCCGACTGCAAGCTGCAGCCCGCTGAGCTGAATCAGATCGCCGCCTTTGTGTGCGAGTTTATGGAAGCCCACGGCATTGCCCCCTATCGGGAAGAAAAGCACACCGGCCTTGTACGCCATATTTTCCTGCGCAAGGGCTGGCACAGCGGCGAGATTCTGGTCTGTCTGGTGGTGAACGGCCGCAAGCTGCCCCACGCGCAGGAGCTGTGCACGGCGCTTACCGAACAGTTCCCCGCCATCCGCAGCATCGTGCTGAACGTGAACCGCCAGAAAACCAACGTGATCACCGGTCTGGAGAACATTTCCCTGTACGGACCGGGTTATATTGAAGACACCCTGTGCGGTGTGCCGGTGCGGCTGGGTCCGCTCTCCTTCTATCAGGTGAACACCCCCGCTGCCGAGCAGCTGTACGGTGTGGCCCGGCAGTTCGCTCAGCTTCAGCCCGGCGACACCCTGCTGGACCTTTACTGCGGCATGGGCACCATCGGGCTTTCCATGGCGGCGGACTGCAAGGAGCTGATCGGCGTGGAGATCATTCCCGAGGCGGTGGAAAGCGCCAAGTTCAACGCGGCCGCCATGGGCGTGGAGAATGCCCGCTTCTTCTGCGCCGACGCAGGCAAGGCCGCTGCAAAGCTGGCGGACGAGGGCCTGCGACCGGATGTGGTCTGCCTGGACCCGCCCCGCAAGGGCTGCGACGCGGCGACCCTGAACGCGGTGATCGCCATGGGTCCCCGGCGCATCGTAATGGTAAGCTGCAACCCGGCCACCGCCGCCCGGGACTGTCGGTATCTGGCCGACCGGGGCTACCGCCCGCTGCGGGCCCAGCCCGCGGACCTGTTCCCCCGCACCAGGCATTGCGAGTGCGTGGTCGAGCTGGTCCGGGAAGACTGATTTTTCTGATAGTACTACGAACAAAAAGGCACGCAGCCGGTTGAAGGGCTGCGTGCCTTTTTCTGTTCGTTGCGGGGCTTATTCGATGCCGGTCACTTCGTAGCCTGCCTCGGTCACGGCGGCGGCCAGGGTCTCGTTGGACACATCGGCGCTCAGGGTCACCCGGGCGCACTTGCCCTCCAGATCAGCCACGGCCTGAACGCCCTCGATGGCGTTCAGGGCTTTCTCCACGTGGGCGGTGCAGTGGTGGCACATCATGCCCTCAATGTGAATCGTCTTTTCCATGTGTAAAACTCCTTTCGGCGGCTGTGCCGCGGGAATATGAGGGGTTGCCTCCTCACTGGGCAGGGCGGCGGATTCCGCCCGGCTTGCTTTGAAGAAGTTGAGCCGCAGCGCGTTGGATACCACGCACACGCTGGAAAGGCTCATGGCGGCGGCCCCGATCATGGGGTTCAGCACCAGACCAAGGCCATAGAACACACCGGCCGCCACCGGAATGCCGATACTGTTATAGAAGAAGGCCCAGAACAGGTTCTCCCGGATGGTGCGGATGGTGGCCCGGGAGAGCCGCAGCGCGTTCACCAGGTCCCACAAATCGCTCTTCATCAGCACCACATCGGCACTGTCGATGGCCACATCGGTGCCCGCGCCGATGGCGATGCCCACATCCGCCCGGGCAAGAGCCGGGGCGTCGTTCACGCCGTCGCCCACCATGGCCACCCGGCGGCCCTGGGCCTGCAATGCGCGCACCTGGGCCTCCTTATCCTGGGGCAGCACCTCGGCCACCACCTGTTCAATGCCCAGCCGGCTCTGGATGGCCGCGGCGGTGCGGGCGTTGTCGCCGGTGAGCATGACCACCGTCAGGCCCATGGCCTTCAGCTGACGGATGGCCGCCGCGCTGGTGGGCTTGATGGGGTCTGCCGCCGCCACGATGCCCAGCAGCCGTTTGCCGCTGGCAAAGAACAGCGGGGTCTTGCCCTGCCGGGCCAGTTCCTCGGCTCGCTTTTCCGCATCGCCCATCTCTACGCCGGACTCCTGCATCAGCCGGGCGTTACCCGCCAGATATTCCACGCCGCTCAGGGTGGCCCGCAGGCCCCGGCCGGGCAGCGCCTCAAAGCGCTCCGGGCCTGGCAGCTCAGTGCCCTCCGCCGCACTCAGAATCGCCTCAGCCAGCGGGTGCTCGCTGGGCTTTTCCAGACTGGCGGCAAGACCCAGCAGCTCGCCCTCGCTCTGGCCCGCCAGCGGGATCAGGTCGGTGAGCACCGGCTTGCCGGCGGTGATGGTGCCGGTCTTGTCCAGCACCACGGTGTCGATCTTATGGGCGTTTTCCAGCGCCTCCGCATTCTTATAAAGGATGTTCAGCCGGGCACCCTTGCCGGTGCCCACCATGATGGCCACCGGGGTGGCCAGGCCCAATGCGCAGGGGCAGCTGATGACCAGCACCGAAATGGCCCGAGCCAGTGCGAACTCCAGCCCCTGGCCCAGCAGCATCCAGACCACAAAGGCCAGCAGGGCAATGCCCATGACCACCGGCACGAAGACACCGCTGACCCGGTCGGCCAGCTTGGCGATGGGAGCTTTGGTCGCGGCGGCATCCTGCACCAGAGCGATGATCTGGGCAAGGGTGGTATCCTCGCCCACCTTTTCGGCCCGGAAGGTAAAGCTGCCCGCCTTGTTCAGCGAGGCGGCGATCACCTTATCGCCGGGGCCCTTTTCCACCGGGATGCTCTCGCCGGTGACGGCGGCTTCATCCACGCTGGACAGACCGGCAAGGACCACGCCGTCCACCGGGATGCGCATGCCGGGCTTGATGACCACGGTATCGCCCACGGCCACCTCGGCCGCCGGGATCTCCACCTCCTGCCCCTGCCGCAGCACCAGCGCGGTCTTGGGTGCAAGGTCCATCAGTGCCCGGATGGAGGCACTGGTGCGCCCCTTGGCCCGCGCTTCCAGATATTTGCCCAGAGTAATCAGGGTCAGAATCGTTCCGGCGGACTCAAAATACAGGTCCATCCGGTAGCGGTCCACCAGAGCCAGGTCACCGGTGCCCAGGCCCCAGCCGATGCGATAGAGGGCGAACACGCCGTAAATCACGGCCGCGCCGCTGCCCAGAGCGATCAGGCTGTCCATGTTGGGCGAGCGGTGCCACAGGCTTTTCAGGCCTACCTGATAAAATTTGCGGTTCAAATAGAGGATGGGCAGCACCAGCAGCAGCTGAGTCAGGGCAAAGGGCACCGCACCTGCCTGCCCGTGCATCCAGGCAGGCAGCGGCAGGCCCATCATGTGGCCCATGGACACGTACATCAGTGGCGCCAGGAACGCCAGTGAAGCAATGAGTCGGTGCTTCATCCCGGCCAGCTCGGCGGCCACCGGGTCTTCTTCGGCGGTCTGAGGTCCAGCGGTTTTTGCAGCCGCCGGGGCATTGGCCGGGCTTGCGCCGTAGCCTGCCTGCTCCACCGCCTTGCAGATGCCCGCGGCGTCCAGCGCGGTCTCGTCGTACTCCACCTGCATGGAATTGGCCAGCAGGTTCACCTGGGCACTTTTCACGCCGGGCAGCTTGTTCACCGCCCGCTCCACCGCCGCTGAACAGGCCGCGCAGCTCATGCCGGTTACGTTGTATTTTTCCTTCACGGGTCTTTCCCCCACTTCCTGAATGGATTCCGATTCTATTATAGCGCCATCCTCGCTTCTTACACAATGGAGGTGCAGTTTGAATCGCACTCTGTTTTTTCAACTTTAGTTCCAGCTGGGCAGGAGTTTTCCTCCGCGCGGGCATCCTGTACCGCCTGCTCCAGCCGTTCCACCGCCCTCTGCCAGGCCGGTTGTTCGGTAAGCCGGGCAGGCAGATTGGCTTCGGTGAGCATCTGCAGCGCGTTCTGCATCAAAAAGGCTCTGCTCACACCCCTATTGCAGGCCGGGCAGCTGCCGCCGCAATCGCCCTCCGGTGCCCGGATGCTGTCAGCCACAAACCGTTCGGTCTCCCGCTGGGCCTCCTCCCATCGGCCAAGGTCCGCATACAGCTCCACCCGGCGCAGCGAGGCCACCCGGCCGATGCCCTGCCCGCCCTCCGGGGCCGGGAACAGCTCGATCAGCCGGTTGATCCGGTCCAGCAGCTCCAGCTGCTTTTGTTCGTCGTCCCGCTGTTTGGCAATGTTGGCAAGCCCCAGCAGGCTGAGCTGGGCGTTGTGCAGATGAACGGAGAGGTTCGCGGTCTCCAGCTGTTCGGCCTCGTCCAGTTTGCCCTGCCGCAGCAGGATGGAGGCCCGCATGTTCTGTGCGTCCTGATTGCAGCCGGGCAGCCGGTCCAGCGTGGCCATGGCATCGTCCAGCCGGTCCTCCAGCACATACAGCCCCGCCAGCGACAGCAGCGCCGCCCGCTGACTTTCCTCCTCGGGGATGGCACAGGCCCGCTCTATCAGCTGGATGGCCCGGCGCAGCTGCTTTTGGGACTGCTCCTCCTCGCCGCTCACTGCCAGATACTTGGCATACAGCCCGCCGCAGCGAAACGCCAGATACAGATCGCCGGGATATTCCCGCAGCCGCCCCTCGCAAAAGTCCCATGCCTTCTGCCACTTGCCCGCCTGGAACATGCACTCGGCGGTCTCGCCCAATGCGTCCACCTCCTGCTCGGTGAGCTGGGGCTTGAAGTCCAGCAGCTCGTCCGGCGTGCAGTCCAGCGCGCGGGCCAATGGACAGAGCAGCGCCACATCCGGCAGGGCGCTGGCCGTCTCCCATTTGCTCACCGCCGCGCTGCTCACTCCCACCAGCTGGGCCAACTGCTCCTGGGTCATGCCCTTGGCCCGGCGTTTTGCCTGAATCACCTTTCCCATGGTCTGTTCCATTTTCTTCGCCCCTTTCCCGGCTTTTGCCGCTCGTCGATTGTCCTTTGTTCTGATTTTATGCTACCACGGTTTTCGCTTCGGCACAATGGAGCCGTTTTCCGAACAACAGTTGAAAAACAGGAGCACTATTCTATATTTCCATGAAAATGCGCACAGAAAAGGCACAGGGCGAATCCCCTGTGCCTCTAGGTTGCTTGGTATCCGTGCCGGGTATGCAAAAGGATTATACGTCCTGCAGCTCGTTCCGGCTGGCCGCCTTCAGATAGGCATTGATGAAGCCGTCCAGATCGCCGTCCATCACAGCCTGCACGTTGCCGCTCTCGTAGCCGGTGCGGTGGTCCTTGACCATGGTGTAGGGCATGAAGACGTAGCTGCGGATCTGATGGCCCCAGGCGATCTCCTTCTGAACACCCTTGATGTCGCTGATCTTATCCAGATGCTCCTGCTCTTTAATCTGATACAGCTTGGAAGCCAGCATCTTCATAGCAGTGTCGCGGTTCTGGAACTGGCTTCGCTCGGTCTGGCAGCTCACCACGATGCCGGTGGGCTTATGGATCAGACGCACCGCGGAGGAGGTCTTGTTGATGTGCTGACCGCCGGCGCCGGAGGAACGGAACACCTGCATCTCCACATCCTCGGGACGGATGTCCACCTGGATGCTGTCGTCCATCTCGGGCATTACCTCCAGAGAAGCAAAGCTGGTCTGACGGCGGCTCTGGCTGTCGAAGGGGGACACGCGCACCAGACGGTGCACGCCGTTCTCGCTCTTCAGCATACCGTAGGCGTTGGGGCCCTCCACCAGAATGGAGGCGCTCTTCAGACCGGCCTCATCGCCGTCCTGATAGTCCAGAGTGGAAACCTTGTAGCCGTGGGCAGTGCCCCAGCGGTTGTACATACGGAACAGCATGTCGGCCCAGTCCTGAGCCTCGGTGCCGCCGGTGCCTGCGTGGAAGGTGAGGATGGCGTTGTTCTTGTCGTACTCACCGCTGAGCAGGGTGATCATCTGCAGCTCGTCCACCGCATGGGCCACCGCCTCCACGGCGCTCTCGGCCTCAGGAATCAGGTCCGGGTCGTTTTCTTCCTCGCACAGCAGCAGCATGGTCTCGGCATCGTCATACAGGCCCTTCAGCTTGGTGTATCGCTCCAGCTTGCCCTTCAGCGAGCTCATCTCGGCAAATACCTTCTGGCTGGCCTCGGTGTCATCGTAAAAGCCGGGCATGGTCATTTTATGCTCCAGCTCGGCCACCCGCTTCTCGCTGGCGGCGATGGCCAGGGCGTCGCCCAGCTCGTCCACCGCGTTCTTGTGGCCGCCCATCTGCATTTTCAATTCGTCGATCGTGATCATATGGGAAAACCTTTCTGTTATAAAATATACATGAATACAAAATTATACAGCTAACAGTATACCGAAAAATCCTGCCAAAAGCAAGGGGAAACCTGCCTTCCCGGGGGATTTTTGTTTTGCATTTTGCAGCGATTTGCGTTAAAATGTGTTTACCTGTATTTTTCCCATCCGGGAGGTTTATTTCTATGTCCAATTACATCGGCTGCAAGTGCCCTGTGTGCCAGCAGCCCTTCACCGAAACCGACGACATCGTGGTCTGCCCCGAGTGCGGCGCGCCCTACCATCGGGCCTGCTACCAGAAGCAGGGCGGCTGCGTGTATGCATCCAAGCACGGCACCGGCTTTGAGTGGAAGCCGGACCCCGCCGCCAACCAGGCGGCGGAAGCAGGCCGGGCAGACTCCGCCCGCTATTCCGATCCGCAGGTGGCCTGCCCGGTATGCGGCGCACCCAATCCGACCACCGGCCTGTTCTGTGAAAACTGCGGCGCTCCCCTGCGCGGCATGCAGGACGGACACGGCCCGGCCACCGGCCAGACGCCTCCGGCCTACGGCGACTATGGCAGCTTTGGCGGCGGTCAGGCCCCGCCCCAGTACGGCCCCGGCTCCGGTCAGGAGGACCCCTTCGCTCCCCGTGAGCCGGACTTCTCCAACCCCTTCGGCGCGTTCCAGGCGAACTTTGTTTTCAGCGGCATGCGGGTGGACCCGGAGGAGGAGCTGGAGGGCGTGAAGGCACGCCACTGGGCAGCCTATCTGGGCAAAAACGCCTCCTTCTACCTGAACGGCTTCAAGGCCATGAAAGAAACCGGCCGCAAGGTGGTCGCCTCCTTTGCCGCCTTCTTCTTTGGTCCCTTCTATTTCTTCTACCGCAAAATGTGGACCGAGGGCCTGGCGCTGCTGGCCATTAACGCGGTGCTGCGCATTCCTGTTGTGCTGCAGCTCATGTCCTATGCAGGCCATCCTCTGGCGGTTGCCATGCCTGAGCAGACACTGAACATTCTGCTGGCGGTATCCAGCACACTGAACATCGTGCTCATGTTCCTGCAGGGTATGTTCGCTCTCTGGCTTTACCGCCGACGGGGTGCAGCAAACATCCGCCGTATCCTGAAGAATTCCCAGAACGCTGACCCCACTGCTGCGCTGGCAAAAGCAGGCGGTGTAAGCGTGGCAGGCACCTTGATCAGCGTGGTCGCCTGCACCGCGCTCACCTATGCGGTTTCCGTGTTCGCCCTGTGGCCGGTCCTGACCACCATGCTCTAAGTTCATAAAACAGTGAATCCCCGGCCGGACTGCGCGCAGCCTCCGCCGGGGATTCTTCTATATTATTTATACATACGGAAAAGCGCCCGCCCCGGAAATTGTCCGGAGCGGGCGCTTTGTCCTTGCTTTTGGGGTATTTATCCTTCCATCCGGATCAAAAAGCCGGAATCAGGCGGCAGTGGTCTCGCTGTTTTTGCGGGCGGCCGCATAGGCGCGCAGCGAGTTGATCACGATGGTCAGGCCCAGCGCGATGAGCAGCACAGCCAGGATCAGCTGCAGCCCCTCCACCAGGAAGGCGGCGCTGCCCGCCTGGTAGGCCTTGATCAGAGCGATCAGACGCTGCACCAGTGCGGTGAAGGTGACGCAGAGCATGATGACCAGCGGCGGGAACAGCATCTTGTTGCTGCGGCCGGTGACCTTCAGGAACACACACAGGGTAACCAGCACCAGTGCACTGAGCAGCTGGTTGGCGGAGCCAAACAGAGGCCAGATGTTGGAATAACCGATACGGGTGAGCACAAAACCGCCTGCCAGGGTGATGATGGTGGCAAAGTAGGTGTTGCACAGCAGCTTACGCCAGCCCTCGGCCTTGCTCATATCATCCAGGCTGAACAGCTCCTGGAAGCTCATGCGGCCAATGCGGGCCACCGCATCCAAACTGGTCAGCGCCAGGGCGGACACACACATGGTCATGAAGCACTGGGCCACATACACGGGCACGCCGAACATCTGGAAGAAACCGGCCACGCCGTTGCTGAACACCTGGAAGGGGGTACCGGCCGCGGGGGTGCCATCCGCCGCGGCGGCTGCACCGGCCACGCACAGGGCCAGCACCGCCAGCAGGCTTTCCAGCACCATGGCGCCGTAGCCCACCTTCAGCATATCCTTCTCGTTGCTCACGGTCTTGGAGGAGGTGCCGGAGGATACCAGGCTGTGGAAGCCGGACACCGCACCACAGGCCACGGTAACAAACAGGATCGGGAACAGCGTACCCAGGCTGGCGTTGTCAAAGCCGGTGTAGACCGGCAGGTTCATGGTGGGATGCGCCACCAGCAGGCCCAGCACTGCACCGGCGATCATGCCGATAAACATAAAGGTGGTCATATAGTCACGGGGCTGTTTCAGCAGCCACATGGGCAGCACAGCCGCGAAAAAGATGTAGATAAAGGTGATGTAGATCCAGGCTTCCTTGCCTGCGATCAGAGGCATGGCCATGCCCAGGGCCAGAGCGGCCACGGTGCATACCAGGCCCACCGCGCCCTCCTTCCAGCCGGTGAAGGCAAACTTTTTCTGCAGCAGGCCGAAGATCATGGCAAACACAATGAACAGCAGGCTGATGGTACCAGCCGCACCGTTCACCTGCGCGGCTTCGGCCAGCACGCCGGGCTCTGTGTAGGCATTGAAGGTACCAGCCACCATGTCCGCAAAGGCCGCGATGACCAGCAGGGTGAACAGCCAGCAGAACAAAAGGAACAGCTTGCGGCCCAGCTTGCCGATGTATTTCTCGATCAACAGGCCCATGGAACGGCCCTCGTTCTTCACACTGGCATACAGTGCGCCGAAGTCGGTGACTGCACCAAAGAAGATGCCGCCCAGCAAAATCCAAAGCAGCACCGGCAGCCAGCCGAAGGCCGCTGCCTGGATGGCACCGGTAACCGGGCCGGCGCCCGCAATGGAGGAAAATTGGTGGCTGAACACGGTCCAGCCGTCGGTGGGAACATAGTCTTTGCCGTCCTTATGGCGTACAGCAGGTGTCTCGGCCTTGGGGTCAATGCCCCAGGTTTTGGCCAGCCAGCGGCCGTAAAGAGCATAGGCGCACACCAGGCACACCGCCGCAATCAGCACGATGACAAGCGTATTCATGATTCGTTTTCTCCCCTTCTATCAAATGTCTGCCCACGGCATGTCCGCCCGCATTCGCAAGTTGTCGTGGTAGTGATTTCTAAGTTTATCCAGTTAAAGCATGAATGTCAACCTGCTCATCCATTTTTTGGAGAAACGTTGTTAGTTTTTCTCTTGCGGTGCACTCTCATTGTCCAAAACGACAATGCATTTTGTCTATGTTTTCAACATATATGGTTTATCTTCCCCTAAAAAACGGGAGCGAGGAAATTCTCCCCGCTCCCGTTCTCTGCTTATTCACATTACAGGCCTGCACAAAGGCTACTGCTCCAGAAATTTTTTCAGCCCGTTTCCCACCAGCCAGGCACCCGGCACAAGCAGCAGCGGTACCCCAAGCAATGCAAACAGAAACAGCACGTTCCCCCATGCGATCTGCTGCCCGCTGCAGATCAGATCGATCAGCGCCCAATAGAACTTCCAGAGCAGCAGAAAACTTACCACATAGAGCAACACCATCAGTTTTCGTTCATTGACCTTCATTTGCAGCAGCCTCCCTTTTCTTTTGGATACTTTTATTGTATCATAGAAAGCAGATTCCTTATATCAGGCCGACGCGTAAAAAAGACGATATTTTTTCAAAAATCTCTTGACACTGACGTTCTGTGTTTGATATAATGAGTTGCTGCCTTGCGAAGGGCAGTGATCCTTGCCCGGTTTTGCCGGGCCATAAGTCCAAAAGGAGGTGCACAGAAATGGCAAAGTATGAGACCATGCTGGTTACCAGCGCTGCTCTCGATGAGGAGGCTTCCACCGCTCTGGTTGGCAAGTTTAAGAGCCTGATCGAGGCCAATGGTACCATCGATTCTGTTGACGATTGGGGCAAGCGCCGTCTGGCTTATCCCATCAACGACGAGGAAGAAGGCGTCTACACCGTGATTAAGTTCACCAGCGAGCCCTCTTTCCCCGCCGAGCTGGATCGCGTTTACAAGATCACCGACGGCGTACTGCGTACGATGATCGTGGCCGAGGCTGAATAAGGAGGCATTTTTCAATGCTGAACGTTGTAGCTTTGATGGGCCGGCTCGTGGCTGACCCTGAACTGCGCCACACCCCCCAGGGCGTTAGCGTGACCACCTTTACCATCGCCGTGGACCGCAGCTTTGTGCGGCAGGGCGAGCAGCGTCAGGCCGATTTCATTGATATCGTTGCCTGGCGTTCCACCGCTGAGTTCGTTTGCAAGTATTTCCAGAAGGGCTCCCTGATCGCCGTTGACGGCAGCATTCAGACCCGGAGCTATCAGGATAAGAACGGCAACAACCGCAAGGCGTTTGAGATCGTTGCGAACAACGTGAACTTCGCCGGCGGCAAGGGCGGCAGCGGAACTGGTAATGGCGGTGCTTACAGCAGCGCCCGCCCGGAATACACTCGCGAGGCTCCCATGGAGGCAGCCCCCACTTACTCCGCCGGCAGCAATGATGATTTTGCTGTGATCGACGAAGGCGAGGATCTTCCGTTCTAACATGAATCGATTCTAACAGGAGGTAACAAGCCATGGCTTTTGAGAGAACCGAAGGCCGTCCCCAGCGCCCCATGCGCCGCGGCCGTAAGAAGGTTTGCAGCTTTTGCGTAGACCGTGTTGAGCACATCGATTACAAGGATGTTGCTCGTCTGCGCAAGTACGTCAGCGAGCGTGCGAAGATCATTCCCCGCCGCGTGACCGGTACCTGCGCGTTCCATCAGCGTGAACTGACCGTCGCCATCAAGCGCGCCCGTCACGTTGCTCTGATGCCCTACGTGAGCGACTAATCGTTGCACCGATCCCCTGCCCTTTCGGGCGGGGGATTTTTTTGTATTCTTACCTGCTTTAAATAAAAAAGCCGTCGGCAGGCTTTCTGTAGAAAGCGCTCTGCCGGCGGCTTTTATATCTGTTTTTCCTGACTCAGCCAGCGGGAACCGTTCCGGGAGAAGGCTCCGGACTAGGCGAAGGGGTGGGACTGGGTGTGGGCGCAGGCGTTGGCTCCGGCGTGGGGTCCGGCACCTGCGGAATATCCCGTTCCTTGGCAATATACACATTCACCGTGGTAGTACCTGCATCGATCTCGGTTCCAGCTTCCGGATCTGTGTAAACCACACAGCCGCTGGCGTATTCGCCGTTGTTGTCAATCATCGAGAAGCTGGCCTTGATGTGCTCCCGCAGCAGCTCCTGCTGGGCCGCTTCCTGGGTGAAGCCCTTGATATCCGGAACCTCCACCAGCTCCGGCCCCATGCTCACCACCACGCTGATCAGCGGGCGCTCCTCACTGGTTTCCGTACCCGCCTGGGGCGACTGCTCCAGAATGATTCCGGCTTCGTATTCCGAGCTATATTCCTGCGATACCGCAATAAAACGGAACTGGGCGGTGTATTCCAGATTGCTCTGCACATCCTCATAGGAAAGCCCCACCACATTGGGCACCGTAAGCACCTGAGGCGTACTTTGACTGGAAGAGGGTTGTGCCTCACTGCTGGGAGAAGGAGCGGGCGTTTGCCACCTCAAAATGCTCCACATAAGCAGCGCAAACAGCACCGCGATCACCAGAAGCGAGCCGGTGAGCAGCGTGCGGGTGCTGATGCTGATATGCTGCTCCCGAACCGGAGTGCGTTCCGCTTGGCGCTGGGGCGGGGTGATGCTGTCCGCCGCACGCTGGCTGGTAAGCGCCCCCATCAGCTCCGGCACATTCTGGATTCGGCTGCCCGGGTCCATGCGCATGGCTGCGGAGAGCACCACCGAGATATAGCCGGGAACCTCCGGCTCCAGGGCGCGGGCGGTCTGCAGGCTGTCGGTAACACGGCGCTGGTTGGCCGGAAGCGGTGCCTGGCCGGTAAGCAGCCGGTAGAACACCGCTGCAAGGCCGTACACATCGGTATAGCGGCCTTCAAACTCCGCGGCGGAATACTGCTCAGGAGCGGAATAACCGTCGTACAGCTGGCTTTTCAGCTCGCTGCCTGCGGTGCGCAGACCCAATGTGGCATAGCCGCACAGCCGGGCCTGCGTGCCGCCCGGGCTCAAGATGATGTTATCCGGGCAAACACCTCGATGGACCAGACCGGCCTTGTGCATGGCCGCCACGCCCTCCATGATGGGCTGCAGCAGGATGCGGGCCTGGGCAGGGTCCAGATTCTGGGTATGCTCCGCCAGATAACGGCTCAGGCTTTCGCCCTCCACTTGTTCCAGAACTGCATAGATGGTGTTGTTTGCCTCCACCACATCCAGCACAGCGGCAAGGCCGGTGGCGGGTGTGATGCGCTGGATGCTGCGGTACAGATCCGCAAAATCCATGCGGGTGGTTTTGAACAGCACTTCCCTGCCCTCTTTGGGCATCACAAGGCCGTTTTCGTCCCGGCCCACACTCAGGGTCACCGGGTAATATTCCTTCACGCTCACCCGCACGCCGCCGGTGTTTTCCACCGCTTCGTACAGAATACCCTCACCATCGGTGGCCTGATGGCGGCCGATGGTATACCGCCCCGCCAGCAGCGAGGCAAAGGGCAGGGTGCCCGGAGGATTCAGATTGTTCAGCTCTTTGCCGCAGAAGGGGCAATCCGGCCGGCCCAGGTCCACCTTGGAAAGGCAGTATGGGCAGAGAATGGTTTGACCCATGGGTCAGAGGCCTCCTTTATTGAATGAAACACCCCGACAGCAGGGACTGCAGGGCGGATAAATTGCACAAATTTTTCCTGTTTTATTTGTATGGGCTCATTATAGCATGCCCCCCGGCAAAAAGCAAACCGGCGCATCGGTCCTGTCCTTTCAGTCTGGTCCGGACGCACGACGGCTAATCGTTTCTATTGGGGTATAAAAATGCCCCGGCCTCCCCTTTGCATGGAAAGCCGGGACTCTTATTTCAGCAATGAGCCGAAGGGCTGGATCAGCGATCCAGATCCTCCTCGTTCTCCAGGTTGTGCCACACGTTCTGCACGTCGTCGTCGTCCTCCAGAGCGTCCAGCAGCTTGGCCATCAGCTTCTGGTTGTCCTCATCGGTGATGGAGGAGGTGGTGGAGGGCACCATTTCCACTTCAGCGGAGATGAAGGTGTAGCCCTTGTCTTCCAGAGCCTGACGCACAGCAGAGAAAGCGTCGGGATCGGTGGTCACTTCCACCACATCATCGCCCATGTCGAAGTCCTCGGCACCGGCGTCGAAGCAATCCTCCATGACCTTCTCCTCGTCCAGACCCTCGCCGTCCAGCACGATCACACCCTTCTGGGTGAACAGGAAGCCCACGCAGCCCATGTTGCCCAGGTTGCCGCCGAACTTGTCGAAGTAGTGGCGCAGGTTGGCAGCGGTGCGGTTGCGGTTATCGGTCAGGGTCTCCACCATCATGGCGATTCCGCAGGGGCCGTAGCCTTCGTAGGTGATGGATTCGTAGTTGTCCTTCTCGCCGCCCTCAGCGCGCTTGATGATGCGCTGGATGTTATCGTTGGGCACGTTCAGGCTCTTGGCCTTGGCGATCAGGTCACGCAGCTTGCCGTTGCTGGCGGGGTCCGCGCCGCCCATACGCACGGCAACGCCGATCTCGCGGCCAACCTTGGTGAACAGCTTGGCCTTCTGGCCGTCGGTCTTTTCCTTCTTACGCTTGATGTTATTCCATTTGCTATGTCCTGACATGGAAACTTCCTCCTATTTTATGCCGGGCCGCAAGCCTGGGCCCGAACGATGTGCGGTAACTAAATAATTTTAGCACAAAAAGCCCTGTTCTGGCAAGTGCTCGGGGCTGCCGAAGCCCATTATTTCAGGTTTCGCAAGGCTTTGGGGTAGTGGTTTTTCACCTTTCCTCCGCTCACCTTGCCCGCGCCCAGGGAAAAGCCATCCACCAGCACGCAGCACCATCCGTTTTCCGCGGTGCGGGCCTCGATCTCCTCGCCCCGCAGCCAGGCGGCGGTGCGCTCGTCGTCCAGAGTCAGCCGCTCCTGATTGGTGCAGGTGTGGCCAAAGGCGGTGAACAGATGGTGGGCGGGAACAAACCGATTCTTCTGCACGGTGCCTGCTGCCACACCGCAGCGCATCACCCGCAGCTTATGAGGCGGCAGCGGCATCTCGGGCGGCAGGAGCAGCAGCTCGCCCGCCTTGAGCAGCGGCCGGTCCGCCAGCGCCGGAAAATACTTCCCGGCAAATTCCAGCCATTCCTTGCAAGGCTTGGCTGGCTTTTCCGGCTTGAAGGGCCGGGCGCTTTCCCCCTCAGCTGCCTTCACCAGCTTTGCCATAAAGTGTCCCTCGCCGCCCTGGAAGGGCCAGATGCGCCGCACCAGGCTCACATCAAAGGGATGCTCGCCATAGCGGTTTTCTTCGCCGGGGCTGCCGAAGGCCGCGCCGGTATCCACCAGCGTAAATTCGGGGTGACGGGCCAGGAATTCCCCGATCTGACCCTCATCCTCTTCCGGCGCAAAGGTACAGGTGGAGTACACCAGCACCCCGCCGGGGGCCAGCAAAGCCGCGGCGTTGTCCAGAATTTCCCGGCCAATGGCGGCGCACTGGCGCACCAAGCCCTCGTTGTGCCGGGCCAGCGCCTGGGGCTCCTTGCGGAACATGCCCTCGCCGGAGCAGGGCGCGTCCACCAGAATACGGTCAAAAAAAGCCGGGAAGGCCTTAGCCAGCGCGTTTGTATCGCTGTTCAGCACCACCGCGTTGGACACCCCCATCCGCTCCAGATTGGAGCGCAGGATCTCGGCCCGCCCTGCGTTGTACTCGTTGCTTACCAGAAGGCCCTGGCCCTGCAGAGCCGCCGCCAGCTGGCTGCTCTTGCCGCCGGGCGCGGCGCACATGTCCAGCACCTTCATGCCGGGGTGTACGTCCAGCAGCGCCGCCGGAGCGCTGGCCGAGGGCTCCTGGGAATAGAAGGCCCCGCCGTGGTGATAGGGATGGCGGCCGGGCTTGAAGTCCGGCTCCTCCACCGCGAAGCCCTCGGCGCAGAAGGGAGAGGGCCGCAGCGCCAGCCCTGCCAGCCGGACAAACTCCTCCGGCGTACAGCGCAGCCGGTTCACAGTCACGCCCCGGGCCGCCTCCTCGCTGGGGGCCGCGTAGTATTCCGCGTAGCGCTCACCCAGAAGGGCCCGCTCCCGCTCTTCAAAATATTTTGCCTGCAATGCCATACCACCTTTGTATAATGGGTCTTGTTTGGGGTTACACTAGGAGCGAAGAGGCACGGCGGACAAGATCACACGCCGGGCAAACGCCCCCGCCCCCTCTTCGGATTCGGAAAGGAGATCACAAACCATGGAAAACCGTAACGCAAAAAACTACACCAGCCGCAGCGCCAAGAACAGCGCCAAGAATGAAAGCACCAATGCTACCAGCAGCACTTCCAAGAACAGCAAGAGCACTGGCGCTTCCAACATGAAGACCGGCAAGTAACACCGGCTTTCCCCTCGCCGGACACACACCGGCAAACACGCTTTTAACCAATCACAGAGCGTGAAAAGGCTGAGACCCTCGGAACCACTGTTTCCTGTTCCGCCGGTCTCAGCCTTTGTTTGCGTTTTCCGGCAATGCGCCCGCTTTTCACAGCAGAGCATCCCGGGAAATGCCGTTTATTCCGGCTTTTCCACCGCCAGCGGGTCGTAACCCTCCCACAGTGCATCGAACAGCTCCTGGATGCGCTGGTTCTGGCCGGTGAGATACAGCCAGCCGAACAACGCCTCGAAGCCGGTGGATGCCCGGTACTCCTGAGGGGTGGCGTGCTTGGCCACGGTGGCCTTGCTGGCGTTCTTGCCCCGGCGCAGTACCGCCTGCTCCGCCTCGGTGAGCTGGTCCTCAATGGCGGCCAGCGCCCGGTTCTGCCCCTTGGCGGATACATACTTCACGCAGGCCGCGTGAAGCTTGCCGGGCACCAGACGGGTGCGTTCCACCAGCCGCTGGCGCACCAGCAGCTCGAACACACCGTCGCCCACAAAGGCCAGATTCAGGGGGGACTGCTCCCGGATATCCACTTCCGGATTTGCTTCAAACAACATGGTTTTTGCCTCATTTCATGCCGCGCCGGGCGCGGCTCAGGTGCCTTAGAAGATATAGTCGAACTGATATTCGCCGATCTTGATGGTGTCCTCTTCCTCAACGCCCTGGGCCACCAGATCACGCAGAATGCCGCTCTCGTCCAGCTGGCGCTGGAAGTACTGCAGGCTCTCGTAGTCGTCCACGTCGCTGCCCGCCAGGATGCGCTCCAGCCAGGGAGCGGTGATGGTGAACTCGTGGTCGGCGGTCTTCTCGATGGTGTAGGTGCGCTCGTTGGGGTTGACAGCGTAGGGCACGAAGTCCGGCTCGAATACCTGCACCGGAGGCAGCTGCTGCAGCCGCTCCCACACGATGCCGGGCAGGTTCTTCAGGCCCTGGTTGGTGGCGGCGGAGATGGGCATGAAGGTCAGGCCCTTATCCTCCACGTAGGCCTTAAAGCTCTCGATCTGCTCCTCGGTGGCGATGTCGCACTTGTTGCCCAGCACGATCTGGGGCCGGGTGGCCAGCTCGGGGCTGAAGCTCTGCAGCTCGGTGTTGATCTTCTCGAAGTCCTCCACCGGGTCGCGGCCCTCGCAGCCGGAAACGTCCACCACATGCAGCAGCAGGCGGCAGCGCTCCACATGGCGCAGGAAGTCATGGCCCAGGCCGATGCCCTCGCTGGCACCCTCGATCAGGCCGGGGATGTCGGCAGCCACGAAACTCTGCTCGGGGCCCACCTTGACCACACCCAGCACCGGGCTCAGGGTGGTGAAATGATAGTTGGCGATCTTGGGCTTGGCCGCGCTGATCACGCTGATCAGGGTGGATTTGCCCACGTTGGGGAAGCCGATCAGGCCCACGTCGGCAATCAGCTTCAGCTCCAGACGCACCTCATACTCCTCGCCGGGCAGGCCAGGCTTGGCGAACTTGGGAATCTGGCGGGTGGGGCTGGCGAAATGGGTGTTGCCCCAGCCGCCCTTGCCGCCCTTGGCCACGATCACCGGCTCGTCGCCGGAGATATCGGCCATCAGCAGACCGCTGGCGGCGTCACGGATGAGGGTGCCACGGGGCACCTTGATGACCAGGTCCGGGGCATTTTTGCCGGTGCAGCGCGAGCCGCTGCCGTTCTCGCCGGGCTGGGCGGCATACTTGCGCTTATAGCGAAAATCCATCAGGGTGGACAGGTTGTCGTCGGCCACGAAGACCACGTTGCCGCCACGGCCGCCGTCGCCGCCGTCCGGGCCGCCGGCTGCCACGAACTTTTCCCGATGGAAGCTCACAGCACCGTCGCCGCCTTTGCCTGCTTTGATGGTGATCTTCGCCACGTCTACAAACATCGACATTGTTTTTCTCCTTTTCTGATAATGGGAAATGGGGATGGAGCGGGCGGCAGCAGTATCACGCTGCCCTTGTGCCCTGCCAAGGGCAACACCGCATAATTCACGCCTCGCGGCTCAGGCGGCGTATCACGCCAAAATTTTCCGTGCTATTTTCCAAAAATGCTCGCCAATCCACCAAGGATTGGCTGTGCTTTTTGGTTCATATCACAAAAAATTTTCTGGCGCGCTCCACCACCAGGAATTATGCGGTATTACCCTAACAGTATGCCCCGTTACAACAAAAAGCCAGGCCCAATCAACAGGCCTGGCTTTTGAAAGATCTTACTGCTTAACGCTGACCTTCTTGCGGTCACGGCCTACGCGCTCGAAGCTTACGCGGCCGTCCACCAGAGCGAACAGGGTATCGTCGCTGCCGCGGCCCACGTTCTCACCGGGATGGATGTGGGTACCACGCTGACGAACCAGGATGTTGCCGGCCAGAACGAACTGACCGTCGGCGCGCTTAACGCCCAGACGCTTGGACTCAGAGTCACGACCGTTCTTAGTAGAACCTACGCCTTTCTTATGTGCCATAGTAGTTTACACCTCCGTTATTAGCCCTTGATGGCAGTGATCTCGACCTTAGTGTAGGGCTGACGGTGGCCCATGCGGCGGGCGCTGCCCTTCTTAGGACGATAAGTGATGATGTTCAGCTTCTTGCCCTTGCCGTTCTTCACGACCTTGGCCTCGACGCTGGCGCCCTCAACAACGGGAGTGCCCACCTTAACGGAGCCCTCGTTGCCGACAGCCAGAACGGAGTCGAAGTTCACATTGGTGCCTTCAGCAACGTCCATCTTCTCAACGAAGATTACGTCGCCTTCCTGTACCCGGTACTGCTTGCCACCGGTAACAATGATAGCGTACATAGTGTTTTGCCTCTCTTATATAAGTCTCGCTGGACTAGTGGGCGGGTGATCTTGCACACCTCTTGGGTGCCCGAACCATGCGGCTATACTACTATACCACAACTTTTTGGGGATTGCAAGCCCTTTTTGGCTTTGCAAAGCCGTTTTTTGCAGATTCGGCTCTTTTCAGCAGCCGGTCTGCCGCCGGGCGGCCTGGATGGTGTTCACCATCAGCATAGCCCGGGTCATCAGGCCTACGCCGCCGGGCACCGGAGTGATGAAGGAGGCCTTGGCTTCGGCAGCGGCAAAATCCACATCGCCGCACAGCTTGCCGTTCTCGTCCCGATTGATGCCCACATCGATGACCACCGCGCCGGGCTTGATCATATCGCCGGCAACAAACTTGGGCTTGCCGATGGCCGCCACCAGAATGTCGGCTCCGGCGCACACAGCGGCCAGATCCTCGGTTTTGGAGTGGCAGATGGTAACGGTGGCGTTCTCCCGCAGCAGCAGCATGGCCGCGGGCTTGCCCACGATGTTGCTGCGGCCCAGCACCACCGCCTGCTTGCCCGCGATGGGCACGCCGGTGCTTTTCAGCATCTCGATGCAGCCCGCGGGGGTACAGGGCAGAAAGCACTCCTCGCCGATCATCATCCGGCCCACGTTCACCGGAGAAAAGCCGTCCACATCCTTTTCGGGGGGAATGGCGGCGATCACCGCCTGCTCGTCGATCTGGGCGGGCAGGGGCAGCTGCACCAGAATGCCGTGGACGCTTTTGTCCTCAGCCAGCTGTTGCAGCTGTTCCAGCAGCTGGTCCTGTGTTGTGTCGGCGGGAAGGCGAAGCATCCGGCTCTCGATGCCGCACTCGCGGCAGTCCGACTCCTTGCCCCGCACATAGACGGCGCTGGCCGGGTCATCGCCCACCAGAACCACCGCCAGACAGGGGCTCACTCCCCCGGCCTTCATTTCCTCCACCTGATCGCTCACCCGCTGTTTGATGCGGGCGGCCAGCTCCTTGCCGCTGATGATCTGCGCCATGGTTTCCTCCTCATCGCACGGGCGGTGCGCCCGGCTATACTTTATTTTTCATCCAGCCCCTGGGTGAGCGAGCTGTTGGTAGCAGCCCGTTCCTCCGGGTCCACCGGCAGCTGAGCGAAGCGGACATTCTCCTGCCGCACACTCTCCTGCATTCCGGCATCCATCTCCGCCTGCTCCAGCTTCTGGCGGATCAGCGCCTCCCAGTCAAAATCCTGCTGCTGTTTCTGGGCCTCCACAAACTTCTTATGGGAAGCAGAGGCGGGCAGCTGCTGCCGCATCTCCTCCAGGCTCACACTCTGGCCCAGAGCCTCCAGCTTGTCGGCCCAGGCGTTTTTTGCCTCCTGGAATTTCTTTTCCGAAGCTGTGCTGACCGGAACATCCACCAGCAGCTCTTTTTGGCCGATCTTGCGGCGGATCACCACAATGGCGATCACTGCCGCCACCACACTGATCAGAGCAATCAGCTGGCTGACCCGCAGGGTCATGCCGGGCAGCATCAGACTGTCGGTGCGCAGGCCCTCGATCCAGAAGCGGCCCGCACCGTACCAGGCGGCATACATCAGGGCGATCTCGCCGTTAAAGCGACGCTTTTTCATGTAGGCCCACAGGGCGAAAAAGCCCACCGCGCACCAGATGCTCTCGTACAAAAAGGTGGGATGCACCGGCATGCTCGGGTCCACGATCACGCCGTCCTGTGCCAGAACCGTCTGCCAGCTGCTCAGATAATTGGCCGTCGCCTGGCTGTACATGCCCCAGGGCAGAGTGGTGTTGCTGCCGAAGGCCTCCTGGTTCACAAAGTTGCCCCAGCGGCCGATGGACTGACCGATCAGAAAGCCCATGGCCACCAGATCAAAGGTGGCCGGAATGGACAGCTTGCGCCACTTGCAGGCAAGACCGCCGAACAGTGCCGCGCCGATCACGCCGCCGTAGATGGCCAGGCCGCCCTGGCGGATGTCGATCATATCGGCAAAGCTCTCATAGGGCACCGGTGAAAAGATCACATAGTAGGCCCGGGCACAGATCACCGCGCACACACTGCCCACCAGCACCACGTCCACCAGGCGGTCGGCATCAATGCCGAAATCCACCGCGTAGCGGAAGGCGAACACCAGCGCCAGCAGAAAACCGGTGGCAATGAGCACACCGTACCAGTAAACATCCAGGCCGCCGATGGTGAAGGCCACCCGGTTGATGTTGAATTCCAGCCCCAGTCCGGGGAATTGCACCAGATTCGTCATGCGTTCTCCTCCTGCTTGGGCCAGATGATCACGGTGGAGGACCGTTCCGGGCGCAGCATGGTCTGCAGCGCCTCGTCCACCTCCTGACGGGTCACGCTGGCCAGTGCCTCGATCTCCTCGGTCAGGCTGCGCTTGCGGAAGAAGCTGCCTGCCAGTGCGGTGGCGCTGTCCTCAATGTTTTCCAGGTCCTGCAGCATCTCACCGTAGGACTGGTTCTTGCACAGGGTGAACAATTCCTCATCTACGCCTTCCTTGCGCAGCCGCTCGATCTCATCCATCAGCAGACCGCGAACCTTTTCCGGCTGGTCGGTCTCGCCGGTGAACAGGAAACAGCAGCAGCCGTCCAGCACAAGGAACTCACCGCCGAAGCCCGGGTTCACCAGGCCCTGGTCATACAGGCTGCGGTAGAAGTCGGTCATGCCGCCGCACACCAGCTCGGTGAGCATGTCGCAGATGATCTCGGCCTTGGCGCCCTCCACCGGAGCTTCCTTGAAGCCCACGCCCAGGCAGGGCTTGGCCAGCTGCATGGAGAATTCCAGCCGCTCTTTCGCGACGGTTTCCGGCTCCTGGGGCTGGATGCGCTTGACCTGAGCGGGCTTTGCGGGCAGCTTGGCCCGCTTGCAGGCCGCCAGCACCTGATCGGTGGTGATGTTACCCGCCGCCGCCAGCACCATGTTGCCCGGGTTGTAGAAGCCCTTGCAGCAGTCGTAGAGCATCTCCGGGGTGATCTGCGCAATGCTCTCCACGGTACCTGCGATGTCGTTGCGGATGGGATGATTGTGATACAGGCAGCCGAACAGGCCGGTCATGATCCGCCAGTCCGGGCTGTCGTCGTACATCTTGATCTCCTGGCCGATGATCCCCTGCTCCTTCTGGATGGTCTCCTTGGTGAAGTAGGGCTCGTTCACCATGCTCAGCAGGATATCCAGACTCTCGTCCACCTGCTGGGTGGCGGTGAACAGATAGCAGGTCTTGTCAAAGCTGGTGTAGGCATTGGCCGACGCACCGGTTCTGGCGAACTTGGCGAAGGCGTCGCCGTCCTCGCTCTCGAACATTTTATGCTCCAGGAAATGGGCTACGCCCGCGGGCAGGCTTACCCGACGGCCATCCACCTCAAATTCCAGATCGATGGAGCCGAAGCGGGTACCGTAAATGGCGTGGACGCCGCTGTAGCCGGGCATGGGCCGCACCAGAACGGTCAGGCCGTTTTCCAGCGTCAGGGCCTCACAGGCCACGGCGGCGCGCACCGCCTGCATGGGTTCATTCTGCATGGCTGGGCTCCTCCTTTTTGGTCACAAGATAGCCGACCGAGTATCGGAACCCGGCCAGGATCTGGCGCACATCCTCGGCACTCACCTGCATCAGCTGGCTGGCCGCCTGCTCGGGGGTATTGATCACACCGCCCCGCAGGATCTCGTTGTAATACCAGTTCTCCAGACCGGCCAGGCTGTCGCCCACGCTGGTCATGCCGGACAACAGGCCACGGCGGCTGTTTTCCAGCTCTTCCTCGGTGATGGGGCCGTTCACCAGATTCTCCAGCTCCTTCAGGATGGCCTGCTCGGCCTTTTCGGCGTTGGCAGGTTCCACCCCGCTGTCCACCATCATAAAGGCGGTGGGCGAAGCGAACCGGCTGGCGCAGTAGTAGCAAAGGCTCTGCTTTTCCCGCACGTTCAGGAACAAACGGCTGGTGGTGGAGCCGCCGAACACGCTCATGGCCAGCCGGAAGGCATTCAGCTGCTCCGGCTTTGCGCACTGGTTCCAGGTAAACATCATGCACAGCTTGGCCTGCACCAGATCCATCTCCTCCCGGAAATGCTCGGTGGGCTGAGCAGGCATATACAGATAGTTCTCCAGCTGGGCAGGCTCACGCTGGATACCCGCCAGCTTTTCCAGAATCATGCGGCGTACCACGGCTTCGTCCGCACCCATGCAGATCACATCCAGCTGGGCAGTGCGCAGCATCTCCTGATACACAGCGGTCAGGCTCTCGCAGGTGACGGCGGGCAGATCGGCCAGATAGCCGTCCCGCTCGATGCCCGCAGGGGAATCGCCGAAGAATTTGCGCCGGGCCTGCCGCACGCAGTACAGGCGCTTGTCGTTGATCTCGCTCTCCAGCTGGCGGGCCAGGGTAGTCTTTTCGATCTCCACCGCCTCGCGGCTGAAGCAGCCATTCTCAAAATAGGGCTCAAAGGCCACGCCGAAGGCAATGGCCGCGTATTCCGCGGTCAGAGCCTCGCCGTTCAGGGCAAACCGGTCCTTGATGCCGGTGATGGACACGCTGAGCACCCGGCTGGCGCCCTGCATGCTGGTCTCCACCGAAAGAGCCGCGCCATACAGGCGGGCCAGCTTGCGGGAGAGCTGGGTCATGTCCGGGCAGGCGGCATAGCCTCGGTCCATCACCAGAGGAAGCAGGGCCTGATCGGTGGCCTTCTCCCGGCTGGCGGGGAACCGGAAATGCAGCGAGATCCGGCAGCGGTTGAATTTATCCGCCGGGATGCAGTTCAGATGCACCCCAGGCGCAAGGCATTCGCGTTGTAACATCGGTACTCCTTAATTTTGACGGACAAAAATTGCGGCCCGCACTCGTCAGGCCTTTTGCAGATTCTCGTCCAGATATTCTTCCAGGCACAGGCCGCTGGCGGTGATGGCTTTTGCGTTTTCCACACCCACATAGCGGTAGTGCCAGGGCTCATAAATAATGCCGGTAATGGCCTGTTTGTTCTCCGGATACCGGAGGATAAAGCCATATTCCGGCGCGTGCTCGAACAGCCACTTTGCGGCGTCTGTTTTGCCGAAAGCTTCGTCCAGATTCTGATGCTTCGGGGTCACGATATCGGCGGCCAGGCCGGAATTGTGCTCGGAATAACCGGGAACGGCCACCACGGTCTTGGCCTGATTATAGGCTTCCTCTTCCGAGTTGCCCTTATCCAGCCATTTCTGCTTCTCCGCATCGAACAGGCTCTGCTGGTATTCCACGCTGCGGTAGCCGGAGCAGAGCATCAGGTCGATGCCCTCCGCGGCGGCGGCGTTCTTCATATTGATGAAGGCATCGGCTGCCACGGTGGCCAGCTCCTTGCCGGTGGAGGTATCAGCCACCTTGATCTCCAGGGTTTCCTCCCAGCCGTCCGGAAGCTTCACATTGTTATTCACCAGAGTGAGCAGCCAGTCAGCATCGCCGCCACCAGTGGTGGCGGCGGTGCCGGTGGCGGAAGCCGCATCGGAGGTGCTGGCAGAGCCGGATTCCGGGCTGCTGGCAGGTTCCGAAGTCGAATCAACGCTGGACGAAATGCTGGTGGAGCTGCTGATGGAGGTGGAACCACTGGAAGAGTCCTTATCCTTGGTAAACAGGCCTACCAGCTTTACCATTCCGAACACGATCAGCGCCAGAAGCGCCAGGCAGAGAATCGCAAAAATGATCCGGTTGCGGCGGATCTCCTTCTTGCGCCGGGCACGGGCGGCAGCCCGGCGGCGGCGCTCGGCTTCGCTCATTTCACGGGGCGGATAACTTGGCATTTGATGCAACACTCCTTAACTGTGAGGTTATAAACGAGGGCGCCGATGCGCCCGGGCTTCCGATTCGATCGCGGATTGCAAAACCTGTTTTATAGTTTCATATTATACACGTTTTTGCCGGTACTGTAAACGTGCAAAGCTGCAAAGAAACTGTGAACGAATTGCCTTCCGGCGCAAAAACGCCCCTTTGCAGACACATAGGTTTGCAAAGGGGCGCTGCATAAAACGTTAGTGAATGAAAGCGTCGTGAATGGCAGCCACAGCGCGGTCAGCGTCAGACTTATCAATGATGACGCTGATCTTGATCTCGCTGGTGGAGATCATACGGATGTTCACATTGGCCTCAAACAGGGCCTCGAACATGCGGCTGGCAACGCCGGGGTTGCTCTTCATGCCGCCGCCCACCACGCTGACCTTGGCGCAGCCGGTGTCCACGGTGATGTCCTTGCCGCCGAAGCGGTGCTGGTTCTCCTTCAGTACCCGCAGCGCAGTGTCCGCGTCGCTCAGGGGAACGGTGAAGGTCAGGTCCTTGTCGCCCTCACGGCCGGTGCCCTGCAGAATAATGTCCACGTTGATGTTCTTCTGTGCCAGCACACCGAACACCTTGAACGAGGTGCCGGGCACATCCGGCACATTCAGGATGGTGAGAACAGCCACGTCGGTGTCCTTGGCCACGCCCTTGATCAGCATACCTTCCATATCGCTAGTAACCTCCTTAACAACTGTGCCGGGCACAGGATTCAGGCTGGAGAGCACTTCCAGCTCCACGCCGTATTTTTTTGCAAGCTCCACGCTGCGGTTGTTCAGCACCTGCGCGCCGGCGCCCGCAAGCTCCAGCATCTCGTCGAAGGTGATCTCATCCAGACGCTTTGCGCGGGGGATGAAGCGGGGATCGGCGGTGTAAACGCCCTCCACATCGGTGAAGATCTGGCAGCGGTCCGCATGCAGAGCAGCGGCCAGAGCCACCGCGCTGGTATCGCTGCCGCCGCGGCCCAGGGTGGTGATGTCTTCCATGCGGTTCAGACCCTGGAAGCCTGCCACCACCACAACACGGTTGCGGGCCAGCTCGCTTTCCACCCGCTCACTGTCCAGCCGGCGGATGCGGGCCTTGGTGTAGGCCCGGTCGGTGTGGAAGCCCGCCTGCCAGCCGGTCAGGCTGATGGCAGGCACGCCCAGCTCGCTCAGGGCCATGGCCAAAAGCGAAATGGAGATCTGCTCACCGGTGGCCAGCAGCATATCCATCTCCCGCTGGGAGGGATTGCTGGTGATCTCGGCGGCCTTCTGGATCAGGTCGTCGGTGGTATCGCCCTGGGCGGAAACCACGACCACTACCTCGTTGCCCGCGTTGCGGGTGTTCGCTACAATTCGGGCCACGTTGAAGATCCGTTCCCGGTTCGCAACCGAGGTACCCCCGAATTTCTGCACGATCAACGCCATTGTTTCTCTCAACTCCTCTATACCAACTGCTTGCTGCCCGCACCGGAGCAGCACGCCTGCACATGTACTCCGCGAAGTTCCGTTCCCTCTCCGGGGAAACGGCGCGTCATTTTACTATTCTACCACAGCGCCAGTATTGTCTGCAAGCATTCTGCGCAAAGAAAAGGCCATGGTTTCCGGCTGCTCCAGCAGCGCCTCCTCGGCTTTTTCAAAGAACTCGCAGTTGTCCCGGTGGACCACCGCCATGATGGTGGGGCCTGCGCCGGAGATGTATACCGCATAAGCACCCAGGTCCCAGGCGATCTCGAACACACGCTCGCCGCCGGGGATCAGGGGCAGACGGTACTGCTGGTGCAGTGCGTCCTTGGTGGCGACCCGCAGCAGCTCGTAGTCGCCGTCACAGAAGGCGGCGGTGGCCAGTGCCGCGCGGGACAGATTGTACACCGCATCCCGCCGGTCCACGGTTTTGGGCAGCGCGGCGCGGGCCTTTTCGGTGAGCAGCTTGAAGTTGGGGATGAAGGCCGCAAAGGCCAGCTCCTCATTGATCTCCTTGCGAGCAGTGAACACCTGGCCCTCGTCGAACACGCTGCTCACAAAGCCGCCCAGCATGGCGGGGGCCACGTTGTCCGGGTGGCCCTCGATGGAGGTGGCCAGGGTGAGCATCTGCCGCTTGGTCAGCGGGTTGCCCAGCAGTGCGTTTGCCCCCAGAATGCCCGCCACGATGCAGGCGGAGCTGGAGCCCAGGCCCCGGGCCATGGGAATGGGATTTTCCTGCCGAATGCGCAGGCCCTTGATGGGCTTGCCCAGCTGCTCGTATACCGCCTTGGCGGAGCGGTAAATCAGGTTGGAGGTGCCGGTGGGCACCAGCGAACCGTCGCTGGCCATGATGTCCAGCTTATCCCACTCCTCCATGGTCACGGTGTTGTGGAGCGAGAGCGCAAGGCCCAGCGCGTCGAACCCGGCGCCCACGTTGGCGCTGGTGGCGGGGACCAGAATTTTAACTGCCATATTGCCTGTACCTCCTTACTGTTCCAGCCGGCGCAGCTCCATCTGTACGCTGCCGCCCAGGGCTTTCACCTGCCGGGCCGCTTCATAGAGCTTTTTCGGGGTGATGTTTTCCGCCAGATAGGCGGCCTGACCGCCGTCGTCCGCCACCAGCTCGCCGGGGCCGTACAGGCCGGGCAGCATGGAAGCGGCAAGCCCCTTCACCCGCACATAATATGCGGCGGGTTCGCCGCTGGTGAGCGGCGCGGGCAATGCGGGAGAGGGCTCCCAGAAGATGCTGTCGTGCACCGCGGCCCCCTGCTGTGCAGCCAGAACCAGATCGGCGGCGATGGCGCTGGCGGTGGGCAGCTTGCCCGCGCCGCGGCCGTAGAAGAACACATCGCCCACCATGTCGCCCCGAACCAGCACGCCGTTGAACACATCCTCCACACCGGCCAGCTGATTTTCCAGCGGTACCAGCATGGGCTCCACGCCCACCGCCGGGCCCGCTTCGGTCTGCCGTGCCCAGGCGATCAGCTTCACCGCACAGCCCAGCCGGGCGGCGGCGCGCAGATCAAAGGGCTCCAGCCCCCGGATGCCCCGGGTGGGAATGTTCTGGGTGTGGACCTGCTTGCTGAAGGCAAGGCTGGCCAGAATGGCGATCTTGCGGCAGGCGTCCGGACCGTCCACGTCGTCCGAGGGGTCCTTGGTCTCGGCATAGCCCAGCTGCTGGGCCTCCTTGAGCGCGGCGGCAAAATCCATGTTCTCCCGGCTCATGCGGGTGAGCATGTAGTTGGTGGTGCCGTTCACGATGCCGTAAACCTCTTCCACCTGGTTGGCCAGCAGACTCTGGCACATGGGAGTGATCAGCGGCATGCCGCCGCCCACACTGGCCTCAAACAGGAAGGCCACGCCCTTCTCTTTTGCCAGGGCCAGCAGCTCGGCACCGTGGGTGGCCACCAGTTCCTTGTTGCTGGTCACCACGCTGCGGCCGCTGGCCAGCAATGCCTTTACATAAGGATATGCAGCCTTCACGCCACCGATGGCCTCTGCCGCCATGGTAATTTCGGGATCGTTCAGAATATCGTCGATGCTGCTGGTAAACAGCTCCGGGTTTTCGGTAACTTCCAGCACCAGCACCCGCTTGACCCGGATCTCCTGGCCCGCCCGCCGGGCAATGAGTCCGGCGTTTTTCTGCAAAACGGCATACACGCCGCTGCCCACGGTGCCAAAGCCCAGGATCGCAATGTTGATCATAAATCCTCCCCGCCCGGCACAACGCCCGCCGGGCACTTGTGATGAAAATGGAAAAACGGCCATTGGCCGTTTTTGAAAGCGTTACACGCCCTGATGTACCTCGACCACAGCACGCTGCTGGGCCAGCTGAGCCAGCATCTCCTCGATGCTCACCCGCAGGGTATCGGTGCGCACAGTGACCTCCACCTTGGCTGCGCCGTTTTCCGGCGTGGCCTGATTGATGGTGACCACGCTGCCGCCCGCGGCGGAAATACCGCCCAGCAGCGCCTGCAGCGCGCCGTTCTCATCCAGCAGCGTGGCCAGCACGGTGATGATCTGCTGGGTGCTGCGGGCATCGAAGATGCAGTCCTTATATTTATAGAATGCGCTGCGGGAAAGATCCACCGCCCGGGTAGCCGCCGAGATGTTGCGGGCTTCGCCGCTGGCGAGCAGCTCCTTCGCCTTGAGAACCTTCAGAAATACCTCGGGCAGGACCGCTGCGTCCACCATCAGAAAATGCCGTTTCATGCTGTTTTGTACACCCCTTGAACACATTTGTTTTTACGCATGTGTATAGTGTACCACTTTAGCATGTCAAAACGCAAGATGCAGTTTCAATTTTGTAAAAAGCCGCACATTTCTCACCCGGGCCCGGTTTTGTATGCACAGAATGCACAAAAAAGCCTGCTGTTCGCTCACCGCGTACAGCAGGCTTTTTCAATCAGGTTTTACGGATGCATGGGGCAAACACCGGGCATGTTGTCCTCTGTGTAGTAACCGGTCTGCCGGTTGGGGCAGTTGGCACCGGCCAGCTCGCCGCTGTCCACACAGAAGGCAGCGGTCTTCACATCCTCGCTCACCGGGAACTGCTTGACCTCCAGGCCCTCCTGCACGGTTTCCATATAGGCCTTCCATACCTTCTGGATGGCCTTGGCGTTCTTGGCACCCACCTTGCTCATATCGTAGGGCTTGTCGTAACCCCACCACATGCTGGTCACGTAATAGGGGGTCAGACCAACGAAGGTGTAGTCCTTGTTGTCGCTGGTGGTACCGGTCTTTGCGGCAGCTTCCATCTCACCGCTGGGCTTCATGCTGCTGGCGGTACCGCTGGAACCCAGAACGCCCTGCAGCAGGCGGTTCATGATCATGGCGGTGCTCTCCTTGATGGCCTGGGTGTGCACCACATTGATCTCGTTATCGATCAGCACCTCGCCGGTGGTGGCGTACTCCACACGGGTATACAGATGCGGGGTCACATACTCACCGCCGTTACCGAACATCAGGTAAGCGCCTGCCAGTTCGATGGGAGTGGCACCGCCGTTCTGGCTGCCCAGCACGATAGGAGCAAGGTCCATATCGTTTTCGTTAAGGTGAGCCATTCCCACGGTATCCTTGGCAAAGTTGTACATGGATTCCACGCCCACCAGCTGGCCCACCTGCACCGCGATGGTGTTCAGGGACTGGGCAATGGCATAGTTTACATTTACGGTGCGCTCGCCGTGACCGGTACTGGTCACATAGTTCTGAGGCCAGTCACGCCAGATGCCGGGATTCGCCAGCACCTCGGGCGCATCGTTCTCGAACATCTTGCCCTTATACTGGGGATAGCTGCTTTCGTAATTTTCCAGCAGCATCTTGCCCACACCGATGTCCACAAAGTTGGTGGAGTAGTTGATCCAGCCCATGTCGATGCCCAGGGAATAGGCTGCAATGGGCTTCATGGTAGAACCGGTCTGCTTGGCAACATTTACGCGGTTCAGGCTCAGATCGGTGGTCTTTTCACCCAGACCGCCCACCAGCGCCTTGATCTCACCTTCGTAGTCCATGGTCACCATGGCTACCTGGCTGTGGACGGTCTTATAGTAGTAGACCTTGCCGTCCTTGTCGGTCTTGGTTTTCAGGGTGCCGTCCTCGTTGTAAACCACGCCCTCTTCCTTGGCCAGATCCTCTTCGGTCTTGTTGCCCAGTTCGAATTCCTCTTCCCGTTCCATCCAGGGAATGCTCTCGTCCTCGTTGAGCAGCATCTTCTCCATCTCTTCCTGCAGATAGGGGTCCACAGTGGCATAGATGCGCAAGCCGCCGTTGAAGATCTCGTTCTCCGCCTCGGCCTCGGTCCAGCCCAGCTCGTCCACCAGCTGCTGCTTCAGTGCAGTGTAGACCGCATCGCTGAAGTAGGAGCGAACACCGGTGCTGGTGGAGCTGTCGGTGTCGGTCTCAGCCAGGGTCAGGGGGGAGTTCACTGCTTCGTTGTACTCCTCCTCGGTCAGGTGCCCCTGATCGTACATGTTCCACAGCATCAGATTGCGGCGCCGCAGATGCTCTTCCGGGTTTTTGTAGGGGTTGTAGGTATTGGGGCTTTTCGTAATGGCCGCGATGCTGGCGCACTCGGCGGCGGTCAGCTGGCTCAGATCATCCTTACCGAAGTACTGAATGGCCCCGGCCTTAACACCGGCGGTGTTGCCGGTAAGGCTGATGGTGTTCAGATAAGTCTCCAGGATGGTATCCTTATTATAACGGTTGTCCAGACCCCAGGCGCGGAAGATCTCGCGGATCTTACGCATGGCGTCCTGCTCATCGTCGCCGGTAAGGTTCTTGATCAGCTGCTGCTCCAGGGTGGACGCACCCTGACGGCCACCAAACAGCTTGATGGGGGTGTACTCGTTGATGGCCGCGGCGATGGTACGCTTGAAACTCACGCCGTGGTGCTCGTAGAAGTCCTTATCCTCGGTGCAGATGAACGCCCACTTCAGATACGGGCTGGACTCGATCTCGCTCAGCTCAGCCCACTCACGGTTGTTGGTGCGGTAGAAGTCCTCGTACTCCACCCACTCGCCGGTGTCGTGGTCCTGGGCCATGATCCAGGTGGTCTGGGCCAGCTTGACCTCGGTCAGGTCAAGATTGTCGTCTGCAGTGGCTTCCACCAGATACAGACTCAGCGCCACAGCCACCACGCTGGCTACCATCACACCCAGGCAGAAGCAAACGGCGATGAACCGGAACAGACCGCCGAAAAAGCGGCGCACGCCGCTCTTTTTCTTCCGTTTCGGGGTATGCCCGCCGGAGCTGGGCGCGCCGGAAGACCCCTGGCCGCCGGTTCGCTGGGCACCGGTGCTGCGCTGGGTGCCGGCCGCCGCGCTGCGGTTGACCGTGCGCTGCGTGCCCGCACCGGGCGTGCGGTTTACCCGGCGGGGCGCGCTCTGGCCACTCTGGCTGTTCTGCGGGCGCCGGATATTGCGGTGTTCGTTGTTTTCGATGGGGACCGCCTCCTTTGCGGAAATAATTCGATGAAAAAATGTGTGGGACATCGCCGCAGGGCCCATTCGCCCCGGGCAGCCCCGCCGGAACACGGCCAAAGCCGCCTTGCCGGCACAGCCAAACAGGCCCGAATGCTTTATAAAAAGTTTTTCACATTCAGGCGCTGCTCTGCCTATTTTGATATTATACCACAAGTGCCTGCCGCAAGTACAGCAAAAACGGAATTTCACATCTGTCCGTTTGAAACCCGCCTGCCCGGGCCATACTGTTTTCAAAGAGGTGAATCACTATGCCGAAAGTATGGATCTATCTTCTGGCTCTGCTCTGTGCGCTGGGCCTTGCGGCGAGCGTGGCCGTATTTGCTCTGCGCCCGTTTGAAAAGGAATCCCCCTCCAGCGGCTATACCCTGCGGGACTGGCACGGCAAACTGGCCCTGTTCGCCTCCGGTGAGTCTGGCGAAGAGGACCAGCCGGTGGAGGTGTATGATGTTTACACGCATCTTTTGCCTGAACAGGATGTGCTGAGCCTGCAGGCGGGCATCCCACTGGAAAGCCAGGAGCAGCTGCAGCGGCTTTTGGAGGATTTTGGGTTGTGACGCGTTGCGCGTCGCCGGGGTTTATAGTATAATCAAGCTGTATGTGACTGTACGTGACGGGCCCTGCTTGCGCCCGCGGCTTTGGCCGCCCCCTTCCGGCGGGTCATGACTTCTGCGAGGAGGAATTTGCCGTGAACTGTTTTGATTATCCCCTGGACCCGGCCTATCTGCTGCAAAAAAAGCGCAGCCTCAAGCGCCAGCTGCTGGAAAAACAGGGTCTGATTGAAAAGAAAGTCGCCATTATGAGCGGCAGCACCATTGGCGAGATCAAAAATATCCTGGAGCTGTTTTTGCTGGAAAACGGCATCAAGCCCACCTTCCACGAGGGCGCTTATGCACTGTTCTATGAAAACCTGGTCTTTGACGACGGCTCGCTGAAGGCCTTTGCACCGGATGTGATCTACATCCACACCAGCGTGCGCAACATCAAGCTCTGGCCCGATGCCGCCGACGAGCCCTCCCGGGTGGAGGAAAAGCTGAACGCGGAATACACCCGCTTCGAGCAGGCCATCCGGGCCGCGCTTTCCTTCGGCTGCCCGGTCATTGCCAACAACTTTGATCTGCCGGTCTACCGGGTAATGGGCAACCGGGAGGGTGTGGACTGCCACGGCCGGGTGCGCTTTGTACGTCAGCTGAACGAGAAGCTGGCCGCCCTGGCGGAGGCCACCCCCAACCTTTATCTGAACGACCTGGCCTACCTGCAGGCAGTGCACGGCATGGACGCCTTCAGCAGCCAGACTGCCTGGTACGCCTACAAGTACGCGGTGAGCATTGACTGCATCCCCTACCTGTGCCAGAGCGTGGCCAACATCATCAAGAGCCTGCTGGGCAAGAACAAAAAGGCTCTGGCTCTGGATCTGGACAACACCCTGTGGGGCGGCATCATCGGCGACGACGGCCCCGAGGGCATCGTGATGGGCAATGAGACCCCCGCCGGCATGGCCTACGCGGAGTTCCAGAGCTACTTAAAGGAGCTGTCCAAGCTGGGCATCCTGTTGAACGTGTGCAGCAAGAACGAGGAGAAGATCGCCCTGACCGGCTTCGAGCGGGCGGACACCGTGCTCAAGCGGGATGATTTCCTCTGCTTCAAGGCCAACTGGGAGCCCAAGAGCCGGAACATCGCGGCCATGGCCCAGGAGATCAACATCCTGCCGGAAAGCTTCGTGTTCGTGGACGACAACCCCGCCGAGCGGGAGATCGTGCGTCAGGAGCTGCCGGGCGTAACTGTACCCGAGTTGGGTGCGCCGGAGGAGTACATCGCAGCCATCGACCGCAGCGGCTACTTTGAGGTGACCACCCTCTCAGCGGATGACAAAAAGCGGGCCAGCATGTACAAGCAAAATCTGGAGCGGGCCCAGCTGGAGCAGAGCTTCGGCGATTACAACGACTATCTGAAGAGCCTGGAGATGCACTGTGAGATCGGTGCCTTCGACGCCCCCCACGCCGAGCGCATCACCCAGCTGATCAACAAGACCAACCAGTTCAACCTGACCACCCGCCGCTACACCGCCGCTGAGGTGGAGGGTATCATGGCCGATCCGGCTTACATCACCCTCTACGGCCGCCTGGTGGACAAGTTCGGCGACAACGGCCTGGTCACCGCCATGATCGGTCACATCCAGGGCAACGTGCTGGATATGGATCTGTGGATCATGAGCTGCCGGACCTTCAAGCGCCGTCTGGAGCACGCCATGTTCGACGAGCTGGTGCGCCGCGCCGCCGCCGCCGGTGTGGAAAAGATCGTGGGCCATTACTACCCCACCGCAAAAAATTTGCTCGTTCGCGATTTTTATGCTACAATCGGTTTTGAACAAACCGCCCAGGATGACCAGGGCAACCTGACCTTCGAATTCACCGGCTTCGCGGGCTACGAGCCCCAGTGCGGTGTGATGGAGATCGAGATCGTTTAAAAAGGAGTTTTTCAAATGGATAAGCAGAGCATTTTTGACGCTGTACAGCAGATCTTCCGCGACAACTTCGACGACGAGGAGCTGGTGATCACCCGCGAGACCTGCGCCGACGACATCGAGGATTGGGACAGCCTGGAGCAGATCAACCTGCTGACCGCCATGGAGAAGAAGTTCGGCCTGAAGTTCAAGCTGGACGACGTGCGCGGCCTGGAGAACGTGGGCGACCTGCTGGATCTGATCGAGCGTCTGACCGCGTAAACGACCGAAAAAAGGGGCTGGGCTGCGGGCCCGGCCCCTTTTCTGTTTGAGCCCTTTTTAAAAGGAGGACATATTTCCATGAACAGCTACACTCTGGCGGACATCACCCCCGGCATGACCGAGAGTTTCACCGTAACCGTGACCGCCGAAATGATGGACGCCTTTTACGCCATTACCGGCGACAACAGTCCCATCCACATGAGCGAGGAATACGCCACCGGGCGGGGCTTCCCCGGCCGTGTGGTCTACGGTATGCTGGGCGCCAGCTTCTTTTCCACCCTGGCAGGCGTCTACCTGCCCGGCGAGCACTGCCTGCTGCACAGTGTGGAATCCAAATTCGCCAAACCCGTCTTCATCGGCGACACCCTGACCATCACCGGCAAGGTGGATGAAGTAAACGAGGTATTCGGCGAGATCACCATCAAGGCGACCATTACCAATCAGGACGGCAAAAAAGTGACCCGCGGCATCATCAAGGCGGGCGTGGCAAAATAAGGAGGATTTTATGGGCAATGTATATCTGATCACCGGCGCTTCCAGCGATGTGGGCTGCGCGCTGATCGAGCGGCTGTATCAGGAGGGCGACATCTTCATCGCCCAGGGCGCGGGCGATCTGAAGGGTCTGGCTGACCTGTGCCAGGCGCATCCCGGGGCCATCCGCACCTATGATGTGGACCTGACCAACGAGGCAGCGCTGTGCGCCTTCATTGAGGACGTGCAGAAGAACTGCCCCGCCCCCACCCATTTTGTGCATCTGCCCGCCCTGCGGGTGGTGAACACCAAATTCAAGAAGTTCGACGAGGAGCGCTTTGAGCTGGACCTGTCGGTGCAGGTGCGCAGCGCCGTTGCCCTGTGCAAGGCCTTTGTGCCCGGCATGGCCAAGGCCAAAAAGGGCCGGGTGCTGTTCATGCTCACCAGCTACCTGCTGGGCATGCCTCCCAAGAACACTGCCGCCTATGTGATGGCCAAAAGCGCCCTGGCGGGCCTGGCCAAGAGCCTGGCCGCGGACTACGCCAGCTTCGGCGTGACCGTGAACTGCGTGGCCCCCAGCATGATGGAGACCAAGTTCCTGGCCGAGACCAGTGACCTGATCGTACAGGCCAGCGCCGAGACCAACCCCATGGGCCGCAACGCCCGTCCCAGCGATGTGGTGCCCGCCATGGCCTTCCTGCTCAGCGACGAGGCCGGCTTCATCACCGGCGTGACCCTGCCCATCACCGGAGGCAGCGCCCTATGAGCGATTCTCTGACCCTGCGCCTTGCCCGGCCGGAGGAGACCGAACGGGTGATTGGCTTCATCAACGAAAACTTTGACTGGAAGCTGCCGCTGGTGAACCTGCCGGAATATTTCAACTTTTACTACCGCAGCGGCGATGCGCTGCAATACGCGCTGGCCGAGGAAAACGGCCAGCTGCTGGCGGTGGCCGGATACATCCGGGCCAACGAATCCCCCACGCCGGACATCTGGGTCTCGGTGTGGGTGGCGAAGAAGGGCCACAATGGTGTGGGGCTGGACCTGATGAACGCCCTGCCCGAACTCACCGGTGCTTCGGTGGTGGCCTGCAACAACATCCGGCCCAAGACCATGGCCTTTTACCGGTTCCTCGGCTGGCACGCAGACCGGGTGCCCCACTTCTACCGGCTTTCCGGTCAGGAACACTACACCCTCGCCCGGGTGACAGACCCCACCGTACTGCCGGTGGGCGGCGACCTGACGCTGGAACGGGTAAACAGCCCGGAGCAGCTGGCCGAGCTGGGTCTGCCCGAAACGCCCCACACCCCCAAAAAGGACCTGTGGTACCTGACCCGTCGGTATTTCGCCTTCCCTCATCTTACATATGATGTATACTGTGCCCGGGAGAACGGCGTAACGCTGGCCTGCCTTGTGGCCCGGGTGGTGGACAGCGGCTGCGGCAAGGTGCTGCGCATCGTGGACTTCATCGGCCGGGACGAAACACTTCCACGGCTGGGCAAGGCCATTGACAGCCTGCTCCATGCCGCCGGGGCGGAATACGCCGAGTGCTACTGCGCGGGCATTCCCGCCGAAGTGTTTGCGGCAGCAGGCTTCTGCGAGCGGGGCGAGGACAGTGAGAATATCCTGCCCAACTATCTCACTCCTCCCCTCTTCGAGAACACCGAATACTATTACTTCACCAATAACCCGGACCAGTTCGTGCTGTTCAAGGCAGACGGCGACCAGGACCGGCCCAACCTGACGGTGGACTGATTTTTTCTGCAACAAAAAAGCACTGGGAACGGCATACCCTGCCCGTTTCCAGTGCTTTTGTTATTTTTGGAAATACTTACGCCAGGCAGCCTTTGGCCCAGGCAGCAGCGGCTTCCAGATCGTTGGTATCCGGGTGGGCCAGCGCCGCATCAAAGTTCTCGATGAGCATCTGATAGCGGGCGTTCTCCGGCTCCTTGGCCTGCATGGCCTCGTAGCGGCTGCGCACTGCCTGGGGCATCCGGCCCTGGCACATATAGCCGCCGCCATACACCGCACCGGCGGGCAGGTTTTCCCGCACACGGGCCAGGATCTGATCGAAGTACTGCTGGCTCTGGCCGAACCCGGCGGTGCCGAACAGATACACGGTCTTGCCTTCTGCCTGCTTCAACAGCTCGGCCACCTTTGCATCACAGCTGCCTTTATCGGTCCAGAAGCCCACAAACAGCACATCCGCCTGCAGCGCTGCCGCGTCCGGCGCGCCGCAATAGAGCAGCTCCCCGGTGGGCAGCTGCTGTTCAATTGCCTCGGCCAGCTGGCGGGTGTTGCCGGTGTTGCTGGAATATACAATGGAGTAACGCATAGTTTTTCCTTTCCTGCATGGTTGCAGATTGCCGCCAGCCTGGCGGCGGTGATGGGTGATTTATTCCTGACAAGTTTCCTTGCGGATTGCTTTTCGCACCGGCCCCGGAGCCGATTCCATGGGGGATTTTGGCATGGGGATACCGGCCATTGCTTTTTGCAGCAGCCCCTTCAGCTGCGTCACCTCTTCCTCGCTCATGCCCTGGGTGCGCTGGGCTTCCCACTGATAGAACCACCGGCCCGCCTGAACAAAGGCCTCCCGGCCCTGTTCGGTCAGCTCCAGCACCACCGCCCGTTTATCCTGCTGGGAACGGGTGCGAGTCATGAAGCCCTGCTGCACCAGCTTTTCCACCGAGCGGGTGGTATGGCCGCTGTCCGCCCCGATCACCGAGGCCAGCTCCCCTGCTGAACAGCCCGGATGCCGCCCCACATACAGCAAAAAGTAAAGCAGCCCCTGAGAAAGCCCCAGCTCCTTGAGCCGCTGGGCGCAGAATTGGGTGAAGTCCCCCCGCAGAAGATTGATATAGAACGCTAGTGTCTGTTCCATGTTCCGTCTTCCTCCTGTTTGATTTTCACTGACAAAATCAATTATATGAATTTATCTGCATTTGTCAAGTATTTTCTCAAAAAAGAGGCGTTTTCCCCATTTGCGGGAAAACGCCTCTTTCTTTTTCCAATATCAATCGGCCGATGGCGGGATCAGTTTGCCCGAATGCCGCTCACGGTCTGGTCGATGATGCTGTCCATGATCTCGCGGGTCATGCTGCCCTGCAGATAGCCAAACAGGTTGCCCTCGCTGTCGATCATGAAGGTGGTGGGGAAAGCCGAGATGCCGTAGTTCATCAGTACATCGCCGGTGGTATCCATCAGCACCGGATAGGTGTAGCCGCCCTCCTCCAGGAAGTCTGCAATGCCGTCCGCATCCAGGGTCTCCTGATTGAAGGGGTTGTCCTCACTCTTCGGTGCAGCCACGCCCAGAATGATCACATCACCGGTGTTTTCGCCGTGGTCCAGATACAGCTGCTGGATATCCGGCATCTCCTTTTTACAGGGACCGCACCAGGTAGCCCAGAAGTTCAGGAATACGGTCTTACCCTTGTAGTCGGAAAGGGTATGCTCATTGCCGTACTGGTCTACCAGAGTGAAGTCCGGCGCGGCAACCACCGGGTACTCCTCTTCCTCCGGGCTGCTGGCCGCACTCTCCGGCTGGCTGGAAGTGCCCGATTCCGCCGGGGCGCTGCTGGCCTGCGGCTGGCTTTCAGCCTGAAACTCCGGCTGACTGCTGCTTACCGCCTGGGACGAGGATGCCCCAGTGCCGGAACCGCCCACGCCGGACAGATAACCGGTGAAGCTGTTCATCCAGCCGGTAAACATCATTACACCCATCAGGATCAGCAGCACGCCGCCCGCCTTGGCGGTGTACTTGAGCCAGGAGGTATGGCGGCGGAAGAAGGACAGCACCTGGCTGGTGAACAGGCCCACCGCCAGAAAAGGCAGCACAAAGCCCAGGGTATACACGCCGATGAGCAAGAAGCCCTGGGTCCGGGAGGCGGAGGAACCGGCCATAACCAGCACACTGGTGAGCGCCGGGCCCACACAGGGTGTCCAGGCAAAGCTGAAGGTGAAACCCAGGATCAGGGCGGTGAGCGGGTTCATGCTGAACCGGTTCAGATCAAAGGGCAGGCGGCGTTCCTTCTGCAAAGCGTCCACCTGCAAAAAGCCCACCTGATACAGGCCCAGCAGGATGATCAGAATACCGCCCAGCCGGGCTACCAGAGCCCGGTTGCCGCTGAGCAGCTTGCCCAGCGCCGTGAAGCCCAGACCCAGCATGAAAAAGGCAAAGCTTACACCCAGAATGAAGAAGATGGTATTGCGCAGCGCAATGCGGCGGCGCTGCTTGTCGGTCAGACTGGCACTGGCCGTGCCGCCCGCCAGATAACCCAGATAAAGCGGTACCAGCGGCAGTACGCAGGGCGAGAAAAAACTGAGCAGGCCCTGTATGAATACCGTAAACACCGAAACACTGGTTTCCAGATTAAAACCCATAAGCGAATGGTCCTCCCATGGTAAGAATATGTATCAGTATAGCAAAACTGGCCACGCGGTTACTGTAGCATAATCACAGACGCGGCAAAATTTCACATTTTGCATCGCTGCACATAAAAAGCAGCCCACCTGCCTGGGGCGGGACGCCGGCGACGCAAATCACCGGAACATCTCTCTCCAGGGCAGGCGGACCGCCCTGCGTTCTATTTAAATTGCCGTGCTCAGATTACTTGGCAGCGCGGCGCTTGCCCACCTTTTTCAGGTTCGGCTTAGGAGCGGGCTTCGGAGCCTCAACCGGCTTCACAGCTTCCGCGGCCTTCTGTTCCTCGGCAGCCTTCAGGGCCTTGGTTTCCTCAGCGGCCTTCAAGGCCTTCTGCTCTTCAGCAGCCTTCAGAGCTTTCTGCTCCTCGGCGGCTTTCAGGGCCTTCTGCTCTTCAGCGGCCTTCAAAGCCTTCTGCTCCTCGGCAGCCTTCAGGGCCTTGGGCGCCTCGGCGGCGGGCTCAGCCTTTTTGCGGGCAGCGCGGGGCTTCTTGGGGGCCTCTGCTTCCTCGGTCTTTTTGGCAGCGGTCTTCTTGGCCGCGGGCTTGCGGGCGGCGGTCTTCTTTGCGGGCTTGGCTTCCTCGGCGGGAGCAGCTTCGTCCGCGGGCTCAGCCTTTTTGCGGCTGGCTCTCTTGGCCTTTACTTCCTCCACGACCCACAGCTGGTTGTCGCCGTTCACATCCTGCCAGATCTGCAGGCGGGCGCCGTTGTCCTGGCTCATGCCCACCACATCCAGGCACTTGCCGGACAGGTTAGACTTGATCTTCACTCGGCCGTCGCCGGTGTTCTCCAGAACCCACAGCTGGCTGGAGCCGCTGGTGCCTTCCCACTGGTGCAGCCAGGTGCCGTCTACCACGCCGCCGGCGATCAGGTCGAGCATCTTACCGGTGAAGCGGTTGCAGATGCGATACACGCCTTCCCCGGCGCGCACGAAGGACCACTGCTGCCACTCTTCGCCCGCGTAATCCCACAGCTGAATGGCCGCGCCATTTTCAGTGTTGAAATCCGCTACTTCAACAACCTTGCCATTTGCACTTGCAATGGTGTAGAATTTATCGGGACTGATTACCGTCTGAACCGTCTTTTTCATGATGTTCGCTGCTCCTTCCTTATCTAAGGCAATACCGCACAATTCACGGTTCAAGCCTCAGGCGCGTATCACGCCAAAATTTTCCGTAATATTTTCCCAAAATGCTCGCCAAGCCACCAAGGCTTGTCTGCGCGTTTTGGTTCATCTCACAAAAAATTTTCCGGCGTGCTCCACCACCTGGAATAATGATGCGGTATCGCCCTGAAACCGCAAACCAAGCCAGCCGTACGTTCCTCTCTCCTCCAAAGCTGACACGTTTGCCTTTTGCTTTGTTTCTTGCCTGATTATACCATATTATTCTGTTAAAATCCAGTGGTTGCGCCCCTGCGAAGAATACTTCACAATTGTGCCAAAATTCGTCAGAAAAAAAATGCCAGCCACATTTCAGGAGGCCGCTTTCTATGCAATATTCCGCCGTTGTTCCCGCCCACTTTCTCAGCCGCCCCAACCGGTTCATCGCCCGGGTGGAGCTGGAGGGGCAGATTCTGAATGTCCACGTAAAAAATACCGGCCGCTGCGCCGAGCTGCTGCGCCCGGGCTGTACCGTTTACCTGCAGCCGGGCGACAATCCCGCCCGCAAAACGCCCTACGACCTGATCGCTGTGGACAAGGACGGCCTTCTGGTGAATATGGATTCCGCTGCCCCCAATCAGGCGGTGGCGGAATGGCTGGCCGCAGGCGGCATCGGTCCCCTGGACGAGCTGCGCGCCGAGTATAAGCTGGGTGCTTCCCGCTTCGACTTCTTTGCCCGTCGGGGCGAGGAGAAGATTCTAATGGAGGTAAAGGGCTGCACCCTGGAGGAAAACGGCTTTGCCCGCTTCCCGGACGCACCCACCCTGCGGGGGCTCAAGCATGTGGAGGAGCTGGCTGCTCTGGCCGGTCAGGGCTGGCGCTGCTATGTGATGATCCTGCTTCAAATGGAGGGGATGAAGCAATTCTCCCCCAACTGGGCCACCCACCCGGACTTCGGCCATGCGCTGCGCCGGGCGGTGGAGGCCGGCGTCACACTGCTGACCTACGACTGCCGCGTCACCCCCTCCAGCCTGACGGTAAATGCTCCGGTCCCCGCGGATCTGACCCCGCCGGAAAGTCTTATGTAAACGGAACAAAAAACGCGCCCTGGCCAGAGACCAGAGCGCGTTTTTTCTGTTTCGGGCCAATCAGCCCGCAAGCTTCATATTCTGATACCGCTGGGTGAGATATTCATCCGGATACTGCTCATCCAGGAATTGCTGCACCGCGTTGGTGGCGGGAATGCCCTTTTCCCGCTGGTCCATACGGCCCAGCGCCATGCAGGAGAGAGCCACATCCACTGCCAGCAAAACCACCAGCACCCAGGTGAGCACCTTGCCCACCTTCATGGGGATCTTCTCGATCAGGGCCGAGAGGCGGGGGTAGACCTCCTTGACCCAGACCACCGCGGCAATGCCCCAGAACACACAGTACAGCAGGTTGATACGGCCGTTCAGGTTGAAGGGGATCTTGCTGTAATCCCAGAAAACCTTGCCGAACAGCTTCTCGGTGACCACGCTGCACATATACTCGTACACGCCGCCCATCAGCGCGCCGCCTACGAAAATGTAACGGTCGCTCTTGTCCATCAGGCCGCGCAGCACCACGGTGAGGATCGCCGCACCCAGGCCCCAGACCACGCTGAACGGACCATACAGAAGACTGCTGCGGCTCATCAGCACGCCGGAGGTGCCCCACACGAAAACGGTCTCGATCAGATCGCCCACAAAGGCACCGATCAGAAACAGCCAGAACAGCTTATAAAAGCCGATGCCCTCGGCAAAAACATTGGAGGCGGGACGCACCTCCTCACCGGACAAGCGGGTCAGGTTGGGGAAGGCCTTGGCCAGATGCCGTTTCTGGTAGCCGTGATACCAGCCCAGGGTGCGGGTGGTCACGCCATCGCCGATGGTCTCGCTGGCCTGCTGCAGATATTCCGCAATGGGGCCGCTCATCTTCCAGCGGCGGCGCACCGCATGCACGCCATAGACCATGACCAAACCGTCCACCGCCAGCACAACTGCCAGCACCAGCGCCAGAATCTGCAATGCAATTGCAGGCAGGAAGCTCAGGCCCCAGTGCAGCACCGGGGTCAAAAAGCGCACGGCCAGAGCCACCAGAATGCCCTTAACCAGAGAACTCTCCAGGCAGATATAGCCCTTCAGGTTCATGGGCCGGTCGGAGTAATCCCACCAGCGCCGGCCAAACTGCCGCTCCAGAATGACACCGGCCACCACTTCAATGGCGGCACACAGAACCACAGAGCCCAGCACAAACACAAAAAGATTATTTTCTCCCGGTTCCAGAAAAACGCCGGCCAGGGTGGCCATCAGGCCGTAAAGCGGAACAATGGGACCGTTCATGACGCCTCGGTTCACAAACCGGCGCTGCTTCACCGCGGTGACCGCAACCTCAGCGCACCAACCCAGAAAGGCATAGATAATAAAATACAGGAACAACATGCTTAATTCATACATACAATTTCTCCTTTGGGCGGAAATTCTCCGCCACCTTCAGCAATAGTTCGCCGGGATTGCTTCCTTTCTTCCGGGCTTAACAGTGTAGCTTAAGTGTACCATATCCTACCGTAAAATCAATTGCACAAACAACGAACTTCGTTCCAGGATCATTTTTTACCGGTTTCATATATGATTATTGCCCCGCATCGCAGAATTACCTTCCGAGTCAAAACAACAAAAAACCCGTGAATGCTTTCGCATTCACGGGCCTTTGGCAGGGGCAGAAGGATTCGAACCCTCGGCACGCGGTTTTGGAGACCGCTGCTCTACCAGCTGAGCTATACCCCTTTATTCTGTTGCCCCGTTCGTCGGGTGCCTTATTACTATACCAAAAAACGAGCCGCCTGTCAACAAGTATTTTCGATTTTTTTACACTTTTTTCTGTCCCGCTTTCGGGACAGAAAGCACTCTGTCTCAAGGCAAAAAATGAGCCCTTTCGGCAAATTCCGAAAGGGCTCTACCATGGAGCTGCTAAGCAGATTTGAACTGCTGACCTCATCCTTACCAAGGATGCGCTCTACCGACTGAGCTATAGCAGCAAGATGGCGACCCGGATGGGGCTCGAACCCACGACCTCTAGCGTGACAGGCTAGCGTTCTAACCAACTGAACTACCGGGCCATCTTTGCGTTGCCGCATCAGCGACGTTGTTTATTATACGTCATGAAAAGAGAAATGTCAACAGCTTTTTTCACATTTTTTCAAATTTTTTCGAACTCGTTTTTTCGTCTTATTTTGCTCTCTTTTTGCCCCCTTTTTCTGGCGGCAGAAGCCTAAACCTGTTATAATAAAGGAAATACACGCCGCCTGCTCTGCCGCCTGTTGGCGGCCCGGCAGCGGGAAGGGAAACTGCCATGAACATTTCTGCCAAACAGCTGGCGGGTGCAAACTGCGGCCGCCGCTACGAAAAGGAATACCTGAACAAATTCCGTGACTGCCTTTCGTTCTACTACGACGGCAAGGTCCGCTTTGAGCGCTTCTGCTACGGCGAAGGCGCCTGCTTCGTATTCGGAGTATGGGCCAGCATCTCGCCGGAGGGCGTGCTCAGCTACCAGCAGCCCTTTAACCCGCTGGTGGACCCCAACGCTCTGCCCAAGGCCCTGACCGGACAGGAGGGTGATGTGCTCTACTTCGACAATCAGCGCTGGAAGTGGGAGGTTGCCTCCGATTTCACCTCCGATGCCAAAAACGGCTATACCCCTCTTAAGGTAAAGCTGGACAAGCTGCTGGGCCGGTAACCTTTATTAAAATCAACAGCCCGCCGGGTAACGCGTTCTGCATGCGCTACCCGGCGGGCTGTTTTTTTGTCAGAATTCCGCTTCCGCCTGAACCGGCAGATACTCCTTTCCACCCTGACAATACTCATCCAGTGTGAAAATACCATACAGCCGTTCGCTGGTATTCATGGAAAAGACCTTGCCGTCCGTACCGGTTTCCGTTATGGGATATTCCAGATCTCCCAGATCCGCCAGAAGACGTCCGTTTCCCAACGCCTGCAGCGCAATGACATCCGTTACACCCCCATTGTGACCGCGGGAAAGAGCCTTGATCTCCACCGGCTGGCCATTCTGCTCCACCCAGCTCTGCCCATGGGCTTCGCCGTCATTCCAGCTATAGATCAATCGGCCCTGAGTCAGATGGACCGGGTTTGCATATCGAATGCCCGGCTGCACCTGCGCAAATTCCGTCCGTGTACCATCGGCCGGATTAATTTGCTCCAGCATTCCGCTTGCCCGCTGATACGCAAACAATGCCGTATCTCCTTCCGCTTTCCAGATCATGCCCTGAGCCAGATCCTGCTCAAAAATCTTCTGCACCGTGTTCTCCCAGCGCAGCAGATACAGGCAGGTCGTCCCCTGATTTTCCTCTTCTCCGGTACCGCTGGTCTGTTCCACCACAATGCCATTCTCTGTATAAAGCAGCGGGTACGGATTCTCCGCCAACTGCCAGCGACAAACCTCTTCGCACTGGCCGAACCGCTCGGAGTCCTCCACATTCACCCGCCACAAATTCTGGTATTGCTCGGCGCTGCACATATAGTACAAACTGCCCCCGTCCCGATACACGGGTCCGCTCACCGGCAATGCGGAAATCTTTGTCTGCGAACGGAGCACCTTTCCGCTCAGGTCCCGCAGCTCCACCGACGCTTCGCCATCGATCTGCCAGAACAGCGCCAGCTGCCCCGACTCCGTCTCCGTCATCTGAATGAATCCATCCCTGCGCAGCCATGCATCGCAGTCCCGGTCGGAATGTGCACAGCCCGCTTTACCGCACAAAACCGTCCGCTGCCCGGTTGTTAAATCCACCGATTGCAGAAGGCATCCCCCGTCGATCTGCCGTCCGCCCGCCAGAAATGCCTGATCGCCGGACACGATCCAAACACTTCCGTCCCCCTGACTGGATTGCGCAAAATGCAGTCCCCCCAGGGTCTGTTCCACATTGGCCTGCTCCGCTGCCGGGATTGGCTCGCTTTGGCTCCGGGCGGTGCCGCAGCCGACTATCAGCAGCAGGCTAACCGCCAATGCCGTTGCTTGGATATGCTTTTTCATCGTTTCTCACTCCTCAAAATGCCCCTTGAATGGGCAGACATTCCGCATCGTTCGCCATATACTGCTCCGGTGTGAACAGGCCGTAACGGAATTCACTGGTCTGGTCGGAGACCAGTTTTCCGTCCTTATCCCGGTAACTGGTTTCCACCATGGTTTCGTTCAGCTGCACCAGCAGCCTGTCCCCAATCACGGCCAACGGAACCGCCGGACCAATTGTTCCGTTCCGGCTGGTCTGGCGGACAATCGGCTCCACGGTTCCATCTTCATGGATAGCGAGCGCCTGCTCTGCTCCGCCTTCCCGTAACATCCCTACATATAATGTATCCTCCAGCCAGAACGGTGTTCCCACCAGCGAAAGCCCCGTTTCCAATTCAGCGATCTGCACGCTCTCACCCGTGGCAGAGTCCAGCCGTTCCAGCCAGCCGCTCACACTGTCGTACAAACAGATGGTAGGCTCCGGTTCCAGGCTGCCGGAATATTGGGCTGTCCAGAACATCTGCTGGGGCTGCGCCCGGCGGATGGTGCGTATTTCTCCATTCCACAGCAGTTCGCTGAGAATCTGCCCACCATCGGTCAGTTGACAAACCAGCAATCCGTTTCCGGTGGTCTGCCCGGTGAGGATCGAGGTATTTTCCAGCTGCCAGCTTGCTGCTTCCTCCATACTTCCGAACGCATCGTCCGCCTGCGTATGGATGCGGTACAGCCGATACAGAGGCAGCCAGCCGGACTGGTACCACCGATCCTCCCGCACCACATATAAATCTTTACCGTCGCTGTAAAATCCGGAAGGAGACCAGCCCTGCCCTTCCTCCGGCAAGGCTATGGGCGCCTGAATCAGGGTGCCGTCCGCTGCCCGCAGCTCCACGGCTGCTTTGCCGCCCAGCGCCTTATTGGTCAGATAATATAAGACCAGATCGCCGTTTTCCAGGCAGTTCACATAGGGCAGCGTGCCCTGCTCTTCCACCCAGGCCGGACAATCCGCGCCGCTGTGGGGGCATTCCCGCTGCGAACAGAGCGGTGTACAGCTGCCATCGGTCAGGTCGATGGCCTGCAGAAAGGCCCCCTGTCCACTTCGGGCCACGGTGAAGGCATTCTCGCCTTTGATGCTCCAGTCCACCCCTCTGCTTCCGCCGGTCTGGTACAATGCACTCTTCACTGTGGGCTGCGCTGTCGCTTCTGTGAACACTTCGCTTTGAGCGGGCTGTATGCCGCAGCCTGCCAGCAGCAGAAGGCTCAATGCCAGCGCCGTCGTTTTTGTTATGCAGTTCATGCCGTTCCCTCCTTCTTGTCTTTCATTGCCGTGGCGATCTGTTCCGGCGTTTTGTGCTCTGCGCCAAGCTCTGTACCGCCCTTGTCCGATGCATACACATACAGCTGCGCCGCCGGGGAATAGGCAGCGGCAAGATGGCCGTCCTCACTGGAAAGATCCTGCCAGTCGGTAAATTCTGTCACGTTCAAAAATCGTTTGTATTCCTCCAACAGCTCAGCTGCCCGCAGCTGCCCGCCAACACTCCATCGCAGCCGCACCACTTCTTCACCGGGGCCCAGCTCCAGCAGAAGGCTGTCGGCCTCTGTGCTCCACTCATAGCGCACAAAGCCCGCCGTATCCCGCATAGCATTTTTGCAGGCATCGGGTTGTTCGGTTTCAAGCAGCGCATACGCTGCCGCAGTTTGCGTTTCATCCAGCAGGCCTGCTTTTCGCAATTGTTCCAGTGCTGCGCCAATCGAATTCATCTGTCCCTCTTCGGTTTGCTCCAACACCTGCCAGCCGTTGGAATCCCATTCCGGCGTGCTGCCCGCCAGGAACTGCCGGTCATACAGAAGCTTTGCCAGCGCGTTCTCCCGCCCCTGGCTGGAAAGGGCATTTTCTTCCGCCGGGCGGGAATGGCTGGTTTGCAGCAGCCTTGCCTGCTGCATGACACAGAAGGCAGAGGGCAACCCCATACAGGCCAGCACCAGCAGCAATGCTCCGGCGCAGAACAGGCTCGTTTTGATTCGCTGTTTTTTGCTCATCCCGCCGCCTCCTTTAATGTAAATCGTACCGTTGTGCCCTCTCCGGGCTGGCTCTCAAATTCCAGCCGGGTGCCGTGCAGCCGGGCAATGCGATCGCAGAGTGCCAGACCGAAACCACTGCCGTTCTGGGCTCTGGCGCGGGATTTATCCACCATATAGAATGGCTCGGTGATGCGTTCCAGCTCTGTCTGCGGGATTCCCCGGCCCCGGTCACGCACCGTGATCTCCATCTGACTGCCTTCCCAGCAAGCGGCAATGTGTATCCTGCCGTCCTTCGGCTCGGCCCGCATTCCGTTGCTGATCAGATTTTCCAGCAGCGCAGTGAGCAGCTCCTCGTCTCCCAGAACACAGCCTGTTTCAAAGCCCTGCCAGCACAGCCGGATCGGGCATTCTGCGGGCAGAGCGCGGGCGGTCTTTTCCGCCAGCGCCGCCAGCGAAACCGGGCGCAGCTCCAACGTTTTATGCTCCGGGTCCAGCGTCATGAAGGTCATCAGCTTGGCGCTCAATGCTTCCAGCCGTTTTGTCTCGTGATAAATGTAATTTGCCGCCCGCTGGCGCAGCTCCGGCTTCACCTCGGCGCTGCGCAGCAGATCCGCATAGCCCAGCATACTGGTCATGGGAGTTTTCAACTCATGGGTAAAGGCGCTCACAAAGTCCTCTCGCTGGTGCACCGCCAGATCCAGCTGCCGCGCCCGCTGCTCCACCGCCTCGGCCATGACATCAAAGCTGGCGGCAAGGCTGGCCACCTCATCGGTTCCGGTCATGCCGGTTCGCCGGTCGTAGGAGCCCGCCGCGATGGCCCGTGCGGATTCCTCCAAGGCTTTCAGCGGCCGGGTCAGGCGGCGGCTCACCGCCCACACCACCAGCGCCACCCCGGCAAAGGCAAGCACTTCCAGGCGGGCAAACCCCGCCAGCTGCTGGTTCCGCAGCCGGAACACCTCGCTCACATCGCAGCTGCTCACCAGCCACAAGGTTCTCCCCTGCCACTGCACCGGGCTTGCAAACAGCTGCCAGATGTTTGCCCCCTCTTTGGCGTAGGTCATTTCGTCCGCTCCTGCATCCACTGCCCGCAGCACCGGCTGCCAGCCATTCACCATTCCGATACCGGAATAGAGGAAGGCTCCCTCTTCGCTGAGGATGGCCAGCCCTTCCCCTGTCTGCGCGATGCGCTGCTGCCCGTATCGGGTCACCAGTGGGGACTGGGTCTCCAGGTCCGGGTTTTCAATCATTTCCTTTTGCAGCTGATAGCACTCCGCCCGATGTGCGGCCGCATTCTGCTGCGCCGCCGCCCGCAGCTGGGCGGAAAATCCGCTGCCGATCAGCCAGGCCGCCCCCAGATTCAACAAAAGCGCCAACAGCAGCAGGATGGCAAATGTCAGTTTGGCTGCCAGTTTCACGTTTCCACCTCCAGTAAATAACCGATTTTATACACCGTCTTGATCTTATCTGCAAGGCCCAGCTTTTTGCGCAGACGCTGGATGTGCAGATCCAGCGTGCGGCTGCCCGCTTCCTCCTCGCCGCCCCACACCCGCTCGTACATCACATCCCGGTAGAGGGCAATGCCCTGGTTGCGCAGAAGCAGCACCAGCAAATCAAACTCCCTGGGCGTGAGGGCCACCGGTATACCGCCTTTTTCCACCCGGCGGGCCACCGGGTCCACCACAATGTCAAAGGCCCGCAGCACCCCGCCGCCCCGTCCTGCCCGGCGCAGCACACTTTCCACCCGGGCCAGCAGCTCCAGCGGCTCGAAGGGCTTCACGATATAATCGTCCGCTCCCATGCGCAGGCCCCGCACCCGGTCTGCCAGCATGCCCTTAGCGGTCAGGAAGATCACCGGCGTTCCGGTGGGTCGCACGTATTCCATCAGCTCATAGCCATCGACACCCGGCAGCATGATGTCCAGCAAAATCAGATCGTACCGGCCGGTCTCGATCTTATCCGCGGCAGTATCGCCGTCCAGCGCGATCTCGCACTGGTAGCCCGCCTGCAACAGGGTAAGCTCGATCAGCTCGGCAATGGGGCGTTCATCGTCAACAATCAAAATGGGATTCATTGGGGTTCCTCTTTTCTCTGTTCCAGTGCGGATGCCCGCCCTGTGCTTTGATGATATCTGCAGTTCGTATCAAAATTGTATCATGCTCTTATCCAACCGGGTGATTTTTGCGCTTTTTTCAGATTTTTTCTCCGGAGCCTTGACAACTGTGTATATAAGCGTATATACTGTATATATCAGATATGTACAGTCTGATAAATTAAAGGAAAAGCGAGGAAGACTGATGGAGATCTACATCAGCAATTCCAGCCCAAAGCCGATCTATGCCCAGATCACCGACCAGATCCGCGCCGCCATTTTTGACGGCAGGCTCAAGGAGGGTGAGGCGCTGCCCAGCATCCGGCTGCTGGCCAAGGAGCTGCGCATCAGCGTGATCACCACCAAACGGGCCTATGAGGACCTGGAAAAGGCCGGGTTCATCAATACGGTGCCCGGCAAGGGCTGCTTCGTTGCACTCCAGAACATGGAGCTGCACCGGGAGGAGACCCTGAAAAAGATGGAGGGATACCTGCAGCAGGCGGTGGACACCGCGCTGGCCGGGGGCATCAGCAAGGCGGAGGTGCTGGCAACATTGAACCTGTTGTTGGAGGGAGACTGATCCTATGGAAAACGCAATCTGCATCCGCGGCCTGTGCAAACATTACAAGGATTTTTCGCTGGAGAATCTGGACCTGACCGTGCCCACCGGCACCATCGTGGGCTTTGTGGGTGAAAACGGCGCGGGCAAAACCACCACACTGAAGGCTATCTTCGGGGCCATCCGTACCGACGGTGGCAGCATTGAGGTGCTGGGCTGCACCGACCCCAACCGGCTGGACAAATCCCAGATCGGCGTGGTGATGGAGGATTCCTTCTTTTATGAGACACTCACGCCCCGCCAGGTGAACAGCATCATGAAGAGCCTGCAGCCCGGCTGGGACTGCGCCGAATTTGCCCGGCTGCTGGAGGCCTACCAGCTGCCGGAGAAAAAGCTCATCAAGGATATGAGCAAGGGCATGCGGATGAAGTTCCAGCTGGCCACCGCCCTGGCCCACAAGCCCCGGCTGCTGATTCTGGATGAAGCCACCAGCGGTCTGGACCCGGTGGTGCGCGGCGAGGTGCTGGACTACCTGCGGGACTACATCCAGGACGAAAACCACAGCGTTCTGATGAGCAGCCACATCACCAGCGATCTGGAAAAGGTGGCGGATTCCATCGCCTATCTGCACAAGGGGCGGCTGCTGTTCCAGATGGACCGGGACGAGCTGCTGGAAAAATACGGCATTCTGCGCTGCAGCCCGGAGCAGCTGGAGGCGCTGGACAGCCGGATCAAGGTGGCCACCCGCAAGACGGGCTTCACCTGTGAGACGCTGGTCAGCGACGCGGCCGCCGCCCGCCGGGCTCTGCCGGATGCGGTGATCGACCGGGCCAGCATCGAGGACATCATGCAGTTTTATACCGGGAGGGATGCACAATGATCGGCCTGCTGAAAAAAGACTTCTTCATTCTCTGGCATGCGTACCACAAAAACCTTGCCCTGGTCCTGGTGCTTTACAGCGCTATGGCTCTGGCGATGGACTTCACTTTCATGGTGTTTTTCTTCGCCTGGATCTCCGGCTTCTACATTCTGAGCGGTTTGACCATCGACAACTATTCCAAATGGGACCTGTACGCCGCCAGCCTGCCGGTAAGCAAGCGCCAGCTCGTGGGGGCCAAGTTCATCCTCATCACCCTTGCGCTGCTCATCAGCTTTGCCATCGGCACACTGCTGTGCGGTCTGCTGGCTTTGCTGAAGGGCGAACCTTTGATGGAAAACCTGCTTAGCCTGCTTGCGTTTTCCTTTGTCTGCCTTGCCTACTTCGGCATTTCGCTGGTGCTTTCCTACAAATACGGCGTGGAAAAGGCCCGCACCGCAGTGCTGCTGGTTGCGGCGGCGCTGTTCGGCTGCGTGATGGTACTGGGCAAACTGGATCTGCTGCAGGATATGGCACTGCCTCCCCTGCTGCAAACGCTGTTTCTGGGGGATCTGGCCGTCTGGGGCTGGGCTGTGGTGATGCCGGTGGGCTGCATCGCGGTATACCTGATTTGCTGGGCCCTTGCCACCCGCATCTACAGCCGCAAGGAGTTTTAAACTTTTTGTGAACCCTCTTGCAGTTTTCTTCAAAAAGGTGTATATTAGATTAGCACTCAATCATAACGAGTGCTAATCTTTTTTGTTTTACAATAACTTTTCATAAAAGGGAGCGTTCAATCATGGCTGTGAAAGAATTTAAGGCCGAAAGCAAAAAACTGCTGGATATGATGATCCATTCCATCTACTCCAACAAGGAGATCTTCCTGCGCGAATTGATCTCCAACGCCAGCGACGCCATCGACAAGCTCTATTTCAAGAGCCTGACCGACCACGCCGTTACCACCAAAAAAGAGGATTATCAGATCCTGCTGGAGCTGGACAAGGCAAACCGCACCCTGACCCTGACCGATAACGGCATCGGCATGACCAAGGAAGAGCTGGAGGAAAACCTGGGCACCATCGCCCGCAGCGGCAGCCTGGACTTCAAGAAGGACAACAAAGCCGAGGACATCGACATTATCGGTCAGTTCGGCGTGGGCTTCTATTCCGCCTTCATGGTGGCCAGCCGGGTCACCGTGATCAGCCGCGCCTTCGGCAGCGACACCGCCTGGCAGTGGGAGAGCACCGGTGCTGAGGGCTACACCATCACCGAGGCCGACAAGGAAGACGTGGGCACCAAGATCATCATGGTGATCAAGGAGAATGCCGAGAACGAGAACTACGACGAGTTCCTGGACGAATACAACCTGGTGCACATCGTGAAGAAGTACAGCGACTATGTGCGCTACCCCATCCGCATGGAGCGGGAGAAGACCCGCGCCAAGGAGCGCCCCGCCGATGCCGGTGAGGATTACAAGACCGAATACGAGACCTACACTGAACTGGAGACCCTGAACAGCATGGTTCCCCTGTGGAAGCGCAGCAAGAGCGACGTGACCGACGAGGAGTACAACCAGTTCTACAAGGATAAATTCTACGATTTCACAGATCCCGCCCGGGTGATCGTGAGCCGCACCGAAGGCACTGCCACCTATAACGCTCTGCTCTTCATCCCCGGCCACGCTCCCTTCAACTACTACAGCCGAGACTACGAGAAGGGTCTGCAGCTGTACGCCTCCGGCGTGCTGATCATGGACAAATGCGCCGACCTGCTGCCCGACCACTTCAGCTTCGTGAAAGGCATTGTGGACAGCCAGGACCTGAGCCTGAACATCAGCCGTGAGATGCTGCAGAAAGACGGCCAGCTCAAGCTGATCCGCAACAGCCTGGAAAAGAAGATCAAGAACGAACTGAACGCCATGAAGAACAACGACCGTGAGAAGTACGACGAGTTCTTCAAGAGCTTCGGCCGTCAGCTGAAGTTTGGCTGCTACGAGGGCTACGGCGCCAACAGCGACCTGCTGAAGGATCTGCTTCTCTTCCACAGCGCCAAGGAAAACAAGCTGATCAGCCTGCAGGAATATGTGGACAAGATGCCTGAGGAGCAGAAGTACATCTACTACGCTGCCGGCGATTCCACCGAGCGTCTGGCCAAGCTGCCCGCCGCTGAGCTGGTGCTGGACAAGGGCTATGACCTGCTGCTGCTCACCGAGGATGTGGATGAATTCTGCCTGCAGATGCTGCGTCACTACGGCGAGAAAGACAAGGAGAAGGAGTTCAAGAACATTTCCAGCGGCGATCTGGGGCTGGAATCCGAAGAGGAGAAGAAGGCCGCCGAGGAGGCCAGCGAGGCCAACAAGGACCTGTTCGAGGCCATGAAGACCGCACTGGACGGCAAGGTCACTGCGGTGCGCCTGTCCACCCGTCTGAAGAGCCACCCGGTCTGCATCGCCAGCGAAGGTCCTCTGAGCCTGGAGATGGAGAAGGTTCTGAGCTCCATGCCCAACAGCGGCGACATGCCCGCCCCCAAGAGCGAGAAGGTGCTGGAGCTGAACGCTTCTCATCCTGTATTCGAAACTCTGAAGAACCTGCAGGCAAACGGCGAAACCGAAAAGCTGGGCAAGTACGCGAATATCCTGTACAATCAGGCCCTGCTCATTGAAGGCATGCCCATCGAAGACCCCGTGGCCTATGCCCAGGCTGTGTGTGAGCTGCTGAAGTAATTCTGGCTCCCCTGCCCCGATCTCCCCAAAAGCAAACAGAACAAAACCGCCCGATATCGTCAGTCACGCTGATGATATCGGGCGGTTTTTTAATTCCGCTTTGTTTATTCAATCCGATATATTCCTATTAGTTTATAGAATACGCACTTTTTCTGCCCGCACGTACAAAGAACGACTCTCTACAGCTCTTCGAGAGTATAGTCTGTTGATGCCTCCAAACTCCCCCAGGTCTGACCGGCTTACAGTCATTTTTGCGATAATAAAAAGACCCGGTGGAAAACCGGGTCTTTTTATTACGTTTCGTATAAGGCTTAGAACCGCTCCACGCCTTCCTCAGTCACACGGGCCATAACCAGTGCGGGCACCGGCTCCGGCTCGGGACCGAAGGTGAGGGCTGCGCGGAACATCTCTTCCGCTGCATCAAACTTTTCTTCCTGATCCGCATACAGGGTGGCCAGGCATTCGCCCGCCTCCACCTTGTCGCCAGTCTTTTTGTGCAGCACAATGCCTGCCGCAAAGTCGATGACATCCTCTTTGGTGATGCGGCCCGCGCCCAGGCCGACGCTGGCGTTGCCCACCATTTCGGTGTTCATCCGTACCAGATAGCCGCTCTCAGCTGCCAGCAGCGGCCGGCTGAACTTTGCCTTCTGGAACTTGTCCGGGTCGTCCAGCACCGACACATCGCCGCCCTGGGCGGCAAACATCTGCTTGAGCTTCTCGTAGGCCGCGCCGCTGGCAACAGCCTCTTCCGCCATGCGGCGGCAGTCCTCCAGCGAGCCTTTGCCCGCCAGATACAGCATGTTGGCAGCCAGCTGGTAGCATACCTCGGTCAGGTCTGCCGGACCGTGGCCCTTGAGCACCTCCACCGACTCGATGACCTCCAGGCTGTTGCCGATGTTGTGACCCAGCGGGGTATCCATATCGGTGATGAGAGCAGCCACCTTGCGGCCGTTGTGCTGACCGATGCTCACCATGGCCTTTGCCAGCTCGATGGAATCGTCCAGTGTCTTCATAAAGGCACCGTTGCCGGTTTTCACATCCAGCAGGATGCAGTCAGACCCGGCGGCCAGCTTCTTGCTCATAATGGAGGAGGCAATCAGCGGTACACAGCCGATGGTGGCGGTCACATCCCGCAGGGCGTACATCTTTTTGTCCGCCGGAGCCAGGTTACCGCTCTGACCGATCACGCTGATGCCGATCTCATTCACCTGAGCGAAAAAGCGCTCCCGATCCACGGCGGTCTGGGTTCCGGGCACGGCTTCCATCTTATCCACCGTGCCGCCGGTGTGGCCCAGTCCACGGCCGCTCATCTTGGCGATTTTCACCCCGCAGGCAGCCACGATGGGCGCGATGACCAGAGTGGTCTTATCACCCACACCGCCGGTGGAGTGTTTATCGGCCTTGATGCCGGAGATGGCGGAAAGATCCACCATGTCGCCGGAATGAGCCATCACATCGGTGAGCTGAGCAGTCTCCTTTTCGGTCATGCCTCGCAGATAGATGGCCATGAGCAGGGCGCTCATCTGGTAATCCGGCACCTGGCCGTTTACGAAACCCATCACCGCAAATTCCAGCTCTTCGCGGCTCAACACGCCGCCATCGCGCTTTTTCGCGATAATATCAAACATACGCATAGGGCCGCAGCCTCCTTGTTATTTTGCTTTCACGTAGGGCTTGCCGTTTGCAGAAGGCACATGAGCCTTACCCACGAACAGAATCAGCACAACCACGGTGACCACATAGGGAATCATGGAAATCAGCTGAGCGGATACCATCGCGTTGCTGCCCACGACCACGCGGATGCCGGAGCACATGCCAAACAGCAGACAGGCAATCATGGCACCCTGAGGACGGAACTTACCGAAGATAACGGCAGCGATGGCAATGAAGCCCTGGCCCACGATGGAGGTGGGACGGAACTGGTTCATGGTGGCCATGGTCACACAGGCGCCGCCCAGACCGGCCAGGAAGCCGGAGATGCAAACGGCGGAGAAGCGCATGCGGATCACGTTGATGCCCAGAGTATCACAGGTCTCGGGATGCTCGCCACAGGCACGCAGGCGCAGACCGTAGCGGGTCTTGTAGAACACAAACCACACGATGACCAGCACGATGAACACCAGATAGGTGGTGGCATAGGTGGAGAACACATTCTTCATAAAGTTGTTCCACACGCCGCCGCCGGTGAAGGCATCGGCAAACAGGGTGGGAATCTTGCTGGTGGAGTCCAGAGGCGCCGTATCGGAAGAATTGAACAGCGCTTTCGCCATCAGCACCGCCACACCGGGAGCCAGGAAGTTGATGGCAGTACCGGAAATGGTCTGGTCTGCGTTCAGCTTCACAGTGGCCAGCGCATGCAGCGCGCCGAACAGCATACCCGCCAGGCCGCCGCAGATAAAGGACAGCCAGGGATTGCCGGTGTAATGGCCGGTGGCCGCGCCCACGAAGGCACCGATGGTCATCATGCCCTCGATACCGATGTTCACCACGCCGCTCAGCTCAGAGAAGCAGGAGCCCATAGCCGCGAACAGCAGCGGAGGGGTGAACAGCAGGGTGGCGTAAATGATAATGCCAAGGTTGTTTACGATCAGATCCATTGCTCAGGCCTCCCCCTTCTTGTTGTTCTTGCGTTTTTTCACAAAGCGGAACACATGGGAGATGGCGATGAAGAACACGACCGTACCCATGATGATGTTGATCACCTCAGACGGGGCACCGATCAGGTTCAGCTTGGAGCCGCCATACTTCAGCGCACCGTAGAACAGGCCGGCAAAGAACACGCCAATGGGATTGGAAGCGCCGATCAGCGCCACACTGATGCCCTGGAAGCCGAAGCTTTCCTGAGCGGTGAAAATGCTGATACGGCTGCCCATGCCCAGCAGCTGGATCGCGCCGCCCATGCCGGCCAGCGCGCCGGAAATGGCCATGGCGATGTAAATGGATTTATTCACGCTGATGCCGCCATATTCCGCAGCCGAGCGGTTGAAGCCCACCGCCTTCAGCTGATAGCCCAGGGTGGTCTTTTCGATGATCACATAAACCAGAATCACAGCCAGCACAGCCAGCAGGATACCCCAGTTGGAAGCAGGGCACAGAGCGTCCAGCCAGGCCTGAGGGAACAGAATGCGGGCCGCATCCTGCACATTCTTGGTTGCCTCGGCATTGCCCTCGTTGTGGATCATGGGCAGATCCGCAATGTAGTTGGACAGATAGAAGGCGATCCAGTTGAACATGATCATGCTGAGCACCTCATTGATGCCCCACTTGACCTTCAGGAACGCCACGATCAGGCCCCAGACCGCGCCCACAGCCAGTGCCGCGATAAAGCACAGGGGAACCAGAATGATCGCCGGTGCGGGCACCAGAATGCCCACCACACAGGCCGCCATGGAGCCCATGACGAACTGACCTTCGGCACCGATGTTGAACACGCCGGTGCGGAACGAGAACGCCACCGCCAGACCGGTGAAGATCAGCGGGGTGGCATATACAACGCTGTAGGCCATGTTGCGCACGCTGCCGAACACGCCGTCAAACAGCTTGGCATAGGCCTCAACAGGGCTGATGCCCATGGGCAGCAGGAACAGTGCGCCCACCACAAAGCCCAGCAAGATCGAGAACAAAGTCACCAGGAACTTGCTGTTCAGGAATTTTTCCAGTTTATTCATCCGCCTTACCTCCTGCCATCCACAGGCCAAGGGTATTTTCGTCCGCATCTTTGCCGGGCAGACTGCCGTTGATCCGCCCGTCAAAGATCACGTCGATCTCGTCTGAAAGGCTGATGATCTCATCCAGCTCAAAGGATACCAGCAGCACGGCCTTGCCCTTGTTGCGCTGCTCCACGATGTATTTGTGCACATACTCAATGGCGCCCACGTCCAGGCCGCGGGTGGGGTTCACCGCGATCAGCAGGTCCTTGTTGTTGGTGACCTCGCGGGCGATGATGACCTTCTGCTGGTTACCGCCGGACAGAGTGCCGGCAGGCTTGTTCAGACAGTCGCGGGGGCGAATGTCGAACTTTTCAATGGCCTCCTGGGTAAAGCTGTTCACCGCATCCATCTTACGAATGCCGTGGCTGGAGTATTTGTCCTCCGCAAAGTTCTGCAGAACCATGTTGTCAGCCACACTGAACTCCAGCACCAGACCATGCTTCTGCCGGTCTGCAGGAATGCTGGATACGCCATGCTCGAAGCCGTAGCGGGGCGATTTGTTGAAGATGTCGGTGCCGTTCACAGTGATGGAGCCCTTGGTGGCCTTACGCAGGCCGGTGATGCATTCCACCAGCTCGGTCTGGCCGTTGCCATCGATGCCCGCAAGGCCCAGGATCTGGCCCTTGCGCACCTGCAGGTTCAGGCCGCGCAGGATCTCCACGCCACGGTAATCCACCGCGTGCAGGTCCTTCACATCCAGAACCACATCGCCGGGCTCCTGCTCCTGCTTGTCCACCTTGAAGTTCACGTTGCGGCCCACCATCATACTGGCCAGGTCGTCCTCGCTCACCTTGTCCACTTCCACGGTATTGATGTACTTACCCATGCGGATGATGGTGCAGAAATCAGCCGAGGCCTTGATCTCCTTCAACTTGTGGGTGATGAGGATGATGCTCTTACCGTCCGCCGTGAGGCTGTGCATAATGTCGATCAGCTCGCTGATCTCCTGGGGGGTCAGCGAAGCGGTGGGTTCGTCCAGAATCAGGATCTCCGCGCCGCGATACAGCGCCTTCAGGATCTCCACGCGCTGCTGCATGCCAACGGAAATATCCTCGATCTTCGCGTCGGGGTCCACCGCCAGGCCGTATTTCTTGGAAATGGCTTCCACATTCTTGCGGGCGGTCGCCATATCCAGCATGATGCCCTTCTGAGGCTCCATGCCCAATACGATGTTCTGCGTAACGGTGAAAGGCTGCACCAGCATGAAGTGCTGGTGAACCATGCCGATGCCGGCGCTGATGGCCTTTTTGGGGCTGTCCATGTGGATTTTCTGCCCCTTGATATAAATTTCACCCGAGGTGGGCGGATACATGCCGTACAGCTGATTCATCAGCGTGCTCTTACCGGCGCCGTTCTCGCCCAGGATGGCGTGGATCTCACCCTTGTGCACGGTGAGTTGGATGCCGTCGTTGGCGGTAAAATCACCGAATTTTTTGGTGATGTTCCGCATGTCCACCACGACGGTGTTCAGGTCCAGGTTTGGATTGTGCAAAAATAAGCCTCCTTTTCACCTTGCGCTCCGCCCGCGTCATCGGCCTGCGTGCGGAGTGCAAAGCGGTCTCATATCCGACAGACGCCGCCCGGTTCACAAGCGGCGCCCATCGGTTCCGGGAAGGGTGCATGCCCTGCCCTGTTTTCCAGGATAATCGCGGCGATCAGGTGATCACCACATCGCGGATGCCCTGGCCGCGGGCCAGATCGGCCAGCTGCTGCAGGTATTCCGCCGTGGGCTGCTGCAGGCGCTCCTTCTCGCTTTCCCGCACGCCCATGGGACGGTAACAGATGATTTTATAGCGCATGGGGTGTTTGTCCTGCCAGGGGGCAGCTACCGCCGACGACTCCCGCACAGCGGTCTCGGCGTCAAACAAGCCGGGCACCACTACGGTACGCAGCTCCTCCAGCTTGCCCGCCTGGGCCAGAAACTCCAGATTCGCCCGCACCTGGGTGTTGTCCACCCCGGTGACGGCCTTGTGGTCCTCGCTGGTCCATGCCTTGATGTCCAGCATCACTCCATCCGTCACAGCCAGCAGCTCCGGGTCCGCGGAAAAGTCATAGCTGCCGTTGCTGTCCAGCAGGGTGGACAGCCCCTCGGCCTTGGCAATGCTCAGCAGCTCCACCAGAAAATCCCGCCAGCGGGTGCATTCTCCGCCGGAAACGGTGATGCCCCGAATAAACGGTACATTCTTGCGAACCTCCACCATGACCTCTTCCGGAGTCAGGGAGCGAACACGGGGCGACGAGCTGTTGGGGCACTGCTTGAAGCAGGCGTCACAGAACACACATTTGGTGTGATCGTAGCAGACCTTGCCCTCCTGCATGGAAAGCGCGCCCACCGGGCACACCGTTACGCACTGACCGCAGTTCACACACTGATTGATGGTCTCGGGGTTATGGCAGTAAAGGCAGTTGAAGTTGCAGCCCTGCAAAAAGATCGCGGTACGGTTGCCCGGCCCGTCCACCGAACTGAACGGGATGATCTTATTTACCAGCGCCTTCATATCAGCGCACCCGACGATCCTGAGCGTGGCAGTTGCGGGTGGCGCCAAGGGCCAGGCCGGTAGTGTTCAGCAGCACGTTGTGGCCCTCGGCCAGCTTCTCGATCTCGGAGCGCTTGGCCAGATAGCCGGTCACGCGGATCACATCACTGTCGCTGCCGTAGAAGCTCAGGTAGCGGATATCCAGATCGAAGGAGCCGCGGATCACATCCAGCAGGAACTTGTGGTTCTTGTGAACGGTCAGATCCACCGGGAAGATGTCGCCTGCGCCGGAGATGAAGTATTTGTGGAACAGGTTGATATTCTTCAGATGGTCGATCAGCTCGGCCGGCTCCTCACCAACGGGGATACGGGTGCCGGGAGTGCTGTTCTTGTCGTAGTCCATACCAACCTGAGCATGCAGCAGGTAATGGCCGCCGGTGGCCTCGCAGTAGGGTGCGGGATGAGCGTTGCAGAAGGCATTGATCTGCTCCATGATCTCCACGCCCAGCTTGTCCGCAGTCTCGCTGTGGCCGAAGCGGCCCTCGATGCCCTCTTTGGCCAGCAGGTCGTTCACACACTCGGCCATGCCCACCAGACCGAACATGGCGCTGAAGCGCTCGCGATGGAGCAGGCCTTCCTCCACCAGGAAGTTGCTCTCGAAGAAGCCGCTCTCCTCCACCAGGAAGCGAACCCGGGCATCCATGTAGCGGGCCATCACATCCATCACGTAGGGCAGCTGGTTCTCCTTGAAGTCCTGAATGTTCTTGCTGCGCTTGGCGATACCGGCCAGCAGCAGGCGGCACAGGGTGTAAGATCCGCCGCCCTTGTACAGGCCGTTGTAGCAGCTGGCGATGCAGTAATCATCGCCCAATTCGCTGCGGAACATACGGTCGTTGGCAAAACTGGGCTTTGCGCAGCGCAGCGCACACTCGATGCCCGCCACCACAAACTCATCCGGAGTGTCCTTGCTCACACGCATGGTCAGGTTGGGCACGGCGTTCTGCAGCTCAGCCTCAACCTCCATCAGCAGCATGCCCGCGCGGGTCATGGTGGGGCCGATGTTGGCATGGCAGAAGGAGTCCAGGATAGTGCGGTCCACACTGGTGAGGAACAGGCGCAGCGCCTTCTTCACGGTCTCGTCGTCCAGATCCTGCACGAAGGGCTCCAGCAGCAGGTCCAGATCACCGATGTAAACGGGATAGTTGGTGATGCTGGGCACGTTGTGATACAGGATCTGCAGGCTGTTCAGGGCCTCAAACAGATCCTTCGGGGGGTCCAGCTGCAGGAACGCACTGCCCTCCTTCATGAATTTGGGGTAGTCCGGGCAGATGTAGCGGGGCCGGTAGGGCGCATCGCCCTCAAACAGATTGCAGATGCAGCGGTCCTCCTGGGCGCAATACATCAGCTCCTCCAGCTCTTTCGGCTCGTCCAGCACGGTCAGGAAATTTTCCGCATGACGGGCCAGATAAGTGACCTTCTGCTCATGCGTAGCCGTTTTGTCCTTCAAAGTGGCCAGAATCTCAGCGCGCTTTGCCTCCACAGTCTCCATTGAAATGCTTCTCATAATATAAACATACCCTCCCTTGATTTCAGCTTTATAGCTATCCAGAGTCGGCAAAAAGCCAACTATTTTTCAGTATTATTGTACCAAAAAGACCGCCTTATTTCAACACGGATCACGTGTTTCCTACCAAACAGACTGAAATTCATTTGCCCTTTTGGTCAAAAAACCGAAAGTAGCACTTTACACCTTTTGCAATGCAAAATGGCAGCCTGTCACTTCCCCAAAAAAAGAGCCGCGCACCACAAGGGTGCGCGGCTCTTGCAAGCCAGAAATGCGCTTACTTCAGGGTGAACAGGCCGTCGCCCAGCTCGTCGGGAGTGGAGGGAACGGTCACTTCGCCGGCAATGATCTTGGCCTTGGCATCCTCAACAGCGGTCAGCATCTCTTCGGTCAGCAGATCGCGGGTGGGAGACAGGTCAACACCGCCGTTCTCCAGGCTGTACAGGTGCACGCCGGGAGTGAAGGTGCCGTTGGCAACTGCCAGAGAGATATCCTGAGCAGCGATGTCAACGCGCTTCATAGCAGAGGTGATCACGGTTTCGGGAGCCAGAGGAGCCTGGTCTGTGTCCACGCCGATGGCGTATACGCCGTTGGCCTTGCAGGCCTCGATCACACCGTTGCCGGTAGCGCCGGCAGCGTGGAAGACCACGTCAGCGCCCTTGGTGATCATGTCGGTGGCAGCGGTGTTGCCGCCAGTGGGGTCGCCGAAGCTGTTGGCATTGAACTGCAGAACGGTAGCCTCGGGGTTCACAGACTTAACGCCGGCGATGAAGCCGCAGCCGAACTGGTTCATGGAATCGGAAACCATGCCCTGAACGTAACCAACGGTGTTGGACTCGGTAGCCAAGCCGGCCACGATGCCCACCAGGTAGGAAGCCTCAGCCTGAGAGAACATCAGGCAGGCAACGTTGGGCAGATCAATGGAGGAATCATCGATGATGGCGAACAGCTGATCGGGGTTAGCCTCGGCAGCAACCTTGGTGGCCTCAGCCAGCATGTAGCCCACGCAGATGATCAGGTCGGTGCCCTCGCTCAGGTAAGTCTCGATGTTGGCGCTGTAGTCAGCATCGGTCTTGGACTCCAGGTAGCTTACCTTGATGTTGGGGTTCTCCTCGGCCAGAGCCTGCAGGCCCTCCCAGGAGGTCTGGTTGAAGGAACGGTCATTTACGCCGCCTACGTCGGTGATCATACCAACGGAGAGCTCCTTACCGGAGGTCTCCTCGCCGGAAGTAGCAGTGGAAGCAGCCTCGGAAGAAGCGCCGGTGGAAGCGGGAGTAGAGGAAGCGCCGCCGCAAGCCACCATGGACAGAGCCATAGCTGCTACCAGTACGATCGAGATCAGTTTTTTCATGATTCAATCTCCTTTGTTCTGTTGTGGAAAACCGCGCCGCAAACAGGCCGCGGTCCTTGGGGAAATTCCCCATTAGCTTCTTTATTATAGCTATCAGGATGACAAATTTCAACCAGTTCCCGCAAATACAGAGCATTACAATTTGTTAACATTAGCCAAAATAAGTCATACTTTGCTGCATTTTCGGAAACATTTCATCCCTCAGGCCAAGTCGCGGGGTCCGAAGTTGTAGGGCAGCAGCTCACCCAGAGTGACCTCGGTCCAGCTGTCCGGCCCGGTCACCAGCAGGATGGGCATATCCAGTTCGCAGAACTCATTCAGCGCCTGGCGGCAGACTCCGCAGGGGCCGGTCACCGGGAAGGGCGGCTGCTGGCCGGCGGGCGCGCCCACCACAGCCAGCATGGAGAATTCCCGCGCGCCCTCACTCACTGCCTTGAACAGAGCGGTGCGCTCCGCGCAGTTGGAGGGGGTGTAGGCGGCATTCTCGATGTTGCAACCGGTGAAGACCCGGCCATCCTTTGCCAGCAAGGCCGCGCCCACATTGAAATGGGAATAGGGCGTGTACGCCATCTCCCGCGCCTGAATGGCCAGACGCGCCAGTTCAGCCTTCTCCATGCTTACACCTCCGCGCCCAGCGCGATCTTCATCATGTTGGTGAAGCTGAGCTGGCGCTCCTCGGCGGTGGTAGCCTCACTGCTCACAAAACTGTCGGAAATGGTGAGCAGGCAGGCTGCCCGCTTGCCCAGCACATTTGCGTTGTGGAACAGAGCAAAGCTTTCCATCTCCACGGCCACGCAGCCCTTTTCGTCCCGCAGGCGCTCCCAGTAGGTGGGATCGGTGCGGTCGTCGTGGCGATAGAACACGTCGCTGGAATGGATCACGCCCTCCACCATGGGGATGCCCAGCTTGGCAGCGCTGGCGCGCAGGGCATCGCACAGCTCGGCACTGGGGGCCAGGGTATCGTCCTCGCAGCCATTCTGGGTACGAGCATAGCTGCTCTCGGAATAGGCACCGGTGGCCAGCACCACATCGTAGAGCTTGGCCTTATCGGTGTAGGAGCCGGCGGAGCCGATGCGGATGATGTTCTCCACGCCGTACTGGGTGTACAGCTCGTAGGAGTAGATGCCGATGGAGGGCATGCCCATACCGCTGCCCATCACGCTGACAGGGCGGCCCTGGTAGGTGCCGGTGAAGCCCAGCATGCCGCGCACGTCATTGAACAGCACCGGGTTCTCCAGGAAGGTCTCGGCAATGAATTTTGCGCGCAGGGGGTCGCCGGGCATGAGAACGGTTTTTGCGATCTGGCCCATTTCGGCTTTGTTGTGAGGGGTAGGCATAATGTGTCAACTCTCCTTTTTGTGATTGGTTGCTTGTTTGCGGCCGGGAATCCCCGGCCTTATTCCAGGCACCGGTCCCGCAGCAGCTTCAGCTGCTCAGGACCCATGCCATATTCGGCTTCAAAAAAATCCTCCATGCAGGCATAGCGCCGGTCAATGGCGTCAAATACCGCCTGCAGGCTTTCCGGCCGCACCCCGCTGACTGTTTCCAGTATGGGGCGCAGCTCCGGCTCTCGCTCCAGCTCAGCTTGGTACACCTCCAGGCATTCCCGCACCGCGCCGGGGCGACAGTCGTTGGTGGCAAGAAAATCCGCCATCACTGTTTCCCTGCTCGCACCCAGCGCCAGCAGGATCAGCGCGGCAGCAACACCGGTGCGGTCCTTTCCGGCAGAGCAGTGGAACAGCAGCGGCAGCTCACCGGCCAGTATTTCCCGGAACATTTCCCGGTAGGCCGGATTGGAAAAGGGAAGCGCGGAATAGATGGCTTCCATCTCCCGCGAAAGAGCCCGCAGTCCGTCTGCATCCAGATGCAGCGAATCGTTGGCGTCGATGGGCAGTTCCCCGCCCCGGGCATCCCGGATGGCGCCGATATCATGGCGGCGCACCTCGGAAAATTCCGGGTCCGGCTCCCGTGTTCGCTCCACACCGGAGCGCAGGTCGCACACCACCCGGATGCCCAACTTCTCAAAACGCTCCCGGTCCTCCGGAGTCATAATATGACGCAGCGCTCCGCTTCGCCAGAACAGGCCCCGCTTCACCCGGCGGCCGTCCGCCACAGGCCAGCCGCCCAGCTCCCGGAAGTTTTCCGCCGTTTCAAAGGGCAGCGGCGTGCCCGGAGTCCATTCCATCGGTCTCACCTCTTTTTTCATCTGACCGGAACGGTCGGGGCAATACCACACAATTTCAGGTGGTGGAGTGCGCCGGGAAATTTTTCGTGAGATAAACCGAAAAGCGCAGCCAATCCTTGGTGGATTGGCGAGCATTTTGGGAAAATATCACGGAAAAATTCGGCGCAATACGCCGCGTGAACCGTTCGGTGCGAACTGTGCGGTGTTGCCTCAGGTCTTTTCCTTGACCAGGCCCATCTGGTAGGCCTGCACCAGCAGCTTCAGATCTTCAATGTCAGCAGCAAGGCGGCGGCCGTTGTCGGTATCCCCCACTAGGGTGCGCTTTTCACAGGTCTCGAACACATCCACTGTGGAGACGATATCCAGATTTTCCCGGATGGCCTTTTCCGCACTCTCGAAGGGCTGATGCTGCCGCAGGGACATACCCCGGCTGTTGTATACCAGAGTGTAGCCCGCGATGCCGGTCTTTTCGTGGTAGGCACGGCAGAAGCCGCCGTCGATCACGATCAGCCGGCCTTCCCCCTTCACCGGAGTCTCGCCCTTGGCCGCGCGCACCGGCACATGGCCGTTCACGATATGGCTGTGGGTCTGATCCAAACCGAACTCCGCCAGAATAGCACGGGCCATCTTGGAATCGTTCACATGCCGGTAATAGGGGTTCTTGGTCTCGGTATGGGTATCCGGGTCTTCCACAAAGAGCCGCTCGAAGGTGGTCATCTTATCGCGACCGTACAGGGGCGACAGCTTGCCGCACCACAGATACCACAAAAAGTCCTCGCCGCTCTGGCGCTCGGCGCTGCCCTCGGGAGCAAAATAGCCTCGCCGGGCCCGCTCGTCGCAGTAGTCCATCAGCGCCCGGCCCGCGTAGCCGTGCTGCTCGAAGGTTTCCACCGCAAAGCTGCCGCTGTCGGTCAGAGGTACCGCACCGTGGAACAGCAGGTTGCCGTTTTCGATGTGGTACACGCCGCCCTTGGAGAACAAAAAGCGCACATGCCGCTGCAGCCGCTCGCTCTCCATGAAGCTGCGCTGCAGCGCCTCCATAACCTCCTGCTCCTGACGGGTGAGGCGGGCAGGGTCCGCCGGATTCACGGTTGGGAAATCGTCATCCCGCAGGGGGTAGCGCTTGCCCTCCACCTCCACGGTGCCCTCCCGATAGTCGATGCGGCGCAGGAAATCCCGCCCTTCCAGTTCAAAATCCGGGTTGCGGTCGATGACCTGGCATTCCAGCTTGAACATGATGATGGCGATGGCCTTGTGCATCCGGGCGGTGCGGATCAGCTCGCTGCGGTGATAGGGTCCCCGGGCCTCGTCGGTGCGGGGGTAGAAATGGTGCATATCGCAGTCCCGGTATTCGCTTTCGGCAAACAGGGCCAGCGGCCGCAGATTGATGCCGTAGCCGTCCTCCAGGGCCTCCAGATTGTTATAGGCCAGACTGGTGCGCAGCACGGTGGCGATGCAGATGGGGCTGCCCGCGGCCGCACCCATCCAGACCACGTCATGGTTGCCCCACTGGATGTCCACCGAATGGTGGTTCAGCAGCTGCTCCATGATCTGATCCGGCCGGGGGCCACGGTCGAAGATATCGCCCACGATGTGCAGCTTGAATACCGCCAGATTCTTGATGAGCACGCACATGGCCTCGATGAAATCGTCGGCCCGGCCCACATCGATGATGCTGGAAAGGATCTGACCGTAGTAGAATTCCTTGTCGTGGTCCTCAAAATGGGCGTGGAGCAGCTCGTCCAGAATATAGGCATAGTTCTTGGGCAGGCGCTTGCGCACAAAGCTGCGGGTATGCTTGGAGGAGACCACCCGGCACACATCGATCAGCCGGTAGAGGGTCTGCCGGTACCAGGCGTTCAGATCGGTCTGGCGCTCCTTCAGCTCGTCCAGCTTCTGGGCAGGGTAGTAAATCAGGGTGGCGAACTCCGCCCGCTCCTGATCCGGCACACCAGGGCCCAGCACCCGGTCCACCTTTTCCTTGATGACACCGGACGCATTGTTCACAATATGAGTAAAAGCCTCAGCCTCGCCGTGCAGATCGCTCATGAAATGCTCGGTGCCCTTGGGCAGCTTCAAAATAGCCTGCAGGTTGATGATCTCGCTGCTGGCGGCGGCAATGTTGGGGTATTCCCGGGCAAGCAGCGTGAGATATTTCAGATTTTTACGCGCCCGGGCGGATTGATCCTGCACTGGCAGCGCCTCCTTTCAAACGGTGTTTTTCGCCCCTCGTGTGCTGAAACTGCACCTGACGCGGACGATAAGTATCATTATTATAGCATGAACCACACCAAAATGGTAGGATGTGCCGGAAAAAGCCGCTCACCCGCCGCTCACTTTCTTCCGGCCTGCAGCGAAGCCGCAAGGCTCACGCCCAGAATCACCGCGCCGCCCGCCAGCTCCCGGCCGGTGGGCGCTTCCCCCAGAAAGGCAAGAGCGAACAGAATGCCGTAAACCGTTTCCATGCCGGACACGATGCCCGCCGTCTGGGCGCTTACCCGCCGCTGGGCCGCCACATACAGCGAATGGGCCAGCGCCGTGCACACCACGCCCAGCGCACCGATGCCGAAAAGATCCGCCGCCGTCCAGCCGCCGGACAGGAGCAGCACCGCCGGAAGCAGCACAACCGCCGCCGTGGCCTGCTCATACAGGCAGATCACCCGGGCCGGATACCGGGCGGAAAGATGCCGGTTTGCCAGTGAGAGCACCGCATAGGCCAGACCGGACAGCATGCCCCAGGCCGCCCCGGCCACGGCGCCATTATTCAGGCCGTCCGGTGGAAGGGTGATGAGCACGCCCGCCAGCAGCAAAACTGCTTCCGCTGCGCTTCTCGCCCGCAGCCGCTCCCGGAACACCAGCGGCTCCAGCACCGTGAGGAACAGCGGGAAGGTAGAAAAGGTGATGGTGCCCATGGCAACCGACGAGACCTGGATCGCCTGAAAAAAGGTGGTCCAGTGAAGAGCCAGCACCAGCCCCGCAAACACTGCCAGAGCCAGATCCCGTTTTTCTGCCAGCCGCAGCGACGTGCGTGTGATCAAGGCCAGCACCAGCAGCACCACTGACGAACAGATCACCCGGCCGCCCGCGATCACCGCCGCCGGGACCTGTACAAAGCGGCCGATCACCGCCGCAAGGCCGAACAGCATCACCGCCAGGTTCAGCGCGGCCACGCTTCTGGCCACATTGTTTTGTTCCTTTTTCATTTCTCTTCCCCGCCCTCCTGCAGCGCACCCCTTCGCGCTTTGTTTCGTCAACTGGATATTATACGGGAGGCCGGCGCAGTGCGTCAACCGGAGTTTTTTCTGGCACAGCTGCCGGAAAATATGGTATAGTAAGGGTTGTTCTATTTTGTATTGCAGGCGGACCGAGCAGCCCGCCTGTTTCGGGAGGTTTTATCTTGCGGATTCCCACATCCTGTACCCTCTGCCCCCGGCGCTGTGGCGCGGACCGGACCCGGCGCGCCGGTGTGTGCGGTGCGGCCGGTCAGCTGATGGTGGCCCGGGCAGCGCTGCACCACTGGGAGGAGCCCTGCATCAGCGGCAGCAAAGGCAGCGGCACGGTGTTCTTTTCCGGCTGCAGCCTGAAATGCTGCTACTGCCAGAATTATAAGATCAGTCAGGAAGGGCTGGGCAAGGACATCGACACCGGGCGCCTGACCGAGATCTTTCTGGAATTGCAGCAAAAGGGCGCGCACAATATCAATCTGGTCACTGCCACCCAGTGGCTGCCCTGGGTACTGGAGGCCTTGGAGCAGGCAAAAGCCCGGGGGCTTTCCATTCCCATCGTGTACAACACCGGCGGCTACGAGACGCTGGAGACCGTACAGCTGCTGGACGGCATTGTGGACGTGTGGCTGGCGGATGTGAAATATGTTTCGCCGGAGCTTTCGGCCCGGTATTCCGCCGCACCGGATTATTTTGAAGTGTGCAGCCGGGCGATTTGTCAGATGATCCGCCAGACCGGCACGCCCCAATTTGATGAGGAAGGGCTGCTGCAAAAGGGCGTGATTTTGCGGCATCTGGCCCTGCCCGGTGCACTGGCAGATTCAAAGGCCGTGCTGGACTTCATGGCCAGTCTGCCTGCCGGCAGCTTTCTGCCCAGCCTGATGAGCCAGTATACCCCTTTCCATAAGGCGGCACAGATGAAGCCGCTGGACCGGCGCATCTCCACCTGGGAATACCGCCAGATGGTCAACCACGCCATCGACCTGGGGCTCACCGAGGGCTACATGCAGCAAAAGAGCAGCGCCAAGGAGGAGTACACCCCACCTTTTGATCTGGAGGGCGTTTGATATGGGAATTCTGTTCAGTATCGCTTATATGGCCGTATTTCTGGCCGCAGGTTTTTCACTGGCACGGCGGCTTTTGCCCACATCCGGTGCCGAAGAAAAGCTGGTGTTTACCGCTGCCTTCGGGCTGGTGCTGCTGATCGCGCTGCCCGCGCTCTTTGCACTGGCTCCGGGCTTCACTCTGCCCGCCGCCCTGCTGGCTCTGGTTGCCGCTGGTGCATTGGCAGTGGCCGGCCTCTGGCCCCGGCACCCGGTGCAGGACCAAACACCGGGCCAGCCGGACGGCTCCTCCGCCCGGTCCCTCCTCCCTACCTTCTGGGTTTGTGTGGTGCCGCTTTTTCTGCTTTCTGTCTGGCTGCTGCACACCCATACCCTTTATTACAAGGATGGCGGCTACTGGTGCGGGCAAAGCACCTACGGCGATCTGCCCATGCACCTTTCCTTCATCAAGAGCATTGCCGAGCAGGGCCTGTTTCCGCCGGAATTTCCCATGCTGGCGGGCCAGACCCTTTACGGCTATCCGTTTTTGTGCGAGAGCGTTTCCAGCGTGTTCCTTCTGCTGGGCGCTCCGCTGAAGTTTGCCTGCCTTCTGCCTCAGGTGGTGGCACTGGCAGCGGTGTTCGGCGGCGGCTGGCTGCTGGCCAAAAACCTGCTGCAAAGCAGCGTCAAGGCCAGCCTTGCCTATGTGCTGTTTTTCCTGGGCAGCGGCTTCGGCTTCGCTTATTTTCTGGAGGGCGGCGTGGAGAACTTCACCCGCATCTTCACCGCCTATTATGAAACCCCCACCAACTATGTGGAAGAGAACATCCGCTGGGTGAACCCCATCGCGGACCTGCTCATTCCTCAGCGGGCCACCCTGTTCGGCTGGGCACTGCTCTTTCCATGTCTGGCCCTGCTGGCACACTTTGCCCTGAACGAGGAACGCCGCCTCTGGCCCGCTCTGGTGCTGCTGGCCGCCTCCATGCCTCTGGTGCAGACCCACTCGGCATTGGCGCTGGTGCTCATCTGCGGGGTGCTCTTTGTGCGGGCACTGGCGTTGTACCGGACGGATTTGCACGCTTTGCGTCCCTGGCTGCTGTTTGCCGGAGCAACGGGTGTGATCTGGCTGCCGCTGATGCTCACCCAGATTCTGCCCCACACTCAGGAGGGCTCGGGCTTTCTGCGCTGGCACTTTAACTGGTCCAACGAGGGGGATAATTACTTCTGGTTCTACATCAAGAACATCGGCCTGGTCTATCTTCTTCTGCTGCCTGCTTTCCTGTGGGCGGGCAAAAAGTTGCGCTGGGTCTATGGCGGCGGGCTGCTGATCCTGCTGCTCAGCGAATTTGTGGAGTTCCAGCCCAACAACTACGACAACAACAAGCTTTTGTTCATCTGGCATCTGCTGGGCTGCATTCTTGTGGCGAATCTGATCGTGGACCTTCTGAAAAAGGTAGACAAGAAAAGCGTGCAGGCCGTGCTTGCCGTCATGCTGGTGTTCACCGGCACCTTCGGCAGCTTCCTCACCCTGGGTCGGGAGGCAATAAGCCAGTACCAGCACTTTGATGCAAACGCCATTGCCGCTGCGGAATATGCAGAGGAAAACACCGACCCCATGGGCCGCTTTCTGTGCGGCACCCAACTGCTGAACCCGGTGCTCAGCCTGGCCGGACGGCCCATTCTGTGCGCCTCCGGCACCTGGCTGTATTACCACGGCATGGATTACTCCGTTCAGGAAGCGGCGGTGCGCCAGCTGCTGGAAGCCCCCCGCGAGGAAGGGCTTGCTCAATGGGGCATCGACTATGTGATGGTGGGCCCCTCCGAGCGGGCGGACTACGCGGTGGACGAAAGCTGGTTCGCCGCCCACTGCGCCCTGCTCTACGACCAGGGCGGCTACAGCATCTATCAGGTCACCCAAACCGCCGAATAATTCCATAAACAAAAAACGGAATCTCCTGTTTTGGAGATTCCGTTTTTGTTTGCTGCAAAATCAATAATACATGTACACCTGGCAGGGGATCATGCCGTTGTACAGCTTGCGGCGGCGGCTGGCCTTTTTGCCAAGGTGCTTTTCCAGGTCCGCGTCCGCTGTGATGATGTAGGCGCCGGCCACCGGATGTTCCTCCAGCGCCTTGCCCAGCACACCGGCCAGCCTGGCGGCGGTGGCCAGATCGCCCAAGCGCTCGCCGTAGGGCGGGTTGGTCAGCACGATCATCTCCGGCCGGGGGGCGAAGTCCTTTACGTCGGCCAGCTCAAAATGGCACCGGTCGCCCACACCCGCCAGCTTGGCGTTCTGGGTAGCCAGAGCCACCGCAGCGGGGTCGATGTCGTAGCCGAAGCCCTCGAAGGCTGCGTCCCGCCGAATCTCAGACAGGGCCTTTTCCCGCTGCCGGGCCCAGATCTCGGGCGGGCAGAAGGTGTAGTGTTCGGCGGCAAAACGGCGGCGCAGACCGGGGGCGATGTTCATGGCCTTCTGGGCGGCCTCAATCACCATGGTGCCGCTGCCGCAGAAGGGGTCGGCCACGATGGAATCCCGCCGTACACGGCCCAGGTCCGCGATGGCGGCGGCCAGGGTCTCCTTGATGGGTGCGCCGGTGGCGTTGCGCCGGTAGCCGCGCTTGTGCAGGCCGTCGCCGGAGGTATCCAGCATTACCTCTACCACATTCTTGCGGATGGAGAAACGAATCTTGTACAGGGCACCGGTCTCGGGCAGCATCAGGGTCTTGTGGCCCTTTTTCAGCCGCTCCACCACCGCCTTTTTCACAATGCTCTGGCAGGCGGGCACGCTGGACAGGGTGCTGGACAGGCTGGAGCCCTTCACCGGGAACTGGGCGTCCGCCGGGATCAGATCCTCCCAGGGGATGCTGGTCACGCCGTCGAACAGCTCGTCGAAGGTGGTGGCGGTGTAGGTCTTCAGCAGCACCAGCACCCGCTCGGCGCAGCGCAGATTCAGGTTCGCGGCGGCGATGATGTCCGCTGGGCCGGAAAAGGCAATGCGTCCGTCGGTCACCTTCACGTCCTCGGCGCCCAGGCGACGCACCTCAAAGGCGGCGGTGCTTTCGGTACCAAAGTAGCAGGGGGCAATCAGATCAAATTTCATAATAAGGCAAACTCCTTTTGGATGCGGCCTGTTGCGGTTGGGTTTCACAGGCCGGTGTGAATGGTCGCAGGGTCTATCATATCATGGGGCAGCGGACGGCGCAAGGCTTTTTCTTCCCAGATCATTTCTTCCGGTAAAGCTGAAGCAGGCAGATCACAATGGGCCCAAACACCAGCAGCATGACCAGCGGCATGAACCAGCCACCCAGCGGCTGGGAGCGGGCCGAGCAGACCGGCATCCAGGCAAAGATGGCTGCAATCACGAGCCGGATGGTCACCAGCAGATTTTTCAGAATGCGGTAAACCCGCACCCGGTTTTCCTCGGTCACCGTCACGCCGGTGTTCCAGATCATGGGAACCTGCTCTATGCCCCACATCATCAAACACATCACCACGCCGATCACCAGCAGAACCACACAGCTGCTCTTGTCGCCCCAGGCGTCCGGCTGGCCGCTGAAGCCGTAATGGGTGGGAATCTCCCGGGGGATCGCCTGCCAGTTGGCCCACAGGTAAAACCCGGATGACGCCAGAAATCCCACACTCATCCAGTCCGCAAGCCGATCATACCAGGTTTTGGGGATCTTCCATTTGGTATCCTTCATCTCACAGCTCCTCTCCGGGGTAGCGCACGCCCCATTCCCGGCGCAGGACGGTCATGATGTTCATCACATCCCGGCTCCAGCCCAGCTGCATGGCCGACGCGTCGCCGGTACGCACCGCCTGCTCCATGGCAGCCACCTCATACTCCAGCGCCCGGCCGGTTTCCCCCGCCTGAATCTCAGTTACCGCTCCGGTGGCCGCATCCACAATCCGGGCCAACTGGGCGCGGGGGTAATCGTCAATTTCGATGTAAGCCCGCTCACAGCCGATCACCGCCCGCTTGGGCAGCTTGGAGCGCAGGCTCATGGTCACGGTGGCCATCTGGTTTTCCGGGTTTTGCAGCAGAATGGCTGCCTGCTCATCCACCCCGGTGGGGGCAAGCTTCACCCGGCTGATTACCTGATCGGGCACACTGGTCAGAAAACTCCGGGCACAGCTGAGGGCATACACGCCGATATCCAGCAGCGCACCGCCCGCCAGCTCCGGATTGAAGAAGCGGTTGGTCATGTCATAGTCCTTGAAGCTGCCGAAGTTCAGCTGAATCAGCTGGACTTTTCCCCATTCCCCTGCCGCCAGACGCTGCCGGAGCATCTGATGCAGGGGCATGTGCCAGATGGTCATGGCCTCGGCCAGCACCAGACCCTTTTGTTCAGCCAGCTTGGCACAGTGCTCCAGTTCGCCGCTGTTCAGGGTGATGGCCTTCTCGCACAGCACATGCTTGCCCGCGGCCAGCGCCTGCTCGATCAGTTCCGCATGGGTATTGTGGGGCGTGGCCAGATAGACGATGTCCACCTCCGGATCTGCGAAAGCCTGCTGCGGGCTTTCGTACAGCCTCTCAGCCCCGCAGCGCTGGGCCAGGGCCTGCGCCTTTTCCCGGGTGCGGCCTGCCACACCGTAGGGGCAGCGGCCCATGGCAGTGAACGCCGAGGCCATCTCGCCGGCAATGCCGCCTGCCCCCACAATCACCCAGTTAAATGTTCTTTCCATCCGTCATCGCCCCTTTTTCTGGTTCTGGCGCCATTATACCACGCCGCCAACCGCTCGGCCAGAGCCAAAGAGTATTTTCCACACCCCGTTCTTGACAGAAAAATCCCGCAGGCATATAATTAACACCGTTAACTATATGCAGGAGGACCCCAATGCAAATCGAATGGACTGATATGGCGCGCTATCAGCAGCAGCTGCAAAAAATTGTGCGTACGCTGCTGCCGGTGCGCAGCACCACACTGACCGCCAGCGAATGCGAGCTGCTGGCAAGGCTGTATCTGCAGCCGCAGCAGAACACTCCGCTCCTGCTCAGTCAGGGCAGCGGCATGAAAAAGGAAGCAGTGAGCCGCTGCCTGAAAGCGCTGTATGAAAAAGGCTGCATCCGCAAAGAGCGGCAGCCCGATGATGAACGCAGCTACCGGCTGTTCATTACCGAGACCGGGCTTGCGGAGCTGAAAAAAGGCTACGAGAGCATTCTCCAGCCCTTTTATGATCTGTGGCGCAGCGCCGGAGAGGATTTTGAAGCATTTATACAGTGCACCGACCGACTGGCGGCGCAGATCGAGGAAAGGAGGGAAACAAACAGTGGACATGAAATTTTATGACGCCCTGCAGCTGGACCCGGCGATTCTGAAGCGAAAGATCGCCGCCCGCTCCACCCGGCGGGAAAAGGCCTGGTACTGGACGGCCATGGCGGTGCACTCGGTGCTGATTGTGGCCTTTGCGATTCTGTTCATCAGCGCACTGTCCGGCCTGTTCGGTTCGGACAATACGCCCATGGCGGTGGCGCTGTTCTGCATCATGCTGGGCATCCGTTTTGTGAACTTTGAATACTGCATCGGCGACTCGCTGGTCACACTGGCACTGGCGCTTGCCATTCTGGTGGCAGCTCCCTGCGCGGCGGCGGTAATTCTCGCGCCACTTTTGATTCCCATGCACGCTGTGGCCTTTTTTACCCTGCTGTACACCACCACTCAGCGACCGGAGCTGGGCAACGGCGGGCTTTACAGCTTCGCCTATGTTTATCTGACCGGCAATCCGGTGGTGGGTGAGGCTTTGGTTCGCCGGGCGCTGCTGGCCCTGATGGGGTATCTGATCTGCGGCGCGATCCTGTTCGCCAAGCACCGGCGCCAGCACAAAACGGTTCGCTTTCATCATGTGGTCCGTCGGTTCGACCTTGCCAACATCGTACATCTCTGGCAGCTGCGCATGGCGTTGGGCGTTGCGCTGGTGCTCACCGCCGGGCAGGTGTTCGGGGTGGAACGCTTCATGTGGATGGGCTTTGCCTGCGCCTCACTGCTTTCGGAATATCCCTATTCCGGCAACGCCGCACCCCGCTTTTTCCAGCGTATCGTGGGCGCGTTGGCAGGTTCGCTGGCATTTTTCGTTCTTTACTCCATCACGCCTGCCGGCCTGCACTCCATGCTTGGCCCCCTGGGTGGACTGTGTCTGGGCTTCTGTACCGACTACCGGTACAAGACTGCCATGAACTGCTTCGGCGCCCTGATGCTGGGCGCAGGCATCTACGGTATTCACGGTGCAGTGGTCCTGCGCATCGTGGACACGGTGCTGGGCGTGGCCTTCGGACTGCTGTTTGCCGCCGTGTTCCACCGGCTGGTGGCGGTGCGCTTCCTGCCCCGCCCGGAAGGTGCAGCGGGATAACAGCTGTCGATTTTCATCTCAAAAGAGGCCTGCCGGAAGGAACAATCCTTCCGGCAGGCCTCTTTACTTTCATACTCGTCCGCGGTTTAACCGATGTAAGACACTCCACCCGGCACCTTTTGACACCGATACACACACCAATGACCGGTACCGTCCAGGGACCGCTCCATGGTGTATACCAGGTCGTAATCCGGTACGAGGCCCAGTGTATCCTTGTAATACCGCCGGATCACTGTGCCCGTTCCCGCGGCAAGGTCGCCTCCCAGATTCCGGCAATTGGCTCCAATATCCGAAGTCAAGCCTCCCATTTCCATCAGGCTAAACCGGCCATCCTGCTCATAACAGCAGCGGAGAAGAGTTTCCCTATCCGCCTGATACTCCGGCGCGTTCAGGTAATCCCGCGCCGCCTGATTAAATTGCTCCTCCGTGAACAGTCCATCCGTTCCGATCAGGCCATCCTGATGCATTCGGGCATAGCGCAGTTGGGAGGCCAGTTCTCTGTCGGCTCGCCATCATCACCACACAGCTCTGCCTGCAGGCTGATGCTGTCCTCCATGCGACCTATCACCATGAAGTTTCCGGTGTATCGGAACACATTCTGATAATCAAACCCAAAGTCCCCATTTGCATACAGCATCCCATTCTGCTCGTACAAAGAATACGGTACATCCGGATGAAAAATGGTTTCCATCTTTTTGTCCACATAATTCCGGCTGAAGATTTTCAGCAGAGCATTCTCCACCTGAGCCCTGCTCTCCATATCCGGCAGCCGATACAGGGTGACCGGCTCACCCAGGCGTTCCACCGTAATGCTGTCGGAATAATCCAGCTGCTGAGCCGTCGGATCAGATGCCCAGTTCTCCCAGCGCTGACCCGTTTCCACCAGCTCACTGGTCAGGCGGACAATCTCCTCGTCGGTCATTTCTGTGCCTGAAAGGGCAGTGTTTTCTGCTGTTTCCGCCCCGCTCGAAGCCTGACTTTCCGAACCAGACGCGCTTTGCATGCTTTGCGCCGGGCTTCCTTCCTGGTGAGTGCATCCAGCCAGGCTTATCGCCAGCATCACCGTGCATCCCACAGCACCGACCTTTTTCCAATAGCCGCTCTGTCCTTGCCTCATCCTGTAGCGCCTCCCTCTTCAACAAGTTTGACCCTGCTCCAGCCGAGTCTTTCTGCGCTCAAACTCCCGTTCCATAAAATACCACTGCTGCTCGTCCGCATGGATACAGTCGTTGTATTCCCGGGAATCATATTTCGCAAACACCGCGGCGGGCACCCGCTGGCGCAGGCAGTCCAGCGCGGCCTGCAGCTCCTTCGGCTGGCGCAGATCAGTCGATCTGCACTGCCGGCGGTCATCCAGAATCCACAGCTGCAGAATGCGGGTGGTGGTGACCCGGTTGCCGCTGCGCCTTGTTCTGATTTCATCCCGCCAGAACACGCCCCGGATGCGCGGGATATACGATACCTCATCCCCAAAGATCCACTCACGGCCCACTGCCAGCTTTCCGAACCACCGGCCATTTTGGCGGACATCCTCATCCACCATGGCAAACAGCTCCTTCACCTGCGGAGCTTCCTCCGGGTAGGGCAGCTGGTCCCGTATGGATCGGGCCAGCCGGCTTTTTTCCGGGCAGAAGGCATCCCGCAGACCGATATAGGTCAGATATCCGGCCACCAGCACTCCGCCCACCGCCAGCAGACCGGCAGCCGCCAGTTTGATATATTCCATATAGTCCCAGCCGGTTTTGTCCGCTTCCCGGGAAAGGGTCAGATAGGCTGCCCCTGCCGCGGCCAGCAGCAGAGCGCCCGCCGCCCATACCAGCAGAATCAACTGCCCTCGGGTGCGCTGCAGGCAATAGCCTTCAGCCGGGCCGTTCAGCTGCTGCTTTTTGTTCCACCGGATCAGCAGCAAAATCACCGGGATGGAAAATACCCGCAGCAAAATTACCAGCAGAACATAGACTACCAGATTCCAGGGCCATTTGAGATACAACCGCTTCTTCTCTTTTGTTTCCGGACGCACAAAAGCCCTCCTCACATATCCGGCCCGCGCTTGGCGTTCCTTACCTTTTTCTTATTATAGCACTGCCGCCGATTTTCCGCAGCCAGGAGTTCCCGGGTACAGCGCCTTTTGGTTTTGCTCTGCCTGCAGAGCGCATAGGCTATAGCAGGCAATATCCGCCGAATTTCCATACACATTCAAAAAAGGAGGCTTTTTTATGCTTGAGGTATTCCTGCAATTTCTGGCCAGTCAGGTGCTGTATCTGGCGCTTCATCTGGAAAGCGGCAGCTTTCCCCGCCCGCTGACCCCACGCCAGGAGGTGGAGGCCTTCGCGGCCCTGCGCCGGGGTGACCTGGAAGCGCGGGACACCATCATTCAGCACAACCTGCGCCTGGTGGCCCATATCGTTAAAAAATACTGTGCCCTACCCGGAGATGCGGAAGATCTGATCAGCATCGGCACCATCGGCCTGATCAAAGCGGTGGGCAGCTTCGACAGCACCAAGCAGGTGCGCTTTTCCACCTATGCGTCCCGTTGTATTGAAAATGCAATCCTCACATAAGCGCATTTTCAATACAGCCGCTATCCGCTCGCTGCTTGTTCCCTTTGCCTGAATGCGCTACAATATAAGCAAAAATTGCTGCCTGCCCGGGCCGGGAAGGAGTTTTTGATGGATAAGCACTCTCTGCTGGCATACCTGAAAACAAAACCAGAACTTGTACCGCTGGCGATTCAGGCGGGAGGGAATCGGGAGCTTTTGGAATCGTTTTTCTCCATCGTCCAAACCGAGCACAGCCCGGTACGCTACAGCTGCACAAAAGCCATCCGTATATTGAGTGAGCAGCAGCCCAGAATCGTCTATTCTTATTTTGATGAGATTGCAAGCTGGCTGCACGATGCTAACAGCTTTGTCAAATGGGATGGCATTCTGATCCTGGCTAATCTGGCGGCGGTGGACACGGAAAATCACTTTTCCCGCTTGTATGAAGAATATTTTGCTCTGCTTCGTTGCCCGCAGATGATCACCGCGGCCAATGTGGCGGGGAACGCCTGGAAAATTGTACAAGCCAGACCGGAGTGGGAACCGGACATAACCAAACGACTGCTGGAAGTGCCGCACATCGTTTATCTGCACCATGGCGAGCCATCTCCCGAGTGCACTCGCGTGCTGTGTGGTCATGTTCTGGACTGCTTCGATCACTATTTTGATGAATCCAACCACCAGGCTGACATGCTGCGGTTCGCACAAAGCCTGCTGGACTGCCCTCGAAAGGCGGTGGCTAGGCGCGCTGCCCGCTTTCTGCACCAGTACGGCCACTAGCCTCTCCGAGGGGCACATTGTGCTGAACGAACAGGCCAGACTTGATCCGCATTTCTCTTCTGTGATCTCATCTCATTCAAGCGTTGACAGCTTCACCATTCAAACGGTATGATAGGGGCACAAAACAGTTTTTACACCGGAACGCCGCGGCGTTCCCCAAAAGAGGTATCTGCATGAAACGTATTTTTTCCGCACTGCTCTGCCTGCTCTCTCCCATTCTGCTGCTCACCGGCTGCGGCGGAACGGCAGCCAGCGGCTCCTACCAGCAAATCAGCCAGGAAAAGGCAAAAGAAATGATGGACACCGAAGAGGTCATTATCCTGGACGTGCGGGAGCAGAGCGAATACGACGGCGGCCATATTCCCGGCGCGATCCTGCTGCCTGTGGGCACCATCGATGAGGACACCGCCGCAGCGGTCATTCCGGAAAAGGATTCCACTGTGCTGGTCTACTGCCGCAGCGGCAACCGCAGCAAAACCGCCTCCGCCGCCCTGGCAGAGCTGGGCTACACCGGCATTTACGAATTCGGCGGCATCAACACCTGGCCCTACGAGACCGAGCAGTAATTTTTTTGAAAACCTTCGCAAAACGCCCGGCAGGATCATCACGATCCCGCCGGGCGTTTTTATCGGACACAGCGTTCCTCCGCAGGGCTTGTTCCCGCCCGCGCAACCATATATAATACAAGTGATACAAACCGGGTAAGGAGCGGTACTATGCGCATTCTCATGCTGGGCAACAGCCTGACCTTTGCAAACGATATGCCCCGGATGCTGGCACAGCTGACCGGCGCGCAGGTGGTGCACCACACCCGAGGCGGGGCAAGGCTTTCGGAGCAGCTGAACCCCAAAACCCGTCTGGGTACGCAGACCCAGACAGCGCTGAGCCGGGAGCACTGGGACTATGTGATCCTGCAGGAGATGAGCCACGGGCCGTTTTCCTCCCCTGAGCGCTTTTTCGCCAGTGCAAGGCAGTTGTGCGCACAGATTCAGGCAGCCGGGGCTGCGCCCGTTCTCTATGCCACCTGGGCCTACCAGAAAGGCAGTACCAAACTGGCAGCCAAGGGCTGGAACTACGACGAAATGGCCCACGGTCTGGCCGAAGCCTACCGCACTGCCGCCCGGGAAAACCACGCCCTCCTTGCCGAGGTGGGGCTGCGGTTTTACCAGCTGGCCGACACCCAAAACCTATACGCCGCCGACGGTGTTCATCCCAGCGAAGCGGGCTCCCGCCTCGCTGCCGAGACCATCGCGTCGGTGATTCAAACCCATAAGGAGAACCAACCATGATTCGAGACATCTGCAAGGACGAAGCATTTCTGGCCCAAAAGGCCGAGCCTGCCACCCCCAAGGACATTTCCGTTGCGCTGGACCTGCTGGAGACGCTGGAGCACCACCAGGACGGCTGCGTGGGCATGGCCGCCAACATGATCGGCGTGAACAAGCGCATCATCGCCTTTGAGGACGAGGGCGGCTACACCGTGATGTTCAACCCGGAGATCATCAAAAAATCCGGCCCCTACGACACCGAGGAGGGATGCCTTTCCCTCACCGGCACCCGCCCCACCAAGCGCTGGCAGTCCATCAAGGTGCGCTGGCAGAACGAGAAATTCCAGGAGCGTCTGAAGACCTTCACCGGCTGGACGGCCCAGATCATCCAGCACGAGATCGACCACTGCGAAGGCATCATCATTTAAGGAGGGGTTCCCATGCCGGAATTTGAAAACAAGGTGGTGGTGATCACCGGCGGAGCCAAGGGCATCGGCAAGGCCATTGCCGAGGAGTTCCGCAAGGCTGGCGCTCTGGTGTGCATCATCGACCTGCTGGAAAACGACTGTTTTGTGGGTGATATTGCCGACCAGACCGTTCTAGAACGCTTTGCCCAAAAAGTCATTGCCGACCACGGCCATGTGGACTATCTCATCAACAATGCCCTGCCCCTGATGAAGGGCATCGACGAATGCAGCTACGAGGAGTTCAATTACGCATTGCGGGTGGGTGTTGCCGCCCCCTTTTATCTGTCCAAGCTGTTCGCCCCCCATTTTGCGCCCGGGGCGGCCATTGTGAACATCTCCTCTTCCCGGGACCGGATGAGCCAACCCCAGACCGAAAGCTACACCGCGGCCAAGGGCGGCATCTCGGCTCTGACCCACGCGCTGGCGGTGAGCCTGGCGGGCCGGGTGCGGGTGAACTCCATCTCCCCCGGCTGGATCGACACGGATTACACGGTATACCAGGGCCCGGACGCGGACCAGCACCCCGCCGGTCGGGTGGGCAACCCGCTGGACATTGCCAACATGGTGCTGTTCCTCTGCTCGGACAAGGCGGGCTTTATCACCGGCGAGAACATCTGCATCGACGGCGGCATGACCCGCCAGATGATCTACCACAACGACTTCGGCTGGACCCTGCAAGGAGGGAACAATCCATGAAAACCGCCGTTTGCTACTACTCCCGCCACCATGGCAACACCCTGAAGGTGCTGCAGGCCATGGCCGATGCGGGCGAGATCGACCTGATCGACGTGACCAAACCGAAGACCGCCAGCCTTGCGGACTACGGCTGCGTGGGCTTTGCCTCCGGCATCTACGGCTTCGAATTCCAGAAGGCTGTGGTGGAGTTTGCCCGCCGCCAGCTGCCCCAGGGCAAACCGGTGTTTTTCGTTTACACCTACGGCGGTGCAAAGGGCACCGGTGCGAAGGCAATGGCCGAGATCGCCGCCCAAAAGAACTGCCCGGTGCTGGGGGAATTCAGCTGCAAGGGTTTCGATACCTTCGGTCCCTTCAAGCTGGTGGGCGGCATCGCCAAAGGCCACCCGGATGAACAGGACCTTTCCAACGCCCGCCGGTTTTATCGGGATGTGCAAAACAAACTGGAAAACGAGGTTCAAACATGAAGCTTGCCATTCTTTCCGACACTCACGGTCTGCTGCGGCCGGAGGTGCTGGAGCATCTGAAAACCGCCGACGCTATCCTGCATGGCGGCGACATCAACAAACAGAGCATCGTGGACCAGCTGCGGCAGTACGCACCGCTGTATGTGGTACGTGGAAACAACGATAAGGAATGGGCGGAAGAAATCCCCCATGACCTGACTGTCACCCTGGGTGGCGTGACCTTCTATCTGGTCCACAACAAAAAGGAACTGCCCGCAGACCTTTCCGGCGTGGATGTTGTTTTGTTCGGCCACTCCCACAAATACGTGCAGGAGGAAAAGGACGGCCTGCTTTGGCTCAATCCCGGCTCCTGCGGGCCTCGGCGCTTTCATCAGGAGATCACCATGATGACGGCAGAGGTCTCGGACGGAAGCATTCAGGTGGAGAAAATTCTCATTCCCCACGAGGTGCAGTGATGGAGCTGGGACTGACCTTTCCGCTGCAGCGGTTTTTGAAAATGAAAACGCCGGGCTACGGCATCCAGCCGGACCGGCGTTTTTGCTGGGATCTGCACTGCATCGACCTGCAGGGGCGCAAGTGTCTGCTGGCGGTCCATTGCCACACCCGTTATACCTTCGTGTACTACGATGTTGCCCCCTTCCAGTGGGCGGACCTGCCTGGTCTGTTCCGCCAGGGACTGGCCGAAAGCCTTTCCGCCGCCGGGTTCGACCCGGTACAGACAGAAGGCTATCTGCGTCGGGCGGATGCCATCGCCCTCACCCGCACCCACGGCCGCCGGGAGGTTGCCTTTCTCAACCGGGCCTGGGAGGACGTGCTGGCGCTGGACCTGTGCCTGGACACTGCCAGCCAGACCCAGCCCCTGCTGGACCACGCGGTGAACACCCGCCCCAGCCGCTGCGCAGGCTTCGAGGGCCTGGGCACCGGGCTGGAGCGGATGCACAACACATTGCACACAGGCGGATATTAATTTGCGGCCCGCCTGTGCATACTTCGCGAAAATTACAAAGCTCATTATGAGAGCAGGCAGCTTGACGGAGGTGACAAGCACAGCAAAGCTGCCTGCCGGAACGAACTGCAAATCAAGGCAGTCAAATAAAAAAGAGGAGAGTCAATCATGAAAGAAACCTTACAAAAGAAAAGCCTGCACATCATAATCCCTGTACTGATCGCGGTATTGTCCTTTTTTGTGCTGTCCGGCTTTGCCTCGTCCGCCGATTTCCACAAGGGCACCCTCACCGCATTGGAGGAAAAGCAGACCACTGTGCTGGAGCTGTCCGCTGCTTCGGCAACCGCCTCGGCGGCGATCACACTGATTCCCGGCGATGTGGCCACCCCGATTGCCGACAAACTTGCGGACCTGAGTTCGCATTTTCTGCTGGTCCTGTGCGCCATTTTCCTGGAAAAATATCTGCTGACCATCACCGGCTCCATCACCTTCTCGCTGCTGATTCCTCTGGCCTGCTTGCTTTATGTGGCTTACATCCTGTTCGACTGGGACAGCCTTCGCCTGTTGGCGTCGAAGCTTGTTATCTTCGGGCTGCTGATCTTCCTTCTGATTCCTGCCAGCGTCAAGCTTTCCAACATGATTGAGAGCACCTATCAGGCATCCATCGAGGCGACCATTGAATCCGCCACTGCAACCGCCGAAGAAATCGAAAGCAGCACGGACACCACCAGCGAATCCGAAGAGGGCTTTTGGTCCAGCCTGGTTTCCTCGGTGACCGAGGGCGTTTCCAATGCAGTTTCCGGCATCACCGACAAGGCCGGTGAGATGGTCAACCGCTTTATCGAGGCTCTGGCCGTTATGCTGGTAACCTGCTGCGTCATCCCGATTCTGGTATTGATGGCCTTTGTCTGGTTTGCAAAAATCCTGCTGGCTGTGGATCTGCCGGTAAATTACGGTCAGCTGCATCAGGGGCTTCGAAATACCATTTCCCCCAAAAAGCCCAAAGAGTTGCCCTGATTCGGTTCCAAGCTTTCCTTCGTATCGGACTGGAAACGCAGGTGCGGATCTGTTAGCCACTGTAATCATAACCCCACGTTAAACGTGGGGTTTGCAGAACGGCCCTATAAGGGCCATTATTCCAGCAGCACCTAAAGGTGCGTAATGAACAACGCCAACCGCACTTGGCGTTGCTTTTTTACTTCTTTATTCTACTGTCGGTCGGGATATCTGGTGAATCATCATC
>NZ_NFKA01000007.1 GCF_002160145.1 Gemmiger sp. An194 | reverse complement strand
TATTCCTTTCGGCATAGTAAAGCACCCCATTTGTTATTCAGTATATCATACTGTCTAACAAATGGGGTGCAGTTCACTTTCAGAAGCTCCGGCTCTTTTATTCTTTCAGCGAAAGGAACGCCCGCAGCTGTTCCACCGCATGTTTCATTGCCTGCACAACGACTTCCCCATCCGTCAGATCGGCTTCGACCGGAAGCCGCACCAGGTAATCCGTGCGGGCCGGGTTCTCGCTTTGTTTCATGGGTGGCGGGCAGTGGCTCAGCTGAGCAGCCCAGCGACTCTGAGCGGCCCGGTTCGCACCGGACAGCCACACCTCCAGCTGAAAACGCTCGGGAACAAACACCGCCACCATCTTGAGGCCCTGCTCCTTCAGCAGCGGATCGGTAAAAGAGAAATAGGCGTAGTCCATGCCGTTTTCACTGACGCTGCCCTGAAACCGGTATTCCGGCAGCTGTTGCTCCAGTGCGGTGCGCAGATAACGGAACATGCGCAGCCATTCCTGATAGGCCTTCCGCAAATTTGTGGTCTGCAAAAGGGTGCGGTAGGTTTCCAGAAGCGTTTGATCGAACTGCATGGAAGCTCCTCCTCTGCGGCAGTTTTATCTTTATTATAGCACACGCCTTACCGGCGGACATCCCGTTTTCGGAAGTCTGCCTCGATGGCGTCCTTCCAGTGCTCATCCAGCGGCGCGCTGCAACGGACTGCCGACACCGCCTGAGCCAGAACCTGATAATTCAGGCGGGTACCCTCACTGTCGCAGTGATAATTCACCGCCCGGTCTGCGTCAATGCCCAGATGACCCGCTGTTTCCACCGCGTCGATGTTGGCTCCCAGAAAGAGGAACTCCCAGCCATACTTCTTTTTCTGCCGCTGAATCATCCGGCGTACCTGATGGGCAGAATAACGACGGCTGGCATTTTCCATGCCGTCGGTGGTGATGACAAAAAGGGTATGCTCCGGCACATCCTCCGGCCGGGCGTATTTGTGGATATTGCCGATGTGGTGAATGGCTCCGCCCACCGCGTCCAGCAAGGCGGTGCAGCCCCGCACATAGTATTCCCGGTCGGTGATGGGCTTGACCCGTTCCGCCCGCACCCGGTCATGGAGCACCTCGACCCGATCATCGAACAATACGGTGGAGACCAGCGCCTCGCCGGGCTCCTTCTTCTGCTTGTTCAGCATGGAGTTAAAGCCGCCGATGGTATCTGCCTCCAGCCCCTGCATGGAGCCGCTGCGGTCCAGGATAAACACCAGCTCGGTCAAATTCTTTTTCATAAACAAATCCCCCTATACTGTGTTTTTTGGTTGCAAACACAGTATAGGGGGATCTCGCATTTTTTCGGTCGCCTGATGGGCGACAAGTTTATTCTTCGCTTGTGAGTCTTGCCTTTATTTGCTGCTTTACCTTTTCCAGATCCGGATCACAGAGCATCGGCAGTACCTTCACCAGTGTCTCCGGAGCAAGTTCCCACCAACGGAATTGCAGCAGCAGGCTTGTCAGCTCCTCATCAAATCGCTGCTTGATGAAACGGGCCGGGTTGCCTCCAAACACCGTATAAGGCGGAATATCTCCCGTTACTATGGAACAGGCGGCCACGATTGCACCGTCACCGATCTTCACTCCCGGCATGATGACACATTCCCGCCCGATCCATACATCATTGCCGATCACGGTATCGCCCTTGCGGGGGAGCTGCTCCATATGGGGCGGAGTATTTTCCTTCCATGCTCCGCCAAACACATGGAACGGATAGGTGGTCACGCTGCTGATCCGATGATTGGCGGGCCCCATGATAAACCTGGTCCCGGAGGCAATGGCACAGAATTTACCGATGATCAGATGGTCGCCAAACTCCGGGTAATTGAACAGCACATTGTTCTTTTCAAAGCCGGTGGGGTCCTGCGCATCATCGTAATAGGTATAATCCCCGATGATGATATTGGGGGCCTTGACCACATTTTTAATAAAACAAGAGGTTTTGTATTCATTGGGAAAGACCTGATTGGGGTCTGGAATATAGCTCATGGTTTTCATCCTTTCTTTTTGTTCATATCACATCCTTTCCGCTGCATCCTCGAACGGCAACCGCCCGTTTTTTTCGAATTTCTTTTCTTTCATTGCTGCACGCTCCTGTATGTACGATGATTATTTCCGCAGAATCTTCTCCATCGGCTTGCCCTTTGCCAGCTCGTCCACCAGCTTGTCCAGATAACGGATCTGTCGCATCATAGGGTCTTCGATCTCCTCCACCCGCACGCCGCAGATCTTGCCGGTGATGAGGGTGCAGTTGGGGTTGATGGCCGGCGCTGCACGGAAAAATTCGCCGTAGCTGATTCCGCTCTGCTCCATGGCGGCAAGCTGCTCCGGGGGATAGCCGGTGAGCCAGCCGGTCACCTGGTCCACCTCCTGGCGGGTGCGGCCCTTCTTTTCGGCCTTGGCTACCAGCAGCGGATACAGCTTTGCAAAGGGCATTTCGGTCACATCCATACGGGGCATAACGATTCTCCTTTCCCGGGCTTTAGCCGCCCAGAAGGCTCTGGTCAAAGGCGAACAGGGCCTCGTTGATCTCGAAAATATTGTAGTTCTGGTGGGCGATGAAATACTCCACGATGATATCGAACTTGCTGGCGTGGGAAAAGGCAAAGCCCGCCTTTTCCAGCAGCTGGCGCGCCTGGTCCAGCGGCAGCTCCAGCGCGATGGCAAAGGCCATGGCCGTGGGCTTGGAGGGCTTATAGTGCACATCCGAGCGAATCTTGGAAAACAGCTTGCGGTCGATATTGGCCTTTTTGTAGCACTGGGCATCGGTCATGCCCTTTTCGTCAATCTTGCGCAGCAGCATCTGGGAAAAGCTCTCGTCCAGCCGCTCCACCGCCTGGTTCAGCCCCTCGGGCACACCCGGCGCCGCTGCCTGCGCACAGGCGAAGGCCATGGCGCGGCGGTACTCCTCTTCCCGGCTTTCTGTGTGCTGCTCCACATAGCAGTCGTCGATGTATGCGGCGATGTCCGCAAAGAGCCTGCTGCCGATGGTGTAGGCCGCCCGGTCAAAGATGACCAGGTAGACCGTCATATCATTGGCCAGCAGAAAGTCGCCGATGGTATCCACCGCCACCTTGAGGGCCTGGTCTTTTGGGTAGCCATATACCCCGGAGGAGATGAGTGGGAAGGCCACCGTGCGGCAATCCTGTTCCAGCGCCAGCTCCAGGGAGGATCGGTAAGCGGACACCAGCAGCTCCCGTTCTCCATGACCGCCGCCCCGCCAGATGGGGCCCACGGTATGAATTACAAAGCGGGCGGGCAGCCGGTAGCCCTTTGTGAGCTTGGCACAGCCGGTCTTGCAGCCGCCCAGAGTGCGGCACTCCGCCAGCAGCTCCGGCCCGGCCGCCCGGTGGATGGCCCCATCCACGCCCCCGCCGCCCAGAAGGCTCTCGTTGGCGGCGTTGACGATTGCATCCACCTTCATGGCGGTAATATCGTTTCGAACAATATGCAGCGGCATGCAGCCACCTCCTTGTGTCGAATCAAATCTCTATAAGATAGTTCGTTTCAATCAGGGTGTAAGGAACACTGTGTTTTCGGCACATTTCCAACGTATAGGCATTGTCCCGCAGAAGGGTTTCCAGGGTGCAGTCGGAATCATCCAGCCGCTGCTCCGCCACGTTGGCATAGGCCTTGATATCCCCATAATGAGCGCGGATGTACTTCTCGCTCATCACCAGGCAGCGGTAACGAATTTGCGCCAGGTATTCCGGCGCAAATTCCTCCGCCCAGTCGAAGGGAATATAGCAGCCCTCCACGATCAGATCCTGCCCGTTTTCAATGGCCGTCTTCACCATCTCCCGCACCACCGGCCACAGGTAGCCGGTCAGCTCTTCATCGCTGCTGGTGGCAGTAAGCGAAGTATAGCCGCTGCGAATCAGTCCCATTTTCAGATGATCGATGGACAGGCAGTTTGCCTTATACCGTTCCACAAGCCGCCGGGCCAGCGCGGTCTTGCCCGTGTGCGACGCCCCCGCGATCAGAAACACCATGTGTTTCCCCTCCTCTGCGTGCCGACTTTTATTTAATAGCCCTATCATAGCACGAGCGGCCCCCGCCTGACAATCAGCGGGGGCCGCATTGCAGAGCCTGTTTGGTTTTTATACCGGCAGCCACAGCTCGCACCGGTAGGGCGTTCCGTTGCAGAATACGGCCTTGCCTCCATGGGCGGCGGCGATCTGGGCCACCAGTCGCAGGCCGGTGCCGTGGGCAGCTTCTCATCCGACTCCAGCGAATGGACCACAGGCTGCGGTATCTCGGCCACCGGGACGCTGCGGCGGAGTGAGCGGCGGGCAACACTGCCCGATTGCTGAAAGCAAAATGATTGACAAAACGCTCCCTGATGTAAGAAAATGAATTCATCAGGGAGCGTTTTGTTTGAAATTTCCTGATGGCCGACACCTATGCGGGCTAGCGAATCGATGAATGTCACACCACAATGTTCGGCTGAGCTGCCGAACACACACTGCACAAGCGAGGAGAGGGGTCCAATATGCGTTTTCCTGCTGCTTTCCGATGGTTCCCGTTTTCCAGACCCGCCGTGCTCTGGCTGGTTTTGCTTCTTGCTGCCGTATGTCTCATACTTTTGACTCGGTACATTATTGGTCTGGTTTCTTTGCTGAAAAAGATACCCAAACGGGCCGTACTGGAGAAAAAACGGACATATCTTTCCCCTCTGCCCGTTCCCCAGTTGTGGGAACAGCTGGCACAGAAAACAAGCAGCGATCTGTTTCGCTCTTATGAATTCATCGACTGGGGGGACGAATTCAGCAAAAGTATTTTCCTGGACATTGAAAGCTTCTCCCCTTGCCGGTCGCTGTACAACCCATGGGCGTTTGTTCCCGTGAAAAACCTGAACTGGTTTATTGACTGCTCCCCGGATGAAACCTCCCGGCAGACTCTGGTGGAATTGACCTGGAACGGCTCGCCGCTCCTGTTTGCCCTGTTCGGCCGCTTTTTTATTCACTATACCGATCAGTTTCTGGCACAAAAAATCAAGGCCGCAGCAAAGCCGCCACAGCGTTAATCCCACTTCTTTCCCTTCTGAATCCATTTCCCTTGTAAAAGACAAGCCCCTCTGAAAAAACAGAGAGGCTTGTTTTCTCTTTTTCGTTCCGGGTTTGATTCAGACCATTCAGGGTTATCTTTTTTGTTACACGCTGGTCCAACCGCCATCGATATAAATAGTCTGACCGGTGGTGTAGGCGCTAGCCTCACTGGCGAACAGCAGCAGCTGACCGCACAGCTCCAAGATTTCGCCGGGCCGCCCAATGGGGCAGCAGCCCTTCAGTTCCTCCAGCGCGTCTTCGGTGATCTGCATCATCTCGGTGGGGAATTCACCGGGGCCAATGGCATTCACAGTGATGTTGTACTGTGCCCACTCCTGCGCCAGAGCCCGGGTGAAGTTGGGCACCGCACCCTTGGTGGTGTTGTAGGCCAGAATCGGGTGATGGAGTGCGGCAATCCGGCCATACATGGAAGCCGTGTTGATGATGCGGCCATACCGCTGCGGAATCATATATTTTGCGCATTCCCGGGCCATCAGGAAATAACCCGTTAAACTCACATCCACCACCCGCTGCCACTTTTCCAGCGAAAGCTCCACGGTGGGGCAATAGGCGATCATACCGGCGTTGTTCACCAGGATATCCACCCTGCCAAAGGTATCCACCACCTGCTTCACACCTGCCACAACCTGCTCTTCCACAGACACATCGCACTGCACCGGCAAAAATTTACCGCCCATATCCTCGATCTCTTTCTTGAGCTGCTCCAGACGCTCAACCCGCCGGGCAAACCCGGCTACGCAGGCTCCGTTCTCTGCAAATGCCTTGCAGTATTCATACCCCAGACCTGAGGATGCGCCAGTAACAATGGCCACACGTCCGGTCAGATCCATATAGTTTTTCATTGTGCTGTTCCTTCTTTTTCCGATTCCGTCGGGTGATTGTCAATCACCATTTCATCCCTTATAATGATAGAAGATGATGGATTCTGCAACCAACAATCCATCCGCCCTCGTTGTTTACACAGCAGCTTCGCCGCATGTGTTGTCTATTTTTTATTGAGGAATCATTTTATGCTGAAAAATCCCGTTGATGTTCGGGCCAGGCGCACAGAAACCCAGCTGTAAACTACGCTGCTCTTCCTTCTGGAACGCAAACCCCTGCACAAAATCACGGTGGCAGAACTATGCCGCCTCTGCCCCTGCAATCGGGCCACCTTTTACAATCATTATCAGGACATTTATTCTCTGGCAGATGCACTGGAGGATAGCGTGGTGGAACAACTCCGCTGCCTGATGGAGCAGATAAAAACTGTCTCGCCGGACTCTGGTGCGGTCAGTGAGCTGTTTTTCCAGTTTTTGCAGAAATACAAGCATCCTCTGCGCATTTTGCTGCGCGGCGAGACCTCTCCCGTCTTTCTGCAAAAGCTGGATCATACCATCTTCCCCTTTTTCGAAACCATGGTACGTCAGAACTATCTGGTCCCACCAGAATACCGCGCTGAACAGCTGCAGGCCATTCTGCGCTTCCTTACCTCCGGGTATTATGGATTTTTCCTGCAGGAGCTGGAGCCGAACAGCACACTGCGGCCGGAGCTCCCCCAACTGGCTGCCAGCATCAGTGATCAATGCCTTTCCGGATTTTTTCCCAGAAGAGCCCACCCATAAATCGATCACACCAACCTCAATCCGCACCAAAAGCCTCTCCTGACAAAAGAATCGTCAGGAGAGGCTTTTTCTCGGAAATCTTCCGATGAGGCAGCTGCTCTTTATTTCCGTGCCTGCGGCCAGTAAACCGAATGCTCTGCCTTCTAGCTAAAAAGACATTTCTTTCCCACATCAATCACCGCCTCCAGCAGCTCCCGTTTTTGTTTCGGGGAGCAATCCAGCCCGCGAATGGTGCTGAGCACACAATCCGCATACAGCTCTGCTACCCGCCGGGCCAATTCCTTTTTGCCCGTTTCGCTTTGTGGGCTGTACACGATGATCTGGATCGGCATACCACTCCTCATTCGCTTCCCCTCCCCGCCCTTTCGTCTGATTCCATCCTATTACACACTTCCTGTCTTTTATACCAAAAGGCCCCGACCGCATGGAACGAACCATGTGGCCGGGGCCTTTTGTAAGTATTGAAAGCTTCAGGAATAGATGAAATCCACCAATCCGCCAAAGATGCCATCCACCACTTCCACCAAAAGGGATGCGGCCAGAGAAGCGGCAAAGCAGATCACCTCTGCCACAAAAACCCCGCCCACCATTGGCCAGTTGCCCTGAAACGCAGCAATTACTCCGCTGAGAAACAGCACAAACATGAGCAAGCCAAGCGCAACATGGGAGAGTCCGGACGCAATTTTCAGCAAAACACCAATGGTCCCAACCACCAGCATCAGCACCACGGCAATCAGCTTAAAGGGCAATTTCACAAGCCACATTCACAGCACCCCTTTTCCGAATTGTTCTGGTTCTACTATATCGTAAATCGAACATACAGGCAAGGCTGCCTGTCTCAAATTCAGTTCTTTTTAAATAACGCTGTTCCGCACGCCTTTTCTTCAGCCCGGTCTATCTTATCCTTTTGCCACGTTATATTACTACGAAAGAGGAGGCAATGACCATGGAAAAGAACAGCGATACCATCGCCATTTATTCCCGCAAATCCCGCTTTACCGGAAAGGGCGAGAGCATCGGCAATCAGGTGGACATGTGCCGGGCATATATCCGCACTGCCTTTGGCGAAGCTTATGCCGACCAGGCGGCAGTGTTCGAGGACGAGGGCTTTTCCGGCGGGAATCTGAACCGTCCGGATTTCAAACGGATGATGCAGGCAGCCCGGGCCCATCAGTTCCGGGCTGTGGTGGTCTACCGGCTGGACCGGATCAGCCGCAGCATCAGCGATTTCTCCGCCCTGATCGAAGAATTGGGCCGGCTGGGAATCGATTTTGTATCCATCCGGGAAAGCTTCGACACCTCCAGCCCCATGGGCCGGGCCATGATGTACATCGCATCGGTGTTCAGCCAGCTGGAACGGGAAACCATCGCCGAGCGCATCCGGGACAACATGCATGAACTGGCCAAAACCGGGCGCTGGCTAGGGGGCGTCACCCCCACCGGCTATACGTCAGAGGCTGTTGAAACGGTCACGGTGGACGGCAAAAACAAGCGAGCCTGCTGTCTGAAGCTTCTCCCCGAAGAAGCAGCCATTGTCCGCGTCATCTATCAGCTGTACGCAGAGACCGATTCCCTCACCCGGACCGAAACCGAGCTGCTGCGCCGCGGCTGCAAAACCAAAAACGACCGGAATTTCACCCGCTTTTCCATCAAAAGCATTTTACAGAACCCAGTCTACATGATTGCAGACCGGGAGGCTTACCGGTATTTCAAGGAACAGCAGGCAGAGCTTTTTTCTGCGCCGGAGGAATTCGACGGAGTGCGGGGCATCCTGGCCTACAACCGCACCGACCAGGAAAAGGGCCGTGCCGCCATTTTTCTTCCCATCAGCCGATGGATTATTTCTGTGGGGCAGCACCCGGGCCTGATCCCGGCCCATACCTGGATACAGGTTCAAAAGTCGCTGGAGCGCAACCGTTGCAAGGCCTACCGCAAGCCTCGCAGCAACCAGGCCCTGCTCACCGGCCTGCTCTGGTGCCGCTGCGGCAGCCGGATGTATCCCAAACTCACTCAGCGAATGGACATAGACGGCAAGCCGCTTTTTCGCTATGTGTGCAAACAAAAGGAGCACAGCAGACGCAGCCTGTGCAGTCTGGACAATGCCGGAGGCAATTCATTGGATGCCGCCCTGTGGGAGCAGATCAAATCGCTGGAGGGTGACCCTCATACTTTTGTTGCCCGGCTGGAACAGGGGCAGCGCTTCTTCGCCGACGGTGAGGACGGCCCCACGCAGCGGCGGGAAGAGCTGCACCGCCAACAGGCGGATTTGCAGCGCAAAATCACTGCCCTGATTGATTCTCTGCCCGACTTTGCGGGCGGTTGTGCCGCCGATCACGTAAAGCAGCGCATCGAAGAATTACACGCACAGAAGGCCTCACTCGAAGAGGAGCTTCGCGGGCTGGAACAGCCGCCGGAACAACGCACACTTCCCGCCGGGGAATTCAAGCTTTTACAGCGGCAGCTCACCCTGTTCCGGGACTGCGCGGATCAGATGGCCGTGGAACAAAAGCGAGCAGGGGTGCGCGCCTTGGTACAAAAGGTTCTCTGGGACGGCGCCTGTGCCCACGTGTTCTTGTTGGGCACAGAGAACGAAGCAATTTTGCAAAGCCCGGAAAACACGCATTTGTGTGAGGATAGCAAATGAGATCCGGATGCACCTTCGGAGGGAACGGAAAGCCCCGCTTACCCTTTCCATGCAGGAGCCGATCCAGACCAGCAAGGACGGCAGCCACCTGACAGTGCTGGATGTGGTACCGGATGACTTTTTGCTGGATGAGGACTGCGAGTTCCGGGAGGAATCCGGCCGTCTGCGCACACTGGTGCAGCAGCTCACCGGCCGGGAGCGTCAGGTGATCCTGCTGCGCTACGGCCTGAGCGGCCAGCCTCCACTGACCCAGCAGCAGGTGGCCCAGCTGCTGGGCATCAGCCGAAGCTATGTCTCCCGCATCGAAAAAGCAGCAGTGCAGGCACTTCGGGCGCAGCTGGACCCGGCGCGTTAAGTCAATGCAACACAAAAAGTGCACCCCGAGCAAACTCGGGGCGCACGAAAAATTTGATTCAGCTGGCTGATTACAGCAGTCTGCGGTACAGAGCAGCGATCTCCTCCACGCTGGTGTCGCGGGGGTTGCCGGGACGGCAGGCATCGGCGTAAGCGGACTCAGACAGGAACTGTACATCCTCTTCCTTCACGATAGCCTTCAGGTCGGCGGGGATGCCCACGTCGGCGGAGAGTTTCTTCACGGCTTCCACAGCAGCCTTGATGTAATCTTCCTTGGTCATGGTCTCGGTGCCTTCCACGCCCATGGCCTTGGCGATGTCGCGGTACTTCTCACCGGTAGCGGGAGCGTTGTATTCCATCACAGTGGGCAGCAGGATGGCGTTGGCAACACCATGAGGAGTGTCGTAAACAGCGCCCAGGCTGTGAGCCATGCTGTGAACGATGCCCAGGCCCACGTTGGAGAAGCCCTGGCCGGCGATGTACTGCGCCAGAGCCATGCCCTCACGGCCTTCCGGAGTGTTCTCAACAGCGCCGCGCAGGTGCTTGGAGATCAGCTCGATGGCCTTCAGGTGGAACATGTCGGTCATCTCCCAGGCGCCTTTGGTGATGTAACCCTCGATGGCATGGGTCAGAGCATCCATACCTGTGGCAGCGGTCAGGCCCTTGGGCATGCTGCTCATCATGTCGGGGTCAACCACAGCAACCTCGGGGATGTCGTTGGTGTCCACGCAAACGAACTTGCGCTTCTTCTCCACATCGGTGATTACGTAGTTGATGGTAACCTCGGCAGCGGTGCCGGCGGTGGTGGGAACAGCGATGGTGAACACGGCATGCTTCTTGGTGGGAGCAACGCCCTCCAGGCTGCGCACATCGGCGAACTCGGGGTTGTTGATGATGATACCAATGGCCTTGGCAGTATCCATGGAAGAACCGCCGCCGATGGTCACGATGCAGTCCGCGCCGGAAGCCTTGAAGGCCTCAACGCCGTGCTGTACGTTCTCGATGGTGGGGTTGGGCTTGATCTCGCTGTACACTTCGTAAGCGAAGCCGGCAGCATCCAGCAGATCGGTGACCTTCTTGGTCACACCGAACTTAACCAGATCGGGGTCGGAGCAGACAAAAGCCTTCTTGTAGCCACGGGCGGTCAGCTCGGGAACGATGTTCTCGATGGCGCCCTTGCCATGATAGGAAATGGTGTTCAGAACAATACGATTAGCCATGGGTAAACCTCTCCTTTTTGTTATGAAAAGTAAAAACCGGGACGCTTGTTCCGCTGCAACTCGGCGAAAAGCGTTTCACTGTTATTATTATAACAATATGATTTTCCCGTTTACAAGTTACACATGAATCCCAGTGTCACATTTCATAATTTTATCAAAAAGGCCGGAACAGCCCGCATCAGGCTTCCGGGTGCAGATCCCGCAGCAGCAGCTCCAGGCGCTGGGGCATCGCCTCAATCAACAGCTCCACCATCTGTTCCGGGCTGCGCTTCATACCGCTCACTGCCCAGCTGGCAGTCATCTGAATGGACGCACGGCAGTACATCTCCAGCAAAAAAGCCACATCCTCGGTGAGAGGCGCACCGGTCTTGCGGGTGATGATCTCGCTGTAAAAACGGTGAATGTATTCATAATCGTACGCCATCAGTGAGTTGGCGTCGTGACTGCCGAAGGCACAGGCAAAAAAGCTCTGCTCCGCCTTAATAAAGCGAAATTTATTGAGCAGGCCCTCCCGCAGGGTAAGGCTCACGCCCATCTCCTTGAAGGACTGCTCAACCAGCCGCTCGAAATACCAGTTTACCAGATCGTATTTGTCCAAAAAGCATCGGTAAAAGGTCTGACGGCTTACCCCGCAGCCCTCCACGATCTGCTTCACGGTGATCTTATCCAGAGGTTCGCGTCCTACCAGTTCTTTCAGGGCATTGGCCAGCTTATATTTGGTTTTCAGCGCAGATTCCATGGCGGGCGCCTCCTTTTGACGAATCGTTCTACCCTTTTACTTTATCACAAACCTGATACAAAGTCACGATATTTACCGGCATCACACAACGCACAGGGTCGTTGCCGCTTTGCAAAAAGAAAGAGCGTACCGGTTACCCAATGCGCAAAACACAAGCGCCAATGCAGATCGAACCAACGACCATTCCGAGCCCGGAAATTGTCGCGCTGCACTACGGGCTTTCGCCCGCAGCACATCGCTCTGTTTCCGGGCCCGCCTCCGCCTCGCTGCATCGCCCACCGGGCGCGCTCGGCTCCGGCGCAGTTAACAGCCGCCCCGCGCCGTTTTATTCGTGCATCCAGTTTTGCTTTGCGGCACCCCGCTGGTTCTTGCGGCTGTGAACGCACAGGGTTGTTGCCGCTTTGCAAAAAGAAAGAGCGTACCGATTGCTCGATACGCTCTTTTTGGCTCCCCAAGTTGGACTCGAACCAACGACCCTGCGGTTAACAGCCGCATGCTCTACCGACTGAGCTATTGAGGATTATCTGGCCGCCTTGCTTCCGGCGACTTTAATAATATAACACAGTTCAGAAAAGAATACAAGTCTTTTTTTCTAGTTTTTTCAAAAAAATATGTGCGGGCCCTGTTCAGGGCCCGCACATGTAAGCAACTCAATGCTTCTGATTCTTTTCCTTGATCTCCTGTTCGCGGGTGAGCAGCTGATCGGTAACGATATCCAGCTGTTCCAGCGCTTCGCTGCGGTTCTCCAGCGGGCTCTCCTCCAACTGCAGAGCATCCTCACCACGGTAGGCAAGCTTCAACAGAATCGGGGTCAGGATGGTGCTGATGATAACCATGATGATCACAGGTGCGAACAGAGCGTCCGGCATCAGGCCAACCTCTGCGCCCTTATTGGCAACGATCAGCGCAACCTCGCCGCGGCATACCATGCCCAGGCCGATCTGGTTGCACTCGCGGGTGGTGAAGCCACACATCTTGGCACCCACGCCGCAGCCCAGCCACTTGGACAGAACCGCAACCACCACCAGCAGTACGCTGAAGATCACGATCTGAGTGCTCATGGCAGGCAGCACCACGGTCATACCGATGCTGGCAAAGAACACGGGGGCCAGGAACAGGTACTGCACCGGCTCAAACTTGGAGGCGATGTAGCCAGCCTTCTTGGTGGCACCGATCATCAGACCAGCCGCAAAGGCACCGGTAATATCGGCCACGCCGAAGAAGTGCTCGGCGATCCAGGCCATCATCAGGCAGACCACAAAGGCCGCGATGGGGAAACGCCGCAGATCGCGGCGGCCGGCACGCTCGATGTACCAGTCCAGCACCTTCAGGCCAACCACATACACAAAGCAGCAGACCACCAGGAACAGAACAATCTTCAGCAGCACAACCGCAATGCTTTCGCCGCCGCCGCCCAGGCTGGTCATGATGGTCAGGGCGATGATACCCAGAATATCGTCGATGATGGCAGCGGCCAGAATGGTGTTGCCCACCCGGCTCTGCAGACGGCCCATCTCACGCAGGGCCTCCACCGTGATGCTCACGGAGGTGGCGGTCAGAACGGTACCGATAAAGAAGTTCTGCAGCATGTTCTCGGTGGGAGCCAGCCAGGCAGCCAGACCCGCACCGCCCAGCAGCGGCACCAGAACGCCAAGCATCGCCACCAGGAAGCCGGACTTACCCGCGTTCTTCAGGTCGCGGATATCGGTCTCCATACCGGCAGAGAACATGATCACGATCACGCCCAGCTCCGCCAGCTGCTTGATCATCTCACTGTCGCTGGGCAGCAGGCCGAACACAGCGGGACCCAGCAGCAGACCTGCCAGCAGAGCGCCTACCACCTGAGGCATCTGGAAGCGGCGGGTAATCAGGCCGCAAACCTTGGTGCTCACCAGGATCAGAGCGATCTGCCACAAAAAATCATAAGACATATCGTTGATTCCTCCCAATTTAAACTCTCTCTTATTAAGTAGGGCACCAACGCATTATACACAAATCAATCACAAAGTGCAAGCACAGTATTTTTGCACAATTGCTTACTGAGAGAAAAAAACTTTGCCACTTTTTTAGCAATAATTCACAAGCAAACAATATCGCCAGTTTTCTTCCATAAGAAACAATTATTTTGTGAATTCCGTTTCACTGTTTCGAACATTTCTTTTAGCCCAGTACAGTTCTTACAAAATTATATCAATTTCTTCATAAAAAACCGTAGCATCGATTGTGCAAAATAACACGCAAAAAGCCCCATATCAAAGCGATACGGGGCTTTTGAGAATGCTTTTATCGTTATTGGCCGTCAAATGCCCGCTGGGCAGCCAGCAGCACACCTGAGCGGCTGGCCGCAAAGTTCAGACCACCCTGCAGGTAAACGGTATAGGGCGGGCGCATGGGTCCATCACAGCTGAGCTCGATGCTGCTGCCGTTGGTGAAGGCACCCGCCGCCATAATCACCTCGCTGGTGTAGCCGGGCATGGCGTAGGGCTCCGGTGCGGCAAAGCTATCCACCGGGCTACCTGCCTGGATACCCTGACAGAAGGCCACCATAGCCGCCGGGTCACCGGTTTCAAAGCTGGTGATAATGTCGTTGCGGGGATCGGTATACTTGGGCAGAGGATTCTTGCCCAGCAGATCCAGCAGACAGCTGGCATAGATGCTGGTCTTGATGGCCTCGGCAGTCACGCCGGGGGCGTAGTACAGGCCCAGATACAGCTGACGCAGACTGTCCAGTGTGCAGCCCAGCTCCCGGCCGGTGCCGGGGGCAGTGAGCCGGTGGGCGCACTTTTCCACCAGGTCGGCCCGGCCCGCCACGTAACCGCCGGTGGGGGCGATGCCGCCGCCGGGGTTTTTGATCAGACTGCCTACAATCAGGTCTGCGCCCACGCTGGTGGGCTCGGCAGTCTGGGTGAACTCGCCGTAGCAATTGTCCACCATGACCACCACGTTAGGATTGGCCTGCTTGGCGGTGCGGATCACCTTTTCGATGGTGGCCAGGTCAAAGGCAGCACGGCTGGAATAGCCACGGCTGCGCTGGATGTGGCAGACGGTGGCGTTCTTTGCCTTCTCCGCGATCAGCTCATAATCCGGCATGCCGTTCTGCAGGGGAGCCTCGTCGTATTTCACGCCGTACTCCGCCAGAGTGCCGCAGCCCTTGCCCGCATCACCGATGCCGATCACGCCCTCCAGGGTATCGTAGGGGCGGCCGGTGGCTGCCAGCAGAGTATCGCCCGCCCGCAGCAGGCCAAACAGCGCCACCGTCAGCGCATGGGTGCCGGACAGAAAATGGGGCCGGCAGAGTGCGTCCTCCGCGCCCACCACCTGGGCGAATACCTGATCCAGACGGTCCCGGCCCGCGTCGTCGTAGCCGTAGCCGGTGCTGCCCATCATGTGGGTAGCGGCCACCCGGTTATCGGTGAAGGCCTTCAGCATCTTCACCTGATTATAATCCCGGATGGCGTCGATCTTCTCGAACTCGGGGCGGCACAGCTCCATGGCACGGGCGTCCAGCTCCTGAAAACGGGGGCTCACATCAAAAAATTGCTCGATCATGTATGATAATATCCTCTTTTCTCGTATTGATAACAGGCAGCTTTTTTCATTCTGAATCCGACGGAGGGCTATAGCTGCTCACTTCGCCCTGTTTGATGAATCCCAGCTGCCGGTAGAATTCTTCCAGCTCAGGCAGGCACAGCAGCTCCGCCAGAATTCCCTGCTCCGCCAACTGGTTGGCCAGTCCGGCCACCAGCGCACCTGCCAGGCCATTGCCTCGGACATCTCGCGCGGTTTCCACCCCGGCCAGATAGGCGTTTTTGTTCCAGAGGGCATAAGCCCCTGCCGTGGCGACAAGCTCCCCGGCCTGGTCCCTCACAGCCCAGAGCAGCGCGCGGCCATGGTTCACCAGGGTGCAGGTCTCGCTGTAAAAGCAGTCCCGGGTCTGCTGGTCCCCGCTCAGGCTTTCGCCCCGGCAGAGAAATTCGGTTACCCGGCTTACGGCAGGCTGTTCCTCCAGTGAAAAGCCCGCAGGCAGCTCCCGCCGGGGCAGTTGCTCACCGGCGGGCAGAACCATCCGGGAGTACCGTCTCCGCAGCTGCCAGCCCTCCGGTACCGTTCCGGCACAGCGCAGCCGGCTCACGCCCAGAAAGCCCAGAAAACCGGCCAGTTCTTCGGCATCCGCCGCACCGGCCAGAAGTGCTGTCTGCCCACGGATGCCCAGTGCAAAGGGGGGCTCCCCCTCACCGCTGGTGTAAAACTGCCAGCCGGAGCCGGGCAGCGGTCCAAACACCGTCTCGCTTGCGCCCAGCTGGCAGGCCACGCCTGCGGCCCGGGGATCGGCCAGCGCGGCCGCAAAGCGCCTCCGGGTTTGTGCGGAATTGACCGCGCAGATCACAGCGCGTTCACCAGTTCCTTGAAGTGACGGCCACGCACCTCAAAGTTGGGGTACAGATCAAAGCTGGCGGATGCGGGCGACAGGCTGACCACATCGCCGGGCTTTGCGTTTTTGCGGGCCAGCTGCACCGCCTCGGCCATATCCTTGGCATGCTCGATGACCAGGCCGCTCTCGGCAAAGCCGGGGCAGGCGCGCACCGCTTCCTCGATCTTGGGACCGGTCTGACCCATGAGCACCAGAACCTTCACATGGGCCAGGATCTCGGGAGCCAGCGGCTCGTAGGGGATCTTCTTGTCGTAGCCACCGGCGATGATGATGATCTTCTGGTCAAAGCTGCGCAGACCCGCAATGGTGCGGGTGGGGCTGGAGGCAATGGAGTCGTTGTACCACTGCACGCCGTCCAGCAAACGCACCGGCTCGATGCGGTGCTCCACGCCGGTGAAGCTGGAGCCCACCTTGGCCATGGCCTCCACCGGTACCCGGCCCCACACAGCGGCACAGGCGGCCAGCAGATTCTCGATGTTGTGCACACCCCGCAGCTTGATCTCGTCCTTGTGCAGGATGGGGGTCACGGCGCCGTTTTCCGCCATGCAGAGCATGCCGTCCTGGCGCAGGAAGGCACCGTTGTCGGTTTCCCGCAGACGGGTGAACCAGCACTGGGTCCCCTTGCAGTCCGCCTGCATGCCGCGGGTGATCTCGTTCTCGTAGCCCAGCACCGCCCGGCAGCTCTCGTCCTGCCAGAGCAGGATGTTCCGCTTGGCGTCCACATACTCCTGCATGTCCTTATGGTGATCCAGATGGTTGGGGGTCACATTGGTGACCACCGCCACCTTGGGGCTGCGGCGCATGCTGATCAGCTGGAAGCTGGAAAGCTCCACCACCGCCTCGTCCGCCGGGTCGGTCTGGTCCAGAATGGGCAGCAGGGCCCGGCCGATGTTGCCGCCCAGATGCACGGTGCGGCCCGCCGCCTCGAACATGGCAGCGATCAGACTGGTGGTGGTGGTCTTGCCGTCCGATCCGGTGACCGCGGTGATCTCACAGGGGCAGTACTCGAAGAACAGCTCCATCTCGCTGGTCACCAGGCTTCCCGCATCCTTGGCCGCCTGCAGCGCCGGGGTGTAGTACTCGAAGCCCGGCGTGCGCATGATGATGTCCTGCCCGGCCAGGCCGTTCAGATAATCCTCACCCAGGCTCAGAGCCACACCCAGCTGATTCAGGGTGTCGGCATAGTCGCCAAAATCCGCCAGCTGCTTTTTATCGCACAGCGTCACCTGCGCCCCCATGGCGCAGAACTGCCCGATCAATGTTTTATGGCTCACGCCGGCGCCGATGAAGGCCACCTTTTTTCCCTTGATGAATTTGGCCAGCCGCTGCTGATCCTTCTGCATATTGCAAAACCCCTTTTCCCTTTGATGGAACTTGATTTTTATGGATTGGTGTGATCAAAAATGGTCTGTTGCTATTATAGTCACTTTTGGCCGCCCGCGCAACCAAATCCCCCTCTCTTGCCGGGCATTTCGGCCATTTGGCTGCAAAATCATCCGCCCAATGCCAAAATTTACGTTTTATTTACGGATTTCACCCCATTTGCCCCGGCATGGATTTGTATTTTGACGCGTTTTTTGATAAGCTAAATATGTATGTCTTCGGGCATTTTGTTTTTACATCACCGGCCCATCCGGCCGTTTACCGAAAGGACCTGTTCCATGAGATTCCATCGTATTCTCTGCCTGTTGCTCTGCCTGTTCCTGGCTGTGGGATTTCTCACCGGCTGTGGCTCCGGCGGAGCCAGCTTTACCTGGCGGGTGGACCACGTGCCCGCCAACCTGGACCCGCAGATCGCACAGGACAGCCCCGAGCGCATCGCCGTGACCAATCTGTACCGGGGTCTGACCCGCATCGACGAAAACAGCGAAGCCGTGCTGGACTGCGCTGAGAGTTATACCGTGAGCGCTGACGGCCTGACCTATACCTTTACATTAAAGGATGGCCTGGCCTACACCAAACTGAAAAAACACGAAAAGGAATATCCTCTTACCGCTGCGGATTTTGTATTCAGCATAGAGCGGGTGTTCCGGGAGGAAACCGCCAGCCCCTACCGGGATCTGTTTGCCAATTTGAAAGGGGCCGACGGCACCGGTGCTCTGGGTGTAAGCGCACCGGACGAGCGCACCGTGGTTTACCAGCTGAGCAGCCCTGACCCGGCATTTCTGGAAAAGCTGGCCCAGCCGGGTGCCATGCCCTGCAATGAGGAATTTTTTGAGCACAGTGCCGGGGCCTATGGTCTGAGTGCCGCCACCACCCTGGCCAACGGACATTTCTATCTGTATAACTGGAATGAAAACGGTCTGTTTTTGCGCCGCAGTGCCAGCGGCAGCCTGATCACCAGCCTGCGCATCGTGCTGGACACCACCGCCCAGGCTACCCCCACACCGGAGCCTGCCTCCGGCACCTCGGTGGCCCAGAATCCAACGCCCGCCACCGGCGCGGCCGCAGTGGCAGCCGGAGATGTAACCGCCGCCATTGACGAGGCATCTGCCGCCGGGAGCCTGCCCTCCATCCCCTACACATCCACCACCTGGGCCCTGGTATTCAACTGCGAAGATAGACAACTTTCTTCCCAAAACGTGCGCCTTGCCCTGGGTGCCAGCGCCGCCGGCATCGAACAGCTGCCCACCGGTTTTTCTGCTGCAGACGGTCTGATCCCGCCTGCCATTCAGGTGAACGGTTCCGGCTACCGGGATGCAGTGGGAAGCCAGATGCCCGCTGTGGGCGATGTGAAGGAGCTCTGCCGGACCGGATTAAGTGAAGCAGGGCTGCAGCGGTTTTCCGGCATCCAGGTGCTGTATCCCGAAGGAACCGTTTATCAGACCCTGATCGAGCAGGTCAGCCAGCAATGGCAGAAAGAGCTGGGCGCGTTCTCCGCCTACTTCACACTGAAGGCAGTTCCGCTGGATGAACTGAAAAGCACCGTTGCCAGCGGCGACTACCAGATTGCCCTGCTTCCCTTCTCCCCCACCAGCGCGGACGGCACCGCCTTTCTGCAGCAGTTTACGGACGGTGCGTTTACCGGGTGGGAATCCGCTGCCTTTGACAGCCAAGGCAATCAGCTGGCCGGACAGCTGGACCCCGTTGCCAGTGAGCTCGCTCAGGCGGAGCAAACTTTGCTGGCGGGCGGCGCCATCTCTCCCCTGTGGTATCAGGATCAGGCCCTTGTAATGGCTCCGGGCGTGGAGCACGTGGTGTTCGATCCCTTCGGTCCGGTGCTGGATCTCACCTGGGCAACCTATACAGGAGGTTAATCCGCGTCTATCTTTTCCGCTTCGTACACCCTGCAAGCCTGTTTTGGGCCGCGCCGGGTGTTCTGTTTCCAAAATTGCCGCGGGGTATTTTCCCCACATAGCTGATTTAGATATTTCATAAACAAGAGGAGGACATCCGTCATGCATTGCCCACACTGCCAACATTCCGCCGACGTGAACCGCCGCCTGGCTCGCATCAGCGGCCAGCTGAACGGTATCCGGGAGATGGTGAACGAAGGACGCCCCTGCGGCGATTTGCTGACCCAGCTTTCCAGCGTGAACAGCGCCATCACGCAGGTGGCAAAGCTGATCCTCACCGAACACCTGGAACATTGCGTGCGCAGCGGCGAGGATACTGACGAGGTGATCGCCCAGCTTCAGACCGCCATCGACCAGTTCGCCAAGCTGAAATAACTTTGTATGAAAAAAGCAGTGCTCCGGCTCTTGAAAAGCCGGGGCACTGCTTTACTTTTTGTATAAATGCGCTTGCTTATTTCACATTGTAGCGCTTCAGCAGAGCGTCGATCTTGCTGTGAGGATCGATGATGTCGCCGATGCTCATATCGTGGTTGATGGCATCCACAAAGTGAGCAATGTACTTGGACACATCCACCTCATGGAACCACTCACGGCTCAGCAGCTCGGGGGTGCGGTAGGTCAGGTTGGTACCGAACACGCCGGAGATGACGCCCTCCTGGTAGGCCTTGTCGAACTCGGCCAGGCCGTTGGTGTAGATGGCGTAGGTGGCGTAGCAGAAGATGCGCTTGGCACCGCGCTTCTTCAGCTCGTAGCCGATATCCAGCATGCTCTCGCCGGAGGAGATGATATCGTCGGCGATGAACACATCCTTGCCTTCCACGCTCTCACCCAGGTACTCGTGGGCCACGATGGGGTTGCGGCCATTCACGATGCGGGAGTAGTCACGGCGCTTGTAGAACATGCCCAGGTTCACAGCCAGCACGCTGGAGTAGTACATGTTCCGGTTGATGGCGCCTTCGTCGGGGCTGATCACCATGAAGTTGTCCCGGGTGGGCTTGAAGTCCTCGATGCACTTGAACATGGTCTTCAGCACCTGGTAGGTGGGCATCACGTTGTCCATACCCATCAGAGGTACCGCGTTGGAAACGCGGGGATCATGAGCGTCGAAGGTGATGATGTTCTCAACGCCCATGCTGTGCAGCTCCTGCAGCGCGTAGGCGCAGTCCAGGCTTTCACGGTAGGAGCGGCGATGCTGGCGGCTGCCGTAGAGCAGAGGCATGATCACGGTGATGCGGCGAGCCTTACCGGAAGCAGCCTGGATCAGACGCTTCAGATCCTGGTAGTGATCGTCCGGGCTCATGCAGTTCTCGTTGCCGAACATCTTGTACTTGCAGCTGTAGTTGCCCACATCCACCACAAAGTACAAATCGTCGCCGCGCACGCTCTCGCGGATCACGCCTTTGCCGTCGCCGGAAGAAAAGCGGGGGCACTCGCTGGGGATGATGAAGGTCTCGCGGTCCACGCCCTTTTCACGGGCCCAAGCCACCAGATGGCGATCGATCAGGGCGGTCAGCTCCTGGGCGCCGGGAGTGGCGATCAGGCCGAGTTCAGCAACGCCGTTGTTTGCCATGAGGATCTCTGTACCGTTGGATTGATACATCTTTAAACGCTCCTTACGTTGTCAAATGTTTTTTTGCCCGATTGGGCAGACTTCGTTCAACCTAATATTAACATAAAATTTACTTTTATGCTCGCCAATTCTCTTCTTTTCGTCATTTTCTGCGGCTTGCCCCGCCTTCTGTTTCTCTACGCGATAAAATTAGGCGTTTTGCCCAATTTTTCATACCGAAATTTCTGTATTCACCCGGCTTCGGGGGTATTTTTATCTCATCAGAAGTCGTTATTTTCCTATCAAAATAGCCAAACTTTTTTTCAAATCCTCGGTATTGTGCCCAATTTTTTCTCCCACACGCAAAACACCCGCCCGGTGCGGATGTTTTTCCGAATCGGACGGGTGTTTTCACTTAAATAAACGGGTTATAATAGCGGCTGCCATCCCAGAAGGTGAAGATCAGAGATCCCACAGAAATCACCGTACCCAGAACCAGCACCACCCAGTCCCGGGTGGCGAAAGGCCGCTTTGCGTACCAGGTGCGGCGCTTGTTTTTGCCGAAGCCTCGCAGCTCCATGGCGTTGGAAATGACCTCGATCCGGTTCAGGCTGCCCAGGATCAGCGGCAGCAGAATGTTCGCGCTGCCCTTGAGCCGATCCATCAGCTTATCCTTGCCGGAGATATCCACACCACGGGCCTGCTGGGCCTGGTTAATGTTGTGATAATCCCGCTGTACGTCCGGGATATACCGCAGCGCCAGGGCCACCGCATAACCGATGCGGTAGCTCACGCCGATACTGGCCAGGCTGGCAGCAAACTCGCTGGGATCGGTGCACAGAATAAACACCAGCGCCAGCGGAATGACCACCACCACCTTCAAGGTCATATTCAGGTGGTAGAACAGCTGCTGTGCCGTAAAGGTATAGGGCCCGATCAGCTGCACCAGCAGGGTGCGGCTCTGGTAGATCTCCACGCCGTATTCCGGCTTGAACAGGTAAACGAACAGGTTGTTCAGCACCAGGAAGACAAACGCCATCCACAAAATGAACTTCACGTCCCGGTAACGCACCCGGCTGATCTTGAAGATGGCCAGGCTCATCACCAGAAAGACCACCAGCACCCGGGTGTCGTAGGTGACCATGGTGGCCACGCTGAACAGCAGGAACACGATCAGCTTGGTGGTACCGGTAAGCTTGTGCACCACGCTGCCCCGGGGCAGATAGGAAAGGATCAGATTGTTTGCCACTTGTCGCGTACCTCCCGGTCGTAGTCGATAAAATGCTGCACAAAGGCCTCCGGCGGCTGAATGCCGCACTTCTGGGCCAGGGTAAAGAGACTGGTTTCCTTCAGCGCCGCCTGCTCCACCAGAGCGCTGTCGCACAGCAGCTGGGCAGGCGTCAGATCGCCGATCATCCGGCTCTGGTTAAACACCAGCGCCCGGCTGGTGTATTCCAGCATCAGGTGCATATCATGGGTGACCATAATCACCGTGTAGCCCTTCTGGTTCAGGCTGCGCAGAAATTCCATGATCTCGGTGTAATGGCGGAAATCCTGGCCGGCAGTGGGCTCGTCCAGAATCAGCACCTTGGGCTGCATCACCAGCACACTGGCGATGGTCACCCGCTTCTTCTGACCAAAGGACAGGGCGGATACCGGCCATTTCCGGAAGGGATACAGTCCGCAGATGGTGAGCGCCTCATGGACCCGGCGCTCCACCTCGTCCTCCGGCAGCTTTGCGGTACGCAGACCCAGCGCAACCTCGTCAAAAATCAGACTCTGACTGATCATCTGGTTCGGGTTCTGCATCACGTAGCCGATGTGGGCGGCCCGCTCCTTGATGGTATCCCCCTCCAGGTTCCGGCCGTTTAGCCACACACTGCCGCTGCGGGGTGTTTCAAAGCCGCAGATCAGCTTGGCCAGAGTACTCTTGCCCGCGCCGTTGCGGCCCACGATACTCACCATGTCGCCCTCATTCAGGGTGAAGTTCACATCCCGCAGGTTGGTCACGCCCTCGCTGTAGCCGAAGCACAGATCCTTTACCTCCAGCAGCGGAGCGGCAGCAGGAGCTTGTGCGCGGGTCACCGTCTGTCGGTACCAGGCGCGGACCGCCTCCCTGTCCTGCTCGGTGAGGCACAGCGTGTCCACATGGGCGGGCTTTTTCTCCGCCTCCAGTGATACGCCTGCATACTTGAGCGCAGTAATATACAGCGGCTCCCGGATGCCGTTTTCCGCCAGCTGATTTCCCGCCAGCAGCGCTTCCGGTGTCGTATTCGCCAGAATACGCCCGTCTCCCATGAGCACGATTCGATCCACGCTGCGCCAGAGTACATCCTCCAGACGATGCTCGATGATGATCACCGTGGCGCCGGTCTTTTTCTGCACCTGATCGATCAGCTCGATGGTCTGCTTGCCGGCAGCCGGGTCCAGATTGGCCAGGGGCTCGTCAAACAGTAGGACCTTCACATCGTCCACCATCACACCGGCCAGGCTCACCCGCTGCTTCTGCCCGCCGCTTAATGCGTGGGGCTCCTGCTCCAGCATGGTATCCACATCCACAAGGCGGGCCACCCGCTCCACGGTCTGTTTCATCTCCGGCTGGGCCACACACTGATTCTCCAGCGCAAAAGCGATGTCCTCGCCCACGGTCAGGCCGATGAACTGACCGTCCGGGTCCTGCAGAACGGTGCCCACATGCTTGGACAGCTCAAAGATACTGGCATGAGGTGCATCCACTCCGTCCACCATCAGGCTGCCGGTGCAGCGGCCCGGGTAGCTGAAGGGGATCAATCCATTGATGCAGCTTGCAATGGTGCTTTTACCGCTGCCGGACGGGCCTGCGATCAACACCCGTTCCCCCGGCTGAATGGCCAGATCAATGTTGTACAATGTGGGCTCTGCCTGAGCATCGTACTGGAAGCCGAAATTCTTAAATTCAATGATGGGCTGTGCCACGGCGGTTCCTCCGTTTTTGTAGCTCTTCCCGCACGCCGGAAGATGGGGCGGCGGTATTGCAGGGGAAACACATCTCCTGCCGGAAATATCTGCCCGCAGGTCCATGCGGGCTGCTCATAGAAAAAGCGGGGCTTTCGGCGTATTCTGCCGGAAGGCCCCGCTTTTCATTCGGGATCAAGGCCAAACCGGCCGATGAATCAATCCTTGTTCAGGGAGCCCTTCTTGGTGCGGGTCTTGGCGTAAGCAACCAGCAGGATGGTGCCAACCACACCGGTGGTGATGGCGTTCACGATACCGGCGGTCAGGCCCTGGGCAAACAGCTTCTCAACAGGCTCGTTGTAGATGGCAATGTCCAGAATGGGAGCCACCACACCCCAGCAGATCACGTGAGCGATCAGCTGAGAAACGTTGAACAGGATGATCTGCTTCTTGCCGAACTCGCCGCTCTCCAGATCCAGCTTGCCCAGGAACAGACCGGTCAGCAGGCCGAACACGCCGGAAGCGATGATCCAGCTCCACCAGGGGCCGTAGGAGGTGAAGTCAACCAGAGCATGGCCGACCAGACCGATTACCAGACCGGCAACAGGACCAAACAGGCCGGCAAACACTGCCAGAATGGCGTACTGCAGGCTCACATAGGTGTTGGGTACCGGGGTGGGAATAGAAACGAGTCTACCCAGTACGAAGAACAGAGCTGCGCCAATACCGATGGCGACAACGGTTTTTACAGACATTTTTTTCATGACGATTCCCTCACTTTTTCTTATATGGATCACGGGCCGGGGGCACGCAAGAATTTCCTGAACCGGCCCGGGCGGACCTTATTCGTAGATCATGCGGGGCGCTTTGCGCACACTGATGCGCCAGGAGGTACCGGTGCCGATGTTGTAGGCCCGGGCAAAGCTGCCCTGATTGATGGCTACAGCCAGGTTATCCAGGCTGTTCACGTACAGCAGAGGCTCACCCACATACACATCTGCAAAGCTCTTGGCGTATACCATGATGTTCTTGTACAGCACCCGGGTATCGTTGCTGATGGTGATCTCCACCCGCTGTCCATGCTCAATGTTCAGCGCCGCAAACAGGGTGCGGGGAATGTTGGTCCACAGGCTGCCGAACCGAACATCCAGCACATCGATGGTGCCGCTGACCACATCGCCGTTCAGCACCGCATCCACCACCGGCAGCTCCACAATGCTGGCCGGATCAATGGCCGGGCCCACCTCTTCCCAGCAAATCACACCGGAAGCCAGCCGTGCACCGGTAAAAGCGTAGATATCACGGCCGTGGAAGGTATAGCTCTCACCGGAATTGGGCAGACGGTTGACCGTCTCGTCGATCACACGAGCCTCCACAATGCCGCTCATCCGCTTGATGTGGGTCAGAGTGCCGTTATCCGGTGTAACGATGTAATGTCCGCCGCTGGTCTTGGCCACAATGCTGCGTCGGTCACTGCCCACACCCGGGTCCACCACACTCACGAACACGCTGCCCTCAGGCCAGTACTGCACTGTCTGGATCAGGCGGTAGCTGGCTTCCCAGATATCGTACTGGGGAATGTCGTGGGTCAAATCGTATACACGCAGGCTGTCGCACACGCCCTCGGCCACGCCGTACATGGCACTCACCGCGCCGTCTGCCAGGCCGAAGTCGGATTGCAGGATCAAGGGTTTCATGGGTCGATTCGCTCCTTTGCCAATGGGATCACCCTGTGGGGTACACACCATTCCGGCCACACCCCGCGGGCGGTAAAAACAACAACTTTTATTATAGGCATCGCGGGGCGTTCCGTCAATATTTTCAGGGGCTTCTTTGCTGTGAAATTCAGGTCAGGCTGCCGGATTTTCCAGCTGTATTCCAATTCCTGAAAAGCAACAAAAAATCCCTGCCCGTTGTGGGGCAGGGATCGCAGGCTTTGATTAAACCAGCTCGATGATCGCCATCTCGGCAGCATCGCCGCGGCGGGCGCCGATCTTGATGATGCGGGTGTAGCCGCCGTTGCGGTCGGCGTACTTGGGGCCGTACTCATCGATGACTTTCTTGGCAACGGTCTCCTTGGTAATGTAGGAGAAGACCTGACGCTTGGAATGCAGATCTTCCTTCTTACCCAGGGTCACCATCTTCTCCGCCATGGAACGAACTTCCTTGGCGCGGGTAACGGTGGTCTCGATTTTGCCGTTTTCAAACAGGTAGGTGACCATAGCGCGCAGCATAGCGTTGCGGTGATCGCTGGTCCGGCCGAGTTTTCTGGTACCGGGCATCCCGTTTCACTCCTTTGCAGTAATTACTCGTCGTCTTTAGTAAGTGTGAAGCCCAGGGAGTCCAGCTTTGCCATGACTTCTTCCAGGCTTTTGCGGCCGAGGTTCCGAACTTTCATCATTTCGTCCTCGGACTTGTTAATCAAGTCTTCCACGGTGTTGATGCCGGCGCGCTTCAGGCAGTTGAAGGAACGCACGCTCAGATCCAGCTCTTCGATGGTCATCTCCAGAGCCTTCTCCTTGCCCTTATCGTCCTTCTCAACCATGATCTCAGCGCCCATGGCCTCTTCCGACAGGTTGACAAACAGATTCAGGTGCTCGGTCAGCACGCGGGCCGCCAGGCTAACAGCCTCTTTGGCGTTGATGGTGCCATCGGTCCAAACTTCCAGAGTCAGCTTGTCATAGTCGGTGATCTGGCCAACGCGGGTGTTTTCCACCGTGTAGTTGACTTTCAGAACGGGGGTGTAGATGCTGTCGATGGGCAGAACATTCAGGTCGTTCTTTTCCAGCACAGCCTGCTTGTTACGCTCTGCCGGCACATAACCGCGGCCCTTGTCGAAGGTCAGCTCCATCACGAGCTTGCCGTTATCTTCCAGGGTGGCGATGTGCCATTCGGGGTTGAGCACCTCGATCTCATCGCTGGGCTTGATGCTGCCAGCAGTAACCTCCCCCTCACCGGACGCTTCGATGCGCACGGTGACAGGTCCGTCGGCGTAGAGCTTGGCAGCGATGCCCTTCAGGTTCAGTACAATCTCGGTCACGTCTTCTTTCACGCCGGGAATGGTGCTGAACTCGTGGACTACGCCATCGATCTTTACGCTGGTGACGGCAACGCCGGGAAGCGACGAAAGCAGGACACGCCGTAAGCTATTGCCCAAGGTGGTACCAAAACCGCGCTCCAGAGGCTCAACGACGAACTTGCCGTAGCGGCCGTCCGGAGACAGGCTGGTGGTATCGATTCTGGGGCGTTCAATCTCCATCATAGTAAAACCCTCCTTGGTGGGCCGGCCAAAACGCGTTTGGCCGGCCTTTGTTGTTCGCTTTCCCTATGCGCTGAGCTTATTACTTGGAGTACAACTCAACGATCAGGTGTTCCTCAACCGGCAGGTCGATATCCTCGCGAACGGGCAGCTTGGTAACGGTGCCCTTCAGAGAGTTCTTCTCACGATCCAGCCACTGGGGCAGGGCAACCACGGGGGCGTCCTCACCGGTCAGCTTGCTGAACTTCACGGAAGAGCGGCTGGCGGAGGCAACCTCCACCACGTCGCCAGCCTTCACCAGGTAAGAAGGAATGTTGACCTTCTTGCCGTTCACGGTGAAGTGAGCGTGGCTCACCAGCTGACGAGCCTCACGACGGGTAGCGGCGAAGCCCAGGCGGTATACCACGTTGTCCAGACGGCGCTCTACCAGAACCAGCAGGTTCTCACCGGTCTTGCCGGGCATGCGGCTGGCCTTCTCGTAGTAGGAACGGAACTGACGCTCCATGATGCCGTAGACGAACTTGACCTTCTGCTTTTCGGCCAACTGAAGAGCGTACTCACTCTTCTTCTTTCTCATCTGGCCGCCAGGATTGCGATTGGTGTTCTTCTTCGCATAACCCATAACAGCAGGAGAAATGCCCAGAGCGCGGCAGCGCTTTGCGATAGGCTGCATATTCTTAGCCATAACTGTAGTTTCTCCTTTCGATCAAATGCGGCGGCGCTTCGGGGGACGGCAGCCGTTGTGGGGGATGGGGGTAACGTCTTTGATCATGTTGACTTCCAGACCGGTGGCCTGCAGGGCACGGATGGCAGCCTCACGGCCAGCGCCGGGGCCCTTCACGTACACTTCAACAGTCTTCATGCCATGCTCCATAGCGGCCTTCGCTGCGGTCTCGGCAGCGGACTGGGCAGCAAACGGAGTGCTCTTACGGGAACCACGGAAGTTCAGACCGCCAGAGCTGGCCCAAGAAACGGTGTTGCCCTGAGTATCCGTAATGGTAACAATGGTATTGTTAAAGGTACTCTGGATGTGAGCAGCGCCGCGCTCAATGTTCTTGCGCTCGCGCCGCTTGGTGCGGACGGCGCCCTTTTTAGCAGCAGCTTTGATTGCCATTTCTCTTGCTCCTCCTTACTTCTTCTTGTTCGCCACAGTGCGCTTGGGACCTTTGCGGGTACGGGCATTGGTCTTGGTGCGCTGACCATGAACGGGCAGGCCCTTACGATGGCGGACACCGCGGTAGCACTGAACCTCCACCAGACGCTTGATGTCCAGCGCAACGTTACGGCGCAGGTCACCTTCCACGATGATGTTGTTCTTGTCCAGGTACTCACGGATCAGACCCTCTTCCTCAGCGGTCAGGTCCTTAACGCGGGTGTCGGGATTGATACCGGTACCAGCCAGGATCTGCTTAGCAGTGCTGGGACCAATGCCATAGATATAAGTCAGGCCTACTTCAACGCGCTTCTCGCGGGGCAGGTCAACGCCGGCAATACGTGCCATAGTTTAAAAACCTCCTAAATTAACATCCCATGTCCATGTCGGGGGCTGCGCCGGGAATCTACGCACTTGCCCCCCTAGCGTTTTGGGCTTTAAATCAGCCCTGGCGCTGCTTGTGCTTGGGGTTTTCGCAGATGACCATCACGCGGCCTTTGCGCTTGATGACCTTGCATTTTTCGCAGATGGGTTTCACGGAAGGTTTAACCTTCATGATGATGAACCTCCTTTTGACTCAAGGACGCTCTTACTTGGAGCGCCAGGTGATGCGGCCCTTGGTAAGATCATAGGGCGACATTTCCAGTGTTACTTTATCGCCGGGCAGGATGCGGATGAAGTTGGTCCGCAGTTTGCCGGAGATGTGTGCCAGCAACCGATGGCCGTTTGCCAGCTCCACCCGGAAGGTGGCATTGGGCAGGGCCTCTACGACCGTACCCTCTACTTCGATTACGTCTTCTTTAGACAAGCTCTTCCCTCCTCGTGAGTTTACATGGGGTGATCAGCGTCATAGGCGCGGATCGCCTCACTGAGCTGTGTGTCGTCTGCGAGAATCTCTTCCCGCAGGACGGTGGCGGTGGGGGCCACATGCCTTATCTTTTTGGCCTTCGGCCGGCTTACTGTGCGCAGACTTCCGTCTGCGAGAGAAAGCATCTGGCCTTCCACGGCCATTACCGCAAAGGTGCGGGTCTTGTCGCGCCCGGCAAGGGATCGAACGAGCTGACCTTTTACAAAGTCCATCCCGGTCCCTCCCAGTCCTTTGTCAAGACGACCGGCCCTGCGGAGGTAATGGCGATCGAGTGCTCAAAGTGGGCAGAAAGACCGCCGTCCGCCGTTTTTACCGTCCATCCATCGGATTGTGTTGCCACTGAATAGTGTTTTTGGTTGACCATGGGCTCAATGGCCAGGGTCATGCCGCTGACCAGCCGGGGGCCGCGCCCGGGTTTGCCGTAGTTCGGCACCTCGGGGTCCTCGTGGAGCTCTTTGCCCACGCCGTGGCCCACAAAGCTGCGCACCACCGAAAACCCATGTTCCTCAACATAGGTCTGCACGGCGTTGCTGATGTCGCCGATGCGGGCGCCGCACACCGCGGCACGAATGCCCATGTGCAGCGACTCGCGGGTCACATCCAGCAACCGCTGGGCTTCCAGGTCCAGCTTGCCGCACCCGAAGGTGCAGGCATTGTCGCCGTTGAAGCCGCCCCAGGCAGCGCCTGTGTCGATGCTGACGATATCGCCGGGCCGAATCACCTTCTTTTTGGAAGGGATACCGTGGATCACTTCGTCGTTGACGCTGATGCACGCGGTGCCCGGGAAGCCGTAAAGGCCTTTGAAGTTGGGCTTGGCGCCCTGCTTCACGATATAGTCATAAATAATCTTGTCAATGTCGGCGGTGGTGATACCTGCCTCGATCGACTCGCCTCCGAGCCGGAGGGCGGCGGCGCTGATTTCACAGGCTCGCCGCATAACCTCCAACTCTTTGGCATTTTTGATCTGGATCACGATGCTCACGCCTCCAGTGCTTTCAGCAGCAGTTCGCTGGTGTCGGCAATGCTTTCATGACCTTCTACCACCACCAGCTTGCCGCGTTCACGGTAGAACGCGATCAGCGGCTCGGTGAGCTCGTGATAGGCCTTCAGGCGGCCCTTCACGGTCTCGGGAGCGTCGTCCTTACGGATGATCAGCGCGCCGCCGCAGCGATCGCACCGGTCAGGCTCCCGGCTGGGCTTGTTTTCCAGGTGGTAGGACGCACCGCAGGCCGAGCATACGCGGCGGCCGGCGAGGCGATGAATGATGATCTCGTCCGCCACTTCCAGGTCAACCACCTTGTCGATGACCACGCCCATCTGCTCCAGTGCCTCAGCCTGAGCCACCGTGCGGGGCACGCCGTCCAGGATGAAGCCATTGGCGCAGTCCGGCTCGGCCAGACGTTCCTTGATGATGCCAATGATGACGGAATCAGGGACAAGCGCGCCCTTGTCGATAAACTCCTGAGCCTTCAGGCCCATCTCGGTGCCGTTTTTGACCGCGGCCCGCAGGATGTTGCCAGTGCTCACGGCGGGGATTTTCAGCTTGTCGCAGATTACCTCCGCCTGAGTGCCTTTACCGGCTCCGGGAGCGCCTAACAGGATGATATTCATACCGGGTTGTCCCCTTTCTCATGGGTCATTGAAATTTTCATTACTCTAAGAAGCCCTTGTGATGGCGCATCAGCATGTAGCTTTCCATGCTGCGGCCGGTATCCAGAGCCACGCCCACAACGATCAGCAGGCTGGTACCGCCCAGCTGAATGTTCATGCCGGCCACGTTACCCAGGATGATGGGCATGACGGCGATGACACCCAGGAAGATCGCACCTACGAAGGTGATCTTGGACAGGCACTTGGTGATGAAGTCGCTGGTGGGTTTGCCCGGGCGGATGCCGGGGATGGCGCCGTTGTTCTTGCGCAGGTTGTTGGCAATCTCAACGGGGTTGTACTGAATGGCCACATAGAAGTAGTTAAAGGCCAGGATCAGCAGCAGGTACAGCACAGCGTACAGCAGGCTGTTGTAGTTGAACACGCTGAAGAAGCCTTGCCAGATGGGGCTGTCCGTCTGGATAAAGCTGGCAATGGTGCCGGGGATGCTCAGCAGGGCGCTGGCGAAGATGATGGGCATAACGCCGCTCATGTTCACCTTCAGGGGGATGTGGCTGGACTGACCGCCATACATCTTACGGCCCACAACACGCTTTGCATACTGTACCGGGATGCGGCGCTCGGAGTTGGTCAGAATGACCACGAACACGATAGCCGCCAGAGCCAGGATCACAATCACCGGGATCAGGATGAAGTACTTGATCTCGCCGTTCATGGCGTTGGTGATCATGGTGCGGGCAGTGGTGATCACGTTGCCCCAGCGGGATACGATACCCGCGAAGATCAGCAGCGAGATGCCGTTGCCAATGCCCTTGAAGTCAATCTGCTCGCCCATCCAGGTGAGCAGCTGCGCGCCGCCGGTGAAGCTGAACACGATAACCACAGCGGAGAAGATGCCCTCCCAGCCGGTAGTGTAGGCCAGCACGCCGGTGTAGCTGCGCAGAACCAGATAGTAGCCCACGCTCATCACCAGCGCGATGCCGGCGCCGGTGTAGCGGGTGATGCGGGTCAGCTTGCGCCGGCCCTCTTCGCCTTCTTTGCTCAGCCGCTCCAGAGCCGGGATGGCCACAGTCAGCAGCTGAATAATGATCGAGGCATTGATATAAGGAGTAACGCCCAACGCGAAAATCGCGCACTGCGACAAAGCGCCACCGCTCATCATGTTCAGGTAGTCCAGCATGTTGCCGGTACCGCCCGCGAACAGCTGCAGCGCTTCCGGATTGATGTACGGCACAGTGATGACGCAGCCAATCCGGAAGATCACGATCACCAGCAGGGTGAACAGGAGCTTTTTGCGCAGCTCAGGGATCTTCCACGCATTCCGGAACGTATCAAACACCTTAGATCACCTCGGCCTTTCCGCCTGCCTTTTCGATCTTCTCTTTAGCAGAAGCAGTGAAGGCGGCGGCCTGAACGGTCAGAGCCTTGGTCAGCTCGCCGTTGCCCAGGACCTTAATGCCGTCCAGAGACTTTTTGATGATACCGGCCTCTACCAGAGCCTTGGTATCTACTACGCTGCCGGCCTCGAACTTCGCTTCCAGGTCGCTGATCTTGACGTTAGCGTACTTGGTGGCAAAGATGTTGTTGAAACCGCGCTTGGGCAGACGACGCTGCAGGGGCATCTGACCGCCTTCGAAACCGGCCTTCTTGACGCCGGAGCGAGCTTTCTGACCCTTGTGGCCGTAGCCAGCGGTCTTGCCGTTGCCGCTGCCGTGGCCGCGGCCTTTCCGCTTTGCAGCGGTGTTGGAGCCCTGAGCGGGCTGTAATTCATGAAGCTTCAATTGCTTGCACCTCCTTGCTGTTACGCTTTGGTCACCGCTACCATGTGGCTGATCTTAGCGATCTTGCCGTTGGTCTGGGCGTTGTCGGGCTGAACGGTTACGTCGCCGATCTTCTTCAGACCCAGGCTCAGAGCGGTAGCGATCTGCTTCTCGCTGCGGCCGGACAGGCTGCGAACCAGCTTGACGGTAACAGTAGCAGCAGCGGCAGCCTTCTTGGAGGCAGCCTTCTTAGCGGGAGCCTTTTCACCCTCAGCCTTCTTGGCAGCGGGCTTCTTGGCGGTGGTGGTCTTCTTAGCCGCAGTCTTCTTGGCTGCAGGCTTCTTCTCAGCAGCCTCGGTGGCTACTACCTTCTTCTCGGTCTCTGCCATGGTTGACTGCCTCCTTAACCTAAGATTTCCTTCACGGTCTTACCGCGCTTGGCAGCAACTTCCTCAGCGCTTACCAGACGGCACAGGCCTTCGAAAGTGGCGGTAACCACGTTGCAGGGGTTGTTGGAACGCAGGCACTTGGTACGGATGTCCTTAATGCCGGCAACTTCCAGAACCGCACGCACGGGGCCGCCGGCGATAACACCGGTACCGGGAGCGGCGGGACGCATCAGGATGCGGCCGGCGCCGAACTCGCCCACGATCTCGTGAGGAATGGTGGTGCCCTTCAGGGCGATGGTGTGCATGTTCTTCTTAGCGTCCTCGATGCCCTTGCGGATCGCCTCGGGAACCTCGCCAGCCTTACCCAGGCCAAAACCGATGGTGCCCTTGCCGTCGCCAACGACTACCAGAGCGCTGAACTTGAAGATACGGCCGCCCTTAACGGTTTTGGATACGCGGTTGATCGCAACAACCTTTTCCAGCATTTCACTGCCGGTCTCGTTATTTCTCTGCATGTGTATCCTCCTTACAGCTCCAGGCCGCCCTCGCGAGCGCCCTCAGCCAAAGCTTTTACGCGGCCGTGATATACAAAGCCACCGCGGTCGAATACTACGACCTTGATGCCCTTCTCCAGAGCCTTCTCGGCGATCATCTTGCCAACCTTGTTGGCAGCCTCGATGTTGCCGCCGAAGCCCTCAAAACCCTTCTCCATAGTGGAAGCGCTGCACAGGGTCACGCCGGCAACGTCATCAATGATCTGGGCATAGATGTGCTTGGAGGAGCGGAATACATCCAGACGGGGGCGCTCAGCGGTGCCGCTGATCTTACCGCGCACGCGGCGGTGACGACGAAGACGAGCTTCGTTCTTGTCAGGCTTATTAACCATTGTCTTTCACTCCTTACCTTATTTGCCTTTGCCGGCCTTGCCCTCTTTGCGGATGATGTGCTCACCAGCATAGCGGATGCCCTTGCCCTTGTAGGGTTCGGGAGGACGTTTCTCGCGGACTTCCGCCGCGAACTGGCCGACCTTCTGTTTGTCGATGCCCTTGATGATGATGGTGTTAGCATCGGGAGCTTCGATCTTGATGTCGTCGGTCTCATCGACGATCACCTGGTGGGAGAAGCCCAGGTTCATGACCAGGCTCTTGCCCTGCTTGGCCACACGGTAGCCAACGCCCTGAACCTCCAGCTTCTTCTCAAAGCCGTTCACAACACCTTCCACCATGTTGCTGATGTTGGTGCGGGTCAGGCCGTGCAGGCTGCGGGCCTGCTTCTCGTCATTGGGGCGGGTCACCAGCACTTCACCATTCTCGACGGTTACGTTCATCAGAGGATGGATGTTGGAATTCAGGGTGCCCTTGGGGCCCTTCACGGTAACGTTGTGGCCATTCACGGTCACTTCAACGCCCGCAGGAATGACGATGGGTTTTCTTCCAATTCTCGACATTGTCTTTTTGCCCCTTTCTTACCACACAAAGGCGAGTACTTCGCCGCCAACATGGGCAGCGCGAGCAGCCTTATCGGTCATAACGCCCTTAGAGGTGGAGATGATCGCGGTGCCCAGGCCCTTCATGACCTTGGGCATATCTTCGCAGTTGGTGTAGATGCGCAGGCCGGGCTTGGAAACACGGCGCAGGCCGGCGATAACGGGAGTGCCGTTCTCCTGATACTTCAGGGTCAGGCGCAGGGTGCCCTGCTTGTTGTCTTCGATCAGCTGCACACTCTTGATGTAGCCCTCGTCAACCAGAATCTGGCAGATCGCTTTTTTCAGGTTGGAAGCGGGAACGTCTACAGAAGGGTGTTTGGCAGTGCTGGCGTTGCGGATGCGGGTGAGCAGGTCCGCGATAGGATCAGTAATGTGCATGCCACTAACCTCCTTTAAGGTTCTTCGTTTCGTTTTTGTTCGGACAGTTGTGAGACAAACGCCTCACATATATTTAAGTGTGAGACCCCTTGCCGCCTCCCCCGCCGCGCCGAACCGGCACGGGGAGGAGCGCAAAGGAACTCACAGCTTAAAACAGTGTTTACCAGCTGGCTTTCTTCACGCCGGGGATCTCGCCCTTGTAAGCGAGCTCACGGAAGCAGATACGGCAGATACCGTACTTGCGCAGGTAGGCGTGGGGACGGCCACAGATCTTGCAGCGGTTGTAACCGCGGGTGGAGAACTTAGGCTCGCGCTGCTGCTTGATCTTCATAGAAGTTTTTGCCACAGTCGTACCCTCCCTTAGTTAGCGAACGGAGCGCCCAGAGCCTTCAGCAGCTCCTTGGACTCTTCGTCGGTCTTGGCGGTGGTCACGAAGCAGATGTCCATGCCACGCACAGCGTCGATCTTATCATAGTCGATCTCGGGGAAGATCAGCTGCTCCTTGATGCCCACAGCGTAGTTGCCGCGGCCGTCGAAGGAGTTGCCGTTGATGCCGCGGAAGTCACGCACGCGGGGCAGAGCCACGCTGAACAGACGATCCACGAACTCGTACATGCGCTCGCCACGCAGGGTGACCTTCACGCCGATGGGCATGCCTTCGCGCAGCTTGAAGTTCGCAACGCTCTTCTTGGCACGGCACACAACGGGCTTCTGGCCGGTGATCTGAGCGATGTCGCCCAGGATGGCGTCCAGCATCTTCTGGTTGTCCTTAGCGTCGCCGCAGCCAACGTTGACGACTACCTTGTCCAGCTTGGGGATCTGCATAACGCTCTTGTACCCAAACTTGCTCATCAGGGCGGGAGCAACTTCATTGACATACTTTTCTTTCAAACGTGCCATTGTGTTGTATTCCCTCCTTACAGCTCGGCGCCGCACTTACGGCAGACGCGCACATTCTTGCCATCCTTGGCAGCGTGAGCCACGCGGGTGGCCTTGCCGCACTTGGGGCAAACCGGCATAACCTTGCAGGCGTAGATAGCACCCTCGGCCTTCACGATACCGCCCTGCTCGCCCTGGCGGCGGGGTTTCACGTGCTTGGTGACCATGTTCAGACCCTCAACGATCACCTTGCCCTCCTTGGGGCTAACAGCGATCACTTTGCCGGTCTTGCCTTTGTCTTTACCGCTGATGATCATTACGTTGTCGCCGGTTTTAACATGAAGATTGTTCATTCTTAAAACCTCCTTACAGCGATTCCGGAGCCAGGCTCAAGATCTTCAGGTAGCCGTTCTCACGCAGCTCGCGAGCAACGGGTCCAAAGATACGGGTGCCTCTCGGGTTCTTGTCTTCACGGATGATGACCGCAGCGTTCTCGTCGAAACGGATGTAGCTGCCGTCCTCACGACGCAGGCCCTGCTTGCTGCGAACGATCACAGCCTTGACCACGTCGCCTTTTTTCACAGTGCCGCCGGGAGCTGCCTTCTTAACAGAAGCAACCACAACGTCACCGATGTTAGCGTATCTCTTGCGGGAGCCGCCCAGCACACGAATGCACATTAACTCTTTGGCACCGGTGTTGTCGGCCACTTTGAGATAAGTTTGCATCTGAACCATTGCCAGATCCTCCTTTCAAAGTACCAGGCTTACTTCGCCTTCTCTACGATTTTGACCATGCGCCAGCGCTTGTCCTTGGACAGGGGGCGGGTTTCCATGATCATTACACGGTCGCCAATGCCGCACTCGTTGTTTTCGTCGTGGGCTTTGAACTTAACAGTGCGCTTCAGGATCTTCTTGTAAAGGGGGTGCTGCACGCTGTCTTTCACGGCAACCACGATGGTCTTATCCATCTTGTCGGACACAACGGTGCCCACACGGGTCTTTCTCAAATTGCGTTCCATCGTTTAACCTCCTTTACGCTTTCTCAGCCAGGACAGTCAGCACACGAGCGATGTCGCGCTTAACGGTCTCGATGCGGCCGGGGTTCTCCAGCTGGTTGATGGCGTGCTGAAAACGCAGGTTGAACAGCTCTTCCTTCAGCTCGGCCAGCTTCTTATTCAGGTCAGCAGCGGACATACCGCGCAGTTCTGCAGCTTTCATGCGTTGCCACCCTCCTCTACTACATTCTCTTCGCGCTTAGCGAACTTGCACTTAACAGGCAGTTTGTGCATGGCCAGGCGCAGAGCCTCGCGAGCGATCTCCTCGTTCACGTCGGCCAGCTCAAACAGCACGCGGCCGGGCTTCACAACGGCCACCCAGTACTCGGGAGAGCCTTTACCGGAACCCATTCGGGTCTCAGCGGGCTTCTCGGTAACGGGCTTATCGGGGAAGATCTTGATCCAAACCTTACCGCCACGCTTGATGTAACGGGTCATGGCGATACGGGCGGCCTCGATCTGACGGGAGTCGATCCAGCCGGGCTCCAGAGCAACAAGACCATACTGGCCCTGGTTAACAGTGTTGCCGCGCATGGCTTTACCGGTCATACGACCACGATGCACACGGCGGTATTTGACGCGCTTAGGCAGTAACATTACTTGTTGCCTCCTTCTTTACGGGATGCGGGCTTGGAACCCTTCAGAACCTCACCCTTGTAGATCCACACCTTAACGCCGATGCGGCCGTAGGTGGTAGCAGCCTCAGCGAAGCCGTAGTCGATGTCGGCGCGCAGGGTCTGCAGGGGAATGGTGCCCTCGTGGTAGCTCTCGGTGCGGGCGATGTCCGCGCCGCCCAGACGGCCGGAAACCTGGGTCTTGATGCCCTTGGCGCCACGCTGCATCGCACGGCCCATGCACTGCTTCATCGCACGGCGGAAGCCAATGCGGCGCTCCAGCTGAGCGGCGATGTTCTCAGCTACCAGCTGAGCGTTGGTGTCCATGTTCTTAACCTCAACGATGTTCACGTTGACGGCCTTGCCGGTCATCTTAGCCAGCTGCTCCTGCAGCTTGGTGATCTCGCTGCCGCCCTTGCCGATAACCATACCGGGCTTAGCGCAGAAGATGTTGACCTTCAGCTTGGGAGCGCCGGACTGATTGTCCACAGTGCGCTCGATCTCGATCTTGGGGATACCCGCGCCGAAGAGCTGCTTCTTCAGGGTCTTACGGATCTTGTAGTCCTCGACCAGGGTGTCGCCGAATTCCTTCTTGGAAGTAAACCAGCGGCTGTCCCAATCTTTGATTACACCCACGCGAATGCCGTGGGGATTGACTTTCTGGCCCATTGTGTTTACCTCCTTACTCTTTCTCTTTCAGAACCACGGTCACATGGCTGGTGCGCTTCAGCACACGGTAAGCGCGGCCCTGGGCGCGGGGACGGATGCGCTTCAGGGTGGGGCCGGGGGTAACAAAGCACTCGGCCACATACAGGCTGTTCTTATCCATGTTGTGGTTGTTCTCCGCGTTCGCGGCAGCAGACTTCACCAGTTTCAGAAGGGGCTCGCAAGCGGCCTTCGGGGTGTACTGCAGAATCGCCAGCGCCTTATCCAGAGGCTGGTTGCGGATCAGATCCAGAACAACCGAAACCTTCCGGGGGCTGATGCGGGCGTATCTAAGATGTGCCCTAGCTTCCATTGCTTTACTCCTCCTTTTAATTACTTACCGGTCTTGGAGCCGGCATGGCCCTTGAAGGTACGGGTGGGGGCGAACTCGCCCAGCTTGTGACCAACCATATCCTCAGTTACATACACAGGCACATGCTTGCGGCCGTCGTGCACCGCGAAGGTGTGACCGACAAAATCAGGGAAAATGGTGGAGGAGCGGCTCCAGGTCTTCAGAACCCGCTTCTCACCGGCGGCATTCATCTCCTGAACGCGCTTCAGCAGAACAGGCAGGACATAAGGTCCCTTCTTAACACTTCTACCCATGTTCGTTCTCCTCTCTTAACCGTTCGCGCGCTTGACAATGAACTTGTCAGAGCGGTTGTGATGCTTGCGGGTCTTGTAACCCATAGCAGGCTTGCCCCAGGGGGTAACAGGGCCGGGACGGCCAACGGGGCTCTTGCCCTCACCACCACCGTGGGGGTGATCGCAGGGGTTCATAACAGAACCGCGAACAGTGGGACGCCAACCCATGTGGCGCTTGCGGCCGGCCTTACCGATGTTCACGTTCTCGTGATCCACGTTGCCAACCTGGCCGATGGTAGCGATGCAGTTCAGAGGAATGTTGCGCATCTCGCCGGAGGGCAGGCGAACCAGAGCGTAGCCGTTCTCTTTCGCCATCAGCTGAGCCATGTTGCCGGCGCTGCGCACCAGCTGGCCGCCCTTACCGGGGTACAGCTCGATGTTGTGGATGATGGTACCAACAGGGATGTTGGCGAAGGGCAGAGCGTTGCCGGGCTTGATGTCGGCATTGGGGCCAGCCATGATCACATCGCCAACCTTCAGGCCTTCGGGAGCCAGGATGTAACGCTTCTCGCCGTCCTCGTACTGAACCAGAGCGATGTGAGCAGAACGGTTGGGATCGTACTCCAGGGTCTTTACAGTAGCGGGAACATCAAACTTGTTGCGCTTGAAATCGATCACACGGTACTTGGTGCGATTGCCGCCGCCGTGATGGCGAACGGTGATGCGGCCGGTGTTGTTGCGGCCGGAAGCCTTCTTCATGGGCTCCAGCAGGCTACGCTCGGGGGCCACTTTGCTCAGCACGCTGTAGTCAGTAACAGTCATACCGCGGCGGCCCGGGGTAGTCGGCTTATACTTCTTGATAGCCATTGCTATTCTCCTTCGTTACTTATGAATTGTTATCGGGGTCATATCCCCATACATGAGCCCTGCTCGGGCTCTTGGAAGAAATCGTTTGAAACGATCTCTTATACCATGCTCTCGAAGAACTCGATGCCCTTGCTGCCCTCTTTCAGGGTAACAACAGCCTTCTTCTTGGCAGCGGTGTAACCGCCGTGCATGCCCTGGCGGCGGTAACGGCCGCGCACGTTGATGGTGTTAACCTTCTCGACCTGGACGCCGAACAGCTTCTCAACGGCCTTAGCGATCTCTACCTTGTTGGCATCGGTGGCAACCTTGAAGGTGTACTTCTTGGAAGCAATGCCCGCCATAGAGTTCTCGGTAATGACAGGAGCCAGGATGATGTCTTGTGCAGTTTTCATTAGCCCAGAACCTCCTCAAGTTTCTTGGCCGCGTCTACGCTCAGGATGAACTTGTCGGCGTTCACAACGTCGTAGGTGTTCACGCTGGTAGCCACGGTGGTAACCACGCCGGGGATGTTGGCGGCGCTCTTCACGAGCTTAGCCTCGACCTCGGGGGTAACGATCAGGGCCTTCTTGCTAACGCCCAGGGCGTTCAGCATGTTGACCACGGTCTTGGTCTTGTACTCGGCAACGCTCAGGTTGTCGACCAGGATCATGTCGCCGGCAGCAGCCTTGGCGCTCAGAGCGCTCAGGATGGCCAGACGCTTAACCTTGCGGTTGATGCGGTAGCTGTAATCGCGGGGCTTGGGGCCCAGAGCAACGCCACCGTGAGTCCACTGGGGAGCGCGGATGGAACCCTGACGGGCATGACCGGTGCCCTTCTGACGCCAGGGCTTACGGCCGCCGCCGCGAACCTCGCTGCGGGTCTTGGTGCTCTGAGTGCCCTGACGCTGGTTGGCCAGGAAGTTGACCACAGCGGCGTGCACAGCCTTCTCGTTGGGGGTGATACCGAACACGGCGTCGGAAAGCTCTACGGTGGAAACTTTCTTGCCGTTCATATCCAAAACGTCAAATTGTGCCATTGTGCTTTCCCTCCTTACGCCTTCACGCTATCGCTGATGCAAACCACAGCGCCCTTGGGGCCGGGAACAGCGCCTTTGATAGCGATCAGATTATTTTCGGCGTCTACCTTGACGACGGTCAGGTTCTGGATGGTAACCCGCTCGGCGCCCAGGTGGCCGGGCAGCTTCTTGCCCTTGAATACGCGGCTGGGAGTGGAGCAGGCGCCCATGGAACCCGCATGACGGGCAACGGGGCCGGTGCCGTGGCTCTCGCGCAGGCGATGGCCGTTCCAGCGCTTGATGGTGCCGGCGTAGCCCTTACCTTTGCTTACGCCAACTACGTCGATGTGGTCGCCAGCAGCGAACACGTCGGCCTTCAGGATATCGCCCACGTTCATGGCGCTGATATCCGCCAGGCGGAACTCACGCAGGGTCTTCTTGGGAGCAACGTCCGCCTTAGCGAAGTGGCCCTTGGCGGGCTTGTTTACGCGCTTAGCGGAAACTTCGCCGAAGCCCAGCTGAACTGCCTGATAGCCGTCGCTCTCAACGGTCTTCTTCTGCACTACGGTGCAGGGACCAGCCTCGATGACGGTTACGGGAACGACCTTGCCGTTCTCATCGAACAGTTGAGTCATGCCCAGCTTTTTGCCGATGATACCTTTTTGCATTTTTCTTTTCCTCCTATAAGGTTATTGGTTGACATCGTGAGTAACTTGGATGCCAACATGACCTCTCCGTTTGGATAGCATTTCGATCGATGTTGCCTTCATTGAATCCGGCAGTTGGCGGCACCAGAGCGGCCGCCCTTACCTGTTTAAATGTAAGCTTACAGCTTGATCTCGATGTCTACGCCAGCGGGGAGCTGCAGGCTCATGAGAGCCTCAACCGTCTTGTTGGACGGCTTCAGAATGTCGATCAGACGCTTGTGGGTGCGGGTCTCGAACTGCTCACGGCTGTCCTTGTACTTGTGAACAGCGCGCAGAATGGTGACCACTTCCTTGTCGGTGGGCAGAGGGATGGGGCCGGACACGCGAGCGCCGGTGCGCTTAGCGGTCTCCACAATCTTCTCAGCAGCACCGTCGATCAGCTGATGATCGTAGCTCTGCAAACGAATTCTGATTTTCTCTTTGACTGCCATTTTCGTCGCCTCCTGTAATTATTTGGTGCCTAGGCGGCCGATCAACTACTGAACACAGCGCCGGGTGTTTCACAATTTGGCACGATAAAAGCCGGTGAACCGCTTGGCAGTTCCCCCGGACAGACTTCGGCAAATTGAGTTGGACATTGGTACACCGCGCAGAATGCGACAGGGTACGTATCCCTTTGCTCTCAGTAATTCTTTCGCCCGGTTCTAGATCGGACATACTCCGCGGAAAAACCCGTCTTGTGACGGCAACCTCCCGCATCAACGCATATCATGGCTTGCGCAGCTTGGTACACAAGCCATTTGCAGCCGAGACTTATTGTAGCACATGGATTCGCCGGTTGCAAGGGCTTTTTGTAAAAAAAATAAAATTTTTCAAAAGTTTTTCGGCTATATGCCAAACGCGTTTTAACATAGCCTTTTCCCTGCTTTCTTTCAGGAGGCGATGGTCCCCGGCGCGGGCGGAACCCCGCGCCGGAGATGCTGCATCAATAATAATAGAAAGGCGAATCAAAGCCGTAGCCGTAACCGCCATGACCGAAGCCACCGTAGCCAAAGCCGGTGAAGTAAGCGACCAGGCCAAAGAGCGCGATGCACAGGATCACACTGACCACCGTGCTCACTGCCACCAGGATGAGCTTTGCCCGGGCCCAGTTACGTTTGGTGATGCTGGTGCCGCCGCCGAAGCTCCAGATCAGCAGCACCACCAGATTGACAATGGGAACAGCGGTGAGAATCAAACTCCACAGCCATTCCAGCGTCTTGACCGGCGGTTCCGGCTCATCCTCTGCTTTCGGGGCGGGCGCGGGCGGTGCCTGGCGCTGGTAGCGAGGCTCGTCATAGGGCGGGGGCGGCGGGGTGGCCGGACCACCCGTAACGCCTGCACCAAACTCCCAGGAGGCGCTGTGCTGCTCCGGTGTGCTGCCGGGCTGCACCGGCTCCGCCTGCGCGGGCTGCGGCTCGGGAGCGGGCTGCTCCGGCGCGGGAGCGCCGCACACCGGGCAGGTCAAGGTGTCCGGTTCCAGATAACTGCCGCACTGTTTGCAATACATGATGGATTCCTCCTTCGCGTCACTTTTTGGCCGGCTGTTCCCGCAGGCGTTCCTCAATGCCCTCCTCCGGGGTGATATAGCCGGTCTCGTATTTTTCATAGAGCACCATGCCGGGCTTCAGGTCGCCGGTCTTGCGGATGTTCTTCACCTCGGTGTAGTCCACCGCCACCTTGGCGCCGCCTGCCAGGCTGGAATGCACCACCGCCAGCATGGCCGCCTCGTTCTGAGTGGTGAGGGGGATGTCTTTGCCCTCGCTCATCACCACGGTATGGCTGCCGGGTGCATCCTTCACATGGAACCACAGGTCCTTGCCACGGGCGGTATGCAGGGTGAGCTTGTCGTTCTGCAGGTTGTTGCGGCCCACCAGGATCAAAAAGCCGTCCGAAGAGCGATAGCGGTAGAAATCCGCCGGCTTCTGCTTTTTGTCCCGGATCTTGTAATACTTCAGATAGCCCTGGCTCTTCAGCTCGGCGCGGATCTCGCCCAGAGCCTGCTCGCCGGTGGCGGTCTCCACCTCGTAGAGCACGGTGCCCAGATATTCGATCTCCCGCTCGCCTTCCTCCAGCAGCTTTTTCAGCATCTTGGCCGCGGTCTGCTTTTTCTTGTATTCCTTGAAATACTTCTGGGCGTTGCCCACGCCATTCAGCCGGGCATCCAGCGGGATCTCAATGGTCTGACCGTCGTAGTAGTTCAGCACCTGTACGCTGCGCATGCCCTTGTCCACCGCCCAGAGGTTGGCCTGCAGCAGCTCGCCGTACAGCCGCAGCTGATCGGCCTTGCCGCTCTGGGCCAGCTCTTCCTTTCGGGCGGCCTGTTTGCGGATGGCACGCTCGTGCAGATTTTTCACGGTCTTGGCCAGGTCCTTGCTCTTCTGGCGGAGCCGCTCGGCCCGGTCCTTGGTGGAGTAATACCCCTCCAGCATGGTGCTGAAGCTGTCGTAATGGGTCAGGCGCTGCTCGCCGTACTGGGTCAGGGCGGTGAAGCTGAACTCCACCGGCTTGCCGGTCTCGTCGCAGGCCAGGCAGGGCTTGCCGCCCGCCTCGTAATCCGCCTTGATGCCGTCGATGGCGGCAATCAACGCGGTCTTCTCGCTCTCGGTGAGCATATCCGCCTGGGCTGCGCTCTCCCCCAGCGCCCGGAAGGCTGCCTCCCGGCAGACCACCGGGCCCACACCGGCACAGCTGCGCATGAGCGCATCCGCCACCGGAAGATCCTTCTGACAGGCGGCAGCCACCAGCCCGGCGCTGCTCACCGCGAACAGATCCGGCTTGTTGGGCTTCTGGGGCAGGGTGTACGCCAGACCCGGCAGCAGCTGGCGAATCTGAGAATCTTCGAAGTCCACCCGCTTGAGGGCATCGATGATCCGCCCCTCCTGCACCAGCACCAGATTGGAATAACGGCCCATCAGCTCCACCGCCAGGATGTTGCGGACCAGATCGCCCATCTCGTTGGTGCACTGGAATTCGAAGAAGACCAGCCGGTCGCCCTGCTCCACCCGCAGGTCCACCAGACGGCCGCCGGTCAGATGCTTGCGCAGCAGCATGCAGAAGCTGGGCGGAACTGCCGGATTTTCAAAGGTGTCCTGCGTCAGGCAGGCGCGGGCGGAACCGCTGCGGGCGGAAAGCAGCAGCTTGAAGGTATCCGTCCGGGTGCGCAGTGTAATGACCACCTCGTCCCGGGTGGGCTCGAAGATCTTGTCGATCTTGGCATCCAGCAGGGTTTGTTTCAATTCGCGGGCCGCGAGGGCCAGCAATGCGGCATCCAATGCCATGGGTCTCACCTCTTTGTAAAAAAAGCGGCCGTGCCGGGCGGCACGGCCTGCTTGCAGTCAACTTGGTTCACCGGCCGCGCAGCGCCGCTTCGGCAGCATCCACATCGGCCAGACCGGAAAATTCCATCGTGATGTTGCGGTGACGGGTGTGACCGTTTCGATAATAGGTCTCCACCTGACCATTGGAAAGGATCAGGTCACCGGTCCCATCCTGATAATAGCGCTTCTCCACGCCCTGGATGGAATCCAGCTCCCAGAAACTCACCCGCCCTTTGGTCACCACCAGCACCCGCTGGTCGGTGATGGCGTATGCAATCTCCTCCGGCTTGGGTCCGCCCACCTGGGGGAACAGCATTTTGATGCCCACCAGAATGAACGGAATGCCGAACAGCGGGAACAGGATGCCAAACAGCCCTGCTCCCAACGTGAGGGTCTGCAGTGCCATCAGCTCCCAGAAGCAGGCAAAGCCCAGAAAAAACACCGCGAACAGCCTGCCCGCTCCCCGGGGACCGTGCAGCTTCTGCGGTCTGCCGGACCAGAGCAGCCGTTCACCGGGAGCAATCTGGCGCTCCAGCAACGCCTGTGCTGCGCCGGTTGTCTCGCGGGGCCGGGGCTGCTCCGCTGCCTCACGCCCGGCTGCGGGTGATTCACCGAACATTTCCTCGTTATAGCCCACGCTGCTCTTGTCCTGCTCGTTCCACATGACGGCTGCTCCTTCCTATTATAAATAAGAAAAGGGGTCCTTGTTGCGGCGGCTGCAGATCACCCGCAGCCCGCTGAAGCGGCGGCTCAGATGGTCCGCCAGCACCGGCACGATGGGAAATTCGGTGCTGTAATGCCCGGCCACGATCAGGCTCAGGCCCATCGCCCGGGCGTCGATGGCATCGTGGTGGCTGGCCTCGCCGGTGAGCAGAGCATCTGCTCCCGCAGCGGCCGCGTCCGCCAGCATGCTGCCTCCGCTGCCGCCGATCAGTGCCAGCCGCCGGATAGGCTTGCCCGCATCCACCAGCTTCACATGGGCATTCAGTCGACTCTGGCACAAAGCAGCCAGCGCCTTTGCGTCGGTGGGCTCCACGCTGCCCACCCGACCGATCCCCTCCTCACCGAAGGGCTCCGGGTTTTCCACCTCAAACAGCCGGGCCAACACGTCGTTCACGCCGCCCTCTGCCGCATCCAGATTGGTGTGCATACAGATGGCGGAGATATTTTTCTTCACCAGGCGGAAGGCCACATCTCGCCGGGCAAGGGTGCGCAGCGGCTTGAAGATCACCGGATGATGGGCCACGATCAGCTGGCAGCCCTGCAGTTCAGCCTCAGCCACCACCTCGTCGGTGATGTCCAGCGCCACCAGAACGCTGGTCACCTCAGCCCCGCAGTCCACCAGCAGGCCCACGTTGTCCCAGCTTTCCGCCAGGTCCTTCGGGGCCAGCTGCTCCAGACACTCACAGATCTCACGCACTCTTGCCATGTTGGGTCTTCCTCCTTTATGCTTCGCCTTCCAGCTGCCGCAGCAGCGCGTCGGCGCGCCGGGCGGCTTCCGGGTCCTGCTCCAGTCCGCGCCGGAACTTTTTCAGCCGGTTCAGCTGCTGGGCACGGTATTCCGCCGCGCCCGGCTGGTCCTGGGTCAGGCCCAGCAAACATTCCGCATCGGTGGGCTGCCGGACCGTTCCGGTATAAGCCGCATCCATCACGGCATACCAGTGGTGCGCCGCGCACACCAGGCGCTCAGCGTTCAGCGAAAAGCCGTTTTCCCACAGCCAGCGCCGGAGCACCGGGGCCTTGGTGGCCGGGATGAGCACCAGCTGGGTGCCCTCGTCCCGCACCCAGGGAGCGGCGGTGAGCATCTCGATGGCGGTCTGGGCGCTCACGCCCGCAATCACCACCGCCTGCGCCTCACCGGGAGCCAGCACACTCAGTCCGTCGCCCAGGCGAAGGTCCACCTTCTCCAGGCAGCCCGCCTCCTGGCAGGTCTTCTCGGCAGTAGAAAGAGGACCGGGGCGAAGATCCGCCGCGATCACCCGCCGGGCACGGCCGGTGCAGGCCAGATAGGCCGACAGCTTGCCGTGGTCGCAGCCGATGTCCGCGGCGGTATCGCAGGGGCGAACCAGATCTGCCGCCGCCTGCAGCCGTTCATCCAGCTTGGGGGCGATCATTCGTTGCCGAAGTGCTTGTTCAGCTTGGCCACCAGCTCGTCGGCGTTGGTGCCGTGAACCATGCAGGCCTCCTCAATGGTCTCACCGCGGGCAGAGGGGCAGCCCAGGCAATGCATGCCGATCTCCAGGAAGTAGGGGGCCACGGTGCCGTCGGTGTCCAGAATATCGCCGATGATGGTATTTTTGGTAATGATCATGATGTTCGATCTCACTTTCCTTTATAATCTCGGGCAGCCGCACAGGCCGCCGGTACTTATACTATACCCAATTTCTCCATATTTTGCAACCGTCAGGCCCCGCAAAACAGCGCGAAGCTTTCCATCGCAGCCGCCGCGCTGACGAAGACCGAGGCCGCGCGAATGCCTCGGCTCATATCCCGCCGGGTGCAGAAGGCTCCCTGCTCCCCCAACAGCAGCAGGAACAAGGGCAGCACCGGCAGCAGGTATCGGCCCTGAATGCCGAACACCGTGGTCGCATTGATGGGCGTCCAGATCAGAGCCGCCGCCACCATGAGCAGCACCACCGATACCACCACCAGGCCCATGACCCAGCGGACCGGCCGGGTCAGCCGCACCGGCTGCTCGGTCTGGCGGACCGAAGCACACACCGGGACCAGCAGAAGAAGGATGGTCAGGCTCCAGCTGAGCGCCAGCTTGTGCACAATGGGCTCGCCGGGCAGTGCGCCCACCAGTCCCTGCAGATAGACCGGCAGCTGATCCACCACCGTGTTGGCCAGCAGCTTGATGGTCTGACTGGGATGGCTGAGCATGTAGCCAATGCTGAAGGTATAGATGGATTCTCCGTTGGGCTGGATGCCCGCGGCCATCTCCTCCGGGGTCAGGGTCTGGCCGCTGTTGGCCAGCACCCAGAGCACGGTGGCTCCGCCCGCCAGCACAATCAGCCCGCAGACCCCAAGCGCCGCCCACTTGAACCAGCGTTTGTGATGCAGTTTATACCAGGCAGCTACGCATACCGCCGCCAGAAGCAGCGCAGGCAATACGGCAAGCTGGATGCGCTCGGTATCCACACTGCGCAGCATATAGGCCATGGTGGTGCCGTTGGCCAGCAGCCAGCCGATCACGGCCGCCGCACATACCAGCGCCTTGAAAACACGGCTGCGCAGCCTGCCCCCCAGATTCTCCGCCTTCATAGGGAAGACCAGCGCCACCATACCCAGGTAGATCGCTTTTGCCGGGGCCAGCAGTGCTGCCAGAATCAGAAGCGCCGCCTGACGCACAAAACTCACCGGCTTCTTCTCCGTCATACCGGCGAAGCACAGGGCCGTGAACAGAAAGGCCATGCCCAATACCATGGTGTCCGCTGAGAAGCTGCCCGCCAGGGAAAGCCCCATGGGCAGCAGCGCCGCCGCACTGAAGATTTCCTTGCTGCCCCGGGGCGCTGCGCTCACTGCCAGCGCCGCCAATGCGGTGTACGCCGCTACGCTGAACAGCCGCCCCATCAGCAGCATGGGATAAAAGCCCAGACCGATCAGCCGGGCCAGCAGGATGCCCAGCGCCTGAGGTAGATACTGCACCGCCTGCGGGTTGGCCGGTGCCACCACGTCCACCTCTCGGGTGAGCTGACCGCTGTTGCCAAATCCGCCCGGATGATCCAGAATCTGCTTGTAGCCGAACACCCCGATCTCACCGGAACGATCCCGCATGTATCCGGCGTCACATTCCCGCATGGGCAGCGTGTAGACCTCCCGGCCCCAGTCGTCGTAATGCATCTGTGCACCGGGCTGACCCAGCATTTGATTTGCCATGGAATAAGCTCCCGCCAGATGAGTATATTCATCCGGCCCGGCCATGGGAGGTGTGATCAGCGCCCAACCCAGACCCAGAGCCGCAACCGCATAAGCTACACAAGCCGGTGCGGACGCCTTTTTCCAAAAAATCAGCCACCAGGCTCCCATCACCGCCGCGAACAGAACTACCGCCACCGGAACACACAGCCACAGGCCGATGTTGCCGCTGTAGTTGGTGATGTACTGCATCGCCGCGGTGGCGCCGCCCTCCGGCTGCACCGTTCCGCCCTCCAACGGGAAGGCCGGGTTCGCCGCATTGGCGCTGATCGCCGCATCCGGGTCTGGCACCAGAGGGATCTGGTTTGCATCCAGCTCCGCTTCCGCTGGCATGGGTCCGGCGCCATAGACAAGGCCCAGCACATCCTCTGCCGTGGCCGGTGCATAATAGATATGAAGGGTGTAGCGGGTGCCATCCTGTTCCGGGAAGACCGGCTGCTCAAATACAATGCCCTGGAAATCCAGACCCAGGATCTCGGTCATATCCAGCACGGCGCCGGTCAGCCTCTGGCCGCTTTCATCCAGCAGGTCCACATACAGGGTGCCGTGCACCACCCGGTCCAGACTGGAAAAATATAGCCGTACGCCGTAGAGCGGGGTATCCGGCCCGGCGAGAATACCCTGGGTCCAGCCCTGGGCCGGGTCCGCCGCCAGCATCACCTGATCCTCGGCGTAATAATCATGCACCTGGTAATATTCCGACTGGCCGTTCACCGTGCGAATCACATTGTAGCCGGTCCAGGCCAGGGCCAGCGCCGTGACCGCAGCCACCAGAATACCCGCGGCGACCAGCCGCCAGCGCTTGCAAGCTGTTTGGTTCCATGCCATAACAGGGCTCCTCCGTTTGGGTTTGCATTCAGGCCGGACGCTCTGGTCCCGCCTGCTCTTACATTATTATATACAGTATATGGGCAGAGCCGTTCACGCCGTTCTGCCGCCTGTTCATTGTACCGTAAATGCACCCAAAACACAAGGCCGCGTCCCGGGCACAGAAAAAGCCCCCGGCTGTTGCCGGGGGCTTTGAATCGCAAAGAAGCGAAAAACGGATCAGCCGTTCTCCTTCATCTTGGCGAAGCACTCGCTGCAGTAAACGGGGCGATCCTCGCGGGGCTGGAAGGGCACGCGAGCAACCTTGCCGCAAGCGGCGCAGGTAGCCTCGAACATTTCGCGGGTGCCGCGGGTGGCGTTCTTGCGAGCGTCACGGCAGGCCTTGCAGCGCTGGGGCTCGTTCTCAAAGCCACGGCTGGCGTAGAACTCCTGCTCGCCGGCGGTGAATACAAACTCCTTACCGCAGTCTTTGCATACCAGGGTCTTATCTTCGTACATGCTAGATTCTCCTCTGCATTCTGTTTTTTTGCCCGCGGAAGGATTTCAACCGACACCTTTGGAATTGACCAATGCTCTAAATGTTAAGCTACAGGGGCATATATACTTATGGGTCGCCACCCATAATCCAAAAGAAAAACTTCAGCCGCGGGCCTCTTTCAGCTTGCGGCGCAGGCGGGAAAGTGCGTTCTCCACCGATTTGGCACTGCGATTCAGCGCCTGAGCGATCTGCTCGTAGCTGCAGCCGTTCAGGAACAGCTCCAGCACCTCCTGCTCAAAAGGGGAAAGCCGGGTCTGAATGGTCTGCAGAGTATCCTGCAGCTGCTCATTCTGGATGGCCAGCTCCTCCGGCCCGGGAGCGGTGTTCTCCTCACTGAGGGGAACGCTCTGGTTGAGCGGACCATGCTTTTTGCGGCCGGCCGCTCGCCTTGCGGTGCGGATTGCATTCTGGATGCAGCGGCCCGCATAGGTGCCAAACGAGGTTCCTTCTCCGGGGCGGTAGCTTCGGATGGCGGCAAACAAGCCGATGATTCCTTCCTGCACCGCATCGTCCAGATCCAGCCCGGGACAAACGCCCGCTGCCGCATGGCTGCGGATCACCGGCATCATATGGGCAAGCACAGCGGCCAGCGCAGCTTCCTGCCCTGCCTTGGCCTGCTCAAGCAATTCTGGAGTGATCTGAGTCATACGCGGCGACCTGAACCGGCCTATCCGCCGGACCTCTATGTGACATAATAAAAGCATACCGTTTTGCCCAACGTTTGTCAAATGGGATTATCGACAACTTTTGGAGCAAATTCACAGGCAAATTCACCAATTACCTATCATCTTTGTGCGATTTGGCAAACACCTTCCTGTTTGTTAACACTGTATCACAGAAAAGTCTTCAGGTCAATGAAAAAATAGTGACAGTTTCCCCGTTTTTATGCATAAAAATCTCAAGTCTCACAATGTGATATTCATAAAACCTGCCTGAATCCTAGGAATTTCGGTTCCATTCCTGCGCAATATATCTTTATCCGGGGCCGTTCTTTCCATTTGGCATCATCAAAATGTTGGATTTCAAACATACATGTTTTCAAAAATGCATTATCATTAGAGCAGCTTTCCGGCAGATAAAGCCTTTTATGCCGGTTGCTTTTTCACTAAGAACGCTCCGGCGTTCCCTTCATTCCCCATCCATAAGGAGATTTGACCATGGAACAGAAAATGTTTTGTTATCAGTGCCAGGAAACCGCCGGCTGCAAGGGCTGTACCCTTTCCGGCGTGTGCGGCAAGACCCCCGATGTGGCCGCTATGCAGGATCTGCTGGTGTACGCCAGCAAGGGCATCAGCGCGGTGACCACCGCCCTGCGCAGCGAAGGCAAAGAGGTGCCTTCTCACATCAATCATCTGATTACTCTGAATCTGTTTGCCACCATCACCAACGCCAATTTTGATAAAGAAGCCATCGTGGCCCGCATTCATGCCACTCTGGATGCAAAGAAGGCTCTGCTGGCTCAGCTGAATAACCGCATCCCCCTGCCCGAGGCCGCTCTGTGGGACGGCAGCGGCGACTGGGAGCAGAAAGCCCGTACCGTGGGCGTACTGGCCACCGAAAACGAGGACATCCGTTCCCTGCGTGAACTGATCACCTACGGCCTGAAGGGTCTTTCCGCCTATTCCAAGCATGCCAACGCTTTGCTGGAGGAGGACCCGGAGCTGGACGCCTTCCTGCAGCGGGCTCTGGCTGCCACTCTGGACGATAGCCTCACTGCCGATGAGCTGACTGCACTGGTTCTGGAAACCGGAAAGCAGGGTGTGACCGGCATGGCTCTGCTGGACAAGGCCAACACCACCGCCTACGGAAACCCGCAGATCACCCGGGTAAACATTGGCGTGGGCAAGAACCCCGGTATTCTGGTTTCCGGCCACGACCTGCGTGATCTGGAGATGCTGCTGGAGCAGACCCAGGGCACCGGCGTGGACGTATACACCCATTCCGAGATGCTGCCCGCCCACTACTACCCCGCCTTCCGCAAATATCCCAACTTTGTGGGCAATTACGGCAACGCCTGGTGGAAGCAGAAGGAGGAGTTCGAGAGCTTCAATGGTCCCATCCTGATGACCACCAACTGCATTGTGCCGCCCAAAGCCAGCTACAAGGATCGGCTGTACACCACCGGCGCCGCCGGTTACCCCGGCTGCAAACACATTCCCGGCGATGCAGGCCAGACCAAGGACTTCTCTGCCATCATCGAGCAGGCCAAGACCTGCCCGGCTCCCACCGAAATCGAGACCGGCGAGATCGTGGGCGGCTTTGCCCATGCGCAGGTGCTGGCTCTGGCCGATCAGATCGTGGACGCGGTGAAGAGCGGCGCCATCAAAAAGTTTGTGGTCATGGCAGGCTGCGACGGCCGCGCCAAGAGCCGGGACTACTACACCGAGTTCGCCAAGGCGCTGCCCCAGGATGCCGTGATTCTCACTGCGGGCTGCGCCAAGTACAAATACAACAAGCTGCCTCTGGGCGACATCGGCGGCATTCCCCGGGTACTGGATGCCGGTCAGTGCAACGACTCCTACTCGCTGGCCGTGATCGCCCTCAAGCTGAAGGAGGCCTTCGGCCTTTCGGACATCAACGAGCTGCCCATCGTTTACAACATTGCCTGGTACGAGCAGAAGGCGGTAATCGTACTGCTGGCGCTGCTGTATCTGGGTGTAAAGAACATCCATCTGGGTCCCACGCTGCCCGCCTTCCTGAGCCCCAATGTGGCAAAGCTGCTGGTGGAGCAGTTCGGCATCGCGGGCATCGGCACCGTGGAGGAGGACCTGGCCCTCTTCTTCGGTGAGAATGCCTGATCCTTTTTTCAAAATACAGCCATAAAAACGCCGGGCTTTCCGATCAATCGGGAAGCCCGGCGTTTCTTATCGTCTTTTCTCCATCACAAAATTGCACAGCAGAATCCCCTTGCGCTCCACCTGCTGCTCCTTGACCACCACATATCCCCGCCCCTCAAAAAAGGGGCGGGCGGTGATGGAGGCATGGGTAACGATAGTTCCGCTCACGGCCCGCTCCAGTCGGTCACAGAGTGCAGTGGCAACGCCCTGCTTCTGGTAGTCCTTGTGCACATACAACCGGTCCAGATAGCCGGTGGCGTCCATATCGCCAAAGCCGACGATTCGTTCCCCTTCCAGCGCCACCAGACTGAAATGCTCCCGCAGCGACCGATCCCACCGTTCCAGATCAGGCTTCCCATCCGCCCAGGCGTCCAGCTGGTCCGGGATGTAGTCCTTACTGTTGACAGTGTGCACTGTGTCGTAAAACAGCCGGGTAAGCTCTGCGCAGTCCTCCGGCCGGTATTCCCGAATCTCCATCTTTTTCTCCCTTCCACACATTCTGCAGGCTGTTTGCCCATTCCAAAGCTCCCCCATATTATATCGCATATCCCTGTGTGTTTGGATAAGCAGCGGCAGCTATTTTACTTTTCCTTCTTGTAAAAAAGATACTTCTTGTAATTGCACCATGAGTAATTACAAGAAGTATCCGATAATTATGAAAAATATTCCGAATCTCCTTTTAAAAGCTCTTGACTCTATGGTTACCATAGGGTTTATCCTGACATCGGAAACCATTCAATAACAGCAAATCCGCGCTATTCCAGAACAGCGGCGTTCCGGCTGGCGCAGAAACAGAGAGGAAGGAAAACACATTGGAATTTGAGATCATCAAAGACATTCTTTCGGTGCTCGGAAACGTGATCAACGGCCTTTCGGGAATCATCATGGGCCTCAGCTTCGGGTTTCTGTCCGCCCCCACCGCACTGGGCTATTGTGCGGGCATCATCGGCATGCTGGTATTTAAAACCGTCATTCCCATCAACATTCAGGGCGAGACCATCGTGCTGGCCGGAAGTGTGGGCAAAAACTTCCGGGAACGCATCAGCATCGTATTTTACAGCGGTGTGATCATGGTGGTGCTGGGCGGTCTGGGACTGCTGCAGCGCATCGTGGATTTTGCGGGCACCTCCATCATTTCCGGCATGGAGGCCGGTGTGGGCATCATCGTTATTCGGGTAGCCATTGATCTGATCAGGGAGAGCAAGAAGACCGGTGCAGTCTCGCTCATTTCCGCCTTTGCCGCCTACTTTCTGACCAAGGACCTGAACTGGACCCTGGTCATCAGCATGGCCGCCAGCATCGCCTGCTTCCTGATCCTGAACAAAGGTCCCATGGAGGAGGTAAAGGAAGAGAGCAAGTTCAAATTCTTCAAGCCTGTGACCAATCTGAATGTTGTTCGCGGTGCTCTTGCCCTGGCCTGCCTGTCCATTGGCACGAACATCGCTTACAGCGGCATCGTTTCCGGCATGGCCGGAATGGAAAACCCCAATGTGGACGGCCTGACCATCTATTCCGGCGCGGCGGATATCCTGACCGGTCTGTTTGGCGGTACTCCCGTTGAAATCACCCTCTCCTCCACAGCGGCGGCGCCCCATCCGGTGGCGGCCGGCATCCTGCTGATGGTGGTGATGGCACTCATCCTCTTCGCACGCCTTGTGCCGAAGATCGCACGGTTTATTCCGGCGGTCTCCATTTCCGGCTTTTTGTTCGTGCTGGGCTCCATGGTCAGTGTTCCCCAGTACGCAGCAGCCACCTTTGAGGGTGCAAGCCAGGCGGATGCTCTGGCCGGCGGCGCTACCATTGCCGTCACCGCGCTGATCGATCCCTTTGTGGGTCTTCTGGCCGGTATTGCAATTCGATTCCTGTCCGTTGTGTCGGGACTCGCGGTCTGATAGAAGAAAGGAACATACAGTGAATATTCTTCATGGCAACATTCTGTTTTCAAAAAGCTACGACGAGCTGGTCACCTATGAAGACAGCTATCTGATCGTGGAAAACGGAAAAGTTCAGGAAATTTGCAGCGTTCTGCCGGAGCAGTATAAAAACGCCGAGATCACCGACTATGGCAAAGGCGTGATCATTCCGGCCTTTTCGGACCTGCATGTCCACGCTTCGCAGTACATCGAGCGCGGTCTTGGCATGGATATGCTTTTGTCCGACTGGCTGAATCAGTACACCTTCCCCCAGGAAGCCCGCTTTGCGGACATGAACTACGCCCGGCCCATCTACGATGCTTTCATTGACGATATGATCAAGCACGGAACCTTCCATGCCTGTATTTTCGCCACCATCCATCGGGAGGCCACCTCTTATCTGATTCGCCGCATGGAGGAGCGCGGTCTCTACGGCTATGTGGGCAAGGTGAACATGGATATCGCCTCCCCGTCGTACCTGTACGAGACCGTGGAGGAATCCCTCCGGGAAACCGAACAGTACCTGGCCGACTGCAAGGATCACAAAACCGCAAAACCCATCATCACCCCTCGCTTTGCCCCCACCTGCAGCGAGGAGCTGGTGAAGGGACTGGGTACTCTGGGCAAAAAGTATCAGGTGGGCTTGCAGACCCATCTGGTGGAATCCCGCTGGGAAGCTCAGGAAGCTCTGTGGGTCTATCCGGGATACAAGTGCGACACTGAGATCTACGAGAGAGCGGGGCTGATGGAGAATGGCCCGGTTGTGGGCGCGCACTTCATTTTCCCCGCCAAAGAGGACATCGAAATCATCAAGCGTCACGGCGGTTACACCGTTCACTGCCCGGATGCAACCACCAACATCATCGCCGGAATCATGGGTGTTTCCAACCTGCACAGCAATGGCGTAAACATCACCCTGGGCACCGATGTGGGCGGCGGCCATTCCATGGGCGTCTACACACAGATCGGCCGCGCTGTTCAGCTGTCCAAGCTGAAGTGGTTCTATGAGCCGGAAAACGCCAGCCCCATTACCTTCACCAACGCCTTTTATCTGGCCACCAAGGCTGGCGGAAGCGTGTTCGGGAAGGTTGGTGCCTTCGAAAAGGACTATGTGTTCAACGCGCTGGTCATCGACGGCATGGAGGATCTGAATATCCCTCTGACGCCGGCTCAGGTGGTGGAGCGGTTCTGCTACATCGGAACCACCGACAACATCAAGGCCCGGTACCTTGGCGGCAAACGCATTGGCTGATGCAGCTCTTGACAAACGTTCAAATTCCCCCTATTATGACAACCGTCGAAGCCCGGCGGTTGTCATCTTTTTTACCGCCATCACGGGAGGTGCATTATGAAGGAGTATCTGCGAATCGGAGAACTGGCCAAGCTGTTTCATGTGGATGTACAGACATTGCGGCTGTATGAGGAAAAGGGACTTTTGCTACCACAGGGGCGGGAGAAAGGAAGCAACTATCGCTATTATAAATTCGATCAGTCCTACTCGTTGGCACTGATCCGCTATCTGCGGCGGCTGGGCTGCCCGCTGTCTGAGATCAGCGGCTTTATGGGCCAGCGCAGCTTCACAGAAACTTGCTCCTATCTGCGTCATCAGTCCAGCAACCTTCAGGAACAGCTTCAGGAGCTGCTGCGTCTGGATGCGGTGATCCAGACGAAAATTGCCTTTACCGAGCAGGAACTGGAAAATCTTTGTGTTGAAAAGGTCAGTGCGGAGCATCTTGATTCCATGCAGTATATTGCGCTGGGAAACCTCAGCGAGGTTTTTTCCAACGAGCTGTTCTATCTGTATCCCACCCTGGCCTTTTATCAGGGCGAGGAGCAGTCCTTCGGTGCATATCTCATCGGTGAAGTTCCCGAGGCCTCGCAGCACGCCGTACACGAGATTCACGCCGGGACCTATCTGACCGGTTACCACTCCGGGCCTTACTCCACAATCTGGGAAACCTTTGCCAGAATGCGTACCTCCACCGAGCTACCTCTGGCTGATGATGTCATCTGCATCAATATCATTGACCAGTTTGTGGAGGTAAATCCGCAAAATTATATTACGAAGATTCTGATTAAAATTTTGGACAGTGACACCGTGTAAAACAAAAGATCCCGAACGCTCTCACGTTCGGGATCTTTTGAGTTTGCGTGATGAATTGATGCCTTTCTCCTCCTTGGCCCGTAGGGCGGGGCTCCCACGAAAGTTTGCACAGCAAAGTTTTGTGGGGAAAAGGAGGAATGACGGAGCGGTATGAGAAAAGCCCAGCCAAACGGCTGGGCTTGCTGGGCTTTTGAATGGAGCGTAGTCCATTCCGACGTGGTGCCGGTGGTGGGACTTGAACCCACACGGTGTTGCCACCAACGGATTTTGAGTCCGCATCGTCTGCCATTCCGACACACCGGCTTATTTGTAACAGGGTTTATTATACTATAGCAACGCCAAAAAAGCAAGCCCTTTTTCGCGGTATGCAGCGGCGGCCCGGCATTGCGTTTCGCAAAACCGGGCCGCTGTTTTTCTGCCTGTTTCTCGTTGCCTGCATTCGTTTACCGCCGGGCGTTTTTCAGGCGGTTTTCCTCCAAAATACGCCGGATCTCACCGTTGGTGCGCTCCACCTCTTCCCGGAACAGGCGGGCCGAAATGCGCAGCGCACCGTGCCCCAGGATGATCAGCTGCTCTGCACCGTCCGAGGTGACCACACGCACCCGGCGCTTTTTCGCCAGCTGATAGGTGGTCTTTTCAATATACATATCAGCGGTTTCCGCTTCCTTGGTATAGACGATATGGATATTATGATACCGGCTCACCTCGCCCGTGCCATGGGGCACCTTGTAGGCATCGAACACCAGAATCACCTGGCAGTCGTGAAAGCCCTTGTAATTACACAACAGATCTGCCAGCGCCTGACGGGCTCCCGCCAGGTTATCCGCCGCCAGCTTTTTCAGCTCCTCCCAGGCAAAGATCAGGTTATAGCCGTCCACCAGCAGATACTCCGGCCCGCTGGATTCAAAATGATACTCCGCCTGCTTCACTGGTGCGGGGCGGAACAGCTCCCGGCCCTTGGAGGGGCCATAGGTGCGCTCGAAGATGGCTGCCAGCTGCTTGTCCTCCTCCAGCGAGGAAACAGGTACGCTCTGCCGCCGGGTCTGCCGGGGTGCGGGCTGCTCCTCCGGTTCCGGCTCGTTCAGACGCACACCGCTCTCCACATGGGCGTGGGCGGGCACCTCATCCCACTTCACGGTATAGCCTGCGCCGTGGGCACAGAACACCGAATCCGGCGGGTTCTCGGTATCCCGCTCGGGGTCGTAGCCCATCGCCTCGATCACGGCGGGGGCGTCGTGGCAGGGCCGGTAGCCTGCCAGCGTGCAGGACAGCCGCCCCTTGCCCCGGGTATATCCGGCAAGCTCCATGGCATAACCCCGCATCTCGGCCACCGGCACGCTGCCGGTGAGCACCGAGGTTTCGCCCAGCAGCTCGGGCGGGTCAAAGCTGCCGCCCATCCGCTGCACATCCGCCATGGCCCGGCCCACCTGCTCGGCGGGCACCTCCAGCCGGAACTCATACCAGGGCTCCAGCAGAATGCTGTCCGCCTGCATCAGGCCCTGGCGCACCGCCCGGTAGGTGGCCTGGCGGAAATCGCCGCCCTCGGTGTGCTTCAAATGTGCTCTGCCCGCGGTGAGGGTAATCTTCATATCGGTGATGGGGCTGCCGGTGAGCACGCCCAGATGCTCCTTCTCCTCCAGGTGGGTGAGAATCAGCCGCTGCCAGTTCCGATCCAGCACATCCTCGCTGCAAATCGTATCAAACTGCAGGCCCGCGCCCCGGGGCAGCGGCTCCAGCAGCAGATGCACCTCGGCATAATGGCGCAGGGGCTCAAAATGGCCTACGCCCTCCACCGGGCCCGCGATGGTCTCCTTATACACAATACTGCCGGGGCCAAAGCCCACGGCCAGACCGAACCGCTCCCAGATCAGGCGCTTGAGCACGTCCAGCTGCACCTCGCCCATCATCTGCAGATGAATCTCGGCCAGCCGCTCGTTCCACACGATGCGCAGCTGGGGGTCCTCCTCCTGCAGCTGGGTCAGCTTGGGCAGCACTGCATGAGCGTCGCAGCCCTCAGGCAGCAGCAGACGGCAGCTCTGCACCGGCTGCAGCACCGGGGATCGGCCCATGGTCTCCTCACCCAGGCCCTGACCCGCCCAGGTACGGGTCAGACCGGTGACGGCGCACACGGTTCCCGCCGGAGCCTGTTCTACCATCTGGAATTTTGCGCCGGAATATACGCGCAGTTGGTCTGCTTTTTCCTGCCAGGACTGGCCGTCCGGGTCCTCTCCGGTAAGCAGCGCCTTCACTCGCAGACTGCCACCGGTGACCTTGAGCCAGGTGAGCCGGTTGCCCTGCTCATCCCGGGCGATCTTGAACACCCGGGCAGCAAACTCTTCTGCTGCTTTGGGCTGACGGGTATAGGCCTGCAGCGCTTCCAGCAGCTCATCCACTCCCTGCAGCTTCAGCGCCGAGCCGAACATGCAGGGAAACACCTGCCGCCGGGCCACCATGGCGGTGATCAGGTCGGCAGGCACCTGGCCGTTTTCCAGATAGGCATCCATGGCCTCCTCGCTCTGCATGGCCAGCGCTTCCGCAAAGGCATCCGGGTCCAGGGAGCCGTCGAAGGGCACAAAGCCCTCCTCCAGGCGGGCCAGCTGATCCAGTACCGCCTGCCGGTCTGCTCCCGCCAGATCCATCTTATTTACAAATACAAACACCGGCACCCCGTACCGGCGCAGCAGTTTCCAGACGGTCTCGGTATGGCTCTGCACACCGTCGGTGCCGCTCACCACCAGCACCGCGTAATCCAGCACCGAGAGGGTACGCTCCATCTCGCCGGAAAAATCCACATGGCCGGGGGTATCCAGCAGGGTGATCTGGGCGTCGGGCAGGCTGAGCACCGCCTGCTTGGAAAAGATGGTGATGCCCCGCTCCCGCTCCATGGCGTTGGTATCCAGAAAGGCATCCTTATGGTCCACCCGGCCCAGCTTTTTCAGGCAGCCGCCCCGATACAGCAGCGCCTCAGACAGAGTGGTCTTGCCTGCGTCCACGTGGGCCAGCAGACCAGCACAAATTCGTTTCATCGCGTTTTTCTCCTGTGATCATACTGCCTTTTATTGTATCACAGAATTCGCAAAATTCCGAGCCGCTTTTTCCCTCTTTGCATGCTCATCGCCTTCGCTGCCGCTCCTCGCGGCGCTCCTCCCGGCCGGACACACAGGCCCCCGCATAGCAGACCAGCGCACTGCCCAGCATCGCCCCCAGCAGTAACAGCAACAGGATCGTTCCCATGAATCCCACTCCCCTTTTCTGCTTTTGTGAACCCATGCTACCACGGGCGGCACGCCGTTTTTGCTGCATCCTGCCGGGCGGCGATTTTTTGCCAAACGAACAAAGCCGCAGCAAGGACTTTTCCCCGCGGCGGCTCTGATTGCCTGAAGATTAAATTATTCAGCGGAAGTCACTTCACTGGCGGCTGGTTCACTGGAAGCCTCCTCGCTGGCCGCTGTCTCACTGGTGGCCTCTTCGCTGGTGGCGATGTCGCCGGTGGCATCACTGGTATCGCCCAGATCCATCCGGCTCTTTTCAAACACGGTCACCTTGTCGGTGTCCACCAGATAGACCGTATCCTCGCCCTGCTTTTGCAGGTAAACGGTGCCGGTCACATCGTTGGTGGCACCGCAGATCCAGGTGGTGGTCTCGCCGTTTGCAGTCATCCAGAAGGTGAGGGTGGGCTCTTCCAGGCCGTATTCCTCGCTGGTCTCGGTCAGCTGACGGCTGGCCTCCAGATTCACAAACGCGGTGAGCATGCTGCTCACGGTACTCTGATTCAGTTTGTATTCCGGGTCATCTGCCAGATACCAGACGATCTCGGTCTCCGGCTCAGTCTCCTCCGAGGCCGAAGTGCTTTCGGAATCATCAGCGGCTTCACTGGTGGATTCGCTCTCTGCCTCCACCACCTCTTCCCGCTGTTCAAAGTTCAGGGTGTCCCCCTCGAAGGTGTAGCCGAATCTTTCAATCTCAGAGGATGCGGTGATGGAGGTGAGGTTGATGCTGGTGTCCTCCGAAGCGCTGGCCGCCGCATCCCGGTCGCTGATGGTCTTGGCGGCAAACACGCCGGCGGCCAGAATCACCAGCAGGATCACCAGACCGATCATCAGGTTTCGCTTTGCTTTCATTATTGGCGCCTCCGTTTGATGGTAATGGCCGCACCGGCGATCAGGCAGATCACCGGCAGCACAATGGTGGTCAGATTGCCCCAGAAGGCGGCATCCGCTGCGCTCACGGTGAGGACATCACTGCTCAGGCTCTTGCCCGCGATCAGGATGCTGCTGTCCTGTCCGCTGAGCCAGCTGACACAGCCCAGCAGGAACTGGTCGTTGCCGCCGCCCACCGAAGCATTCACGTTCTGGTCCAGCAGAGCCACGCTGCTCACCCAGATCACCTGGGATTCAATGCCCTCGTCCTCATTTTCGGTTTTGGTGGCTGCCACAGCCAGATCGAAGGGACCTTCCTGGTCGCCCTCCTCCTTGTCGGTGGTGGCCATGTCGTAACCTGCAGCCTTGTTGTAGGCAGAGGAGCTGGTGATGAGCAGGCTGTCCACCGTCACGTTCTCCAGCTCACCGGACTGGATGGCCTGGGCATAGGGCAGCATCACGTACAGGTTGGAAAGGCCGCTGGTGGCCTCGTGGCTCTGGATCTGGGGCAGAAGATAGTAATTGAAGCCCCGGGCATGGTAGGAGGAATTGCCCTCCACCACCAGGCCGCTCAGAGCGGTCAGACCGTAATCCGCCATCAGTGCGTTCAGATTGGGGGTGCTGGCGGCGCTGTCGCTCAGCAGGATCAGCTTGCCGCCGCTGCTCAGGTAATCCCGCAGCAGCTGCACGTCATCGGTGGTGTAGTCCACGGTGGGGCCTGCGATCAGCACCGCCGCCGCATCCTCCGGGATACCCTCGCTGGATACCAGGGCCAGCTCCTCCACATCGATGTTCTGCATGTTCAGGGCGTTCTCCTGGTCACTGGTGAGCTGCTGCTCGCCGTGGCCGGTAAGGGTGTACACTTTGGGCAGATCCTGGGTGGTCACATAATACACCGCGCTGGTGAACTGCTGCTCGCCATCGAACAGCACATCGTAGGTGCCACTGGTGTAGTAGTTGCTGTAATCGTAGGTGTAAAGATCATTGGCGTCGATCACCTTGCTGCGGTCGCCGCTCACCACGATGATGCTGCCCTCACTGGCGGTTTCGGCACCATACTGCTGGGCAAAGGTGGGGTAAACCGCCGGGTCCTTCTGTTCCCAGCTCAGGTGCTTGCTCTCCTGGGTGTAGCGGTCCAGGAAGGTGACCACGCTCTCGCTCTCATAGCCGCTCTGGGCAAGATAATAGAAGGTCACATCCTGCTCAAGGCCTGCCAGCAGCTCCTTGGTGGTGTCGCCAATGGAGTAAAGCCCGTTCTGGCTCATATCCCACTGAGTGTATTTGCTGGGCAGCATACCCACCATCAGGTTCACCAGAATCACCGCCACCAGCACCAGGGCGGTGAGCGCACTGGCCATGGCGCCGTTCTGGAACACCGCCTTGCTGGCGGGCTGCCCCTTCAGCGCGGATACCATCAGCGCCGCCCACTGGCGGAGGCTGCGCTTTTCCTGTGCAGGTTCTTCCTGCTTCTTTTTGAAAAACTTCATCGCTCGTTTCCTCCTCTCAGTTCCAGCGGCGCTTTTCCAGCGCCTGCCCGGTGAGGAACAGGAACAGCACGATCACGCCCAGGTAATACACCAGCGCCGTAACGCTGAACAGCCCGTTCACAAATTCCAGGAAGGGCTCGAACAGAGCCAGCGCACCCAGCACACTGGTGAAGGCACTGGTGAGCGCGGCGCTTTTGGTATTGAACAGGATGGTCAGCAGCACAAAGCCCACCAGGAACACACCGGCACCCAGAGTCAGAGTGCGGCTGCGCAGACCCACGATCACACTCACCGCCAGCAGAATCACCACAAAGGCGGCCATGGCAAGGCCGCTGCCGGCAGTGAACAGGGTCTGGATGCTGGGCAGCAGATAGGCCACCAGCAGCACGCCAAAGCCGGACAGCGCCGCGATGATCTGGTTCTCGGTGAGGGTGGAAAGATACATGCACACGGCAATGCAGGCCGCGCCCATGAAGAAATAGCCCAGAATGCCCGCGTAGCTGGCCATTAGGTCCACGCCGCCCAGCAGCAGCATAACCAGCGGGTAGAGGCAGAAGACGGCCACCGGCACCGCAAACATGGCCAGCAGCGCCAGATATTTGCCCAGCACGATGCCGCTCACGCTCACCGGGCTGGTGAGCAGCAGCTGGTCGGTCTTGCTGCGCTTTTCCTCCGCAAAGCTGCGCATGCACAGCAGCGGGATGAAGATCAGCAGCACGATCACGAAGCTGTAGAGCGAGATGGCATAGTTGGTGTAGCCGCCCTGCAGATTGGCTGCGGTAAAATACAAACCGCCGAACAGAAGCATCACACCGGTGAGCAGCCAGCCCATCATGCCGCTGTAATAGCTCTTGAATTCCCGTTTGAAAATAGCGATCATTGCTTGTCCGCCTCCTCTTCTTCCGCCTGGGCGGACGCATCCTCCTGCTCGATTTCTTCCTCGTCAGGCTGCGCGGTGCTCTCCACCGCATCCTGCACAAATTCCAGGTCCTCCGGACGCAGGGTCGCTTCCTCCTGGTTCTCCAGGACCTCCTGTGCCTCCTCGTCGCCTGCCTGTGCGGTGAGCTGCAGGAATACGTCCTCCAGGCTCATGGAGGCGGTGGTCAGGCCCAGAACCGGGCATCCGGCCGCTGCCAGCGCGGCGCTGACCGCTGCCCGCAGATCCTCGCCCTGGGGCACCTGCACGGTGGCGCTGGTCTCGCCATTCTGCTGGCCGGTGATCTGGACCTCGCTCACGCCGGGCACGGTGAGCAGCGCATTCTTCACTGCCTCCGCCTCGCCCAAAGCGGTAATATTCAAAGAAGAACCGGCGGCGAGCCGCTGGGCCAGCTCCTCAGGGGTGCCCTGCGCCACCAGCTTACCCTTGGCGATGATCAGCACCTTATCGCACAGGGTGCTCACCTCGCTGAGGATGTGACTGGAAAGGATCACAGTGTGGTCCCGGCCCAGCTCCTTGATCAGACTGCGGATCTCAATCACCTGAGCCGGGTCCAGGCCCACAGTGGGCTCATCCAGAATGATGACCTTGGGGCTGCTCAGCAGCGCAGCGGCCAGGCCCACACGCTGGCGGTAGCCCTTGGACAGATTCTTGATCAGCCGGTGCTCCATCTCCGCCAGGCCGGTGCGGTCCATGGCCTGCTCCACCTGCGCGGCGCGCTCGGCCCGCTTCACCTTTTTCAGCTCGGCCACAAACATCAGATACTCCCGGGGCGTCATATCCACATACAGGGGCGGCTGCTCGGGCAGATAGCCCACACAGGCCTTCGCCGCGCTGGCCTCCTCCAGAATGTCGTGCCCATCGATGGCCACCGTGCCGCTGGTGGCGGAAAGATAACCGGTCAGAATGTTCATCGTGGTGGATTTGCCTGCGCCGTTGGGACCCAGCAATCCATATACGATGCCCTCCTCCACTTCAAACGAGATGTCATCCACCGCAAGATGGCTGCCATAACGCTTGGTGAGATGCTCCACTTGAATCAAAAAAGCCACACTCCTTTTGTTCCGCCGCCCGGCCGGGCAACGGCTGCAACATAAAAAAGGCGGCCTCAGTTTCTTTCGCCCGAGGCCTTTTCGGGCGCTCTGCGCCCGCCTTTCCCTAGTTTGAGTGTATCGTCCGGCTGTGAAAATTCTGCAAAAGCTCTTTGAAAATCGTGAAAAAATCACCGGCATTTTCCAGCAAAAAAACAGCCCTTCGGGAAGATCTTCCCGAAGGGCTGCAGAACAGTTTGATTATTCGTCCTTTTTCTTTTCGCCGAAGCGGTATTCGGTGCCGTTCAGCAGGCGCTGAATGTTGGCCCGATGCATCCATACCACCAGCACCGCCATCAGCACGGTGCACACACCGGTAAACAGCAGGCTGCGCTGGGTGTACCAGGACCAAAGCAGCGTGAGGATGGGATACAGGATCGCAACGGTAACCGAAGCCAGACTCACAATGCGGGTGGCAAGAGCGATTGCGAAGAACACCACCAGCAGTGCCAGCAGCACCACCGGCTCACTGGCCAGAATGGCGCCCGCGGCCACCGCGATGCCCTTGCCGCCCTTGAAGCCGAACCAGATCGGCCACAGATGGCCGCACACCGCACCGATGGCAGCCAGATATCCGGCATACACGCCGTTCACATCCGCACCGGTAAGTGCGGCCACACCCCAGTGGCACAGCCATACCGCCACTGCGCCCTTGGTCATATCACCGGCCAGGGTCAGCGCTGCGGCCTTTTTGCCGTAGGTGCGCAGGATATTTGTGGTACCGGCATTGCCGCTGCCCTTGGTACGCACGTCCTCATGGTAGAGGCCCTTGCTCACCACCACGCCGAAATTGATGCTGCCCAGCAGATAACCAATCACAACGGAGACGGCCATCATCAGAATAAACGCTTGTTCTAACGCCATGGATTCACACGCTCCTTTGTTGTTTCCCGCTTTGCGGCTGTTTTACTTGGTGCTGCCGTCGCCCCGTTCCCGCACGACCATGCGCACGGGGGTTCCTTCCAGGCCGAAGGTCTCACGGATCTGGTTCTCGATGTAGCGCTGATAGGAGAAGTGGAACAGGTCCTTCCGGTTCACGAAGCACACAAACGTGGGCGGCCGGGTGGAGATCTGGGTCATGTAGTAGATCTTCAGGCGGCGGCCCTTATCGCTGGGGGGCTGTACGCGGGCGGTGGCACGGGCCAGCAGCTCGTTCAGCATACCGGTGGTCACGCGCAGGGCATTCTGGCTGTCCACGTACTTGATCAGCTCAAACAGCCGGTCCACGCGCTGGCCGGTCTTGGCGCTGATGAAGATGATGGGTGCATAGCTCATGAAGCTAAAGTCGTTCATCAGCTTCTTGCGCTGCACATCCATGGTCTTGTCGTCCTTTTCCACCGCGTCCCACTTGTTCACGGCGATGATGCAGGCCTTGCCCTGCTCATGGGCATAGCCCGCCACCTTGGAGTCCTGCTCGGTGAAGCCCACGGTGGCGTCAATCATGATCACGCACACCCGGCTGCGCTCCACGGCGGCCAGGCTGCGCAGCACGCTGTAGCGCTCCACGCCTTCCTCCACCTTGCCCCGCTTGCGCAGGCCCGCAGTATCGGTGAAGATGAAGCTGCCGTATTTGTTGTCCACCTGGGAGTCGATGGCGTCGCGGGTGGTACCTGCCTGGTTGGCTACGATCATCCGGTTCTCGCCCAGGATGTGGTTGATCAGGCTGGACTTGCCCACGTTGGGACGGCCGATCACCGCAACGGTGATGCGCTCGTCCTCTTCGCCGTTCTCATCGTCAAAGTTCAGGTACTGGCACACCGCATCCAGCAGATCGCCGGTGCCGTGGCCGTGTACGCTGGAGATAGGGTACAGTTCGCCCAGACCCAGGCTGTAGAAATCGTACAACTCCATGGGGGGCTCGCCGATCCGGTCCACCTTGTTGACCGCCAGCACAACGGGCTTGCCGCTGCGCATCAGCTGGTTGGCGATGTCCTGGTCCTGGGCGGTCACACCGGCCCGCAGGTCCACCACCATGATGATGCACTCCGCCGCGTCGATGGCCAGCTGGGCCTGGTGGCGGATATGGGTCTGGATGTCGTCCTCGCCCATCTCGATACCGCCGGTATCCACCAGCAGGAAGGTGTGGTTCTGCCACTCGCAGTCGCCGAAGATACGGTCGCGGGTCACACCGGGGGTATCCTCCACGATGGCCAGCCGCTGACCGATCAATTTATTGAACAGGGTGGATTTGCCCACGTTGGGGCGGCCCACCACTGCAACGATAGGTTTTGCCATAAGAGCCTCCTTTTCTCAGTTGTTTCTGCCCCTTCGGGCACGGGGGTTCCATACCGGCGGTCAGGCCAGCTTGTGCGCCAGCAGCGTCCGTACCAGATCGCCGCCGCCGCTGGGCAGGATATGCACCTTCACGCCCAGAGCGCTTTCCAGATCCGCGATGGACTTGGAATCCAGGAACAGGTCTTTTTCGTCCCGCAGCATCACTTCCGGCACACCCAGGTGCTTGCTTTTCAGCTTGCCCTTGCACTGGTCGATGATATCGGTGGCGGTGACCAGACCGGCCACGCTCACGTTGCCGCCGAAGAAATTATTTTTGATGGGATGCACATGCACCTTCACACTGCGGTGACGGCGGGTCAGCTCGGCCATCATCTCCCGGATCAGCGGTGCCGCCAGAGTTCCGGTGACCACATCGATGTTCCGGGGAATGGGAATACGCCGGTGGGCAAAGGTCAGCTCCGCCAGGAATTCGTCCCGGAACATGCGCCACATGCCCACACCGTTTTCCAGCTGGGGGAAATCCTCATAGAAATCGCCGCCGGGAATGGGCCGCCCGGCGCACAGGTACCACTCGTCGCCGGGATAGACCATACGGCAGCCATTCTGCGCCTTGCAGCGGTCGCCGTATTCCTCCAGGATATCCAGCACGGCGGCACTGGTAGCCGCGTCATAGGCCTCCAGCTTGTAAAGGCCCTTGCGGTAATCGGTCAGGCCGCTGGGCACCGCTGCGATGCTCTGCACCGCCGGGTACATGCCGGTGAGCTTGTCCAGCGTGCGGCGCAGTTCGTCGCCGTCGTTCACGCCCCGGCACAGCACCAGCTGGCAGTTCATCTGGATACCCGCCTCGGCAAATTCATCCAGATATTTGAGCACCTCGCCCGCCCGCTTGTTGGCCATCATCCGTACCCGCAGCTCCGGATTGGTGGTGTGCACCGAGATGTTGATGGGCGAAATGTGCATCTTCTTGATGCGCTCCACCTCATGCTCGTTCAGATTGGTCAGGGTCACATAGTTGCCGAACAAGAACGACAGGCGCTCGTCGTCGTCCTTGAAATACAGGGTTTCCCGCAGGCCCTTGGGCAGCTGATCGATGAAGCAGAACATGCAATGGTTTGCACAGGAATGCTTCTGGTCGATCAGATAGGTCTCGAACTCACAGCCCAGAGGCTCGTATTCGCCCTTTTCCACCTTCAGATAATCCAGCTGGCCGTCCTTCATCACGGCCAGCTCGAAGCGTTCGCCGGCGGTGTAGAACTGGTAATCCAGCATATCGTTGATTTCGTTGCCGTCAGCCGAATAGAGCATCGACCCGGCGCTCAGGCCCAGCGCTTCGGCTGCCGAGCCCTTCTGCACGCTTTTCACGCGTACTGCCATGCCAGTTTTGCACCTTCCTTTTCAACAGGTTTTGCACCGCACAAGAAAAAGGGGAAGGCGTAAGCCCTCCCCTAGCTCTTACGGAAAGCGGATTACGCTTCCTTCTTGATGATTTCCTTGCCCTTGTAGTAGCCGCAATTGCCGCATACCTGGTGGGGGAGCTTGTACTCGCCACACTGGCTGCACTTTACCAGTGCAGGGGCTTCCAGCTTCCACACAGAGGAGCGACGCTTGTCACGCCGTGCCTTGGAAACCTTTCTCTTGGGTACTGCCATTTTAGCACCTCCTCAATGTGAATGAAGTTAATTCAGCAGTTGTTTTAATATAGCAAGCCGTTCGTCTACGGGGGTAGTGGAGCCCCCCTCACAGCAGGTGCACCCCGCTGCTTTGGGTTTACCGCAAACATGGCATAGCCCTTGGCAATCCGCACTGCACAGCAGCACGGTGGGAATCTCCATCACAAGCTCTTCACAAGCCAGTTCCTTGACGGAAAGCTTGCCCGTCTCATCGATGGGTAATTCCTGATATTCATTGCTCAGTTCGCTTTCGCGCACCAGCCATTCCTGTTCCAGCGAACAGGGATATTCCACCGGTGTGAGGCAACGGGCACATTCTGCCTGTGCCAGCGCATGCAAGCTGAGCCGCAGCACAACGCCCTCGCCATTCAGCGCGGCGTCAAAGGTGCCCGTGACCGGCTGCGTGATCTGGTAACCCGGGAAGTCATAATCACTCAGGTCCAGCTGCAGCTCCGCGTGATAAGGCACGCGGCCGGTCTGAAAAAATTTTTTCAGGTCGAATTGCATAGTACACCTCTAAAAGACTGCCTACCTAGTATACCGAATCCCAGAGGGTTTGTCAATACCAAATTTCGGGCGGGAACCAATTTTTTTGGCTCCCGCCCGCTGATGGAACGATTACAGGTATTTCTTTACGTCCTCAGGCAGAGTCTCGAGGGCGGCGGAAATGGTGATGGTAACGTTCACGTTTTCGCCAGCAATGGCCTGCACGTCATCCAGGAACTTGCCCAGACCGTTCAGATCGTGGTCGCCAACCTTCAGAATGCCGTCCACAAACAGCTCGGTGATGTCGTAGTTGCCGGCCAGAACGCCCGCCACAAAACCATACATCATGTTGTAGCCGGCGATGTGATACTCATCCAGATCGATCAGGCGAGCAGCATGATCGATATCATAAGTCAGCTTCATGGACTTTTCCAGAACGACAACGTTGCCGCTGGTGGTTTTGGTAACTGCGTTGATGGCCTCGATCATCGCTTTGGTTTTGCCGGTGCCTTTCGTGCCAACGATCAGTTTAATCATAAGAGGGTACCTCCTTCTATTTTGCGAAATGCGGCATGCCGCAATTCCCTTCACGTTATGCCCCGTTTTCCGCCGGGGATGCGGTGTGCTCAGCCCAGCTTTGCTTCCAGCTCGGCCTTGCGGTCCTCGTAGCCGGGCTTACCCAGCAGCGCGAACATGTTCTTCTTGTAGCTCTCCACGCCGGGCTGATCGAAGGGGTTCACGCTCAGCAGGTAACCGCTGATGGCGCAGGCCCGCTCGAAGAAGTAGATCAGGTAGCCCAGATCATACTCGTTCAGGCTGGGAGTCTCCAGCACGATGTTGGGAACATCGCCGTCGGTGTGGGCCAGAATGGTGCCCTGCATGGCCTTTTCGTTGACCACGCTCATGTTCTGGTTTGCCAGGAAGTTCAAACCGTCCAGGTTCTCCTCATCGTTCTCGATGAACAGGTCCTGAGAGGGCTTGTGGATGTTAACCACGGTCTCGAACATCACACGGGCGCCTTCCTGTACGAACTGGCCCATGGAGTGCAGATCGGTGGAGAAAACAACGCTGGTGGGCATGAGGCCCTTGTTGTCCTTGCCTTCGCTCTCGCCGAACAGCTGCTTGTACCACTCGTTCATCATGGTGAAGTTGGGCTCGTAAGCAGCCAGCAGTTCAACAGCCTTGCCCTTGCGGTACAGGATGTTGCGAGCGGCAGCGTACTTGTAGCAGTCGTTGTCAGGAGTGCAGCTGGAGTACTCAGCGCGGGCATCGGCGGCGCCCTGCATCAGAGCGTCAATGTCACAGCCGGCGCAGGCGATGGGCAGCAGGCCCACAGCGGTGAGCACCGAGTAACGGCCGCCCACATCGTCGGGTACCACGAAGGTGGGCCAGCCCTCTTCGTCGGCCTGCTTCTTCAGGGTGCCGCGGCTGCGGTCGGTGGTGGCGTAGATGCGCTTGGCAGCGCCTTCCTTGCCGTAACGCTCTTCCAAGTACTTCTTGAATACACGGAACGCCAGCGCAGGCTCGGTGGTGGTGCCGGACTTGGAGATCACGTTCACGCTGACCTCTTTGCCCTCACAGCAGGCCAGGATATCCTGCAGGTAGGCGGGAGAAATGGAGTTGCCTGCGAAGAAGATCTGCGGGGTCTTCTTGCAGGTGCAGTTGTACATCTGACCCTTGATGGCCTCGATGGCGGCGCGGGCGCCCAGGTAGGAGCCACCGATACCGATCACCACCAGCACGTCGGAATCCGAGCAAATCTTCTCGGCCGCGGCCTTGATGCGGGCAAACTCTTCCTTGTCGTAATTTACGGGCAGATCCACCCAGCCCAGGAAATCGTTGCCGGGGCCGTTACGGCCTTCCATCATCTCGTGAGCCGCTTTCACCTGAGGCCAGATGGCTTCAAATTCAGAGTCCTTTACAAATTTTGCAAGATATTTACCGTTAAATTTAACGCTCATATCGCTGCCTCCCACCATGTGTTTTCTTTGTTATAACTATACCGTTTTGACTGCTAAAAGTCAAGGGCAGCGTACATTCCGCACAAATATTTCGCGGCTTTCCTGCAGCAAAGCCGCCGCCCGGGCGGCGGGGCCCAAGCGGCGGCTTTGTGCTTTATTTTTCAGTGCGCCAGAAGGCCCTGCCACAGGCGTTCCATGGCCAGCTGCCAGCTCATGGCCGGCACCTGGGCGGCAGCGGTCACCGGCCAGCTTCCCAGTTCGGTCTGGCCGGCGTACATCACCACCCGGCCCAGCTCATCGCCCAGCGCCACCGGTGCCTGTGCGCCCTCGCTCAGCTCCAGCTCTGCCCGCAGGCTCTGCTCTTCCCCCTTCTGCAGCAGCACCGTGCCCGGTGTCTGGTATTGCAGCGGCACCTCCTCCAGTGCGCCGCCGGTTACCGGCAGACTTCCCGGCGCGTTTTCCGGCACGGGAGCCTGGGTGCGGGTAAAATTGGCAAAACCGTAATCCAGCAGCGTGGTGGCCGCGTCGAATCGCTCGGTGCTGCTGGAGGCCCCCAGCACCACCGCGATTAGGGAAAGGCCGTCCCGGGTGGCACTGGCGGAAAGGCAGACCCCTGCCCCGCCGGTGGTTCCGGTCTTCAGCCCTGTGCTGCCCTGGTAACGGCGCAGCAGCTTGTTGGTGTTCACCAGCTGGGTCTGACCATCCCGCAGGCTGTCAGTCCAGATACCGGTGTAATTCAGAATCTGCGGATGCTTGTTCAGGATCTCCCGGCTCATAATCGCCACATCCCGGGCGGTGGAAAGATGCCCTTCCTGATCCAGCCCACAGGCGTTCCGGAAGGTTGTGTTGGTCATGCCCAGCTGGGCGGCCTTCTGATTCATCTGCTCCACAAACACCGGCTCGCTGCCGCCCACCATCTCAGCCAGGGCCACTGCTGCATCGTTGGCGCTGGCCACGCAGACCGCCCGCAGCATCTCGTCCACAGTGAACTGCTCCCCCGGCTCCAGCCAGATCTGACTGCCGCCCATGCTGTAGGCATGCTCGGTCACCGGGACGGTGTCCTCCAGGGTGAAGCGGCCCGCCTCCAGCCCCTCCATCACCAGCAAAAGCGTCATCACCTTGGTGATGGAGGCAATGGGCATCTGTGTATCTGCCTCCTTTTCATACAGCACGGTGCCGCTTTCCTGATCGATCAGAATCGCCGCCCGGCAGGGCACATCAAACTGCCCCAGGGCAAACCGCCCCGCCTGCACCTCCTGCGCTCTGACCGGCAGGGCCAGCCCGAAAAGCATTGCCACCGTCAAAGCAAGCGCCGCCGCCCGTCGTTTCGCCATAAAACCTCCACCCTTCTTCCCGGGGTCTTTTCGCCGGCCCGCGGGCGTTGTTCTTTCGTTTATCTCTATGCTGCCGCCCGCCGGGAATATGCTTGCCTTTTTGCCATTCTCCCCTATAATATAAGAGAAGTATTTTCCTATCAGATAAAGGAGCGAATCCATGCGCGTAAGTTTTTATACGCTGGGCTGCAAGGTCAATCAGAATGAGACCGGCGCGCTTGCCCAGCTTTTCCGTCAGAACGGATACACCCTGGCCGAACCCGACGAGGAGGCCGATGTCTTTGTGGTGAACAGCTGCACCGTCACCGCCGGGGGCGATAAAAAAAGCCGCCAGTGGCTGCGGCGGGCCAAGCGCCAGTATCCCGGCGCGGTCACGGTGCTCACAGGCTGCTATCCCCAGGCTTTTCCCGAAGAGGCCGCCGCGGTGATGGAGGCGGATGTGGTGATGGGCAATGCCAACCGGCACGCCATTCTGCGCAACGTGGCCCGCGCCCTGGAGGGCGAGCGGGTGGTGGACATTGCCGCCCATGAAAAAGGCGAGGCCTTTGAGGAGCTGCCCATGGAGCGCTTCGAGGGTCACACCCGGGCCTTCATCAAGGTTCAGGACGGCTGCAACCGCCAGTGCGCCTACTGCGTGATTCCCCGGGCCCGTGGCCGGGTGCGCAGCCGCAGTGAGGCCAGCATCCTGAAGGAGCTGGAGGCTCTGGCTGCCGCGGGCTACAAGGAAGTGGTGTTCAGCGGCATTAACCTGCCCAGCTACGGCCAGGACACCGGCACCAACCTGATCGAACTCATCGAGCACAGCGCACAGGTGGAGGGCATCGAACGCATCCGTCTGGGCAGCCTGGAGCCGGACCTGCTGAGCGACGACGACATCGCCCGCATGGCCCGCACCGAAAAGCTCTGTCCCCAGTTCCATCTTTCGCTGCAGAGCGGCTGCACTGCTACCCTGCGCCGGATGCGCCGGGTCTACACCGCCGAGGAATACGCCACTGTGGTGAAAAAGCTGCGCCAGGCTTATGGCGGCGCCTGCAGCTTCACCACCGATGTGATCGTGGGCTTCCCCGGTGAGACCGAGGAGGAATTTGCCGAGAGCGTGCGCTTTGTGCAGGAGCTGGAATTCCTGAAGGTCCATGTGTTCCCCTATTCCCGCCGGGAGGGAACCCCTGCCGCCACCTTCCCGGACCAGATTCCCGAGGAGGAAAAGGCCCGCCGGGTACACCTGCTGCAGAGCGCGGCAGACGAGGTGCGCGGCAAGCTGGCCAAAGAGTGGTTCGGCTCGGTGGATACCGTGCTGCTGGAGAAGCCCCTCAGTGCAAATCTGTTCACCGGTTATACCCGGCTGTATCTGCCGGTAGTGGTCAGCGCCCCCGGTGCAGCGGCCGGTCAGATCCTTTCCTGCCGTCTGGGTGAGTGGGATGGCGAGCGCTGCCGGGCCACCGCTGTGCAGCTTTGATTGCAGCCACAAAAAATATCCACATTCTTTCCCGTTCTTGTCCTCTTTCGGTGCTTGCCCCGGAAGAGCGAGTATGTTATATTTTTATTGTATGCGAACCCCAACGCATTTTGGAAGGAGTTATGTGATTATGAGCAACATGCGCGGTATCTACACCTCGGTCACCGAGATCCGCCGCCGGGTCTTCACCGAAGTGGCCCGCCTCTCCTATGAGGGGCAGAACTACGCACAGGAGGTTTCCCGCCTGCCCTATAAAATTATCCCGGGCGAGGTCAACAGCTTCCGCAACAGCATTTTCCTGGAGCGCGCCATCGTTTCCGAGCGCATCCGTCTGGCCATGGGTCTGCCCCTGCGCCCCATGGATGAGCAGGCGCCCACCAATTCCGGCATGGAAAACAGCGTGATCGCCCAGAAGTACTACGATCCCCCGCTGGTGAACATCATCAAGTTCGCCTGCAACGCCTGCCCTGAAAAGAAGGTGGAAGTGACCAACCTGTGCCGCGGCTGTCTGGCCCATCCCTGTGTGGATGTATGCCCCAAGGATGCCCTGACCTTTACCCCCGGCGGCCAGACCGTGATCGATCAGGACAAGTGCATCAAGTGCGGCAAGTGCGTGGATGTATGTCCCTATCACGCCATCGTGAAGATGGAGCGCCCCTGCGCTGCTGCCTGCGGCATGAACGCCATCCACTCCGATGACCTGGGCCGCGCTCAGATCGATCAGGACAAGTGCGTATCCTGCGGCATGTGCCTGGTGAACTGCCCCTTCGGCGCCATCGTGGACAAGGGCCAGATCTTCCAGCTGATCCAGAGCATCCGCCAGGGTGACCGGGTCTACGCCATCATGGCTCCCGCCTTCGTGAACCAGTTCCCCGGCCTGACCGTGGGCAAACTGAAGGCCGCCATGCGTCAGCTGGGCTTTGCGGACACCTTCGAGGTTGCCGTGGGCGCTGACCTGTGCACCATCGAAGAAGCCAAGGACTTCATGCGTGAGGTTCCCGAGCATCAGCCCTTCATGGCCACCAGCTGCTGCCCCAGCTGGAGCGTGATGGCCAAGAAACTCTTCCCCGAAATGGCCGACTACATCAGCATGGCTCTGACTCCCATGGTGCTCACCGCCCGTCTGGTGAAGAAGCATCACGGCAAGGACTGCAAGGTGGTCTTCGTTGGCCCCTGCTCCGCCAAGAAGCTGGAGGCCAGCCGCCGCAGCATCCGCAGCGATGTGGACTTCGTGCTCACCTTCGAGGAGCTGATGGGCATGTTCGAAGCCCGCGAGGTGGACTTCGACAATCTGGAGGTCGATCCCGTCGACGACTTCAACAAGGCCTCTGCTGACGGCCGCGGTTTCGCTGTGGGCGGCGGTGTCGCCCAGGCTGTGGCAAACGCAATCAAGAAGTTGGACCCGGACCGTGAGGTCAAGGTTGCCAGCGCTCAGGGTCTGGCCGAGTGCAAGAAGCTGCTCATGATGGCCAAGGCCGGCAAGTACAACGGCTACCTGCTGGAGGGCATGGGCTGCCCCGGCGGCTGCATGGGCGGCGCCGGTACTCTGGCTGATCCTGTGAAGGCTGCTGCCGCATTGTCCAAGTACAAGAAGGAAGCTCCCATCGAAACTGCAGTGGAAAGCCCCTATGAGAACGATCTGGCCTTCCTGAACTGATCGTTTTCCAAAGGTTCCGGCGAATGGATTCAACACCTTGGCCGCGAACATGTTCTGAATAAAAAGCTCGGTGCAGCCACAGGCCGCACCGAGCTTTTTATTTTGTTCCAACCCAATATTTTTATGAAACAGCAAAACCCCCTGGCGCAGGGCATTCACCTTCCGCAGCAGGGGGTCTTGTTGTTTCATTACGACAGGCTCTTCCCGTTCAGCGGTTCAAGCCTCTTGTTCACGGGAACGATTACTTAACGATCTCGCCCTCGTTGGCGCCCAGGCAGGCGTTGGACTCGTCGGTGTCGATGTGCATAGCGGTGGCGAACTTCTCGCTCACGCGGATCACAACATCGTCGAATACCAGCTTACGGCCTTCCTTGCCGCAGGCTACCTTCACGATCTCCTTATCCTGCACGCCCAGCTTCTCGGCGTCCTCAGGAGTTACGTGGATGTGACGCTTGGCAACGATCACGCCTTCCTTCAGCTCAACCTCGCCGCAGGGGCCAACCAGCTTGCAGGCGCCGGAACCAGCGATGTCGCCGGACTCACGCACGGGAGCAGCAATGCCGATGGAACGGGCATCAGAAGCGGACAGCTCCACCTGATCCGCATTGCGGCAGGGGCCCAGGATGGACACATTGGCCAGCTCCTTCTTGGGGCCAACAACGGTCACGCGCTGCTCGGAAGCATACTGGCCGGGCTGGCTCAGCTCCTTCTTCACGGTCAGCTCAAAGCCTTTGCCAAACAGGGTCTCCAAGGTCTCTTTGGTCACATGTACGTGACGGGCAGAAGTTTCAACTAAGAATTTCATATGTCATTTCCTCCCTTGGGTCGGATAGGTTCCGGCCGCTCATATTTATTGTAACAAGGGCAAACTAAAACTTCAAGACAAAAACCGCCCTTTTGTGCTATAATATTTTTATAACAAGTGATACACAGCAAAGCGAGGTGCCCCGGATGGATTTTGAAACCCTGAAGCAGGAATGCTTGACCTGCCGCAAATGCGGCCTGTGCGAGACTCGGCACAATGTGGTGTTCGGTATGGGCAACCCCACCGCCGAAATCATGTTCATCGGTGAGGGCCCCGGCCAGAATGAAGATGAGCAGGGTCTTCCTTTTGTTGGCCGCAGCGGAAAGCTGCTGGACCAGTATCTGGAGGCCGTGGACCTTTCCCGGGAGAAAAACGTTTTCATCGCCAATATCGTGAAGTGTCGTCCGCCTCAGAACCGAGACCCTCTGCCGGAGGAATGGGATGCCTGCCTGCCCTGGCTTCGGGAACAGTTCCGACTGATCCGCCCCAAAATCGTGGTCTGCCTGGGCCGCATTGCCGCCCAGCGTCTGATTCGGCCGGACTTCTCGGTAACCAAGGAACACGGACAATTCATTGAAAAGAACGGCGTTCTCTTCATGGCCACTCTTCATCCCGCGGCACTGCTGCGCAATCCCAAGCAAAAGCCCATGGCCTTTGGGGACTTTGTTGCTTTGCGTGAGATGATCGAAAAAGTCTGTGACCACACCTATGAATCCACATCCATCTGATTGTTCTCACTTTCCTTCCTTCTGCGTCAAAGACCGGCGCAGGAGGATTTTTCTTTTCCCATCGAAGTATATAAAACTATAAAACAGCGCAAAAAAGCCCCCCGCCTTAACAGCGGGGAGCTTTGAAGCTCACAAAATCAGAGAATCAAAAGATTACTCGTAGATCTTGGAAACAACGCCGGAACCAACGGTGCGGCCACCCTCACGGATAGCGAAACGCAGGCCCTCGTCCATGGCGATGGGGGTGATCAGCTCAACGTTCATATCAACGTTGTCGCCGGGCATGCACATCTCGGTGCCTTCGGGCAGAGTGATAACGCCGGTAACGTCGGTGGTACGGAAGTAGAACTGAGGACGGTAGTTGTTGAAGAACGGGGTGTGACGGCCGCCTTCATCCTTCTTCAGGATGTAAACGTGACCCTGGAACTTGGTGTGAGGATGAATGCTGCCGGGCTTAGCCAGAACCTGGCCACGCTCGATGTCGGAGCGCTGAACGCCACGCAGCAGAGCACCAACGTTGTCGCCAGCCTCAGCGAAGTCCAGCAGCTTGCGGAACATCTCCAGACCGGTAACGGTGGTCTTGCTCTTCTCGTCCTTCAGACCAACGATCTCAACTTCCTCGCCAACCTTGATCTGGCCCTGCTCAACACGACCGGTAGCCACGGTGCCGCGGCCGGTGATGGTGAACACGTCCTCAACGGGCATCAGGAAGGGCTTGTCAGCCATACGATCGGGAGTGGGGATGTAGCTGTCAACAGCGTCCATCAGGTCCAGGATGCACTTGTACTCGGGAGCGTTGATGTCGGTGCTGGTGCTCTCCAGAACAGCCAGGGCGGAACCCTTCACGATGGGGGTGTCGTCGCCGGGGAAGTCGTACTCGCTCAGCAGATCGCGGATCTCCATCTCAACCAGATCCAGCAGCTCGGGATCGTCCACCTGGTCAACCTTGTTCATGAAAACAACGATGTAGGGAACGCCAACCTGACGGGACAGCAGGATGTGCTCGCGGGTCTGGGGCATGGGGCCGTCAGCAGAAGAAACCACCAGGATAGCGCCGTCCATCTGAGCAGCACCGGTGATCATGTTCTTAACGTAGTCGGCGTGGCCCGGGCAGTCCACGTGAGCGTAGTGACGGTTGTCGGTCTCGTACTCAACGTGAGAGGTGTTGATGGTGATACCACGCTCGCGCTCCTCGGGAGCCTTATCGATGTTGGCGTAATCGGTGAACTCGGCGTCGCCCTTCATCGCCAGAACCTTGGTGATAGCGGCGGTCAGAGTGGTCTTGCCGTGGTCAACGTGACCGATGGTGCCAATGTTAATATGAGGCTTGCTGCGCTCAAACTTAGCCTTTGCCATTTTAATTGTCCTCCTTTTTTTAAACCATAGAGCCTAAGGTTATAATACTAAAACCAACGTCAAAAATCAAGAGATTTTTGATGATTTGCCGCATGGAAAATCCCATGCGGCAAATCTCTGGTCTTGTTTACTCCTTGTTGCGGCCAGCCATGATGCCCTCGGCAATATTCTTGGGAACCTCAGCGTAGTGGCTGGGCTCCATGGAATACTGACCGCGGCCCTGGGTCTTGGAACGCAGGTCGGTGGAGTAACCGAACATGTTGGACAGGGGAACAAAAGCGTTGATCTGCTGAGAACCAGACAGAGCTTCCATACCCTGGATCTGACCGCGGCGGGAGTTCAGATCGCCGATAACGTCGCCCATGTAATCATCGGGAACGATAACAGCAACCTTCATGATGGGCTCCATGATGGCGGGATCAGCCTTGGCCATAGCGTCCTTGAACGCCATGGAGCCAGCGATCTTAAATGCCATTTCAGAGGAGTCAACCTCATGGTAAGAACCACCCTTCAGGGTGACCTTAACATCTTCCACCGGGTAACCGGCCAGGATACCGGCCTTCATAGCGCCCTGGATACCCTGATCGATAGGAGCGATGAACTCCTTGGGAACATCACCGCCAACAACGGCGTTGATGAACTCGTAGCCCTTGCCGGGCTCATTGGGCTCGATGTCGATGATGCAGTGACCGTACTGGCCCTTACCACCGGACTGACGAGCGTACTTGGTGTTGGAGCTGGCCGGGCGGCGGATGCACTCACGGTAAGCAACCTGGGGAGCACCCACGTTGGCTTCAACCTTGAACTCACGCAGCAGACGGTCAACGATGATCTCCAGATGCAGCTCGCCCATGCCGGCGATGATGGTCTGGCCGGTCTCCTCGTCGGTCCAGGTACGGAAGGTGGGGTCCTCTTCAGCCAGCTTGTTCAGCGCAATGCCCATCTTCTCCTGACCAGCCTTGGTCTTGGGCTCGATGGCAACGCGGATAACGGGCTCGGGGAACTCCATGCTCTCCAGGATGACGGGATGCTTGGGATCGCACAGGGTGTCACCAGTGGTGGTGTTCTTCAGACCTACAGCGGCGGCGATATCACCGGCGTAGCAGATCTCGATGTCCTGACGATGGTTAGCGTGCATCTGCAGGATGCGGCCCATACGCTCGTTGTTCTCCTTCACGGAGTTGTAAACGGTGGTGCCGGCCTCTACGGTACCGGAGTACACGCGGAAGAAGCACAGCTTACCAACGAACGGGTCGGTCGCGATCTTGAATGCCAGCGCAGCGAAGGGAGCGTTGTCGTCGGAAGGACGGCTGGTCTCCTCGCCGGTCTCGGGATCAACGCCCTTGATGTCCTCGATATCGGTGGGAGCGGGCATGTAATCCACGATGGCGTCCAGCAGCTTCTGAACGCCCTTGTTGCGGTAGGAAGTACCGCAGGTAACAGGAACCACGGTGTTTGCGATGGTTTCCTTACGCAGAGCCTTCTTGATTTCTTCCTTGGTCAGCTCCTCGCCGTCCAGGTACTTCATCATCAGCTCTTCGTCGCCTTCGGCAATGGCCTCCAGCATCTCGGCACGGTACTGCTCGGCCAGCTCACGCATATCCTCGGGGATAGGCTCCACGCGGATATCCTTGCCCAGGTCGTCGTAGTAGACGTCCGCCTGCATATCGATCAGATCGATGATGCCCTTGAACTCGTCTTCCTTGCCGATGGGCAGCTGGATGGGCACAGCGTTGCACTTCAGACGCTCGCGCATCATCTTCACAACGCGGTAGAAGTCCGCGCCCATGATGTCCATCTTGTTCACGTAAGCCATACGGGGTACGTGATACTTGTCGGCCTGACGCCAAACAGTCTCGGACTGGGGCTCAACGCCGCCCTTGGCGCACAGAACGGTAACAGAACCGTCCAGAACACGCAGAGAACGTTCTACCTCAACGGTGAAGTCCACGTGGCCGGGGGTGTCGATGATGTTGATCCGATGCCGGTTCTTCTTGGCCTTGGCGGGGTCGCCCAGCAGCTCAGTGTGGCTCCAGTAGCAAGTGGTCGCAGCAGAGGTGATGGTAATACCACGCTCCTGCTCCTGCGCCATCCAGTCCATGGTAGCCGCGCCATCGTGCGTTTCACCGATCTTGTGGTTAACACCAGTGTAATACAGGATACGCTCGGTGGTGGTGGTCTTGCCGGCGTCGATGTGCGCCATAATGCCGATGTTTCTGGTCATTTCCAGAGAAACGTCTCTTGGCATATTAACCTCCTATATCTACAGGGCGGATCAATAACGGTAATGGGCGAAAGCCTTGTTGGCCTCGGCCATCTTGTGAGTGTCTTCACGCTTCTTCACGGCGTTACCGGTGTTGTTCACGGCATCCATGATCTCGTTAGCCAGACGCTCGCGCATGGTGCGCTCGCTGCGGGCGCGAGAGTAAGCGGTGAGCCAGCGCAGACCCAGGGTCTCGCGGCGCTCGGCACGAACCTCAACAGGTACCTGGTAGGTGGAACCACCAACGCGGCGGGCCTTAACTTCCAGGCTGGGCATGATGTTCTCCAGAGCCTTTTCGAACATCTCCAGGGGATCGTTACCGGACTTCTCCTTTACGATCTCGAAAGCATCGTAAACAATTTTCTGAGCGACGCCCTTCTTGCCGTCCAGCATGATGCTGTTGATCAAGCGGGTCACCATCTTGGAATTGTACAGCGGGTCAGCCAGAACGTCCCGCTTAGCAATGTTACCTCTTCTAGGCATCTTTCTTCCCTCCTTCACAGAATGATATCATCGGTACTCGAAAGCAATAAACTCCCGTTGTGCCATACAAAGAGGTCTTATATAAAGACGCCTTTGATGGCGGGGTAAACGTTAATTACTTCTTCTTAGCACCGGCCTTGGGGCGCTTCGCGCCGTACTTGGAGCGGGCCTGGTTACGGTTGGCCACACCCTGGGTATCCAGAGTACCACGGATGATGTGGTAACGAACACCGGGCAGGTCCTTAACACGGCCGCCACGAATCAGTACTACGCTGTGCTCCTGCAGGTTGTGGCCGATGCCAGGAATGTAAGAGGTTACCTCAATACCATTCGTGAGCTTTACACGGGCTACCTTACGCAGAGCAGAGTTGGGCTTCTTGGGGGTCATGGTACGAACAGCGGTGCATACACCACGCTTCTGGGGGCTGTTAGCGTCGCTGTAGGACTTGTCCAGAGAGTTGTAGCTCTTCTGCAGAGCAGGAGCGGTAGACTTGCGGACAGACACCTCACGGCCTTTGCGTACAAGCTGGTTAAAAGTAGGCATTTTGTTCTCCTTTCTTCAAATTATTTATGTTAAGGCGGCAAGCCGCCATAACATCAAACAGGCATAGTTGCGCCTTAGCCGCGCAACAGTTTTATTTTACACACAAGCTTTGTGTATGTCAACAGTATTTTCGAAAAAAACTTGGTTGATTCACTGAAATTTTATTTTAGCCGCCCGGATGCGGGCCTCCCCTGCCCTGTGCTGCATCAGAGCTGCCCGTTTTACAAAGAAATGCCGCCCTTCAAAAGGGCGGCATTTCCTGAAAAACGAATCGGATACCGGAACGGTTCTTACTCGGCAGCGATCTCAGTGACCAGCTCCAGTGCGTCCTCGGCAGGATCGGCGATCTCTTCCTCGGTGGGAACGATGCCGTTTTCCAGCTGTTCGCGGCGGATCAGCTCGGCTTCCACCTCGTCCAGACCGGTACCGGCCGGGATCAGCTTACCGATGATGACGTTCTCCTTCAGGCCCATCAGCGGGTCGACCTTGCCCTTGATGGCGGCCTCGGTCAGCACGCGGGTGGTCTCCTGGAAGGAGGCGGCAGACAGGAAGCTGTCGGTGGACAGGGACGCCTTGGTGATACCCAGCAGCACATCGGTGTACTGAGCCAGCTTCAGGCCCTCCTCACCGGCAGCGATGCGCTCCATCAGAGCGGCGTTCTGCTGCTCCACTTCCATCTTGTCGGCCAGAGCGCCGCCAATCAGGGTGGTGGAACCCGCGTCGTCCACGCGGACCTTGCGCATCATCTGACGCACGATAACCTCGATGTGCTTGTCGTTGATTTCTACACCCTGCAGGCGGTATACCTTCTGAACTTCCTGGATCAGGTAGTTCTGAACGGCGATACGGCCCTTGATGGCCAGGATGTCGTGGGGGTAAGCATGACCCTCGGTGATCATGTCGCCCTTTTCCAGCTGCTGACCCTCGGTGACGCGGATGCGCTGGCCGAAGGGGATCAGGTAGCTCTTCTCAGCGGGAGCACCGTTCTCGTCCACACCGGAAACCACCACATGGCGGTTCTTCTTGCTGTCGTCGATGTGAGCGGTACCGGCGATCTCGGTCATGATGGCCAGAGCCTTGGGCCGGCGGCTCTCGAACAGCTCCTCAACGCGGGGAAGACCCTGGGTGATATCCTCAGCAGATGCGATACCGCCGGTATGGAAGGTACGCATGGTCAGCTGGGTACCGGGCTCACCGATGGACTGAGCAGCGATGATACCAACGGACTCACCGATGTGTACGGGATCGCCGTTGGCCAGGTTGGAGCCGTAGCAGTGAGCACATACGCCCACCTTGGCGCGGCAGTTCAGCACGCTGCGGATCTGCAGCTCGGTGATGCCGGCAGCCTCGATCTTCTCGGCGTCGAACAGGTCCATCATCTTGCCCTCGGGCACGATGACCTCGCCGGTGGCGGGGTTGCACACATCGCCCACGGCGTAACGGCCGATCAGACGCTCACGGAAGGTCTCGATCTCTTCCTTGCCCTCGCGGATATCGGATACCCAGATACCCTCGGTAGCGCCGCAGTCCTCCTCACGGACGATCACGTCCTGAGAAACGTCGACCAGACGGCGGGTCAGGTAACCGGAGTCGGCGGTACGCAGAGCGGTATCCGCCATGCCCTTACGGGCGCCACGGCAGGAAACGAAGTACTCCAAGATGTTCAGGCCTTCACGGTAGTTGGCTCGAATGGGCATCTCGATGGTCTTACCGGCGGTGTTGGCCAGCAGACCGCGCATGCCGGCCAGCTGCTTGATCTGGTTCATAGAACCACGGGCACCGGAGTCCGCCATCATGAAGATGGGGTTGCGGTCCTCCAGGTTGTCGGCCAGAGCCTTGGAAACCTTATCGGTGGTCTCCTGCCAGATCTGGATCACGCCGTTGTAGCGTTCCTCGTTGGAGATCAGGCCTCGGTTGAACTGCTTGATGACCTTGGAAACGCGCTCGTCGGCCTCAGCCAGCAGCTCGGGCTTCTGGGGCGGGATCACGGCGTCGCACACGGCAACGGTGATGCCGCTGATGGTGGAGTACTTGTAGCCCTGGGCCTTGATGCGGTCCAGCATTTCGCTGGTGGCCTTGGTGCCATGCACTGCCAGGCAGCGGCTGATGATGTCGGGCAGGTTCTTCTTGGTGACCTGGAAATCGACCTCGTAGCCGAACATGGTCTCGGGATCGTTGCGATCCACGTAGCCCAGATCCTGCGGGATGGGCTGGTTGAAGATGATGCGGCCCACGGTGGTGTCCACCAGCTTGCTCTTCAGCTCGCCGTTCACTTCCATGGTACGGCGAACCTTGATGCGGGCCTGCAGGGTGATGACCTTGTCGCTGTAAGCCATGATGGCCTCTTCCTCATCGCGGAAGACCTTGCCCTCGCCCTTATCACCATTGTTGACCATGGTCAGGTAGTAGGAACCCAGAATCATATCCTGGGTGGGCACGGCAACGGGAGCACCGTCAGAGGGCTTCAGCAGGTTGCCGGAAGCCAGCATCAGCATGCGGGCCTCGCGCTGGGCCTCCACGCTCAGGGGCAGGTGCACGGCCATCTGGTCGCCGTCGAAGTCGGCGTTGAAGGCGGTACATACCAGGGGATGCAGCTTGATGGCGTGGCCCTCAACCAGCACAGGCTCGAAGGCCTGGATGCCCAGACGGTGCAGGGTGGGCGCACGGTTCAGCATGACGGGGTGACCCTTGATTACGGTCTCCAGACTGTCCCACACTTCGGTGCGGGCGCGCTCCACCATCTTGCGGGCGCTCTTGATGTTGTTGGCCAGGCCCTTTTCCACCAGGTCCTTCATCACGAAGGGCTTGAACAGCTCCAGAGCCATCTCCTTGGGCAGACCGCACTGGTACATCTTCAGCTCGGGGCCGACAACGATAACAGAACGGCCGGAGTAGTCAACGCGCTTACCCAGCAGGTTCTGACGGAAGCGGCCCTGCTTGCCCTTCAGCATGTCGGACAGGCTCTTCAGGGGACGGTTGTTGGGGCCGGTGACGGGACGGCCGCGGCGGCCGTTGTCGATCAGGGCGTCCACAGCCTCCTGCAGCATGCGCTTCTCGTTGCGCACGATGATATCGGGAGCGCCCAGCTCCAGCAGGCGCTTCAGACGGTTGTTACGGTTGATGACCCGGCGATACAGGTCATTCAGGTCGCTGGTGGCGAAACGGCCGCCATCCAGCTGAACCATCGGACGGATATCCGGCGGAATCACGGGAACAACATCCATGATCATCCACTCGGGGCGGTTGCCGGACAGGCGGAACGCCTCCACAACCTCCAGGCGCTTCAGAATGCGAACGCGCTTCTGGCCGCCGGCGTCCTCCAGCTCGTTGCGCAACTGGGTGCGCAGCTCTTCCAGATCGATCTCCGCCAGCAGCTCCTTGATGGCCTCGGCGCCCATGGCAGCCTGGAACTCATCCTCGTAGCGCTCGCGCATCTCGTGGTATTCCTTCTCGCTGAGCAGCTGCTTCTTCTCCAGCGGAGTGTAGCCGGGATCGGTTACGATATAGCTGGCGAAGTACAGCACCTTCTCCAGCTGACGGGGGCTGATGTCCAGCATCAGGCCGATGCGGCTGGGGATGCCCTTGAAGTACCAGATATGGGAAACGGGCGCGGCCAGCTCGATGTGGCCCATGCGCTCACGGCGCACCTTGGACTTGGTGACCTCAACGCCGCAGCGGTCGCAGATCTTGCCCTTGTAGCGGATGCGCTTATACTTACCGCAGTGACACTCCCAGTCCTTGGTGGGTCCGAAGATGCGCTCGCAGAACAGGCCGTCCCGCTCGGGCTTCAGGGTGCGGTAGTTGATCGTTTCCGGCTTTTTGACCTCGCCGTAGCTCCATGCGCGGATCTGGTCGGGAGAAGCAAGGCCGATCTTGATCGAATCGAAATCGTTATATTCCATTAAACGAACCCTTCCTTTTCTAATGTTTCGATGAATGAGGGCTTGGGAGTGCGGCGCATCTTACACGCGCCGCACTCCACTCTCGGCTTGATCAGAATTCGTCGTCCAGGCCCAGGCCGTCGTCGGCAAACAGGCTTTCGTCCGGCTCAAAAATATCCTCCGGCTCATCGAAACCGGCGTCTGCATCGGGATCAGCGTCCTCGATGCTGTAATCGTTGCTCAGTTCGTTCTCCACCAGAACGTCCTCGCCCATGGGCAGATCGCGGGTATCGAAGCCAGGCTCCTCGTCGTCGAAGTTCTGCTTCAGATCGATCTCGTCGCCATTGGAATCCTGCACACGCACATCCAGACCCAGGCTCTGCAGCTCCTTGATGAGCACGCGGAAGCTTTCGGGGATGCCGGGCTTGGGAACGGGCTGGCCCTTCACGATGGCCTCGTAGGTCTTCACACGGCCGACCACGTCGTCGGACTTGACGGTCAGGATCTCCTGCAGGGTGTAGGCTGCGCCGTACGCCTCCAGGGCCCAAACCTCCATTTCGCCAAAGCGCTGGCCGCCGAACTGGGCCTTACCACCCAGAGGCTGCTGGGTAACCAGGCTGTAGGGGCCGGTGGAACGGGCGTGGATCTTATCGTCTACCAGGTGATGCAGCTTCAGGTAGTACATGTAGCCAACGGTGACGCGGTTGTCGAACTTCTCACCGGTGCGGCCGTCGTAAACGGTGCTCTTGCCGTCCTCATCCAGCTCGATCTTGGAGAAGTCGATCACGTGGCCGATCTCCGGGCGCATGATCTTGTCCAGCTTGGTGGGATATTCGGGAGCATTCTCACCGTGGTTGGTCTCGTAGGCCAGGTGGTAGCATTCGCGGATGTCCTGCTCGTGGGCACCGTCGAATACGGGGGTCATGATCTTCCAGCCCAGCGCCTTGGCGGCGTAGCTCAGATGGATCTCCAGCACCTGACCGATGTTCATACGGGAGGGAACGCCCAGGGGGTTCAGCACGATATCCAGCGGGGTACCGTCGGCCAGGAAGGGCATATCCTCCTGAGGCAGGATGCGGGAAACAACACCCTTGTTACCGTGACGGCCGGCCATCTTGTCGCCCACGCTGATCTTGCGCTTCTGAGCGATGTAGCAGCGCACAACCTGGCGCACGCCGGGCTGCAGCTCGTCGCAGTTGTCGGGAGTGAAGACCTTCACGTCCACGATGATGCCGTACTGGCCATGGGGAACGCGCAGGGAGGTGTCGCGCACCTCGCGGGCCTTCTCGCCGAAGATGGCGCGCAGCAGGCGCTCCTCAGCGGTCAGCTCGGTCTCGCCCTTCGGGGTGACCTTACCGACCAGGATGTCGCCGGCCTTGACCTCGGCACCGATGCGGATGATGCCGCGCTCGTCCAGATCCTTCAGGGCATCCTCGCCCACGTTGGGGATATCGCGGGTGATCTCCTCGGGTCCCAGCTTGGTCTCGCGGGCCTCGGTCTCGTACTCCTCGATGTGGATGGAAGTGTAAACGTCCTCACGAACGATCTTCTCGTTGATCAGAACGGCGTCCTCGTAGTTGTAGCCCTCCCAGGTCATGAAGCCAATCAGGGCGTTCTTACCCAGGCTGATCTCACCGTTCTTGGTGGCGGGGCCGTCGGCGATGACCTGACCGGCCTTCACCTCTTCGCCCTTGTCCACGATGGGGCGCTGGTTCACGCAGGTGCCCTGGTTGGAGCGCATGAACTTGATCAGCTCGTACTCGTCGGTGGTGGTCTTGCTGGTGCGGATCACGATCTTGTCGGCATCCACATGTTCCACAACACCGTCGTTCTTTGCCAGAACGCAGACGCCGGAGTCACAGGCAGCCTTGTACTCCATGCCGGTGGCCACGATGGGCTGCTGGGTGACCAGCAGAGGCACAGCCTGACGCTGCATGTTCGCACCCATCAGAGCACGGTTGGCGTCGTCGTTTTCCAGGAAGGGGATCATGGCGGTAGCCACGGACACAACCATCTTGGGGCTTACGTCCATGTAGTCCACGCGCTCGCGCTCGATTTCCAGAATCTCGTCACGGCGGCGGGCATTGACGCGGGCCTTGGTGAAGTGGCCTTCCTCGTCCAGAGGCTCGTTGGCCTGGGCTACCACGTACTCGTCTTCCACGTCGGCGGTCATGTAGACCACCTCATCGGTGACCACACCGCGCTCCTTGTCCACCTTGCGGTAGGGAGCCTCGATGAAGCCGTACTCGTTGATGCGGGCGAAGCTGGCCAGGTAGGAGATCAGACCGATGTTGGGACCTTCGGGGGTCTCAATGGGGCACATGCGGCCGTAATGGCTGTAGTGTACGTCTCGAACCTCAAAACCGGCGCGGTCACGGCTCAGACCGCCGGGGCCCAGAGCGGACAGACGGCGCTTATGAGTCAGCTCAGCCAGGGGGTTGTTCTGGTCCATGAACTGGGACAGCGGGCTGGAACCGAAGAACTCCTTGATGGCGGCAACCACAGGACGGATGTTGATCAGGCTCTGGGGAGTGGCCTCGTTCATATCCTGAGCCTGCAGGGTCATGCGCTCGCGGATGACGCGCTCCATACGGGAGAAGCCGATGCGGAACTGGTTCTGCAGCAGCTCGCCCACGCTGCGGATACGGCGGTTGCCCAGGTGGTCGATGTCGTCGGTGACGCCGATGCCGTGGTCCAGGCCGTTCAGGTAGTTGATGGAGGAGAAGATGTCATCCAGGGTGACGGTCTTGCTGATGAGGCGGTCGTGGTTCTTGACCAGCAGCTCCTTCTGCTCGGCCTCGTCGCTGGTGGCATCCAGGATGGCCTTCACCTCGGCGAAGGTCACGCGCTCGTTGATGCCGCACTCCAGAACATCGAAGTTGAAGAAGTTCTGGGCATCCACGGTGCCGTTGGTGATAACCTTGCGCTCCCGGTCGTCAGCCATGATGAAGGCCACGGATACACCGGCGGCCTCGGCGGCCTCAGCGGCCTCACGGCTGATCTTCTCGCCGGCGGCGATCAGCAGCTCGCCGGTCAGGGGAGCGATGATGTCGCGGGCGGCCACAAAGCCGGTGATGCGGCGGGCCAGAGCCAGCTTCTTGTTCATCTTGTACCGGCCGAACCGGGACATGTCGTACCGGCGGGGGTCGAAGAACAGGTTGTTCAGATGGGTCTGGGCGCTCTCCACCGTCGGGGGCTCGCCGGGACGCAGCTTGCGGTAGGTCTCCAGCAGACCCTCTTCCTCGTTGTGTGTGGTATCCTTGTCCAGAGTGGCCAGGATGCGCTCATCCTCACCGAAGAACTCACGGATCTGAGCGTCGCTGCCCATGCCCAGAGCACGCAGCAGCACAGTGACGGGCAGCTTGCGGTTCTTATCGATGCGCACATAGAACACATCGTTGGAGTCGGTCTCGTACTCCAGCCAGGCACCGCGGTTGGGGTTCATGGTGGCGGTGTACAGCTTCTTACCGGTCTTGTCGTAGCTGGCGCCGAAGTAAACGCCGGGGCTACGAACCAGCTGGCTGACGATGACACGCTCCGCACCGTTGTTGATGAAGGTACCTGCGTCGGTCATGAGCGGGAAATCGCCCATGAAGATCTCCTGCTCCTTTACCTCGCCGGTCTCCTTGTTCAGCAGCCGGGCGGTAACGCGCAGGGGCGCCGCGTAGGTAGTGTCGCGTTCCTTGCACTCTTTGATGGTGTATTTGGGCTCTCCCAGATGGTAATCCACGAATTCCAGAGCCAGATTGCCGGTGAAGTCCTCAATGGTGGCAATGTCGCGGAAAACCTCTTTCAGACCCTCGTCCAAAAACCAGCGGTACGAGTTCTTCTGCACCTCGATGAGGTTGGGCATGGTGATAACCTCATCGATGCGGGAAAAGCTCATGCGTTCGGTTTTGCCAAGGGTTGTGGGCTTGACCTTCATCATAAAAAGCTTCCACTCCTATCCTGTTTCTACTTACATGATTGAGCACGCCCCGCCGGGGCAACCATGCGGCTCGCAGAATTTTGTGTAACTTTCACAAACTTTTGCAAGTTTTTTGTACATGCTGCCTTTTTTAGGGCGTGTTGATCCAATTATGGTATACCATAACAGTATAATGGCCAAAAAGCCCGGTGTCAAGCCATTTTTTCGCTTTTTTCAAAAACACCGGCCCAGGCATGATACGCCCGGGCCGGTGTTATCTTTTTGATGATTCTCAGCGGCACTGCTGCTCGCTGGCTACGATCTGGGCGAAGTCCACCGCCCCCAGCTCCCGGTTCACCTGCTCGCTGACGCGCCGGAAGACCTGCTGGAAGGCGCAGATACCGGAGGCGCCCCGGTTGCACTCGCCGCATTCCTCCAGGCAGCGGGAAAGCTGGTAGGGACCTTCCACCGCGCGGATCACATCCAGCATGGTGATCTCGGCCGCGGGCCGGGCCAGCTCGTAGCCGCCCCGGTTGCCCTTGAAGCTGGCCACCAGACCGCTGGCCACCAGCTTGCCCAGGATCTTCAGCGAAAAGCGCAGCGAAACGCTCATCTCCTGGCTGATGGAGCGTGCGTCCATCCGCTTTTGATTTTTTGCCAGACAGTAGATGATACGGATGGCGTAATCCGATTCCTGCGTGATGTGCATAACGCCGTCTCCTTTCCCGCGGACCGGGGCCCGCTGCGCGGGTGCGCCCCGCAATAACTATACTTTAATGATATAGTTAAATATATCAGATTTGGGTTGATTTGTCAAACTTCTCCCACACGCAAAAAGCCCGGGCGGCTTCTTTCAGGAAACCGCCCGGACTTTATTTTTGATTACGCGTTGGCCGCAGCCTTTTCGCCCCGGCGGAACAGCACCCGGAACACCAGGCGCACCAGCGGACCGGCGAAGAATACCTGCCAGCACAGGGCCATGGGGAAGTTCATCACCGCGGTCTGCAGCCATACGGCCACGATCTGGCTGCCGGGATTCTTAAACAGAATGGTGGCCACCAGGCTCATCATGGGGCACATCAGGCAGACGATCATGCAGGAGATGGCCAGGATCACGAAGACGGGCTTATCCACGCCGGGAGTGACCAGACGGAAGGCCAGCTTCTGGGACAGGCGCTCCACCACAAAGAACTCCAGAATAAAAGCCACCGGCCACATGATGACCATCTCGCCAAAGGCCATGACAAAGACCTGATTGCTCATACCGCCCACATTCAGAGAAATGTTGTAGCAGATCATGGCATAGACCATCACAAAGGCCATCAGCAGGGTGAAAATAACATTTTCCAGTTTGGTTTTCGGCATAACGAATACTCCTCCACATTGTTTTTTCGGATGTTTGTGTGTCCGCAACGCTGTGTTGTTCGTTAGCCGCGCAGCCTGCAAAGCATAGCTGCTCCGGTGTCGTTTCCAATAAAACCAAACGTTCTGCGCGCCGCCCGTTTTTGGGCAGCGTCGACTATGGTACCACATTTTTCGCGCCTTCGCAAGTGTTTTTTTCTGGACAGTACTTTCCCCGTCTTCTATAATAGAGGGATACTACAGTGAAAACGAAACGGAGGCTGCGCAAATGAACCATTCCCCTTTTCCCATTCTGGAATTCGACCCGGACCGCAGGGCCAAGCTGACTCCGGAACGTCCTGCTGCTCCCCTGCTGCCGCAGCGCTGTGTGATCACCTTCTTCCGGGAGGCCCTGGAGGAACTGGTCCGGGAGCAGCAGCTGGAACCCATCGCGCATCTCCATTCCGAAATCGTGGATCTGCCCATCTACCGGCTGGAACGGGGCGGCGAGCCGGTGTGTGTCGCCCTCCCCTTTGCCACCTCGCCGGGCGCGGTCTGCACGCTGGAGGAGCTGAATGCTCTGGGTGCGGAGAAATTCCTGGTCTGCGGCGGTGCAGGCTGTCTGACTCCCGGGCTGGAGCTGGGACGGATCATCCTGCCGGTGAGTGCTGTGCGGGATGAGGGGGCATCCTACCATTATCTGGAGCCCAGTCGGGAAGTCGCCTGCCCGGCCGAGGGCCTTGCTGCTGCCCGCCGTGGCCTTGCCGCGCTGGGTGTCCCGGTGCTGGAGGGCAAGACCTGGACCACCGATGCCCTGTACCGGGAGACGGAAGCGAAAATCGCCCGCCGGGCCGCCGAGGGCTGTCTGACGGTGGAGATGGAATGCGCGGGCTTTTTCGCGGCGGCGCAGTTTCACGGCCTGCCGCTGGCTCAGCTGCTCTACGCGGGCGACGATCTGAGCGCCGCCACCTGGGACAGCCGGGGCTGGGACCGGCAGCACACCGTGCGCCGCAACCTGCTGGAAACCGCGCTGGAGCTGGTCACTTATTTCTAATTACGCAAAAATGCCGTCTGGAGATTCCAGACGGCATTTTCTATGTTCGTTTATTTGCGCTGACCCTTGAAGATCTCGATCTCGGTGGCGGGCAGCTCATGGCGGAATTCCCGCTCGGTGCGTCTCAGGTTACCGCAGATGCAGGTCTCCTCGCCCCTGGCGTCCAGCGGCATGTAGTAGCCGCAGCCGGTGCAGCGGGCATACAGGCCGGGCTTGCGCTTGAATTCCTTCGCCAAGAAGCCGGTGGCCTTGGGGCCGTGGCCCACATAGGTAAAATTCATCTTCGCCTTCAGCTCTTCCTGCTGTTTGCGGATTTGCTCCTCGTTCACATTCCAGTTCGCCAGCATATACGGTTCTCCTTTTCTTTTTACTGCCTTTTTTCTGCCTTTCCGGTGATCAATCCAGGAAATCCCGCAGCTTCTTGGAGCGGCTGGGATGGCGCAGCTTGCGCAGGGCCTTGGCCTCGATCTGACGGATACGCTCACGGGTAACCTCGAACTCGTGACCAACCTCCTCCAGGGTACGGGGACGGCCGTCCTCCAGGCCGAAGCGCAGGCGCAGCACCTTCTCCTCACGGGGGGTCAGGCTGCCCAGCACGGTGGACAGCTGCTCCTTCAGCAGAGTGTGGCTGGCAGCCTCGGCGGGCACGGGGGCATCCTCATCGGGGATGAAGTCGCCCAGATGGCTGTCTTCCTCCTCACCGATGGGGGTCTCCAGGCTTACCGGCTCCTGCGCCACACGCATGATCTCGCGCACCTTCTCCACCGGCATGTCCAGCGCCTCGCTGATCTCGTCGGCGGTGGGCTCGTGGCCGTTCTGGTGCAGCAGCTGGCTGGACACCTTCTTCACCTTGTTGATGGTTTCCACCATGTGCACCGGGATACGGATGGTACGGGCCTGGTCCGCAATGGCGCGGGTGATGGCCTGACGAATCCACCATGTGGCGTAGGTGGAGAACTTGAAGCCCTTGGTGTGGTCGAACTTCTCCACCGCCTTGATCAGGCCCAGGTTACCTTCCTGGATCAGGTCCAGGAACTGCATGCCGCGGCCCACATACCGCTTGGCAATGGATACAACCAGACGCAGGTTGGCCTCGCTCAGGCGCTGCTTGGCCCGCTCGCCCTTGCGGATAGCAGTCTCCAGGTTGCGCAGCTCGATGCGCTCCTCGGTGGGCAGCGCGTCCTTGGTCTGGGTCAGCCAGATGCGCTTTTCGTCGTTGGAGAGCTCCTTGTCCTCCTCGATCTCACAGATCTTGGCAAACTTTTCCTTCTTTTCCTCAATGGCCTTGTTGCCGTCCAGAATGTCCAGCGCCAGGCGGATCTCCTCGTCGCCGCTGAGCAGGGGCACCCGGCCGATCTCCTTCAGGTAGACCTTTACCGGGTCGTCGATGGCAACGCCCTCGGCGGACAGGGCGGTCTCGAACATATCCACACTGTCTTCGGTGAGGGTGAAGTTCTCGGAATCGGCATCCGGCTCATCCACGATCTCCACATTGTGGCCTTCCAGCGTCTCATACAGCTTGTCGATCTGCTCCACGTCGAAGCCGGTTTCCTCAATGGCGTCGTTAATCTCCTTGGTGGTCAGCTTGCCGTTGCGCTTGCCGGTCTCGATCAGTTCGCGGATGGTGATTTTCTTTTCTGCCATACTTTTACTTCCTCCTGGTTTGGATACATTTGGACTTTTGACCTGTGTAATATGTAATGCTGCCGGGGTTCACGCCTTCTGACGGCGCAGCCCGGCAAGGTAATCTTCCAGTTCCTGGCCGCTCATGCGGGCGGCCTCGGTGCTTTTGGGGGCACTTTGCTCGATGCGGTTCAGATACATCTCCACATCCCGGGGGCCGATGCCCACATCGTAGTTGCGGGCCAGCAGGTGGGAAATGCGGTTCACGGTATCCTCCGGCAGCTGGGTGGTCAGGGCGGTCAGGTCCGGCCGGATGTCCTGGGCCTTGCAGCGCAGGATGGCCCGGTAGGCCTCGCCCATGTCCTCCATCAGGAACTGTTCGGGGGCAAGGCGCTTTTCCACCGTGGCGATGAAATCCGGGTTCTTGACCATGGCCGCCACCAGCTGCTGCTCCGCACTGGCCACGCCCAGCGCCTTTTCGCTGTTCATGGTGTTGTAGGGCAGCTTGATGTCTGACCCCAGGCCCTGATTCAGCAGATCCCGCTCGAACTGGCGCTGCTTGCGGCGTCGGCCAGCCTTCACCGCGGCATCCAGCTGGTTCAGGATCGCGGCCTTGGCCACATCGGTCTCCTCCGCCAGACGCCCGGCATAGATGTCCCGCTCGGTGGGCGAGACGCCGTCTGCCAGAATGCGGATGACCTCCTTGATGTATTCCACCCGATCCGCCGCCCGGGTGATATCGTATTTGCTCTTCACCTTCTGGATCTTATACTCAATGGCATTGCTTGTGCCGTTGAGCAGACGGTCGAAGGCGTCGCGCCCGAACTTTTTGATAAACTCGTCCGGGTCCTTGGCGTTGGGGATGTTCAGCACCGACACCTTCACCGGGCTTTCGCTGAACAGACTCAGGCTTCGGGCGGTGGCCTTCTGGCCCGCCTCGTCCGAGTCGTAGCAGAGCACCACCTCATCGGCGTACTCGGCCAGCAGCCGCACCTGCTCGGCGGTGAGGGCGGTGCCGCAGGCGGCCACCGCGGTGTCGAATCCGGCCTGGTGCAGGCTGATCACATCCATATAGCCCTCGCACAGAATGTAGCGGCGGCTGGTGCTTTTCTTGGCAATGCTCAGTGCGAACATGGCCTTGCTCTTTTTGTAGACCAGCGTTTCCGGGCTGTTGATATACTTTGGCTTCTCATTGCCCAGCACACGCCCGCCGAAGGCGATCACGTTGCCCCGCAGATCGAAGATGGGTGTCATCACCCGGCCGCGGAAGGCATCGTACACGTTGCCCTTTTCGCTGCGTTTCTCCACACCGGCGGCCAGCATCTCCTCCTCGGAAAAGCCCTTGGCCCGCAGATGCATGCGCAGCGCCCGGAAGTCGTTGGGCGCATAGCCCAGACCAAACCGCCGGATGGTGGAATCGGACAGGCCGCGCCCTCGCCAGTAGGCCCGGGCAGCAGCAGCCTCCTCGGTGGGGGCATTGAGCTGCTCGTAGAAAAAGCGGGCGGTCTCCTTGTTCACCGAAAGCACTCGGCTGCGCAGGCGGCCCACCTTGTCGTCCTCCTCGGGCATGGGCATTCCCGCCCGGCCTGCCAGATACTTGACCGCCTCCACATAGTCCAGATTGTTGATCTTCTTGATGAAGGTAATCACATCGCCGCCCGCTCCGCAGCCGAAGCAGTAAAAGCTCTGGGTCTCCGGATAGACCACGAAGGAGGGGGTCTTTTCGCTGTGGAAGGGACACAGCCCGGTGTGGGTGCGGCCCCGGTGGCGCAGCTGCACATAGCTGGCCACCACGTCGGTGATGTCGTTGCGGCGCACCACTTCCTCCACATATTCATGTGGGATCACAGGCAGCCCCTCCTTTCCGGGTCAAAACAATCGGGCATCAAAACTGCCCTTACAGAACGTGCCACTTGCGGGGCACGAAGAATTCTTCAAAGGTGCGGATGGCGAACTCGTCGCTCATGCCGCTGATATAATCGGTCACCGCCCGGTCCACGCCTTCCTGATAGGCAATCTGCAGAAAGCCCTCGGGCAGAAGGTCGATGTGGGTGCTCAGCCGCTCATACAGCGCGCCGATCACCCGCTCCACCTTCTCTTCCTCCCGTTTTGCGACCTTATCCACATAAACGGTGGAGTACATGAAGGCGTGCAGCGCCTCGTAGGCCTCGTCCACCTCCGGGCTGAAGGCCAGCTGGGTCCGGCTGCTGTGAGCCACCAGATCGGCGATCAGGGTGGAAATGCGGCTGCTCTTGGTGTCGCCCAGCACCTCCACCACATCCCGGGGCAGCTGCTCCGGGCGCAGCACACCGGCGGTGATGGCGTCCTCAATGTCGTGGTTCATATAGGCGATGCGGTCCGCATAACGCACCGCGCAGCCCTCCAGGGTGGCAGGCCAGGTGCCCTTGGTGTGGCACACCAGGCCGTTGCGCACCTCCCAGGTCAGATTCAGCCCCACAAAGCGGCGCTCCAGCCGGTCCACCACCCGCAGGCTCTGCTGGTAATGGCGGAAGCCGTGAGGGCTCAGCTGGTTCAGCGCCCGTTCCCCCGCGTGACCAAAGGGGGTGTGCCCCAGGTCATGGCCCAGGGCCACAGCCTCGGTCAGGTCCTCGTTGAGCCGCAGCGCCCGGGCAATGGTGCGGGCGATCTGGCTCACCTCCAGGGTATGGGTGAGGCGGGTGCGGTAGTGGTCCCCCTCCGGGGAGAGAAACACCTGAGTCTTCTGCTTGAGCCGCCGGAAGGATTTGCAATGGATCACCCGATCCCGGTCCTGCTGGTAGCAGGTGCGCATGGGGCAGGGTTCCTCCGGCCGCATGCGGCCCCGGCTTTCCTCGCTCAGCGCCGCGCCCGGCGCCAGGATCTGCCGTTCAATCTGTTCTGTGTGCCTGCGGATCTCGTCCATGCCGTATCCCTCCCCTGTGCGCGTTCCGACTTTTTGAGCGGATACACTCTGTAATAATATATACGACACAAACGCCCAAAACCCTCTTTGGATTTTGTGAATTTTTTGCAAAAGCCCCAATTTTACGGCAGGAGCCGTTTGGGAAAAGCAAACTCAAAAAGGAGTGTAGAAGGGCTGGGAGATGGTGGGGGTCACCGCGCCCCGGCTCAGCTCCTGGAAGGCGGTGGGCAGCCCCACCTCCTGCCCGGCGGGCAGCGTGGCGGTAAGAGTGACCTTATCCGCAAAGACCGGCTCGTCCACCTGGGCTCCTGCGCCCTGAAGCAGCAGCAGCGCCCGCTCATAGAGGGCGTAGTCCACCTCCACGGTGAGCTTCACGCAGGAGCGCACCGTGACGATCTTCGCCGCCCGCAGTCCGCTGGCCGCACTTTCGGTGTAGGCCCGGACCAGACCGCCGGTGCCCAGCAGAATGCCGCCGAAGTACCGGGTCACTACCACGATGCAGTCGGTGAGGCCGGCATGCTGGATGCTCTCCAGTACCGGCAGGCCCGCGGTCTTGGCGGGCTCTCCGTCATCGGAATAGCGCATCCGGCCGCCCTCCCGCAGGATATAGGCATATACGTTATGACGTGCAGTGCGATGCTGGGCGCGGATGCTGTTCAAAAATTCCACCGCTTTTTCCTCGGTGTCGGCAAAGGACACGTTGGCAATGAACCGGCTGCGTTTTTCCTCGATCTCGGCCGTGGCGGTGCCCTGAATGGTGCGGTAATCCTGCATGGGCGGCGCTCCTTCTTTTATGATTTACAGACAACAAAAAAGGCGGTTTGAAACAAACCGCCTTTTTGGCTTTTGGATCTTACTTCTTGAGACCGAAACGACGGTTGAAGCGATCAACACGTCCGCCGGTGTCAACCAGTTTCTGCTTGCCAGTGTAGAAAGGATGGCACTTGGAGCAAACTTCAACGTGGATCTCAGGCTTAGTGGAACGGGTGTGGATGACCTCGCCGCAAGCGCAGGTGATGGTGCAGTCCACATAATTGGGATGGATGCCCTGTTTCATTCTTTTCACCTCTTTCTGGTTAATGACTAAAGGGGCCATGCTTGATACATGCGCCCATCACAACCTTCAATAGGAGGCCACCAGCATACACCATCCTGTGCGTATGGAGCGGCCATCGGAACGATTGCCAAAATATTATAGCACGCCAGATTCCAAAATGCAAGCTTTTTTGTCTGCCGCCTTCAAAAAAACAGGAAGAGCGCAGTTTCGGCGTTCTTCCTGTTGAATCCGTTTTACAATTCGTATTTGTCAGCTCAGATATTGCTGCCAGTACTCTTCCAGAGTAAGATTCTGCTCCTTCAGGAAAGCTGCCAGCTCCTTGCCCACATAGCGCCAGTGCCAGGGCTTGAACTCCACGCCGGTGATCTCCTGCTTGTCCTCCGGATAACGAAGCACAAAGCCGTACTCCGCCGCGTGCTCGCTGAGCCACTGGTACTCGGGAGTCTGCACGATGGTCTCGGCATTCTTGGTCTGGCTGTACCGGGGCACCAGGTCCACCGCGAGGCCGGTGTTGTGGTCCGACTCGTAGGCCTTCTGCTCCACGCGCTGGGCCTGCTGCTCTGCGGCTGCCTGGTCCAATCCCTGACCGAGCAGCACCTGAACCTCCTGCTCATACAGCTGCTGCTGACGCTGTGCACTGCGGAAGCCGGAGATGATCTTCAGCTGTAGCCCCGCGTCCTGCGCGGCCTGATGCATGGCGAAGGACTCCTCCACAGCCCGGCTGTCCAGGTAATATCCCGCACTGTCAATGGCATCCGTCTGGGGGTCAAAGCCCTCCGGCAGCGGATTGCCCGGGCCGTTCAGCACCGCGAACCAGTCCTCCGCCGTCACGGCAGGTCCCGGCAGCGGTGTGGGCGAGGGCTCGGCGGTAGGCTCGGCCGAAACACTTTGTGCCTGCGAAGGCGCGGGAAGATCTTCCGATGCGCTCTTCTGCTCCGCTTCGCTGCCAAACATCAAAAACGCGATCAGGACTGCCGCTGCCAGCACGATCACCCCAAGGGCGATGACCCAGCCTTTTCCTCCGCCTGAGCCGCCTTTTCCCGGCGCAGAACCTTCTTCGGCGGACCAGCGGACCTTTTGCGCCGGATCCGAAGGCTGCACAGAGCCCTGCTCCATTCTTTTCTCCTCTTCCGGAGTGAAATATTTCATCTCGTGCGGCATGTTTTACCCCCTTCGTACCGTATTCCGGCCGTTTGCTTATGCTTCCTCCCGCTCTTCTTTCGCGCGGCGATAGACCATGCGGTAGTTTTTAAGGCCTGCACGCCAGGCAATGGCCAGCGCAGCAACAACCACCGCATAGATCAGTGCAAAATAGAAGAATACCTCCACTGCACCGTGCGTATAGGAAGCCACCAGCATCTTCAGGGTCTCCGGGCTCAGGTTCAGCCGGTCCATCTGAATCGATGCGTTAAACAGCAGCGGAACCACCACACTGAACAAAGCTGCCGCGGAAAAGGCATTGATGCACCAGCGCAGCCGGGCCGCGCCGGAAGGCTGCAGCTTCATCAGCAGCACCAGTGTGATCACACATACCACAGCCAGCACCGCAAAGCCGATCCATACCATCTGGGTAACACGTGCAATATAAGGCGCAATGTAGGGTGTCACGATCAGCTGAACATAGTTGTCGTAGTCCACCTGACAGCCGTTGGCCATCTCCTGCACCGCCTGACTGATCTCGTCGGTGATCTGGATGCCACGCTCTTCCAGATTGGCCTCGATGGCGTTCACGGCCGCCTGAGCCACCTCCGGATGGGCAATCAGCCGTCGGTCACCTTCGTACAAGCTCTCCACCGCCCGGAACATATCCTGCTGGATCTGGTCCTCGGTCACGATGCTGGTCATCACCTCTTCCGGGATGCCGCCCGCATTGCCATAGCTGGTGTAGTTTTCGTTCAGCTGCTCCAGCGTGGTTGCACAAAAACCGCTCTCCAGCACCTGGCTGCGCAGATAGCGCGAATTGCACACGGTGCAGGCCACAACGCCCAGCACCGCCAGCAGCGCCAGCAAAAAGCTGAGCACCCAGGCCACCGCACCGGTGATCACCGGGCCGGCAGCGTTTCTTCGGATCTTTTTCTGTTTCATCCTTTGCCGCCTCCCTGTTATTTGCTCTTATCGATCATCGGACCGGACACATACTCCGCATACACAAAGTAACGCTGCGGCGTAAAACCAAGCGCATCAAAGGGGTAGCAGGTATAGAGGATCAGATTTTCGTCTGTGCGGGTAAAATCGTAGGTGGTGGCATCCTGATAATCCGCCACCTTCATCTCGGTCACACGGTATACATAGCTGCCGTAATGAGTGTCGATGTGGATGAGGCTGCCCTCCTGTACATCCTGCAGGCCGTTGAAAAAGGTGTTATTATGGCCAGCCAACAGAACCGTCTCGCTCTCGCCGGGGATGCCTGCACCCACCGAATCCGCGTAGGTCGCCACGCCCCGATTCAGCTCCCGGGTGGAGTCGCCGTAATACAGCGGTGCGTCCACACTGGTGCCCTCGATGGTGATCTGACCATACTGGTCGCCCTTGGAGGGATACACCAGCTGACTGAACGGAACCGAGGTGGAATTTTCGATGCTCTGCGCCAGATTCTCGTACAGGTTGGTGGGCTGGCTCGTCTCGCCTTTGCTGAACAGATATTTGGCAAGCCCCACATAAGGCCCTACCGTGGGCATAGCAGCCAGATAAATCACACCGGCAGTGAGTGCAAAAAACAATACCGGCACGCCCACAAAGCTGAGCAGCTTACGCCAGAGCGGCGCTTTGGGGCGGGAAGGAGCGGATTGAGTTGGCCGGTAATCGTCCGGCCGATGATATACGGGCATGGGATAGCCCCCTTTCAACAGATGCCTGCACCGACTCCGGCTTCAGAGCGGAAGACGGTTAACAGTGAACAATTATATATCATAGGCCAAAAGGCCTTTATAAACAGAAAAAACAAGGAAAGTTAGCACAACGGGTTCCTTTCCTTGTTCATGGGCAAATTATGTGGCAAACACATCATTTGCCTTGTTCGAGTGATTACTCACCCAGCTTGCGAGCCTTCACGGCAGCAGCGCCCAGCACGGAAGCCACAGCCAGAGCCACAACAGCAGCGCCGGTGGTGTTCAGGCCGGTAGCCTTGATCACGCCAGCGGTAGAAGCAGCAGCGCCACTGGTAGCAGTGGTGGTAGTGGAACCATTATTGGCAGCAGAAGCCTTAACTTCGCCTCTGACCTCAGGTACGCTAATCTTCTGACCATTGACCACCAAATTGCTGGTGGGCTTCAGAGCGAACTCATTCAGGTACACCTCGACAGCCCAGGTCGGCATCTCAACGGTAGCACCCAAAGCTTCCAGACGCTTCTCAACCATAGCATTCAGATCGCTTGCCACAGTGACCAAGGCCGCCTTATCATTCCCGGCTTTTTCTACTTTTTCAGTAGCAACCGCGAAATCGCTCTGCAGGCTCTCTTTGCTCAGGTTTGCTACCTGCTCATCAGTCAGAGCATCAATAACCTGATTCGCAACAGATTTAACGCTAGACGCGTCAACAACACTGCTAGGAACAGAAGCTTTGCTTACCCAGTTCTTGAGATCTTCCTTAGTAACAGTAGTAGCAGCAAAAGCAGAGGTAGCCATAACGGCAGCCAGAGCCAGAGCAGCAACGGTAGAAATAACCTTCTTCATTGGTATCGTCCTCCTTTCCCAAAGATTTATATATAACGCGGGTTTCCCCGCGCTATACCAGATAAAATTCAGAACCACCGGCCAAAGAATTTCTTCGGCTTGGCGGCATCCCGCAGCTGAGGCTCCAGCCCGGCAAACACATCCGCGGCGTTCTGGGTAAGATAGCGGACCGTATCGGCGCCCTGCCACCCCTCGACCTTCTGCATGGCCGGACCGATGAGAGGCGGGCGCTTGTCCACGGAATGAGTATCGGTGGAGAGCACGTGAACGAGCTGCCACCGCAAAAACTTTTGAATCATGGCCTGGCGGCTGCCGGCGCGCATGATGCTGCTGGCATTCACCTGGGTCACGGCACCCGCACTGACCAGATCGAACAGGCGGGTGGGATCGCTGAGCATGTAGGGATATCGCTCCACATGGGCCAGCAGCGGTGTAATGCCCTGCAGCCCCAGGTTATAAAAGATATCCTTCGCCCAGCTGGGATAAAACATGGGGGAAAATTCCACTAGAAGATAAGGCGTGTCCTGCAAAAGCAGCGGCTCCAGATCCAGCTCCAGCAGATTGGAGCTGAAGAACACCTCCGCTCCCAGCTTCAGCTTGACCTCAAGCCCTTCCCGCTGCACCGCGTCCTGCAAAAGTGCAAACGATTCGGCACGGCGCCGGGCAAATTCCTCCACACTGGTGCGCTCGGCGTTGAAGTGCGGCGTGAGTGCAATTTCATCCACTCCCTGCTCCAGCTGGCGCTGGATCAGAGCCAGAGAATCTTCCACAGTCTGTGCGCCGTCGTCAATCCCCGGCAGGATATGGCTGTGAAGGTCCGTCATGGGCCGCTCTTCCTTTCCTTATTTGTAATATCCGTACTCGTAGGAGTAGTAGTAACCGGTATCGCGGGTGGTGCTCTTCAGATCAAAGCCGTTCAGCACCGCACCGATGATGTTGGCATTGGCCGCCTCCAGGTTCTTCTTGGCCAGCTGTGCCGACTCAATGGTGGCATTCGCATGGCTTACCACGAAGATCACGCCGTCAGCCAGTGCGCTCAGCACCGCCGCATCGGTAACCACCGAGGCCGGAGGGGTATCCATAATAATGTAGTCATACTGCTCGGAAAGGCTGTCCAGCATTTTGGCCATACGGGCGCTGCCCAACAGCTCCGCAGGATTGGGCGGGATCACACCGGCAGTGATCACGTCGATGTTCAGATCGCTGAAATGCACGATCACATCGGCGGGCGTTGCCTCACCGCTGAGCACGTTGGTCAGGCCGCTGGCACGGCGGGTGATGCGCAGGTACTTATGCATCACCGGCTTGCGCAGGTCGCAGTCAATAACCAGAACCTTTTTGCCGTTCTCCGCCAGCGAGATGGACAGGTTGATCGCCACGTTGCTCTTACCCTCGCCCGGGATGGAGCTGGTAATCACCAGACGGCGATAATTGTTGCTGGCCGCCATGAAATTGATGTTGGTGCGCAGGGTCTTGTAAGCCTCCACATACTGGAAGGGAGCGCTTTTGGAAATGATCTGCAGCTTACGATTGAGGGGCTGATCTTTTCTCTTTTTCTTCCCGAGCGCGGGCAATTTAAAAGCCATTGATCAGTCCTCCACTTCCACCTGCGGAATAACGCCCAGCACAGTAAAGCCCAGATGCTTCTGGATGTCGTCATCCGTTTTAAAGGTATTGTTCAGCATTTCCTTCAGGAAAATAAAGCCCACACTGGCCACCAGACCCAACAGGCCGGCAATGGCAGTGTTCATGGTTTTGTTGGGCGAAACCGGTGCGTCGCCCACGCGGGCGTCAGAAATCACCTTGACCGAGCCGGCCTCCACAGCCTCCTGGATCACATCCGGGGCAATCTCCACGATCTTGCCCACAATAGCCTTTGCCTCAGCCGGATTTTCATCCTCCACCGAGATCTGCATCACCTGGGTGGAATCCACCGCGGAAACGCTCACCCGGTCGGCAAGCTGCTCATAGGTCATCTCCAGGCCCAGCTCATCAATCACCTGATCCAGAACCGTATCGCTCTTTACGATGATGCCGTAGGTAGCCACCAGATTCTTGGCAGTGGTCAGCATATCGTTGGTCAGGTTGTTGCTGGTCTGGCTCTGCTGCGAATTTACGATCATGGTGGCGCTGGCCTGATACTGCGGGGTGATCAGAAAATTCGTGATCAAAAAGCCCACGATCGCACACACAATGGTGCTTGCCACAATGGCCAGCAGATTATTTTTCAGCATGAAAAATATTTCACGCAGGTCTATGGTCTCGTACTCTTGCTCCACAGTCTTTCCCTCACTACTCAACTAAAAAGGACAACTTTTGCCCTATTAAAAAATCCGATCAATCGAAGTGGTTAAAGATTTATTTGAAACCATTCGATGACGCTTTAAAGTATATCACAAAGGTTTTTCGCCTGCAAGGCAAAAGCATTTTTTCGTAAACTCGCATAAAGGAATTACGCCCTTGGATTCATTCTTTAGATAAATTCATACTAGATTTGTCATCAAGCATCACATTTCCGCCTTATAACAGCAAAAATCTCTCTTAAGCAGAGCAATTCCTGCTATCATTTTCCATTTTCATGCTCTTCGGATGAATAAAAATAAGGAACGCAGATTCCTGCGTTCCTTGTTATAATAGGTATCCTTCACTTACGCGGCGGGCTCAGCGGTAGGTTCTGGCGTTGCGGCTGTGTCTCCTTCTCCCGACTGTGCGGCTGCGTCTCCGCCCTCCGTGGAATCGGTTTGGTCACCATTTTCAGCGTCCCCTGCCGCATCTCCGCCTTCTCCGTCTGACTGGTCGCCTTCCCCGGCGGTATTCGTCTGGTCAGAACCCGATTCACCGGAATTCGATTCCGCAATGGAACCGGGCGACCAGGTGGGCCGCAGGCTTCCATCCTCCAGCTGGTGCGAAACATCCAGAGTTCCCTGTTCAGTGTCGCCGATGCCTTTGCCGTCCTCGTTGTGCAGCAGATAGGCAGCAAACTTGATCTTGTAGTCCAGATTATTAAAGGTCCCCAGCAGAACCTTTGCTCTGTTTTGATAAATCAGGTACAGCTCATTCGAATTGTCGAACTGAATGCTGGTGCAGTCATCCTTCAGCTCATAGGTCCAGAGCAGCTCCAGCAGACGGTTCACATCCTCCATGGGGTCATGCGCGTTTTGCTCACTTCCCGATGTGGAGGAAGACGAAGAGGAAACAGACTGCACCGACGACACCCCGGATGCCGCCGGAGCCGGTGTGGCGGTTGCGTTGGGCGTGGCCAGCTTCAGGTAATACCCGGCCACCGGCGCTTCGATGTCCAGCCCCAGCAGAGCGGGCAGCCCCTGGGGCTGCTCTTGGCTGATCTTCATGATCTTGAGCCCATCGCTCAGGGTCAGCCATCCGCTGTCCGACTGGGCGCACCAGGTTTCCACCGCGGGCTCCACCCGGATCACCAGCGTGCTGGGCAGTCGCCGGCGGATTTCCACCCGCTCCAGATAGGGCAAGCTGATCTCCATGCTCTTCTCCTTCTGGGATGCCGAGAACTGGAACATGTTCTCCCCTACTGGGATGCCCAGTGCACCCAGAATCGCATCCTCGGTGTAGATGCCGGTATTCGCCGGTGTACTGCCGTCCATATTTTCGATTCGGAAGGTATCCACCTTGAACAATACGGTAAGCGACAGGGCCACACCAACCACCACCACCAGAAGTCCCAGCAGCGCCATCAACAGATTGCGGCGGCGGCGACGGCGGCGCAGCTCGCTGTGCGTCAGGCGGCGGGGCGGTCTGGGCGGTCTTGCGCGGACGGTTGTGCCGCGGGCAGCGCCCGGCTGCTGCATTCCCTGCGGATAACGAACCTGCTGCCGACGATACTCCGGTTGCTGCGCCGAGACCGACCGCTGCCGGACAGTACGGTTTTGCTGCGGAGCTCTTCGCTGTGCACCGGGTTGGGATTCCGGCCAGGACTGCGGCGGACGTCTGCTGCCTGCCGAAACGCGCTGTGTATTCTGCCCTCTGTTCTGTGGCTGCTGACGGCTCTGATTCCGTCTTGGCTGACGTTTCGCCACCGGTTTCCCTCCCCTCTTTTGTATTTTTTCTTGAATTTATTACAATTTGTTATTTTTTCGCCGTATTTTCCAGTCCCATCAGCTGCGCCAGCTTCGTCCAGATCTTATCCAGGCTATGAGGCTCGGCCAGACTCTGCGCATTGCGGCCCATCTGGGCCAGACGGCCCGGCTGAGCCAGCAGCTCCTCCACCATAGCGATGAGTTTTTCGCCGGTCAGGTCCTTCTCCTCCACCACCAGGGCGGCTCCGGCTTTTTGCAATTCCAGCGCATTGTAATACTGATGGTTTTCTGCCACATTGGGGCTGGGAATCAGGATCGCCGCACGGCCCACTGCCTCCAGCTCCGCCAGAGTAAGCGCACCCGCCCGGCTGATGACCAGGTCGGCCGCAGCCAGCAGTTCCGGCATGTTGTTGATGTACTCGCTCACCACCAGGTTCTCATTATAAGAGAAGCCTTTTTCGTTTGCCAGATTCTTGAAAAGCTCCACGCCCCGGCTGCCGGTGGCGTGCAGATGCAGAATGTTGCGGGGCTGCTTCTGCTCCCAGGCGGCCAGATCGGCCACCACTTCGTTGATGCGGCGGGCGCCCAGGCTGCCGCCGAAGCTCAGGATCACGGTGCGGTCCCCCGCCTTCAGCCTGGCGCGGGCGGCAGCACGGTCCTGAGCAAAAATCTCCGGTCGTACCGGGTTGCCCACCACGGTGGTCTTTTGGGGCGCGCCCAGCTTTTCCACCGCTGCGGGCACTGCCGCAAAGATCACATCCACATCCTTGGCCAGCAGCTTGTTGGTCACGCCGGGAAAGGCGTTCTGCTCATGGATGGCGGTCTTGATGCCCATCTTGGCGGCACAGCGCACCACCGGCCCGCTCACATAACCGCCGCAGCCGATCACCAGATCCGGCTGAACCTGACGCATCATGGCCTTGGCCCGCGGCCCGGACAACGCCAGATGCCACACCGCCTCGATGTTGCGCAGGATGTTCTTGGGGGTCAGGCTCCGCTGGATGCCGTTCACCTCAATGTGATGAAAGGGATAGCCCGCCTGGCCCACCAGCTTAAACTCCATGCCTGCCTTGCGGCCTGCAAAGTGGATCTCCGCCTCGGGGCAGTGCTGCTTGATCGCGCCCGCGATGGCGAGCGCCGGGTTGATGTGACCGGCGGTACCGCCGGCTGCGATCAATACGCGCATGATAAGCGCCTCCTTCAAAACGATAGGGATTCCTCAAAATCAGCGGCGGAACCGGGCGTAGGGGTCCGATTCCTCCTGGGCTCGCTGGGCCTGCTTTTCCTGTTCAGCCGCAGCCTTTTCGTCGGCCTTTTTCCGGTTTCCGGCCCGGCACACACTCATCACCACGCCCATCTGACCCAGCAGCATCAACAGACTGGTACCGCCGGAGGAGAAGAAGGGCAGACTGATACCGGTGTTCGGGATGGTGTTGGTCACCACCGCCACATTGAACAGAAACTGGAAGCTGATCTGGGCGATGCAGCCCACCACCAGCAGACTTCCGAACCGGTCGGGAGCGTTCCAGGCAATAACAATGCCCTGGATGATCAGCAGCAGGAACAGCAGGATGCAGATCACAGCCCCCACAAAGCCCAGCTCCTCGCAGAGGATGGCAAAGATAAAGTCGTTCTGGGCCTCCGGCAGCCACATGTGCTTCTGCACGCTGTTGCCAATGCCCACGCCGAACAGTCCGCCGGAGCCGATGGTGTAAAGGCTCTGGCCGGTCTGGCGGGTGGAGTCCTGCATATCCGAAAAAGGCTGCAGCCAGCCCTGCAGACGTTCTGCCACGTAACCGCCGCGGGTAACCAGCAGCAGCGCGATGGCCGCTACCGCCACACCGCCCGCCAGGAAGAACCAGCGCAGCAGCGCGCCGCCCACCAGCATGATGGAGGCTGCGATGCAGCACATCAGGATCATGGCGCTGTGATGGGGCTCCAGCAGCAGCAGCACCAGAATGGGTGCCAGCAGCATACCCGGCATGATAATGCTCAGCTTCAGGTTCTGCGCCGGGCCCGCGCCTGGGAACTGGCCCTCGATGTGCTTTTGGTACCGGGCAAACAGATGGGCCAGCAGCAGGATCAGGGCGAATTTTGCGATCTCGCTCACCTGAATGGTGGGAAGACCGCTCACGTTGATCCAGCGGCGGCAGCCCTTGATGGGCGGCATGAATAGAACCACAACCAGAAGTCCCAGGGTCACAAAATACAGCGGCCAGGCGAACCGCCGTATCCAGTGGTAATCCACCCGGGAGACGATCAACGCGGCCACCAGACCCATAATCGCGTAGATGGTCTGGGGGCCAACATATTCATAGCTGGTGCCGAACTTATTCAGCGAGGTGGCATAGCTGGCACTGAACAGAATGATCAGACCAAACACCTGCAGGATGATCAGGTTTGCCAGAAAGGCCCCGTTCAGCTTGCCCGGGTGCTTGTAGAACATGCGCACCGGGGTTCGGCTGGTCTGACGGGCCTGGCGGGCAGCGCGATGAAGCTGCTCCGCCCGCTGCCTCGCACCGCTTTGCGGCCGGGGCGCTCGATAGGTCTGGCGGGCCGTACCGCCATGTCGTGCCATACCGATCATGGCCACAGACCTCCTTTTTCAGGGATACTCAGGCCGGTTGCGCGGCCTGGCAAAAAGACATTAGTAGTAGAAATAAGCGAAGGTCAGACCTAGCACCACAAACAGTGCCGCCAGAGCACTGAAGCCTGCGTCGATCTTCACCTCACTCCAGCCACGCATCTCGAAGGAATGGTGGATGGGGGTCATCTTGAAGATGCGCTTACCGTGGGTCAGCTTGAAATAGGTCACCTGGATCACCACGGTGGCCGCCTCCCAGATGTAGACCGCGCCGAAGAAGAACAGAATCTCCGGCCGGCCCATGGCATAGCCCAGGCCGGCGACCGCGCCGCCCAGGAACATGCTGCCGGTATCGCCCATGAAGGTCTTGGCCGGGTAGAAGTTCCAGATGAGGAAACCGGCCAGAGCGCCGGCCAGAGCCGCCGGCAGGATGGACAGCACGAACTGCCCCAAAAAGCTCACCAGGGTCAGAAAGCCCAGCATGGACACAAAGGTCACACAGGAGCACAGGCCGTCGATGCCGTCGGTCAGGTTCACCGCGTTCACCACACCGATGATCAGGATGTAGGACAGCGGGTAGAACAGGATGCCGAAATCCACCATGCCGAAGAAGGGCAGGGTGATGCAGGTGCTCAGGGTGCCGTTCATCCACAGACCCGCCAGCAGCGCGGTGGTCACCAGCAGCTGACCGACGATCTTCTGCCAGGCCCGCAGGCCCAGGTTGCGCTTTTTCACCACCTTGATGAAATCGTCCAGAAAACCGATCAGGCCGAAGCCGAAGGCGGAGAAGATGGCCAGGTACAGGCCCCGGGAATCCGGGCCGCCCATCAGCTCGGGGCTGCCGTGCAGCAGGCTGGTGAGGGCCAGGCAGACCGCAAACACGGTGCCCAGGATGAAGCACAGACCGCCCATGGTGGGTGTTCCCTGCTTTTTGTTGTGCCAGGTGGGGCCGATCTCCTTGATGGTCTGCCCGAAGTGCAGCTTATGTAAGAACGGAACAATGAACAGACCGGAAACCGCCGAGATCATGAAACCGCAGGCGGCCGCCAGAATCAGCGCATAACGTGCCATAATTTGATTCTCCTCTTAGTTGTTTGTTTGGGTTTCGCCGGTATACAGCAGCTGCAGCACCTGCTCCAGCCGCATGCCCCGGCTGCCCTTTGCCAGCAGCGCGTCGCCGGGGACCATCAGGCCTCCCAGCGTGTGCGCCGCTTCCTCATGGGTCTCGCAGCGGGTCACCGCAAGACCCGCCTTTTCCGCCTCGTCGGCCGCAAACCGGCTGGCAGAGCCCAGCGTGACCAGGTGGGTCAGGCCGCTTTCCGCCGCCCAGCGTCCCACCTGCCGATGGGCCTCTTCTTCAATGGAGCCAAGCTCCAGCATATCGCCCAGCAGTGCGAACCGCCGCCCCTTGCAGGGGTATTCCCGGAACATGTTCAGGCTGGCGTGCATGCTGTCCGGGCTGGCGTTGTAGCAGTCCTCGATGAACACCCGTCCACCGTTTTCCACCACCTTCTGGCGCATACCGGTGGTCTGGTAATCCGCCAGCGCCGCCGCGCAGCGGCCCGCGTCCAACCCCATGCGGGTGGCGGCGGCATAGGCGGCCAGCGCGTCGTAGACGCTGTGCAGGCCCAGGGCAGGAATGGTCACCGCAAAGCTGCCGTGCTCCTTGTCCTCCAGAGTGAAGGCCATGCCGTTTTCCAGTGCCTTTACCTCTACCGCACGCACGTCCGCCTCCGGGTCGTTCATGCCGTACCACACCGGGCGCAGCCGGGCGGGGATCATCCCCTCCCGCCGGGCCAGCTGCAGATATTCGTCATCTGCATTCAGGGCCAGGGGCGCGCCGTCCGGCAGACCGGTACAGATCTCCAGCTTTGCTTTCAGAATATTCTCCCGGCTGCCCAAACTTTCCAGATGGCTCACGCCGATGCAGGTAATCAGGCCCGCATCCGGCCGGACGGCCCGGCTGAGCCGCTCGATCTCACCCAGGGCGCTCATGCCCATTTCCACCACCGCGTACTCGGTTTCCTCCGTGATGCGGAACAGGGTATTGGGCACGCCAATCTCGTTGTTCTGGTTGCCCTCGGTCTTAATGGCTTTGCCGAATGCGCTGAGGATGGCATAGCAGAACTCTTTGGTGGTGGTCTTGCCCACGCTGCCGGTAACGCCGATCATTTTCGGATGGAACAGCATGCGGTAGTTGGCCGCCATGCGCACCATAGCATGGTGACTGCTGGGGCAAAGCACCAGCTTTTTCTCCGGCACGCCCTCCACCGGATGGTTGGCCACCACATAGGCGGCCCCTTCCTCCACTGCCTTTGCGGCAAAATCATGACCGTCCACCCGCTGGCCGGGGAAACACACGAACACACAGCCCGGACATACGGCCCGGCTGTCGGTCACCACAGCTGTGATGGTCTCACCGCCCACCGAACCGGCCTCGGCCAGCCCGGCAAGCAGCATCTTCGCAGGGATCGGCTGCATTGCAACTGCCTCCTTTTGTATTGCAGGCACCCGGCAGATGATCCGGGCCGGGCGCCTGATTGCTGAATTGTTTTCCGGCGTGGCATCAGCCCTCGCCGTTTTCTCCGCCCTCATCGGTTCCGGCATCTGTACCGGAATCGGCGGAGGATGCATCCGCAGAGGTGTCGGCATCCTGCGCCGGTTCGGCCGCGGCTGCGGCAGTGATGGTCACCACCGTACCCATGGGCGTCTCGGTGCCCGCAGCCACATCCTGTGCGGTTACCTGCCCGTTCTCATCGCCGCTGATGCGCACGTTCAGACCGGAGCCCGCCAGCATCTGGCTGGCCAGAGCCGCGCTCTTGCCGGTCACATCCGGCACGGTGGTCTTGGTGTATTCGGTGCTGTCGGTATACAGATACACCGTGGTACCTGCGGCCACCTTGGTGCCTGCCTCGGGATACTGAGCCAGCACCGTATCGCCGCTGCCCACCTTTCGGTGCGCAAGGCCGATCTTGTTCAGCTCCACCTGAGCCAGATCCCACTGGCTGTAGCTGGGATTGTTGGGCGTCACCAGATTGGGCACGGTCACATCGCCGCTGGGCAGCAGGCTCTCGTCCATCTCGATGCCCAGATAGGGAGCAACCTCACTGATGATGTTGCCGATCAGCGGGGCGCTCAGCATAGAACCGTATTCCGTTTCCGCATGGGGCTCATCCACAAAGGCCAGGATGGCGATCTGCGGGTCGTCCACCGGGAGCACCGCCAGGAAGCTGGAAACCTTCTCGTAGCCGCCGCCCTCGCGTTCACCCTGGTCCAGCTTCTCACTGGTACCGGACTTGCCGCCGATGTGATAGCCCGCCACATAGGCGTTGCGGCCAGCCGCGCCTGCGGCACCGTAGTCCACCACGCCTTCCATCATCTTCAGCACCCGCTGCGAGACCTCTTCGCTGATGACCTGGCGCTTGATGGTGGGCTCGGTCTCCTGTACCACGTTGCTCTCCTGGTCCACGATTTTATCCACAATATAGGGCTGCACCAGATAGCCGCCGTTGGCGACGGCCGCCACTGCGGTGATCATCTGGATGGGCGTCACCTTCTGGGCCTGACCGAAGCTGGTGGACGCAAGGTCGATAATGGTCATGGTATCCGCCGAATGGTAGGAGATGCCCGCATAGGGGGCCTGCTCCGCCGGCAGATCGATGCCGGTCTTTTCGGTGAAGCCGAAGGCATTGTAATAATCCGAGAAGGTCTCGATGCCCATCTTCTCGGCCTCATGGATGGTGGCGATGTTGCAGCTGTTGTACAGCACCTTGCCCATGTCCTGCCATTGATGATTGGCGCCTTCGGCACAGCTATAGGGCTGGGTACCGGGCAGCACCTGATAGCTGCCGCCGCAGTAATAGGTGGTGCCGGGAGTGCTCACACCGGAATCCAGTGCAGCGGAGGTGGTGATCAGCTTGAACACCGAACCGGGGGTATATAGCTCGGTAATGGCCTTGTTTTTCCACTGGCGCTGGCGCTCCGAGCCCTGTACCTGGGTGTACTCCTCGTCAGACAGTCCCTCCAGCAGGGCAGCCCGCTGGGGGTCATAGATGGTCATGGGATCGTTGGGGTCAAAATCCGGCTTGGTGGCCATGGCCAGGATGGCGCCGGTGTTCACGTCCATCACGATCACCACGCCGCGCTCGGTTACGTTGTTTACCTTTACCGAGTTTTCCAGGTATTTTTCCGCAATGGCCTGAATGTTGGCATCCAGGGTAAGTACCAGACTGTTGCCGTCCTGTGCGGGGTATTCCTCCCGTTCATCGTTGGCGATCTCGGCACCCAGGCCGTTTTTGATGCTCACCAGACGGCCGGGCGTACCGGCCAGCGTTTCCTCGTAATAGGCCTCCAGACCATAGAAGCCGTAGCCGTCCGCATGCATAAAGCCCAGCACACTGGCGGCGAAGGCTCCGTAGGGATATTCCCGCTTGGTATCCTGCGTTACGGTGATGGGCAGATTGTTCTCGCTGGCGTACTCCTTGATCTGGTCCGCCACCGGCTTATCCACCTGCTTGGCCAGCACCTGATACTGACTCTCGGAATCGATGAGCTTATCGTAAACCTCATTTTCATCCAGGCCCAGTATCCCGGCCACATCGGCACTCACGGTGCGCACCCGCTCGGCCCGGCGCTCCTCGGCGGGGCGCTCGTCGCCCTCCGCCGCTTTCAATGCGCTGATCTGGCTGGGGTCGGCAGCGATGGTCCACACAATGCTGCTCTTGGCCAGCACCTTGCCGTTGGCATCGTAGATCTGCCCGCGTGTGGGGGTCACCGCCACATCCTTCAGCTGTTGGTTGGCCGCCTGGATGCGGTATTCATCGTGTTTTGCAATCTGCAGCCAGGCCAGCCGGCCAATCAGGATCGCAGCGCCGAAGGCAAATGCTCCCGCCAGCAGCCAGTAACGCAGTGAGCTGCGTTTGGGCGGTTGCTTTTGCGGGTTTTGCGGATTCATCATTCTTGCCATGGCTGTGTTTCCTTTGTTTGCATCAGTGTCTTTGCCGCGCATAAGGGGGGGCGAAACCGATCGAATCCCCCTGATAATCGAAAAAGCGTGCGCGGCGGCACGCTTTTTCCATTTGCGGTCAGGGATCAAGATGATCCATCAGGCGCAGAAATCCGTTGTTCAGCAGATCCAAAATGCGCTGCCAACCGCTCTCCGGCCGCTGGATGGTGCTTTCGTTTTCCAGCGTCACATAGGTGATCTGGCTTTTATCCAGCTTCATCAGCCCCAGCTGAGCAGCGATCTGCTCCACGTTTTTCAGGTTTGTTTTGCTGTCCAGCACGCCGGACAGATAGTTGTAGTCACTCTGGGCATTGACCAGCTGCTGATTGGTTTTCTGAATCTGGGTCGTCAGCTGGGTCAGGGTGGCCTGGCTCTGCAGCAGGCCCACGGTGAGCATGACCATCACGCAGCTCACCGCCACGGTTTTATAGGCCTGAGCGCTGATCTTCATGGCCTGCTTTTTGCCCTGTACCGCTCTCATGCGGGGTTTTACGTCCAATGGCCGGTCCGCGAACCGTTCCAGTTCATAGGCTGCCTGTGCCATGTGCGCTCACCTCCTTTTTTGTTCCTTGCGTTTTATCGGTGTTCCGGCTCCCCTTTGCCGAAACAGAATGCGATTCAGTCGCCCAGCTTTTCGATCACCCGAAGCTTTGCGGAACGGCTGCGCCGGTTTTCCTCCAGCTCGGCAGCGGTGGCCTCGATGGGCTTGCGGGTAATGAGCTTTCCCTTTGCCTTGCCCCCGCACACGCAGACCGGATACTCCGGCGGGCAGGTGCAGGCGGTGGCCCACTGGCGGAATTTATTCTTCACCAGTCGGTCCTCCAGCGAGTGGAAGGTGATGATGGCGAAGCGTCCGCCGGGGGCAAGCAGATCAAAGATCTCCTCCATGCCCTGGCTGAGCACATCCAGCTCGCTGTTCACCGCGATGCGCAGCGCCTGAAAGCTGCGCCGGGCGGGGTTTTTGTCCTTACGGCGCACCGCCGGGGGCAGGGCGCTGGCAATGGCATCGGCCAGCTGCAGGGTGGTGGCGAAGGGCGTCTCCTCCCGGCGCTGCACGATGCGTCCGGCAATGGCCCAGGCATAGGGCTCCTCGCCGTACTCCCGCAGAATACGGGCCAGCTCTTCCCGGCTGGCGGTGTTCACCAGATCTGCCGCCGTGGGGCCGCTCTGGCTCATGCGCATATCCAGCGGCGCGTCCTGCCGGTAGGAAAAGCCCCGGGAGGCATCGTCCAGCTGATGGGAGGATACCCCCAGATCCAGCAAGGCGCCGTTGATCTTTTCGATGCCCAGCCCATACAAGGCGCTGCGGGCGTTGCAGAAGTTGGTCTGCACCAGTGTGGCGGGCAGCCCCTCCAGGGCCTTGCCCGCCGCCTCGATGGCGTCCGGGTCCTGGTCCAGACTGACCAGACGGCCGGTGGTGAGGCGTTTGGCAATCTGGCTGGAATGGCCGCCGCCTCCGGCGGTGCCGTCCAGATAGATGCCGGCCGGGTCGATGGCCAGGCCCTCCAGGCATTCGTTCAAAAGCACGGGGATGTGGCTGAATTCCATGTGCGTTCCCCCTTACAGTTCCAGTTCTTCCATGGCGGCTTCCAGCTCTTCGCTGCCAAAGCCCGCCTGTTTTTGCTGCCAGGCAGCAGTGTCCCAGATCTCGGCATGCTTGCCCACACCGATGATGGTCACATCCTTCTGCAGGCCCGCGTGGGTACGCAGGCTGGGCGAAATGAGCACCCGGCCCTGTTTGTCCGGCGTGACCTCGGTGGCCATGGCGAACAGGAACCGCTGGATCTCGCGGGTCTTGACCAGGCTCTTGCCCTGCAGCTTTTCGCAGATGAGCTGCCATTCGCTCTCCGGGAAAGCGACCAGGCAGTTGTCCATCCAGCGTGTGATGACGAACACCTGACCCATCTGCTCCCGAAAGCGTGCGGGAAAATTCAGGCGGCCTTTTTCGTCGATGGCATAGTTGTACTCGCCCATCAACATACGGCGCCGCCTCCTTTCGCGCGGGGGCACGGGTTTTGCCCATCGGCTCCACCGCTGTGGAAAACTCTCCACTTTCCCCCACTTCTCCCCACTGTATCAATTATTATACGTTACCCCCACCTCAATTGCAAGATATTGCACCGAAAAAGAATCGTGAAAAATCTCGCCCCAATGCCGCTTTTTCGTGGTTTGGCTGCATATTTTTCCTGTTTTGTGTATTCTTTCCGCCGGGCACTGCCGCACAGTAAATCACGCAGGCAAGGATTTGTATTTTCACCGGATTTTCCACAGCCCGCAGCAAGCAAAAAGCCCCGTGCCTGCCGGTTCGGGCGGGCACGGGGCTCTGATGACTGACAGCCAAATCAGCCGTTATTGTTCTTCGCGTTCTGGCGCAGGTTGGCGCGCACGGTCTTGACCTCCGCCGCGTTGCGGGCCAGCTGCTCCTCGGTGATGCGCAGCATGTTTTCGCAGTAGTCGGTCACGGTGGTGCGCATCTCGCGGGACTGGCTCTGCGCGCTGGAGAGGATCTCCGCCGCGCGCTGCTGGGCAGCCCGCACGATCTGCTCCTCGCCCACCAGTACCCGGGCCCGGTCCTCGGCCTTCTTCACGATGGCCTCAGCCTCCCGCTTGGCGCTGGCGATGATGTCCGCCCGGTCGTTCACGATGGCCTTGGCCTGGCGGATCTCGGTGGGCATGTTCAGGCGCACCTCGTCGATGATGTCCCGCATTTTGTCAATGTCCACCATCCGCTTGCTGCCGGAGAACGGCAGGCCGGAGGCCTCTTCCATGGTTTCTTCCATCAGGTCCAGCAACTCGTCGATGTTCATTCTTCTCGCTCCTTTTCATAGCGGGTCACCAATACGGTGCCGTAACGGTATTGTTTTTTCTTGCAAAGGCCCTCGCACTCGTCCGGCAGATTGGCTGCCAGCTCGCTCTCGCACAGCACGGTGCCGCCGGGCGCGGTCACCCGCGCCACCTGAGGCAGGATCTGTGCCAGCGTATCGTGGCGGTAGGGCGGGTCCAGCAGTACGATGTGGAACTGCTCGCCGCAGCTTGCCAGGAACGTGTCCGCCCTGGTATTTCGGATCTGGCTCTGGGCCTGCACTCCGGCAGCCTTGCAGTTCTGCTCCACAATGCGCACCGCGCCCCGGTCCTGATCCACAAACACACAGCTGGCCGCGCCACGGCTCAGCGCCTCGATGCCCAGCTGCCCGCTGCCCGCGAACAGGTCCAGTACCTTCGCTCCCGGCAGGATGAACTGCAGAGCACTGAACATGCCCTCCTTCACCCGGTCCACCGTGGGCCTTGTTATATCTTCTCCCGGCAGGGCCGCCAGCTTTGTTCCCCGGGCAGAGCCTGAGATCACGCGCATGGGGGTCCACCTCCCTTTCCTGTCCCTTTGTTTTTTTCCATTATGGCCCGCACCGGCCGCTTTGTCAAGCAGAAAGGCGTGAGCCCTTACCGTTGATTTACCCTTTTTTCGGCCGCAGCATTTCCAGAATCCGGTCCACGGCGGCGGCATCACAGCCGTTCCAGAGCGTTCCGTCCACCTGGATGTTGGGCCCCTTGCCGCACTGCTTGAAGCAGTTCTGGGTGCGCAGTACTGCAGTGCCTTCGGGCAGCTGGGCCAACCCCTTTTTCAGCCGATCCATCAGAGCGGCATTTTTCGCGCCGCAGCGCCCGCCGCTGCACACCACGATTTCGTGGGCGGCGGCCCCCAGCTTCAGGCTGGGATATAACCGGATCAGCTTTTCCAGCAGCGGCACTTTATAGCCGGTGCAGACGGAAATGGTCTCCAGCGCCTGGGGCGGAATATGGCCGTAGATCTCCTGGGTTTCCCGCAGCAGGGCCACAGTGTCCTCCTGCTCCAGGGTGGGGCGGCTGCCCTTGCGGCCGGCATAGTACTCCGCCGCTTCGGCAAAACGTTCGTGCAATGTGTTCTGGTCCATAGATCAGTCCTCCGTTTGGGGGTGAAAATAGTCATAGATGGTTTGGGCTGCCTTCTGACCCACACCCTTGGCATTGGTCAGCTCATCCACATCGGCCTCACGCACCGCGCCCACCGATTTGAAATGGGCCAGCAGTGCCTTGGCGGTGGCCGGGCCCACGCCGGGAATGGCGGTCAGGCTGGAGGCATAGGCTTTCTTCTTCTGGTTCTGGCGCTGGTAAGCGATGGAGAACCGGTGCACCTCGTCTTGAATGGAGGAGATGAAGGTGAAGATGTTCCGGTGCATGCTGATGGAGATCTCGCCGCCGTCCGCGGTCACGATGGCCCGGGTGCGGTGGTGATCGTCCTTCACCATGCCGAACAGGGGCACCGCCGCCAGGGCGGTACCTGCCAGCGCCGACTTCACCGCGCTCACCTGGCCCTTGCCGCCGTCCAGCAAGATCACGCTGGGCAGCACCGAGAACTGGCCCGCCGTGCCCTTTTCGTATTCGGCGGCCCGGCGGCTCAGCGCCTCGGCCATGCTGGCGAAGTCGTCGGTGCCCGCCACGGTGCGCATTTTAAAGCGCCGGTAGCCGCTTTTCTTGGGGCGGCCGTTTTCAAACACCACCATACCACAGACGCTGGTGCCCTCGCCCCAGTTGGAGATATCGTAGCTCTCGATCACCGCAGGCGGCTCGGGCAGGCCCAGCACCGCGGCGGCCTCGTCCAGCAGGCGCTGGCTCCGGTCAGTGCGTCCGCTCTCCCGGGCAAGGCGCTCCACCGCATTGGTGTAGGCCATGCTCACCAGCTTGGCGGTGTCGCCCCGCTGGGGCACATACAGCTGCACTTTAGTGCCCCGGGTCTCCTCCAGCAGCTGGGTTAGAGCCTCATGGCTCTCGGGCAGCACATCCACCGCGATGACCTTGGGGATCTCCTCCCCGTCCAGATAGTAACGGGGCAGGAACTCCTCCCGCAGGGCGTCCAGATCGGCGGTGCCCCGGAACAAAAACTCCCGCTTGTCGGTCAAACGGCCGGTACGGTAGCGCAAAATGGCGGCGCAGCTGTTCTGCCCCGCTCCGGCGAAGGCGATCACATCCATCTGGGTGCTCTCGTCCACCACCACCTTCTGCCCGGCCGACACCTTTTTGATGGCGGCGATCTGGTCCCGCAGCAGGGCGGCCTGTTCAAAGTCCAGCCGCTCGGCGGCCTCTTCCATGCGCTGCTCCAGCGTCTTCACAATGTCCTTTTTGCCGTAGCGGATCAGCCGGATGGCTCCCTGCACCGCCTGGTTATAGGTGTCCTTGCTGATTTTACCGCTGCACAGAGCCATGCACTTGCCGATGTGAGCGTTCAGGCAGGGTCGGCCCTTGCCGATCTCCTGGGGAAAGCGCCGGTTGCACCGGGGCAGCAGGAAGGCGTCCTGAGCGGTCTCCACCATCTGGCGCACCGCAAAGCTGCTGGTGAAGGGGCCGATGTACTCCGCCCCGTCCTCCTCCTTCTGCAGCGCCGCCGAGATGCGGGGGTATTCCTCTTTGGTGATCTTCACATAGCTGTAGCCCTTATCGTCCTTCAGAAGGATGTTGTACTTGGGCGTGTGGGCCTTGATCTGACTGGCCTCCAGCACCAGAGCCTCGAACTCGCTCTGGCAGACGATCACGTCGAAGTTGAAGGCATGCTCGATCATCTGGGTGACCTTGGCATCGTGGGGGACGCCCTCGCGGAAATACTGGCTCACCCGGGTACGCAGCCGCTTGGCCTTGCCGATGTAGATGATCTCATCCCTTTTATCCCGGATGATATAGACCCCCGGCAGCAGGGGGAGCATCTTCGCTTTTTCGTGCAGTTCAGCCTTGGTCATGGGGGTCCTCCTTCTGCGGCCGGGTTTTGCGGGGCCGCTATCCTCCAGTATGCCCCGCTGTGGGGCAAAAGCAGAAAAAGGGCGGGTTTTTCAAAACCCGCCCTTTGATTTATGAAAGCAAAGAAATTACTCGGCGAAACCGGAGTTTACCAGCTTTACCAGGCCTTCCACGGCAGCCTGCTCGTCGGCGCCGTCAGCGATGATGCGGATGGTGGTGCCGCCCACGATGCCCAGGCTCAGAACGCCCAGCAGGCTCTTGGCATTCACGCGGCGCTCTTCCTTCTCGACCCAGATGGAAGACTTGTACTCGTTGGCCTTCTGGATGAAGAAGGTAGCAGGACGGGCATGCAGGCCGACTTTGTTCTCAACGGTAACTTCTTTAACAAACATGATTCATTCGCTCCTATTTCTAAAATTAGATGGGCTTCTGGTTGTTATAATAGCCCATTCTCACCCGATTGTACAGTACATTTGTGCAATTTTGTCAGTTTCCCGAATCCAGAAAATGCCGGAAACGTTTCTTTGTGCAAAACAACCACTTAGTTTTCAACAATCTCATATGAAATCCCGAAAGTTTTCAACGTTATTGATATTAATTACTTTTTGTGGTTCTGATTATGCTCATTTTGATACACTTCGTACAAATCAGGACGCCGGATACGGGTGCGTTCCAGGCTTTGCTCGCGCCGCCATTTGTCTATATTGCCATGATGACCGCTGAGCAGGACCTCCGGAACCTTTTTGCCCCGCCACTCCTCCGGACGGGTGTACTGGGGGTACTCCAGCAGGCCGTTCCAGTGGCTTTCATCCTGATAGCCCTCCGGCTGAGACAACACGCCGGGCTGCAGACGCAGCACGCTGTCTGCCACCACCAGCGCGGCCAGCTCGCCGCCGGTGAGCACATAGTCGCCGATGCTGATCTCCTCGTCCGCCAGCTCCTCGATCACCCGCTCGTCCATGCCTTCGTAATGGCCGCAAACCAGAAGAAGGCTGTCGTACTGGGCAAGACGCTTGGCGGTCTCTTCGGAAAACCGCTGACCCGCCGCGGTCATAAATATAATATGCGGCCGCTGACGGCCCTGTTCCTCCACCTGACGGATGATATCCTGGCAGCAGTCATAGATGGGCTGGGCGTTCATTACCATGCCGCAGCCGCCGCCGTAGGGATAGTCATCCACCTGCTTCTGCCGGTTCAGGGTGTAGTCCCGGATCTGGTGGCAGTGGGTCTCGATATAGCCTCGTTTTGCGGCCCGGCCCAGGATGCTCTCGTCCAGCACCCGCTGGCACATCTCCGGAAACAGGGTCGCCACATCCACACGCATCATACCTGGTCACCATTTTCCGCTTCGCTGAACATGCCCGGAATGGGGCTGACCAGCACCTTGCGGTCCTCAATGCAGATCTTCACCAGGAAGGGCTTGACCGCCGGGAACAGGGCGGTGGAGCCGTCCGGGCAGGTGACGGTATAGATGTCCTGGGCGCCGGGATGGCTGACCTGGGCGATCTCGCCGTAGTCCCGGCCGGTCTCGGCGTCGATCAGGCGGCAGCCCAGCAGGTCCGCCTGAAAATAATGACCCTTGGGCAGCTTTGCATCCGCCCGGTCGATGTAGAACACCTGACCCACCAGCGCGCGGGCAGCGTCCATGTCGTTCACGCCTTCAAAGGTGACCAGCGCCATGTTCTTGTGGGCGCGCACCTTGGTCACGGCGATGGGCGCCTGGCCCTGCGGGCCCCGGTACAGCCGCTTGAACCGGCCCAGAAAGGCCGCGTCGTCGCACCAGAGCTCCACCTTCACTTCGCCTGCCACCCCATGGGTAGTCACGGCCTTGCAGACTTCCAGATACTGCTGCATCTTGTTTCTCTCCTTTTGTGTGGGGCAGGGCCGCTTCGCCCGCCCGGTGACAAGGGAAACACCGCACCATTCCGGGTGGTGGAGCGCGCCGGAAATTTTTTGTGAGATGAACCAAAAAGCGCAGCCAATCCTTAGTGGATTGGCGAGCATTTTTGGAAAATATCACGGAAAATTTTGGCGTGATACAACTCCCGAGCCTTTTGGCGTGAATTGCGGTGTTTCCCACGCAAAAAACAGGGCCCCTTGCACAGAAGCTGGCAAGTGGCCCTGTTTTTGTGGTTTTGTTCTCCCGAAGGTCAGTCGATCTCTACCATGACCTTTTCGCCCTTGCGAACGGCGGCAGCCCGCATTACAACGCGGATGGCCTTGGCGATGCGGCCCTGTTTGCCGATCACCCGGCCCATGTCGTTCTCAGCCACGCTCAGGTGGTAAACGATGGTGCCGTCCTCACGGGGGGCGTCCACGGTAACGGACACAGCGTCCTTATCGTCGACCAGGCCCCGGGCAACTGCCAGCAACAGCTCCTGCATAGGGTTGCCCTCCCTTTAAGACTGATTACAGGATCTCGTTCTTCTTCAGCAGCTCACGAACGGTATCGGTGGGCTGAGCGCCGTTGGCGATCCACTTCTTAGCCTTCTCGGCGTCGATCTTCACAACGCTGGGCTCCTTGGTGGGATCGTAGTAGCCGATCTCCTCGATGAAGCGGCCGTCACGGGGGAAGCGGCTGTCAGCAACAACAACGCGGTAGAAGGGAGCTTTCTTGGCGCCCATGCGGCGCAGACGGATCTTAACTGCCATAGTGGTAAACCTCCTGATGTTTGGGGCCCCGGTGTGGGGCGATTGTGATTGTTATATTGTATCAAACCCGCCCTTTTGGGGGCTGCGGGTCATACCTTGGAAAACTGCGCGTTTTTCTCGCGCTTACATGCCGCGCAGGCGGCGGCCAAAGGCCTTGGGGTTCTTTTTCATCTGCTTCATCATCTTCTGCATCATCTCAAACTGGCGAAGCAGCTTGTTCACCTCTTCCACGCTGGTACCGCTGCCGGCGGCGATGCGGCGCTTGCGCTTGGGGTTGATGATGCTGGGCTTTTCCCGCTCAGCGGGGGTCATGCTGTGGATGATGGCCTCGATGTGGACGAACACCTTTTCATCGATGTCGTCCGGGTTGATCTTGTTGCCGCCGGGAAGCATGGAGACCAGAGACGCAACGCCGCCCATCTTCTTCATCTGGGCCAGCTGGTCCAGCATGTCGTTCATGTCGAACTTGTTCTCCATCATCCGCTTGGCGGTCTCGGCGGCCTTCTTCTCATCCTGCAGGTCCTGCGCCTTCTCGATGAGGGTGAGCACGTCGCCCATGCCCAGGATTCGGCTGGCCATGCGGGCCGGGTGGAAGACCTCCAGATCGTCCAGCTTTTCGCCGGTGCCCTGGAACTTGATGGGCTTGCCGGTGACGGCCTTGACGCTGAGCGCCGCACCGCCGCGGGTGTCGCCGTCGGTCTTGGTGAGGATGATACCATCCACCGCCACGGCCTCGTTGAAGGCCTTGGCCACGTTCACCGCGTCCTGACCGGCCATGGCGTCCACCACCAGCAGGACCTCGTCCACCTCAACGGCTTCCTTGATGCGGCCCAGCTCATCCATGAGCGCCTGGTCCACATGCAGACGGCCGGCGGTATCCAGGATCACGATGTCGTTGCCGTAATCCTTGGCGTGGGCGATGGCCTTCTTGGCGATGATCTCGGGCTTTTCGGTGCCCATGGTGAACACCGGAACGCCCGCCTGCTTGCCCACCACCTGCAGCTGATCAATAGCCGCGGGGCGGTAGATATCGCAGGCCACCAGCAGCGGGCGATGGCCCTGCTTGAGGAACCATTTGCCCAGCTTGGCGGCATGGGTAGTTTTACCGTTACCCTGCAGACCGCAGAGCATGAGCACCGTGGGAGGCTTGGACTTGATGTGGATGCGCGCAGCCTCGCTGCCGCCCATGAGCTCGGTAAGGGATTCGTTTACGATCTTGATGACCTGCTGGGCGGGGGTCAGGCTTTCCATGACCTCCTGGCCCATGGCCCGCTCGGTGACCCCGGCGATGAAGTCCTTGGCCACCTTATAGTTTACGTCGGCCTCCAGCAGAGCGGTGCGCACCTCACGCATGGCGGCCTTGATATCCGCCTCGGTGAGCTTGCCCTTGCCCCGCAGCCGTTTGAACACGCCCGAAAGCCGTTCGGAAAGAGATTCAAAGGCCATGTCGTTGTCCTTTCGTTGTGTGTGCCGGTTATTCGCTGATCTGCCCGATGATCTCGAGCATCCTGCGGGCGGAATCGTCGATACGCTTGTTCGGCGTGTAGCCGTTGGCGTTCTCGAACTGAATCTCCCGCGCAAGGCTTTCCAGCTGGGCGATGCCCTGCTGCACGGCCCGGTAGCGCTTCGCGAAGCCTACCTTTTCCTCCAGCTCCAGGATGATTCCCTCGCCCCGCTTGATGGAGTCCCGCACGCCCTGGCGGGTAATGCCGAAGTTATCGGCGATCTCGGCCAGCGACAGATCGTCGTTGTAATACTGCTCCATCACATCGCGCTGCTTTTCGGTGAGCACGTCGCCGTAGAAATCCAGCAACAGCGAAATCTCAAGATTCTTTGCCACCGAAAACGCCTCCTTGCCGGGGTGCCGGGCCCTGTAAAGTGTTTTGCCTTTTCGTAAAGCGTTTTGCTTTACAGTTTGCTATTATAACAGAGGCCGCGCAGCGCTGTCAAGGGGGAAACGGTGCAAAAAACGTTCTTTTTTCCCGGGCATGACTTTGGCCGCAGAACGTGCTACAATAAAGGCAGAAAGCGGCGGGTGCGCCGCCCGTATCCGCTGCATCCGTTTGCGATGCTTTCCTATATATAATAAGAAAGGCAGGCGTTTGTGATGACCGGAATCAACGAGACCTATTACCAGCAGCTCACCCGCTGCCCTGTGGTGGCCCTTGGCGGCTATGCCGCAAAACACGGCCTCCCCGGCAAGCTATACGCCTGCCTGTTGTTCGACGGCCCCACCGGCACCGGCAAGGACGCGCTGGCCACCGCCATGATCCGTCTGGCCACCCAGCGGGGTGAACTGAAGGAAGGCCAGCCCATTGTGGAGACCGGCTGCGGCGCCTTTGCGGCGGCGCTGGCCATTGCCGCCGGGCGCAGCGGTCACCCGCTCACGCTGGTGGTGCCGCCCGCACTGGAGCCGGAGCGGGAGCGTTTTCTGCAGGGACTGGGTGCCCGGCTGCGTCCCTGCTACGAGCGCCCCTCCGGCCAGGAGGGCATGGATATTCTGGCCCGCCGCATGGCCGAGGAGCAGGGCGCTTACTACATGAACTACCTGGCCAGCGAGGACAACCCGGAATACCACCGGCGCATCACCGGCCCCGCCATTTTAAAGGCCACCGAGGGTGGCAACCTGATCGACGCCATTGTGGCCGGGGTGGGCAGCGGCGGCACCGTGACCGGCGTGGGCGAATACGTGAAGGCCTGGACCAACCACATCCGCATGGCAGCGGTGGAACCCTACGAGTGTCAGGCCATCGGCGGCGGTTTTCTGGCGCCCCACGGAATTGCCAACATCGGCTTCGGCTTTGTGCCGGAGAACTACAACCCCTATGTGGTGGATCTGGTGACGGCGGTGACCACCGGCGAGGCGGTGCAGGCCGCCCGCGAGGTGCTGCTCACCGACGGCATTCCCGCCGGTGCCAGCGCCGGGGCCACCCTATACGCCGCCCGCACCCTGCTGGAATCGGGCAAAAGCAAAAGCGCTTTGTGCATCTTCCAGAGCCGCCAGGTCTACGCCTGAGGGCTCTGAGCGAACATACCGAAAAAGAGGATTGATTGCATGTACGACGAACTCACCGAAGTGGACATTCAAAAAATGCAGGAGGAGATCGAGCACCGCATCCTGGTGGTGCGGCCCCAGTGCCTGGAGGACGTGAAGATCGCCCGCTCCTACGGAGATCTGAGCGAGAACTTTGAATACAAGGAGGCCAAGCGCCAGAAAAACCGGAACGAGAGCCGCATCCGTTACCTGCAGCGGATGATCAAGACCGCCAAGGTGGTCAAATCCGACCACGCCGAGGGTTCGGTGGGTCTGTTTGACAAAATCACCCTGTACTTCCCCGAGGACGAGGAGGAGATGGTGGTCAAGCTGGTGACCACTCTGCGGGTCAACGCGGACAGCGGCCTCATCAGCCGGGAATCCCCGCTGGGCCGGGCTATCTTCGGCAAGCGTATCGGCGACACCGTGCAGGTGGAGGTTCGCCCCGGCGTGAGCTACCCGGTGACCATCCGGGCCATTGAAGCCAGTGACGACGACGCTTCCCTGCCCATCAGCCAGTATTGATAAGCGCATACAAAAAAAGGCCGCCGCGCCTCCCGAAATCGGGAAGCGCGGCGGCTGTTTTTGTGTGTTTCCTGCCCGGAATTACTTGCCGCGAATCACACGGCCCAGCTGGATCAGCAGGGTGGGCGCGAAGGCCAGACCCAGGATCTGCAGGTACTGCATACCGCTGAGGGCGGTGACTGCGAACAGGCTCTCCAGCACCGGGATCATCAGTACGGCCACCAGCAGCACCACGCCGCCGGCAAAGGCCATCAGAGAATATTTGTTGCTGCCAAGGCCCAGCTTGAAGATGGACTCGGTGCCGCGGCAGTTGAAGCCGTGGAACAGGCGGGCCAGGGTCAGGGTGGCGAAGGCCATGGTGCTGGCCATGGCAGCGCCGCCGGCAGACAGCCCCAGATAGAAGGCAGTCATGGAAGCGATGGCGATCAGCGCGCCCTGCCACAGGATCTTGAACATGAGGGGCTTATCCAGAATGGAGGCCTTGGGGTCGCGGGGCTTCTGGTCCAGCAGACCCTTGCGGGCGGGCTCCATGCCCAGGGCAATGGCGGGCAGGCTGTCGGTGAGCAGGTTGATAAAGAGCAGGTGCACCGGCTGGAAGGGCACGGGCAGAGCCATCAGCGAAGCGTACAGCACCGCCAGAATACCGGCCATGTTGCCGGACAGCAGGAACTGAATGGCGTTCTTGATGTTGGTGTACACGCCGCGGCCGTTCACCACAGCCTTCACGATGGTGGCAAAGTTGTCGTCCGCCAGGATCATGGCGGCGGCGTCCTTGCTTACCTCGGTGCCGGTGATGCCCATGGCCACGCCCACATCCGCCTTCTTCAGGGCGGGGGCGTCGTTCACACCGTCGCCGGTCATGGCGGCGATGCAGCCCTTGCGCTGCCAGGCGGAGACGATGCGGATCTTATGCTCGGGAGAAACGCGGGCGTAAACCGAGATGCGAGTCAGCTTTTCGTCCAGCTCGTCGTCGGTCATGGCATCCAGCTCCACGCCCTCCAGAGCCATGTCGCCTTCCTCAAAGATGCCGATCTGCTTTGCAATGGCGGTGGCGGTGACCTTATGGTCGCCGGTGATCATCACGGTGCGGATGCCGCCGCGCTTGGCGTCGGCCACGGCCTGCTTGCTCTCCTCACGGGGCGGGTCGATCATGGACACCAGACCCACAAAGGTGAAGCCGTTCTCGTCCTCCAGGGTCAGCTCCCGCTCCGCGTCCATCTCGCGGCAGGCGAAGGCCAGAACGCGCAGGCCGTTTTCGGAAAATTCCTCGTTGGCCCGGGCGATGGCGGTGCGCATCTCATCGGTCAGAGGCACAACGCCCTTGGCGGTGAGCAGCTTTTCGGAACGGGCCAGCAGCACATCCATGGCGCCCTTGGTGAGCAGCATGGGTTTGCCGTTCACCCGGTGCAGGGTGCTCATCAGCTTGCGGTCGGAATCAAAGGCCAGCTCGCCCAGGCGGGGGAACTGACTGCGTACACTGTTTGCATCGGTTTGATGCATGCCGCCCCAGTTCACCAGGGCAATCTCGGTGGGGTCGCCCACCGAAGCGCCGCTGGCCACATCCACGGTGGCGTCGCTGGCCAGCAGGCCGATCTTCATCAGCAGCTCCTGGGCCGGGTCACTCATGTCGGCTTCCTTCGCCTCCACCAGCTTGCCGTCCGCCCAGATCTTCTGCACGGTCATCTTGTTCTGGGTCAGGGTACCGGTCTTATCCGAGCAGATCACCTGCACCGAGCCCAGGCTTTCCACCGCCTTGAGCTCCTTGATGATGGCGTTCTGACGGGCCATTTTCTGGGTGCCCATGGCCAGCACGATGGTCACAATGCTGCTCAGCGCCTCGGGAATGGCGGCCACCGCCAAAGCCACGGCAAAGAGCAGGGAGTCCAGCACACCCATACCGCTGCGGAACAGCGACAGGCAGAACACCAGCGCGCAGATGGCCAGGATGGCCGCCGCCAGCTTGCCGGAGAAATCATCCAGACTCTTCTGCAGGGGGGTCTTGCGCTGCTGGGTCTGGTTCATCAGCTCGGCGATGTGGCCCAGCTCGGTGTTCATACCGGTACCGGTGACCAGCATGACTGCGCGACCGTAGGTGACCAGCGAGCCGGAGAACACCATGTTCTTCTGGTCGCCCAGCGCGGTCTTGCCCGCGGGCAGAGCGTCGGCGGTCTTCTCCACCGCCTCGGACTCACCGGTCAGCGAGCTCTCGTTCACCTTCAGCGAGTAGCACTCCAGCAGACGGCCGTCGGCAACCACCAGGTCGCCCGCCTCCAGGTACACGATGTCACCGGGCACCACCTTGGGACCTGCCACCTCCTGGCGCACGCCGTCCCGCAGGACTTTAGCCACCGGAGCGGACATAGCCTTCAGGCTTTCCAGGCTTTTTTCCGCCTTCAGGTACTGTACGGTACCCAGCACCGCGTTCATGATGAGCACCGCAAAAATGACCAGCGTGCTCTCCACATTGCCGGACACCATGGAGATCACCGCGGCCACAGCCAGAATAAAGACCAGCAGGTCCTTGAACTGCTCCAGGAATACCACCAGCGGGCTTTTCTTTTTGCCCTCCGCCAGCTGGTTGGGGCCGTGCTCCTCCAGCCGCCGGGCGGCCTCCTGAGCGGACAGACCGTCCGCGGTGGCCTTTACCTGCTCCAGGGCCTGCGGAACAGTTTTGTCAAAATAAGTTTGTTCCATACGTTCATTCTCCTTTTTCCTAGTTTGCCCGTTTCACCCGGCGGGAAGTCTTTTTTCGCAAAAGAAAAAAGACTTCCCGACAGCACGCGCAAAGCGTTGCTGTCGAAAAGTCTTGTTACCGACTCATTAAGAAGCGGCGCACCCTGCCAGGCCCTTTTGAGGCCGTGATGTTGACAAGGCGGCTTGCAACTACTCCCTTTTCAACTTGGGTTAACTATACCACGGCAGGCAGGCCCCGTCAAGTGATTTTTGCAGGATTTTCATTTTTTTCATATTTGATGCCATTTTTCCATGCCGCGCTTTCCGCCCGCTCCTGCCAGGAGATGCGCCGGATCTCGTGGAAGCCTTCCTCCTTTTTCGGCTCCACCAGACGGCGGCGCATGAGAGCGATGGCAAAGAAGGGCACATGCCGCTGACGGCAGGCATCATTCCGGATGGCCTGCACCACGCCGGTGTCGATCCACACCGCCACACAGCGCACCCCCTGAGGCACCGCCCGCAGCACCCGCCGCCGCGCCCGGCGGGACAGATGCACCGAATCCACCACCACGTCTCTGCCCTGCTCCAGCGCGGCGCGCATGCGCTGGTTCATGATCCGGTGTACCCGGTGGTACCCCTTCAAAGTGAGCTCCTTGCCGAACAGCTCCATGCGGATGCCGTCCGACCCGATGTACTCCGCCCCGGCCAGCCGGGTTTTGGCCCAGGTGGTCTTGCCCGCGCCGGAAATTCCCACCATCAGATACATTGTGGCCATTGCTCTGCCTCCTTTCCGTTTGACCCGCCCCCGGCCCGGCAATAAAAAAAGACCTTTCGGCACAGCAAACACTGTGCCGAAAAGTCTTGTTACCGCGCTGTGAGCAAACCGGCCCGCTTCGCCAGGCATTTGCCGTGCTGTTGACGAAGCGACTTGCAACTACTCCCTTTTCAACTGGCTTTACTATACCAGTTTTCCGGTGGCAAGGTCAACGGTTTTCACAGAGTTTTTACCCTTTCGCCGGCTTATTCCTCGCCGTTCGCAAACTGGCTGTTGTACAGGTTGGCGTAGAAGCCGCCCTTGGCAAGCAGCTCGTTGTGGTTGCCGGTCTCCACGATGTCGCCGTCCTTCATCACCAGGATCATATCCGCATCCCGGATGGTGGACAGGCGGTGGGCAATAATAAAGCTGGTGCGGCCACGGGTCAGCTCGTCCATGGCCTTCTGGATGGCCAGCTCGGTGCGGGTATCCACGCTGGAGGTGGCTTCGTCCAGAATCAGAATCTTGGGGTCCGAGATGATGGTCCGTGCAATGGTGAGCAACTGCTTCTGGCCCTGGCTGATGTTGCTGGCATCCTCGTTCAGAATGGTGTCGTAGCCCTGGGGCAGGGTGCGCACAAAATGGTCCACCTGAGCGGCTTTGGCAGCTGCCAGCACATCCTCATCGGAGGCATCCAGACGGCCGAAGCGGATGTTCTCCCGAATGGTATCGTTGTACAGCCAGGTATCCTGCAGCACCATACCGAAGGCGCTGCGCATATCGCCTCGCTCAAACTGGCGCACATCGTAGCCATCCAGCAGAATGGCGCCGTCGCTCACATCGTAGAAGCGCATGAGCAGCTTGACCATGGTGGTCTTGCCCGCGCCGGTGGGACCAACGATGGCCACCTTAGTGCCCGGCTGCACGATGGCGGAGAAATCGTTGATGATGGTCTTCTCCGGCACATAACCGAAGTGCACATGGGCAAAGTAGACCGAACCGTTGATCTCGCTGCTGGGTACCGGCTCCTTGGTGTCCGGCACTTCCTCCGGCTCTTCCAGGAACAGGAACACGCGCTCGGCAGCCGCGGCAGTCATCTGCAGCTGGTTGGAGATATTGGCCAGCTGGGTGATGGGCTGGGTAAACTGGCGCACATACTGGGTGAAGGCCTGGATATCACCAACGGTGATGGTGCCGTTCAGCGAAAGGAAGCCGCCCAGCACACAAATGGCCACATAGCCCAGGTTGCTCACAAAGTTCATCAGGGGCATCATCATGCCGCTCAAAAACTGGCTCTTCCAGGCGCTCTGGTACAGCTTTTCGTTCAGGCCGTTAAATTTCTCGATGCTCTCTTCCTGGCCATTGAAGGCGGTGACCACCACATGGGCGCCGTACATCTCTTCCACATGGCCGTTCACATGACCCAGGTATTCCTGCTGGCGGCGGAAGAACTTCTGGCTGTGGCGCACCACGTTCATCACGATTACCAGGCACACCGGCAGAATGCAGATGGCGATCAGGGTCATCAGCGGGCTGATGGAAAGCATCATGCACAGCACGCCCACGATCATGGTCAGCTGAGTGACCACCTGGGAAAGGCTCTGGTTCAGGGTCTGGGTGACCATATCCACATCGTTGGTGATGCGGCTGAGCACCTCACCGTGGGGCACCCGGTCAAAATAGGACATGGGCAACCGGTCGATCTTCTGGCTGATATCGGTACGCATGGCGTAGCTCACCTTGGTGGCGATGCCGGCCATTACCCAGCCCTGCACGTAAGACAGCAGCGCACTGAGCACATACAAACCGGCCAGGAACAGCAGAATCTGGCCGATGGCCGCAAAATCAATACCGCCGGTGCCGGTGAGCATGGCGATCACGCCCTCAAACAGCTTGGTGGTTGCCTGACCCAGAATCTTGGGTCCGAAGATGGAGAACACCGTGCCGCCCACAGCGCACAGCAGCGCCAGCACAATGCTGGGCAGATAGCGCCGCATATAGGCCAGCAGCTTTTTCATGGTGCCCTTGAAGTCCTTGGCTTTTTCGCCCACGGCCATTGCGCCGGGGCCGTGTCTCATCGGTCCTGCCATTATGCCAATTCCTCCTTCGAAAGCTGACTTTCCGCGATCTCGCGGTAGATCTCGCAGTTTTTCAGCAGCTCCTCATGGGTGCCCTTGCCCACCACGCGGCCCTCATCCAGCACAAGGATCTGGTCCGCATGCATAATGGTGGACACACGCTGCGCCACGATGAACACCGTGGACTGCTCGGTGTAGCCCTTCAGCGCCGCGCGCAGCTTGGCGTCGGTCTTGAAGTCCAGGGCGGAGAAGGTGTCGTCAAAGATATAAATGGGAGCTTGCTTCACCAGCGCACGGGCGATGGAAAGCCGCTGGCGCTGACCGCCGGATACGTTGGTTCCTCCCTGGCTGATGGCGGTATCCATGCCGTTTTCCAGAGTCTGGATGAACTCGGTGGCCTGGGCGATGTCCGCGCTTTCCTTCAGCAGCTCATCCGAAGCATCGGCCCGGCCGTAGCGCAGGTTGGTGGCCACAGTGCCGCTGAACAGCAGGCCCTTCTGGGGCACATAGCCGATGGCGTCGCGCAGATCCTTCTGACGCAGCTGGCGCACGTCCACGCCGTCCACGGTGATGCTGCCCTCGGTGGCGTCGTAGAACCGGGGAATCAGGTTTACCAGGGTGGATTTGCCGGAACCGGTGGCGCCGATAAAGGCCACCGTCTCGCCCGGTCGGGCAGTGAAGCTCACATGCTCCAGCACGTTGGCATCCGCGCCCTCGTACCGGAAGGAAACATCCTTGAACTCCACAACGCCCTTTACCGGGTGGTTCATCTCGGTGGGCTGAGCGGGGTCAGCCACGGTGCTCTCACAGGTGAGCACCTCGTTGATACGCTCGGCGGAGACCGAGGCACGGGGCACCATGATGAACATCATGCTGATGAACAAAAAGCTCATAATCACTTGCATGGCGTACTGGATGAAGGCCATCATATCGCCCACCTGCAGATTGCTGGCGGCGATCTGCTTGCCGCCGAACCAGACGATCAGCAGCGACAGACCGTTCATCACCAGCATCATGAAGGGCATCATGGTAGCCATGGCCCGGTTCACAAACAGAGTATTGCCGGTCAGGTCCTTGTTGGCCTTTTCAAACCGGTTCTGCATAAAGGGCTGGTTGGAGAAGGCGCGCACCACCATCAGGCCGCTCAGCTCCTCCCGGCTCACCAGGTTCAGCCGGTCAATCAGGGTCTGCATCTTCTTGAAACGAGGCATGGCCACCGCGAACAGGGTGAGGATCAGGCCCAGCATCACGATCAGAGCCAGGGCCAGCACCCATGCCAGATTCAGGCACTTGGACAGGCCCATGATCAGGCCGCCCATGCCCATGATGGGAGCAAAGCACATCATCCGCAGGCCAATGCTCAAAAAGTTCTGCACCTGGGTGATATCGTTGGTGGACCGGGTGATCAGGCTGGCACCGGAGAACTGGTCCATCTCGTTGTTGTTGAAGTAGCTTACCTTGCGGAATACGTCCCGCCGCAGATCGCGGCCCACGCCCGCGCCCAGGCGCGCCATGCAGAAGCCCGCCGAGATAGCACACACAGTGAGCAGGATGGCAAGGCCCGCCATGCGCAGGCCCACCTTCAGAATGTACGAGGTCTGGATGGCATCGGTGTCCGCGCCCAACTGAGTGTAAAAGCTCTTGGTCAGCACCACGCCGGTCTGCTCCAGCATGCTTTCGGGAGTCACTGCCGCGGTGGCGATGGCTTCATTCAGCTGCTCATCCAGCGCGCCGCTCTGCAGCATGGCGGTGAGCTGGGCCATAGCGCCGGCACCCAGCGTACCGCTGGCCTGCTCCTCGGTTTCGGTGGAGGAATCGGCAGGGGCCAGCTCCTCCATCATGTTCACCAGGGCATAGGCTGCCCGGTTGAAGACATCGTTTGCACCATTCTCCGGGTCGGCGGCCAGCGCCAGATCCTCATCCCCTGCATTGGGGTAGGTCTCTTTCAGCTTGTCTGCGTCCTCCCGTTCGCCCAGAGGCTGGTAGGCCGCATCCACCAGAGCCTTATCCTCCTCGGACATGAACATCTGCATCATAGCCATGGCATCACTGTCAATGACCTCAGGCGCCGCCTGGGTGATGCCGCCCTGCTGCAGGCCCACGTTCACGATGTCGCTCATGTAGTTGGGCAGCGTCAGCTCCAGCATTGCCTGGCCGAACAGCAGCGCCACGCCCACAAGCAGCAGGCCCAGATAGGGCTTTAAATATCGCTTCAGTTTCAGCATACTCGTTTCTCCTTACTGCCAGCGCCGTCCGCAAGCGGGCGGCAGCTGTTAAATTCGCTTTGTTTCACCGGCCACACCGGGTTCAGGGCGCACCGAACTCCTCCTCCATGGCATCCGCCAGGTAGTTGAAGGCCTCGATCACCTGGGCGGGGGTTCGTTCTCCCTGCCGCTCCAGGCGGGTCATCATCCGCTCCAGCCGCCGGAACATATCCCGGCAGTTTTCCTGCAACAGCGTGTTGCCCGACTCCGTGAGGCCAATCCACACCGTGCGCCGGTCATTCTCGTCCGGCGTGCGGCACACATAGCCCAGTTCCTCCAGCCGCCGGATACGCTGGCTCACCGCAGGCATGCTCTGATTCATCGCCTTCGCCAGCGCCGACAGGGTCATCGGCTCGTAGGGGTCGGTGTGCGGGCAGCTTCCGCCAAACACATCCGCCCCCTTGTTGTGCAGGGTCATCAGGGTGAAAAACTGCGATTTGTTCAGCGTTTCACTGGGGCTGGCGTTCTTCCAGGCCCGCCGGATGCGGTCCATGGCGCGCAGCATCTGCAGCGCGTTGCTGTTCTCCATTTCCTTCATCTTCTCCCCCTTTCTCGACTGACTACGTCAGTTGTTATCTATATTAATTATGTTACCTAAGTATTTTATTCATCTTTTGCTTCCTTGTCAATATATCCAATCTCATTTCATACTATTTTTACATTTTGCCGGTTTTCAGGCCAAAAAAGGCCCCGATTCGGATGAATCGGGGCCTTTCGGTTCTTTTGGATAAAATCGCTCAGAGTGAACGGGTCAGCACCAGATGGCGCACCGCTGCCACCGGGTCGTGCAGCAGCATCCGAGGGCCTGCGTAGCGCATCACCTGTTTCATCTGCTCCCGCAGCTCAGGCTTATAGCATGGGCGGGGACAGGCGCTGCAAAAGGTCTTTTCCGCCATGCGGGGGCAGCGCTGGGTGCGGGCACGGGCGTAATCGGCAAGGGCCTGACATTGCGGGCACAGGCAGCCTTTTTTGCTTTTGTGCTTTCCCCTGCAATAGATGCGGATCATCTTCTCCACCATCTCCTGCTCGTTCTTCCGCTTGCGTTCCAACTCCATGCCGCTCACCCCGCCTTCTGCTGGGTCCGCAGCTGCCGCCGCCAGGCGCTGGGAGCCATGCCGTTGCGCCGCCGGAAGGTGGTTGCAAAATAAGCCGCACTGCCAAAGCCGCACTGTTCAGCGATCCGGTCGATGGAAAGACCGCTGTGGCGCAGCAGGTGCTCGGCACGTTCCAGCCGCTGAGCGGTCACATACTGAGAAAAGCTCTGCCCGGTCTGGCTGCGGAACATCCGGCACAGGTAGCACTTGCTCACAAACACATGCTTGGCCACCGTTTCCAGCGTGAAGGGCTCACTCAGGTGGGTGGTGATGTAGCAGCAGGCCATGCGGATGTGGTCATCCTGCCGGCCGTCCTCATTCATGCGCCGGATGTACTGGCGGATCATCTCGGCCCCATGGCCCACCAGCGCCGCCTGGGGCAGCGTGCGGGTGTACATCTCCCGGCTGGTGTGGCGGAACTCCACCGGAGCCGCACCCTGTACCCGTAAAATATGGTCGTACAGGCTCTGGCTCAGCGCCTCCAGCATGGCGCTGCGCTCGGCCGATTCCGCCTGACTCAGCAGCCGGGCCTTCTCCTCCCACAGCTCCAGCGCCTGCTCCTCCTGCCGCTGCTCCACTGCCGTGCAGATGGCCCGGTGATCATAAATGGCCTGAAGCAATTCTCGGTTCATGGTTCTCTCTCCTTTTATATAGAAGGCTGGCAGGCATTTCAGCCTGCAGTTAGTCTTTTCTAACTTCAGGATTAGTATAAACTAACTCATCTGCGATGTCAACCACTGCCGGGATCATTTTTTGAAAGAACCAGCCAAGATTTTAAAGGCGCGCCGCTGTGAGGCGTGCTATAATACAATCAAGTTAGTTAACGCTAACCGCAAAAAAACAAACCGCCGAAAGGAGCCCCGCCATGCCGCTGGACCGTTACCTCATTGACCATTGTTCCCCCACACTGGCCAACCTGAAAACCGCCAACCTGTTTTCCTGCCGTTACAGCAGCCAGGAACAGCTGGCCGGTCAGGTGCTGGGCTGGCACCGGGCGCTGGAATCCAAAGGTGTCTGCCTGCGGCTGCTTCGGGCCAAAAACGGCTGTGCGCTGATCTATGTGTACCGGCCGCTGCGTCTGGCCGCAGATCTGTGCAAGCCGGGTGTAGCGGAATTCCTGGCCGGGTGCGGCTATCAGAGCCTGGCCCCGAACGAGGCCTTGGCCCGGCTGAGCGAACGGCTTTGCAGCCAGGAGGGCTTTCCTCACGAGATCGGCCTGTTTCTCAGCTATCCGCTGGGCGACGTGCAGGGCTTCATTGAGCACGGCGGCGCCCATTATAAATGCTCCGGCTGCTGGAAGGTCTACTGCAACGAATGTGAGACCGCCAAGCTGTTCGCCAAGTATCAGAAATGCCGGGGCGTTTACTGGCGGTTATTCAACGGCGGGCGCAGCGTGCTGCAGCTCACCGTGGCCGCCTGAAGCATTTTTACTTTCCCGAAAGGATGTGTATGACGATGAGTAAGATCGCAGTTGTATATTGGAGCGGCACCGGCAATACCGAGCAGATGGCCGCTCAGGTGGCCGAGGGCGTGCGCGGTGCAGGCGGCGAGGCCGTCCTGCTCACCGCCGCGGAATTCGGTCCCGAGCAGCTGCCTGAATATGACGCAGTGGCCTTCGGCTGCCCCTCCATGGGTGCGGAGCAGCTGGAGGAGGGCGAGTTCGAGCCCATGTTCGCCGCCTGTGAGTCCGCCCTCAGCGGCAAAAAGCTGGGCCTGTTCGGCTCCTACGGCTGGGGCGACGGCGAGTGGATGCGCACCTGGCAGGACCGCTGCACCGAAGCGAGCGCGGCTCTGGTGGGCGAGGGCGTGATCTGCTGCGACGCGCCGGACGAAACCGCCGAGGCTGCCTGCCGCGCGTTGGGCGCACAGCTGGTCTGATCCGGCCCGGGAGCGGCCGGAAAACGCTCCCATTTGTAGATTCGACATTTCCCAATACCATATGTATTCTTCCTTTTTCAGCTCTCAAGCAGAGAAAGACCGCCGGGTGCCTGCAAACCACCCGGCGGTCTTTCTTTTTTGCTTTCTGTGTCCGGCAGAAGCCTCAGCCCACGGTCACGGTGCCGTCTTCCTCCACGGTGATGGAGTCGCCGGTCTTCACTGCCTGCAGAAACTCCTCGCCCAGGCTGTCCACGGTGGGCATGGGGTTCTCGCTCCAGACGCCCGCCAGAATCGCTCCTGCTGCGGCCAGGCTGTCGATGGGCTGGCTGAACAGCAGACAGGCGGGCTGACGGCCCATGCAGGCGGCGGTGTACAGCACCATACCGCCGGTGGTGGAGCCGATGGTCATGGGCAGGCACAGCGCCTTGCCCGCCATGGGCTTCTGGTACAGATCCGGGTTGTTCTGGTCGGAACAGGTGGCGTTTTTGTCGCCGAACATCAGGCTCTTCTGGAAGCTGGCCAAGGTGTTGAAGCCCCCGTGGGAAACCAGTGCCTCCGCCTTCGCCTTGCCCGGCACCACCGGGCGGCCCTTGAACTGTTTCATCTCAGCACTCCCCTTTCACCATGATCTGCAGCATCTCGGCATCGGTGTAGTAACGGGCCGAGGAATAGGTGCGCAGCTTGTTGGAGCTGGTGGCCACCGGCATCTTGCCGCACAGCGGATTGTTCATGTACATCAGCGGGCAGATGGAGGAAAGCACCACGCCCGTGCCCTTCAGCCGGGCGGCGGCGGGCGTTTTTGAAAAGGCCTTGGCCACCGCGGGCGCTGCGGTGAACACGGTGGGCACCGCAACGGTTTTGCGGCCTGCCTGTTCCAGCGCGGCGCACAGATCGCCGGTCCACTGGTTCAGCTGCTCCAGCGAAAGATGGGGGCAGCCCACAAAGCAGAGCTTCGGCTTGGCATTGGGGTCCTTCCAGATGCAGGGATAGCCAGCCCGCACCCGCTCCAGTTCCGCGTCGTCGATCACATAGACCTGCGCGTCCGGCCGGATGAGCGCCTTGCCCTGCTGGCAGGCCTCCGGAGTGATGCCCTCCACATGGTACAGACCCACCGCGCCGTTGCTGGCACTGGCTGCGCCCATATCCTTCAGGTAGGCCTTGGCCGCATCATCCAGCTGGCCGCCCAGCCACTGGTCCAGCCCCTGGATGTAGGGCACGTCCTCCATCACCTTCATGCCGATGGCGCTGCCCAGAATCTGCGCCTCCGGGCGGCGGCTGGTCTTCACTTCCACCACCCAGCTGGCCTTGCGTCCCTCATCGGTGAGCAGACCGAACTTGGGCACGCAGCCGGCGATGGAGCCAAACAGCTCCAGAATACCGGAATTCCGGTTGCAGCGGGCACCCAGCACGCTGTTGGCATACACCACCGCGCTGGATTCCGCCCAGCTCAGCACCTGGCCCTGCTTGGGCTCGTTGCCCACCTGAGGCAGATAACAGGTGCAGGTAAAGGCGTCGTCTTCCACGAGGCCCAGCTGCCGCAGCTGCGCCTCGTAGTCATCCTGCTTGGAATACATGAACTTGAACACCAGCTTCTGCAGCAGGTTCGTGGGCACATTGGGGTCCAGCGGACGGGGGTCCACACTGAACTTCTGGCCGTTTACCGCACCGCCTTCAATCAGCTGATCCATCAGGTCGTACACCGGCTTCATCATGGAAAGACCAAAGCTGGTCACCAGATGCCCCTTCTCCGCCGTCACCGGGACCATTTCCTCGGCGCCGAAGGCCTCGCCGTACATCACCAGGGTCTTCATAACCTTGGCCAGGGTCTCTCCCTTTGCGCCGTCCAGCATGGCCTGCTGGTCCGGGGTCAAACGCATTGCCATTGCTCCTCACACTCCCTTAGGCAATGCCGCACAATTCCAGATGGTGGAACGCGCCGGAAAATTTTTGTGATATGAACCAAAAAGCACAGCCAATCCTTGGTGGATTGGCGAGCATTTTGGGAAAATAGCACAGAAAATTTTGGCGTGATACGCCGTCTGAGCCGTTAGGCGTGAATTGTGCGGTATTGCCCTTATTTTCTTCCCCTCAGGGCAGCTCCACCGCTTCGGCCCGGCGGGCATGGGCCACGATTCGGTCGTTGCCGTCGTCGGTGCAGGTGCTCAGGGTAAGTACATGATCGTCGGAATACACCGTCACGCCGGTATCATACAGGCGCGCCTCCCGCAAGGTCTTCAAAAATTCGGTGTATTCATCCCCCACCACGAAGCCCACCGTATAGAGCGGATCGTCCGGCTCGGCCTCATGGATGGAAAACAGCTGATAGCGCCAGGCCCCTTCCGGAGTATATAGGGTAAACCAGCCGCCGTTCGCCGCAAAAAATTCCGGGTCCAGATATTCCTTCAAGGGGGCAAACATGGTGCCGTTGCGCATGTTGTGCCCGTATACGATGGCATGCAGATCATTCAGGCTCTGGTTGTTGCCCTCCAGGAACAGGGTGCCTGCCTGGTTATAGCTGCCGTCCCACAGGCGGCGCAGGTAGTAACTGTTGTCACCGCTGTACACGATGGGATAGCTGATCTCCACCGAATCGAAATCAATCCAGCCGATGATGTCCGGCCCTTCCTCCCGCAGCGTGTCGAAGTCAATATCCAGCGGAACAAAGCCCTCCTCCGGGGATTCCTCCTGAACCGGTTCCACCGGCTGCACCGCCTGCTGCTGCAGCTGATTATAGCGGTCCGTTCCGATCTTGTAGTCCCACAGGCGGTATGCAATCACGCCAAGCGCACACAGGATCACCAGCACCAGAATAATACGCACAAAATCCAGCAGACCGAATTTTCGTTTCGTCTGTTTTGTGGGTGTGGGCATGGACCACTCCCCCTTTCCGATAAATAAAAGCCGGCTGTGAACAGGCGTTTTGCCTTCACAGCCGGCTCCTTTTTATTTTACTGCCGGAATCACCTGCCGTCAACGCTCTTGCGGCGGTTGATGGCCTAACAACGGCCGCATCCGAACATGCGCCTACAATTGCCGGCAGGATGAATGGCGCGACTCAGCCCCAGTTCACGCTGCCGCTTTTCCACTGCTGGGGGCTCATATCGCCCACAGGGGCCATTTTATAGTGGAGGGTCACAGCAGGGCCGCGGCTGCCCCGGCGCAGAGCGGTGTAGCAATCGTCGATGCGCTGAATAACGATACTGCAGTTCTCCCGGTTGATGCCCGTAAGCAGGATCAGGAAGCGGTCATCCTCTGCACGAGTATAAATGTCACCCCGGCGCAGAGCGGAATGGATCGCCTCGCCTACCTGAGGCATCACCTGGGCCACCTGGCCACGCTGCTCAATGCGGTGCCCCTGCTTGTCAGTGACCCAACACATCATCAGATAGGCCGACTGCCCGCTGCGCTCCAGCATACGGCTGACCGTACGGTATGTATCGATGAAGCTGGGGAAGGGGCAATAATACGCTCCGCGGGACACATCCTCTTCTTTCAGGACCTCCTGCAGCTGCTCCAGAGAAGCCTTGCTGCTGGGCAGCACATTTTCCAGCTGACGCATGCACTCATTCAGCCGGTCGCTGGGCTTGACGCCGAATTCATCCAGCATTCGGTTGGCGGTCTCTTCGTAGACCTCTTTGGCCTCCTGATAGCGCTGCATGGCAAGCAGGCTCTGGATACGCAGGATGTCCCAGTCCTCCTGCGGGCACAGGCCCGAAGCCTTGGTAGCGATGCGCAGCATCCGCTGCCAGTCCTGTCGCTGGCTCAGCTCCGCACAAAGAGCATGCACACAAGCGGCGTATTCCTCTTTATAATAGACTGCCGCCACCATCGCCCAATCGCAGCCTGCCAGATGAGGCAGGAAGTCGCCGTTGTAAAGATCACATGCCGACTCCAGCAGATCGATTCGCTCATCGCCTTGGGCCTCCAGCGCCTGTTCTGCCGTCTGCTGGAACCGGAAGGCATCCACAGTGATCTCTTCCGACGTGACCAGGTGATAGCTGCCCGCCTTGAACAGCACAGTAGTATCCTCCAGGCCGACCTGCTTCAGGATACGCCGCAGGTTACTGATGGTCACCTTCAAGTTATTGGCCGGATTGGTTACACCATCCTCGTAACCGAACAACTGGTCCATCAGCACGTCCTTGGGCACACCCTCTTCCCCATGGAACAGAAGCATCTGCAATACCTGCATGGAGCGTGTGACGTTATTTCGCTCTAATTTAAGCGTATTTCCGTTGTGCCGCAGCGCAAAGCCGCCGAACATCGTTACTTCCAAACTCACAGCCAAAATCCCCACTTTACATTGGACAGTACACCTGCTTTTTCTTAAACAGCCGTATACCGTCCAAGTTGAATCGAATACTATTTTTTTCAGTATACCATATTTCGCAATCAAAAGCCATGCCGCACGCCATTTCATTCTTTTTTTGTTATACTTTCCGCAAATCAGACACAGCGCACTTTTCTTTATGAGTTTATCATAACAGAGCATCAGTAATCTGTCCAGTACAGCCCGAACCTTTTCGCCCTCTTGGCCGCTCTGTTTTGTCGGCATTTTTGGCACAAAAACAGCGCAATCCCGCCAAATTTGCCTACATCAGCACCTTTTTCTCCACAAAAACGCAAAACGCACTACACTATATAATAAGAAGTAAAGGAGGTAATCTTGCGGTATGAAATTCAAACATGCATTTTCATCTGAGCTCTTTGTCCGCCGTCACCAATTGGGTCTTACGCAAGAAAGCGTCGCCGAACTTGCAGGGATCTCGACCCGGTGGTATCAGCAGATTGAAAGCGGGCGGCGTACTCCCAGCGGACGCTTGCTTTTGCGCCTGTGCGCGATCCTGCGCATTGATGCCCGGCTGTTTTACTGTACCGTCGGCGTGGACCCTGCGCAGCTGGACTGGCTGACGCTGGACGACCCTAAAGCAAGCTAATACTCTGCGGCAATGAACACCCGGCAAAAATCAAGCCATGCGCTCTCGGTGCTGCCGGGTGCTCTTTTTATGTGTCTGATGTTCAAAAATGTTTGGGTATGAATGAACAATCAGTTTTATTATAGCAATCATAACCCCACGTTGAACGTGGGGTTTGCAGAACGGCCCTATAAGGGCCATTATTCCAGCAGCACCTAAAGGTGCGTAATGAGCAACGCCAACCGCACTTGGCGTTGCTTTTTTACTTCTTTATTCTACTGTCGGTCGGGATATCTGGTGAATCATCATCCAGATCCGCTATATTTTTGAACGGATCTTCGTATTCTCTGAAACTCAGCTGATCGCTCATCTGGTCTTGCATTTCCTGGTCTTGGATGTACTTGCGAATCTTTGCCTCATTTCCTCCAACCGTATTTACATAGTACCCTTTTGCCCAAAACACTCTTCTTCCATACTTGTACTTTAAATTCGCATGCCTCTCAAAAATCATCAGCGTACTCTTGCCTTTCAAGTACCCCATGAAATCTGCCACCGCCAGTTTCGGCGGAATCGATACCAGCATATGAATGTGGTCTGGCATTGCATGTCCCTCGATGATTTCCACATGCTTGTAATCACAAAGCATTCTCAGGATTTTTCCAATATCTTTTCTTAATTTCCCGTAAATTACCTTTCTGCGATACTTTGGCACCAGTACTATGTGATATTTGCAATTCCAACTCGTATGTGATAAACTTTTTTCGTCCATATGGATGAACCTCCTTTTGCTTTAGTGCGGTTGGCGTTACCCGCTTCTATTGTAGCAAAAGGAGGTTCTTTTTTTACCGTTTCAACGCTCGTGCTCTTCTCGTCCACAAGCATAGCTTGTGGTT
>NZ_NFKA01000006.1 GCF_002160145.1 Gemmiger sp. An194 | reverse complement strand
TGCACTTCTAGCTCAGTTGGTAGAGCAGCTGACTCTTAATCAGCGGGCCCAGGGTTCGAGTCCCTGGAAGTGCACCACAAAAAGACAGGACAAACGTCCTGTCTTTTTTGTTGCACTTCCCCCCTTCGGGGGCGGCTTCACCGTTCGCGCTGTTAGCGCTCCGGTTCAGCTCGCAGGGCCTCTCGGGCTAAACAACATGCCACCGGCATGTTGTTCTTAACGCCCTCGTCTAGAAGTGCACCACAAAGAGGTGAGCATTGAAAGGTGCTCGCTTTTCTTTTGCTGCACTTCCCCCCTGCGGGGGCGGCTTCACCGTTCGCGCCGATGGCGCTCCGGTTCAGCTCGCAGGGCCTCTCGGGCTAAACAACATGCCACCGGCATGTTGTTCTTAACGCCCTCGTCTAGAAGTGCACCACAAAGAGGTGAGCATTGAAAGGTGCTCGCTTTTCTTTTGCTGCACTTCCCCCCTGCGGGGGCGGCTTCACCGTTCGCGCCGATGGCGCTCCGGTTCAGCTCGCAGGGCCTCTCGGGCTAAACAACATGCCACCGGCATGTTGTTCTTGACGCCTTCGTCTGGAAGTTCACCAAAAGGGGGCGGCCTGAAAGAGGCTCGCTTATTTTGGCACATTTCCCTCCCAATGGATGAAAGGGGATAGAAAAAAGCCTGCTTCGGTTGCGGCCGAGGCAGGCTTTTTGTGTCAGTGAAGGTGCAAGGAAGAGGAGAACTCCTCCCTGTTTGGGTAAAACGGTCACTCATTCGGAACGGGCTGAAGATATTTTTTGTATTCGCCGGAAAACAGCTTGCTGCCCAGACGGCGCACGTTGCCGTACATATGGCGTACCATCAGTTCCTCGATGCCGGCTTCGGAATGGTCGTCGATCATCTGCATCATAAGCTGATGATCATGGAGCACATCAGGCACATTCTTCGCCCCGGTCACGTCCATTCGCATCAGACGGGAATAGTCCGGGTGAGGGCGGATGATCCGCTTCCATAGCATGTCCTTGCCGCAGAACAAAAACCAGAACTCGTGCATGTCGTGGTCGGCGGCCAGAAAGGCATAGCTGTCGAATTCCTCCAGGTGATGGGAGGCTTCCGCCAGCGTTTCCATCCGATGCAGCAGATCCCGCACCTGTTCCACCGCCGTGGGCGATGCGGTGCGCACAAAGTCCCGGAAAACCATGCTTTCAATGGCCACCCGTTCATAGATCAGCTGAGTTGCAATGTCCAGATTGATCCGGGTAACCGTGGTGCTCTTGTGGGGGATGATCTCCACAAACTTGTTTTCCTGCAGGCGCTGCAGAACACTGCGAATCGGGGTGCGGGAAACCTGAAACCGCTCACACAGGCTGTTCTCGGTGAGTACTTCGCCGGGGGCGATCTTCAGCGACACAATCTCTGATTCCAGGATCTGATAGATTTCCTTTGTGTTTGGAGGCACACTCATATGCAAAAGCTCCTTTTCTTCCAACAACAAAGCGCGCTCCGCACCGGTAACCGGGCGGCGGAAGGCATTTTGCCGGACCAATGGATACATAGTTCCGCCATCTTCTTGAATTATACGCGATAATGCCGCAAACAGCAACTATCTTGAAGGGTATGTATACATTTTTTTTAACAATTTGGCGATTTGCTGCGATAATGACAAAAAATAGGGCGAACTGCACAAATGACAGCCGATTTTATAAGCCATAACAACAAAAATAGGGAATCTCAAAAGAGTCTGTTGCATTCTTTGAAAGAGCGTGATAGAATCAGCTTGTATACAAGACACCGGATCAGCCTTCAGATTCCTTTCGCGGGAGCCGGATTTGGTCTTAGCATGTATACATGTAGGCTTCGGGTTTTTGAGATTATTTAGGAGTGATTGAAATGAACATGTTTTCTCTGGAGGGCAAGATTGCCCTGGTAACCGGCGCTTCTTACGGAATCGGCTTTGCCATCGCCCGCGCTCTGAGCGAGGCAGGTGCCACCATCGTTTTCAACGACATCAAGCAGGAACTGGTGGACAAGGGCCTGGCTGCTTATCGTGAGGCCGGCATCGAGGCCCACGGCTATGTATGCGATGTCACCAATGAAGAGGCTGTGAATGCCCTGGTGGCCAAGATCGAGGAAGAAGTTGGCGTGATCGACATTCTGGTCAACAACGCCGGCATCATCAAGCGCATCCCCATGTGCGACATGAGCGCTGCCGAGTTCCGTCAGGTGATCGACGTGGACCTGAACGCTCCTTTCATCGTATCCAAGGCTGTGATCCCCTCCATGATCAAGAAGGGTCACGGCAAGATCATCAACATCTGCTCCATGATGAGCGAGCTGGGCCGCGAGACCGTTTCCGCCTACGCTGCTGCCAAGGGCGGCCTGAAGATGCTGACCAAGAACATCGCCAGCGAGTACGGCGAGGCCAATATCCAGTGCAACGGCATCGGCCCCGGCTACATCGCCACTCCCCAGACCGCTCCTCTGCGTGAGATCCAGCCGGACGGCAGCCGCCATCCCTTCGATCAGTTCATCATCGCCAAGACCCCCGCTGCCCGCTGGGGCGAAGCCGAAGACCTGGCCGGCCCCGCCGTGTTCCTGGCTTCCGACGCTTCCAACTTCGTGAACGGCCACATCCTGTATGTGGACGGCGGCATCCTGGCTTACATCGGCAAGCAGCCCTGAGTCTGTGCTTTGCGCTGAATTCTGCCATTCATAAATATTGCACGGTTCCGGCAAGGCTCTGTCCCTGCCGGAATTGTGCGGTATTCTCATAAACAATCGTACATGGAGGCTTATAAGCAATGACTGTTATGGAACGCTTTGCCAACGCGGGTGTTGTGCCCGTTGTTGTGCTGGAGGATGCCAAGGACGCTGTCCCCACCGCGAACGCCATGGTTGCCGGTGGCATCGATGTGATGGAGATCACCTTCCGCACCGCTGCTGCTGCCGATTCCATCAAGGCTGTGGCCGAGAACTGCCCCGACATGCTGGTGGGCGCAGGCACCGTTCTGAACCTGGAGCAGTGCAAGACCGCCATCGAGATGGGCGCCAAGTTCATCGTGTCTCCCGGCTTCAACGAGAAGGTCGTGGACTACTGCATCGAGCATGACGTGCCCGTGGCTCCCGGCTGCGTGACTCCCACCGAGATCACCGCTGCTCTGGAAAAGGGCCTGAAGGTCATCAAGTTCTTCCCCGCCAATGTATACGGCGGCCTGAACGCTCTGAAGAACCTGTCCGCTCCCTTCGTGGGCGTGAAGTTCATGCCCACCGGCGGCGTGAATGCCCAGAACGTGGGTGAGTTCATCCGCGCTCCCTTCATCCATGCCGTGGGCGGCAGCTGGGTTTGCCCCAAGGACCAGATCGCCGCGGGCAACTTCGAGAAGATCACTCAGCTGTGCGCTGAGGCCCGCCAGGCTGTGCTGGGCTTCGAGATCGCTCACGTGGGCATCAACTCCGCGGACGAGTCCGTCGCCGCTGAGGTGGCCGAGCAGTTCGAGAATGCCTTCGGCTTCGCTGCCAAGGCCGGCAACAGCTCCATCTTCTCCTCTTCCGAGATCGAAGTGATGAAGCAGCCCTACCTGGGCAAGCAGGGTCACCTGGCCATCCGCACCAACAGCGTGGAGATCGCCGCTGCTGAGCTGGTGAAGAAGGGCTACACCCTGAACATGGAGACCGCAAAATACAAGAACGGTCGTATGACTGTTGTATACCTGGAGCAGGAGATCGGCGGCTTCGCCATCCATCTGCTGCAGAAATAACCAGAATCTGGAGGAAAAAATATTATGGCAAAAGTTGTTACCTTTGGCGAGCTGATGCTGCGCCTGCAGCCCTATAACTACGAGCGTTTCGTACAGTGCGATCACGTGGAGTTCACCTTCGGCGGCGGCGAGGCCAACGTGGCCGTTTCCCTGGCCAACTACGGCCTGGATGCTGCCTTCGTGACCAAGCTGCCCACCCACTCCATCGGTCAGGCTGCCGTGAACAGCCTGCGCCGCTACGGTGTGGACACCAGCAAGATCGTTCGCGGCGGCGAGCGTGTTGGCATCTACTTCAACGAGAAGGGTGCTTCTCAGCGCGGCAGCGTTTGCATCTACGACCGTGCTCATTCCGCCATCCAGACTGCTGATCCCGCCGACTTCGACTGGAACAGCATCTTCGAGGGTGTGGAATGGTTCCACTTCACCGGCATCACCCCGGCGCTGGGTGAGAACCTGGTTGAGATCTGCAAGGCTGCCTGCAAGGCTGCCAAGGAGCGGAACATCACCGTTTCCTGCGACCTGAACTACCGCGGCAAGCTGTGGACCCGTGAGCAGGCCCGCGCTGCCATGACCGAGCTGTGCCAGTACGTGGACGTTTGCATCTCCAACGAGGAGGATGCCAAGGACGTATTCGGCATCGAGGCTGAGAACACCGACATCTACGCCGGTGAGATCAACCACGAGGGCTACAAGAGCGTTGCCCGTCAGCTGGCTGACAAGTTCGGCTTCAAGATGGTTGCCATCACCCTGCGTGAGAGCCACTCTGCCTTCGACAACGGCTGGAGCGCCATGCTGTACAACGTGGAGAAGGACGAATACTGTTTCTCCAAGAAGTACAACCTGCACATCATCGACCGCGTGGGCGGCGGCGACAGCTTCGGCGGCGGCCTGATCTACAGCCTGATCACCGGCAAGGACACCCAGGCTGCGGTTGAGTTCGCTGTGGCTGCTTCCGCTCTGAAGCACTCCATCGAGGGCGACTACAACATGGTTACCCTGGCTGAGGTAGAGAAGCTGGCTGGCGGCGACGGTTCCGGCCGTATCCAGCGCTAAGTCCATCCCAACGATCACTATGCCGGCCCGCACAGACCGGGCCGGCACATAGGAAAAGAGGATATAAAAATGGATATTCGTTACTCTTGCAATCAGCGCGACTTCAAGCGCTACACCACCGAAGAAACCCGCAACGAGTTCCTGATCACCGGTCTGTACAAGGCCGATGAGGTTGTTGCTGTTTACAGCCATGTTGACCGTATGGTCACCCTGGGCTGCATGCCTGTTCAGGAAGCAGTGTCCATTGACAAGGGCATCGATGTATGGGCCAACTTTGGCACCAAGTTCTTCCTGGAGCGCCGCGAGATCGGTATCTTCAACCTGGGCGGCGCCGGCACCGTTGTGGCCGACGGCGTTTCCTACCACATGAACTACAAGGACTGCCTGTACCTGACCCAGGGCAACAAGGAAGTTCACTTCTCCAGTGACGATGCCTCCAATCCTGCCAAGTTCTTCATGGTCAGCGCTCCCGCGCACTGCGCCTACGAGAACAAGCTGATCACCATCGAAGAGGCTGCCAAGCGTCCTCTGGGCACCGTGGAAGGCTGCAACAAGCGCGTGATCAACCAGTTCATCCACCCCAGCGTGCTGAAGACCTGCCAGCTGTCCATGGGCATGACCGCTCTGGAGCCCGGCAGCAACTGGAACACCATGCCCAGCCACACTCACGAGCGCCGCATGGAGATCTACACCTACTTCGAGATCCCCGAGAATCAGGTCGTATTCCACATGATGGGCGAGCCCACCGAGACCCGTCACATCGTGATGCAGAACTTCGACGCTGTGATTAGCCCCTCCTGGAGCATCCACAGCGGCGTAGGCACCGGCAACTACACCTTCATCTGGGCCATGGGCGGCGAGAACATGGAATTCGATGACATGGACGTGCTGGCCACCACCGACCTGAAGTAAGCTTCGCATCCTCAATCTGTTCGCCGGCGTATTCTGCCAGCCCCTTCGGCGGAATATCGCTTGCAAAAAAGCCTGCTCCCACACACCGGAGCAGGCTTTTTGTTTTGCCCGCAAATGGGCACGGCCGCAGGAGGGTATTTCAGGGAGCGCTGGAAGAAGAGTTGAAAAACTGGATTTTTTTAGAATGAACTGCTGAAAACAGTGCTGCTTTTTCGAAAAATACTGCAAAAATGACGATGCAAGCCGAAATCCGCTTATGTACAGTGAAAAAACTCCCCCCTTATAATGGAAAAAGCGAGGGGGGAGTTTTCCCTCTTTTGCACCGCGAAAGGAAGCAAAAACAAGCCGGGCCCAGCAGGGAAGGGGAACAGCAGTGCCCTGACCGGACCAGCCCCGGCGCGAGAGGAGAATCACATGACAAGCAATTGGAAAAAGCAATGCGCTGCCCTGGCACTGGCAGCGGCCATGACTGCTTCCAGTGTGGTCAGTCCGCTGGTGTATGCAGCGGACGCCGCCTTGCAGGCAGAAGTGGGCAGCGAGCCTGCGGTCAGCGCGTCTGCCGGCAGTGAGCCTGCCAGCAGTGAACCGGCCGCAAGCACATCGGTTGCCGGCGAACCGGAAGCCGATGCATCCGGCCGTCAGCGAGCCCCCTCAGGAGGAAGAGTCTCAACAAGAGCCTGAGGCGCCCGCAGAGCAGCAGCCGGAACAGCCTGCCGCTCAGGAGGACCTGAGCTGGGTGGACAGCGACGCGCTGGCCATGGGCTGGTACGACGGATTTGAGCAGACCAAGACCATCACCAACGCGCAGGTGAAGCAGTACTGGCCGGCGGGCGTGATGCCGGAGGCCTGGGTGGAATCCATCTGGCCCGCCACGGTATCGCCCAACATGCTGTTTGAGGTGGTGCCCGAAGGTGGCAGCAATACCGTTTATGTGAAGAGCGAAAACGCCACCGGCCGAACGGATTTCTTCCGCTGGTTCGAGAATCTGGACTACGAGCAGGACTACGTGCTGAAAATGCGGGTCAAGACCAGCAACTTTCAGATGGTCCCCACCGGCACCGACAATCTGATCAAGGTGCAGGTGGGCGACAAGGGCAATAAGCTGCTCACCGGCGCCACTCCGGCCAACGGCACCAGCGACGGCTGGGTGGACTTTGAAATCAAGCTGGAGGGTCTGAAGGCCGCCGCCGCGGGCGAGGACAAGGAGGGCATGCTCAAGGTGGAGCTGTACGCCTGCTCCATGACCGGCGAGGTGTGGATCGACAACCTGCAGCTGGTTCCTGTAAAGAGCGAGGGCGGCGAGCCGGAGGACCCGACGGAGCTGCCGGTGATCTGGCAGACCGACTTCAGTAAGACCCAGGCCACCACCGTTCGCTACTGGAAGGACGGCGTGCTGCCCTCCGACCTGCCCGAGGCCTGGGATGCCAGCCCCGCCACGGGAACCTTCTGGCTGGAGGTGACCCCCGATGAGACGGGCGAGTCCGCCATCCACTGCCACAGTGAGGATGCATCCGCCCGCTATGCCCTGATGAACACCAAGCTGTACGGGTTCGACTACCAGAAGAACTACGTGCTTCGTGCGTGGGTAAAGGCCGAGAACGTGAGCGGCACCGGCCTGTACATGCGCGGTCAGGTGGGCGCAGGCGCCAACAAGAACCTGGGCGACGGCTACAAGGTGAAGGGCACCACCGGCGGCTGGGTGCTGTACGAGTGGCCCCTGCGCGATCTGGCCGAGGTGGCCGGAGACAACGCCGACCGGGTGAAGGTCGAGGTCTATTTTGAGAAGTTCACCGGTGATCTGTGGGTCAAGGACCTGAAGATCGTGGAGGACTACAAGCTCACTCTGGACCAGACCGAGCTGACCGGTCAGGTGGGCAATGTGCTCACCCTGAACGTGAAGGCGGATTCCGACCAGGTGGATCTGTCCAAGCTGGCCTGGACCAGCAGCGATCCGACAATCGCCACGGTGGAAAACGGCGTGGTGACCATCCACAGTGTGGGTGTGGTGACCATCACCGCCGCCATGGACGAGGATCACAGCGTGACCTGCACCATCACGGTGGACGACCCCGCCATGATGGAGATGTATGAGACCATGCGCAACCGCTGGAGCGACCGCATGACCGGCAATGACTGCGCCGACAAGTCCGACGCGGACTACAAGGCAGCCATGGCTGTTTATATGGAAAAGGCCAGCGCCGCATGGGAAAGCATGGTCAAAAAGCCCGATGGAGAGGACGACCGCACCACCCTGTGGGAGGATCTGGACCTGACCATCAAATACCCGGGCAAGGGGCAGAGCAACGCGGCCCTCACCGCGGATCTGAACACCGCCAGCACCCGGATTCTGGACATGGCCCGCGGCTGGGCCGCCGAGGGCAGCGAGCTGCATCACAACGAGGCCCTGGGCCGGGACATTGTGGATGCACTGACCTGGTATCACGACCATGTCTACAACGAGAACTACAACCTGCAGCAGATCTACGGCAACTGGTGGCACTGGTGGATCGGCATCCCCCAGGACATCGGCAGCGCCGTGATCCTGATGTACAGCGAGCTGGACAAGGAGTTCATCGACGCCGAGTACGCCACCCTGCGCCATTTCAACGAGGACCCCACGAAGATCGTGAATGTCTGGGGCTCCTACAATGAGCAGACCGGCGCAAACCTGGCGGATACCAGCCTGGTGGCAGCCCTGCGCTCCGCCATCGGCAACAATCAGGAGGGCATCGGTCTGGCCACCAAGCACACCGCCACCCTCACCGTCAACGTGACCAGCGGTGACGGCTTCTACGATGACGGCTCCTTCATTCAGCACAGCAACCTGGGCTATACCGCCGGTTACGGCTCCACCCTGCTGAAGGGCATCGAAAAGATCGTGTATCTGTCCAGCGACACCGCATGGGACATGCCGGAGGAATCCATCGCCAAGGTGTATAACTGGATCTGGAACGGCTACCGGCCCATGTTTGCGGATGGCGCCATGATGGACCTGACCGCCGGACGGAGCGTGGCACGGCCCAGTCACACCGACATGAGCACCGGCCGCAGCATTCTGGAGGCCGTGGTGCTGCTGGCGGGCAGCGCTCCTGAGGAAATGAAGCTGCCCATTCAGACCTTCGCCAAGGAGAATCTGATCGCCGGGGCTGACTACAGCGATACCTTCTACAGCGACATGGCCCCCGCCTCCATGGTGGCGGCCAAGAACATCGTCAACGACGAGAGCATCCCCGCGCAGGTCACCGATGCCGACGAGGCCTGCTACGCCAAGGTGTTAGGCGTGATGGACAAGTTCGTTGCCCACAGCGAGAACTTCAGCCTGGGCATCAGCTATTCCTCCGCCCGCACCGGCCGCTTTGAGGTGGGCAACAACGAGAACCTGCTGGGCTGGCACCAGGGCGACGGCGTGACCTTCCTCTACAACGGCGACCAGGGCCAGTATTCCGACGGCTACTGGGCCACCGTAGACCCCCAGCGTCTGCCCGGCATCACCACCGACCACAACACCTGGACGCTGGATACCCAGCAGGCCTGGGGCAAATACACCGGCAACGCCAACTACAACGGCGGCAGCACCGTGGGTCCCTACGCCAGCGTGGCCATGAACTTCAAGAACTACGGCAAGGATGACTCCGAAAACCCGGATCTGACCGCCCGCAAGGCCTGATTCGTCTTTGACGACGAGGTGGTTGCCCTGGGCGCCGGCATCACCGGCATCGACAAGGACCGGACCACTGAGACCATTGTGGACAACAAGAAGATCAACGGCGACAACCAGCTGGTGGTGGACGGCAAGACCGTTGCCTCCGGCATGGGCGACAGCGAAGCGCTGACCGATGTGTCCTGGGCCTGGATGGAGGGCAACGTGGGCAGCGATTCCATGGGCTACTACTTCCCCGAAGGCAGCGATGTGAACGTGCTGCGGGAGGAGCGCACCGGCAGCTGGGCGGATGTCAACGGCTCCTCCGGCGTGAGCAGCGAGGAGATCACCCGCAGCTATCTGAGCCTGGCGGTTCCCCACGGCGAGAACGTGGACAACCGGATGGACTCCTTCAAGAAGGAGAATTACGACTATGTCCTGCTGCCCAGCAAGACTCAGGATGAGGTGAAGGCCTACGCCGAAAACCCTGATATCCAGGTGCTGAGCAACTCCACCTTTGTGCAGGCCGTGCGGGACAACAAGGCCGGTGTGACCGGCTACATCTTCTGGGGTGACCATGGCTCCAACGAGCTGCGCATCGGTGATGTGGGCGGCGTGAAGGGCTCGGTCACCCTGGTGAAGGACCCCTCCAACCACACCATGACCGTGGGCATGGCGGACGTGCTCCAGAACAACGACAGCCTGACCTTCCGCATTTACGGCAACGACTTGACCCTGGTGGAGGGCAACCCCAACGTGACCGCCGAGTTCGACAAGCTGGGCGCGGTGCTCACCGTCAACACCAAGGACGCGAAGGGTGCCACCTTCACCGTGACTCTGGGCTATACCGATCTGGACAAGAACGAGCAGGATGCGCTGAAATCCATGCGCACCAACTACATCAATGCCCAGACCGGCAACGACATGACCGACAAGACCGACCCGGACTACCTGAACTACATGGCCAAGTATGAGCAGAATGCCAAGACCGCTCTGGAGCATCTGAACTGGAACGCGGGCAAGGGCAGCAACCTGTTCGACGACATCGACGTTCAGCTGGACTGGGCCAACAAGGGCAGCAGCAACACCGACGGCAGCGCCAACCTGACCTCCACCACCACCCGCATCAAGAGCATGGTGCTGGCCTATGTGTCCGAGGGCTGCAGCTATTACCAGGACGAAACGCTGAAAAAGGCCATCGATCTGAGCATCGATTACCTGTTCAGCGGCTTCCCCAACGTGCTGAACTACCACGACCGGGTGTTCGCCAACTGGTGGGACTGGTCCATCGGTGTGCCCAAGGACCTGACCGCCGTGGCGCTGCTGATGCATGACGAGCTGGATGAGGTCACCCAGTCCCGTCTGCACAACATGATTATGCTTCTGAGCCCCGATGTGAACTACTACTGGGGCCGCAGTTCCTCCGGCCGCGCCACCCGCAGCTCCGCCACCGGCGCCAACGGCAGCGAGATGGCCATGATCACCCTGCTGAACGGCATTGCCATGGGCGACACCGTTTCCATGTTCAAGGCCAGCGACACCATGGTGAATGAGCTGAAGTACGTGACCAGCGGTGACGGCTTCTACGATGACGGCTCCTTCAAGCAGCACGGCAACTTTGCCTACAGTGGCTCTTACGGCGTGGAGAAGCTGCGCGCGGTGACCGAGATCAGCGTGCTGACCAACAACACTCCCTGGGCCTGCACCGATGCGGACCCGAACATTGTTTACGAGTGGATTCTGAACGGCTACCGGCCCCTGTATGCCGACGGCGGCATCTTTGACATGGTGCAGGGCCGCAGCGTTTCCCGCTTCAACCGCAGCAACATCACCACCGGCCGCTACGCCATGGATGCCATCATCCGTCTGGTGGACGGTGCGCCGGAGGAGTACCGGGATGAGCTGCTCTCCTTCGCCAAGACCCAGGCTATGCTGGGCGTTGCCTACGATTCCACCAGCTATTACAACGGCCTGAAGTCCATTTCCTCGCTGGTGAAGGTGAAGAACATCGTGGCCGACGAGAGCATTCCTCTGGACACGGAAGTGTACACCAAGATCTACGGCTCCATGGATAAGGTGGTCGTGCAGAGCGATGGCTTTGCGCTGGGCGTAAGCATGTTCTCCAGCCGCAACGGCGCCACCGAGTGCGGCAACAGCGAGAACCTGAAGGGCTGGTATCAGTCCGACGGTGTGCTGGAGCTGTACAACGGCGATCAGGCTCAGCACGACAAGGGTTACTGGGCCACCGTGGACCCGCTGCGTCTGCCGGGCATCACCACCAACCATGTGACACAGGATCTGGCAGGCTTCAGCATCAAGACCAACGACCGCGACTGGGTGGGCGGTTCCACCGCAGGCGTGGAAAACTACGCCTCCATCGGTCAGGACTTCAAGTCCAACTATTCCGATCTGGAGGGCAAGAAGTCCTGGTTCGCCTTCGGCGATCAGGTGGTCGCTCTGGGCGCGGGCATCCAGTCCACCGAGGGCGACACCGTGGAAACCATTGTGGAGAACCGCAAGACCGACAACGCCAACCAGCTGCTGGTCAACGGCAAGGAAACTCTGGCGCGCAGCGGCGGGGACCACGCTCCATTCGGACGGGCGGCAGGCTCCGGCCTCGTTGCCGCACCAGCGCACATCCGGCCCGCACACGCTGATCACCGCGTTTGGCTGGGCGCGGCGGATGATTTGGTAATAGCCTTCCCAGTCGTATGCCTGGGTTTTGCCGTTTTTGACTTCGCCGCAGGCGCTGTCGCCCCATTCCCGGCCGGTGAAGGTGTTCATTCCAAAATGAGCAAAGGCGTAAAATCCCATCTGCTGCCAGGCAAGCTGCCGGGGCGAGGGCACAACGGAAACCGCCTGGTGAATTCGGTCCATGGGAAGGGATTCCTTTCCTTGGGTATGGGTTGGTTCCATTATAGCCAGGGGGAAAGAAGATGCGCAATCGGCAGGATTTGTACTTTATGGGGGGATTTTGTTCCGGATACGCCCGATCGGTTGTGTGGTTGCTTTTTGCCGCATCGGCGATTTTTGCCGGCAAAAAAAGCCGATAAAAAAGCAAAATTCTGCCTATTTAAGAGCGGCAAAAGCTGTGTTATTATGGGTTTGCAACAGAGAGAGCGGCCCGCAAGGCCTGCTTTTATGAAACAGATTTAGGAGGAAGACGAACATGAAACGAGTAATCGCCCTGGCCATGGCCATTACCCTGATCCAGTGGCGCGGTCAGAAAAAATGGGTGAACTACTAAGCCGGAAAGGAAGGGTAATCTTATGACCAAGAAAAAAGGCATCGTCACAAAGTGGATCATCACCGTCGTGCTGGTTCTCTTTGGCCTGGTATGCATCTATCCGTTTCTGTTTACGGTTTCCTCGGCCTTCAAGCCCACCGGTGAAGTGCTGAGCACTCCCCTGCAGCTGATTCCGGAACACTTCACGCTGCAGAACATGAAAACCGTATTCGCGAACCCCTACTTTGATTTTGGCCAGTGGTATATGAACACCGTTGTCATGACCGTGTGCACCCTGGTGCTGAAGTTCTTCATCATCACCCTCACCGCCTACGGCTTCTCCAAGGTGAAATTCCCCGGCCGCGACAAGATCTTCCTGGTGCTGCTGGCCGGTCTGATGATCCCCAGCGACGTGATGATCATGCCCCGCTACATGCTGTTCAAGGAGCTGGGCATCCTGAACACCATGTGGTCCCTGGTGCTGCCCGCCGCGGTGGACGTGTACTTCGTGTTCATGCTGCGTCAGGCCTTCATCGCCATTCCTGATTCCATCAGATGGTCACCGGAGAGCGGGCGTCCCAGGCGGGCAAGGTGCGCGCGTCCACCGGCATCGGCCTGCACAATATCTATGCCCGAATCCAGATGTATGAGCAGGGCGGTACGCTGCGCATCATCAGCAAAAAGGAATGGGGCACCGCCATGATTATGGAAATCCCCATGGAGCAGCTGTAAACGGCAAAAAGAAATCCACCCCGGTTCCCTGAATTCAGGGAACGGGGGCGGATCGATTTACTGACGGTTTTCCAACGGAATGTATTCCCGGCGGGGCTGCACCGCCAGGTAGGCCGGGCGGATGATCTTGCCCATGTTGATCAGCTCCTCCATGCGGTGGGCGCTCCAGCCCGCCACACGGCCCATGGCGAACAGCGGGGTGAACAGCTCGGTGGGCAGGCCCAGCATCCGGTATACAAAGCCGCTGTAGAAGTCCACGTTGGCGGAAACACCCTTGTAGATGCGGCGCTTTTGGGCAATGACCTGGGGAGCCAGCCGCTCCACCGCCGCATACAGGGCGTATTCCCTGTGCAGGCCCTTTTCGTCGCTCAACCGCTCCACAAAGCCGCGCAGGATCTGGGCGCGGGGGTCGCTGACCGAGTAGACCGCGTGGCCCATGCCGTAGATCAGGCCGCTTTTGTCGAACCGCTCGCCCGCCAAAAGACCAGCCAGATAATCCTTGATGGCGTCCTCGTCTTCCCAGTCGGTGAGATTGGCCTCCATGTCCTCGAACATGCGCACCACCTTGATGTTCGCGCCGCCGTGGCGGGGCCCCTTCAGGCTGGCCAGCGCGGCCGCCATGCAGCTGTAGGTGTCGGTGCCGGAGCTAGTGACCACGTGGGTGGTGAAGGTGGAGTTGTTGCCGCCGCCGTGCTCGGCGTGCAGCACCAGGCACAGATCCAGAATGCGGGCCTCCAGCGGCGTGTACTGGCCGTCCGGCCGGAGCAGGGTGAGGATGTTTTCCGAAGTGGAAAGCTCGGGCCGGGGGGTGTGGATGTAAAGGCTCTTGCCGTTTAAATAGTAATTATAGGCCTGGTAGCCGTAGACCGCGATCAGCGGGAAGATGGCGATCATGTCGATGCACTGACGGATCACGTTGGGCAGGCTGATGTCGTCCGGCCGCTCGTCGTAGCTGGCCATGGTGAGTACGCACCGGGCCAGGGTGTTCATCATGTCCGCGCTGGGGGCCTTCAGGATCACATCCCGCACAAAGTTGGTGGGCAGGCTGCGGTAAAAGGCAAGCTGGCGGTTGAACTGCTCCAGCTGGGCAGCGTCCGGCAGCTGGCCGAACATGAGCAGATAGGCCGTCTCCTCAAAGCCGAAGCGGCCGTCGCGCAGAAAGCCGTCGGTGAGCTGCTGGATGGAGTAGCCCCGGTAATACAGCTCGCCCGGGCAGGGCTGCGGTTCGCCGTTCACCGTCTTGCTGCTGATGATCTCGCTGATCTCGGTGAGACCGGCCAGCACGCCGGTGCCGTCCAGGTCGCGCAGGCCGCGCTTGACATTGTAGCGGATGTAGTCGTCCCGGTTGATCTGGCTGTTGGCCAGGCAGACCTGTGCCAGCCGCTCGATGGCGGGAGTGACGCGGGAATATTCGGAAATTTCAGCCATGGCAGTGTGCCTCCTTTGCGTGGGGTGGGGGCCGCCGTGCAGGCAGGGCGAAACCCTATTTGTTTAGTATAGCATAAAAGTAGCGTGCTGAACAGACCGAAGAAAAAAGCCCCGAAAAAAGGCCCCAAAATGGGCGTGAAAAATTTTTTGATTTTTTTTAAAAAAGGGGTTGATTTTTCCGAAAACGCTTGGTATAATAATCAAGCACTCAGCGATGAGGCAAAAGTAAATAACTGATATGTGGGAGTGTTCCCGAGCGGCCAATGGGGGCAGACTGTAAATCTGTTGCATTTTTGCTTCGGTGGTTCGAATCCACCCGCTCCCACCAACAAAAAGCCTTGCAGAAGCAATTCTGCAAGGCTTTTTGCTTTGCCGGATTCAAGTTTTTCCTGCAGCACCACAGACGGTGGGCATTGATACGATCGAAAAGCGAGGAATGTGTTATGAACAGCAGCTTGCGCAGCGATGCGAATACCATCATCGAGCGGTCCATCCAGGCGGTTCTGCCGGACGAGGCGGTACACCGCGCGTTGAGCGGCCGGGTGTTTTCCGGCCGGGTGCTGCTGGTGGCGGCGGGAAAGGCGGCCTGGCAGATGGCCGGCGCCGCCGCGGCCCGGCTGGGCGACAGGCTTTGTGCCGGTGTGGTGGTGACCAAATACGGCCACGTGAAAGGCCCCATTCCCCGCTGCACCTGCTACGAGGCAGGCCACCCGGTGCCGGATGAGAACTCCTTTGCCGCCACCCAGGCCGCGCTGGACCTGGTGAAGGACGCGGGCGAGGGTGACACCGTGCTGTTTCTGCTTTCCGGCGGCGGCAGCGCCCTGTTTGAAAAGCCGCTGGTGAGCGGCGAAGAGCTGCAGGACATCACCGGTCAGCTGCTGGCCTGCGGGGCGGACATCGTGGAGATGAACACCCTGCGCAAGCGGCTGAGCGCGGTGAAGGGCGGGCGCTTTGCCCGACTGTGCGCACCGGCCAGGGTATTCGCGGTGGTGCTCAGCGACATTCTGGGTGACCCGCTGGATATGATCGCCTCCGGCCCCGCCTGCCCGGATTCCTCCACCTGCGCTCAGGCGCTGGCGGTGGTGGAGAAGTACCGTTTGACCCTGAGCGGCGCGGCTCTGGAATGCCTCAAACAGGAAACTCCCAAGCAGCTGGATAATGTGGAGACACAGATCACCGGCAGTGTGCGTCAGCTGTGCGCCGCCGCTGCCCGGGTCTGCCGCCAGCTGGGGTATGAGCCGGTGCTCCTCACCGACCGGTTATGCTGTCAGGCCAGGGAAGCCGGGAGTTTTCTGGCCTCCATCGCCAGGACCCACGCCCACCCCGAGCATCCCATGGCCTTTATCGCCGGGGGCGAAACGGTGGTGAAGCTGACTGGTAAGGGCAAAGGCGGCCGAAACCAGGAGCTTGCCCTGGCCGCTGCCGAGGGCATCGCGGGCATGGAGAATGCGGCGGTGTTCAGCGTGGGCAGCGACGGCACCGACGGTCCCACCGATGCCGCGGGCGGCTATGTGGACGGAAGCACCCGGGCCGCACTGCTGGCCGAGGGACTGGCCATTCACCAGGTGTTGGAAAGCAACGATGCCTATCATGCCCTGCAAAAAACCGGCGGGCTGATCGTGACCGGCCCCACCGGCACCAATGTGAACGATGTGGCTCTGGTGCTGGTGCGCTGAACCGGGCGTACAGGCGAGCAGAGGGCTCCGTTCCTTCCTTCTATTTTTTCAATAAAGAACGCCCCGGCTCAGGCCGGGGCGTTCTTTGTTTTGTGTTTTGTAAAGCTGCGGAAGGGCCGCTGTGTGCGGCACGGGACTCAGCCCAGGCTCTGCAGGTATTCGTCCATGGCGGCGGCTACGGTCTTGGAATACTTCACCGCTTCCACCACGGTGCGGGCGCCCAGCACCACGTCGCCGCTGGCGAAGATGCCCGGGCGGCTGGTGTGGCCGGTCTCGTCGGTGGCCAGAAGACCGTGATTGGTGGTGTTCAGGCCGGTGGTGGTGTTCACAATCTTGTCCTTGGGGCCCTGGCTTACCGCGATGATCACGCTGTCGGCAAAAAAGAGCGCGGGCTCGCTCATCTCGATGACCTGGCCGTTTTCATCGAAGGTGGCCTGCCGGTATTCCACGCCCTGATCGGTGATGCGCTCACTGTGGATGCCGTAGACAAATTCCACCCCGTCGGCCAGGGCGTAGTCCACCTCACGCACACTGGCGGCGGGCTTGTCGGCCCGGCAGAGGATGGTCACATGCTTTGCTCCCTTGCGCAGGGCGGTGCGGGCCACATCCATGGCCGAGTTGCCCGCGCCGATCACCGCCACCTCGCTGCCCAGCTCGTACACATCCGGGTTCACCAGATAGTCGATGGCAAAGTGCACATGGCCCAGGCTCTCGCCGGGGATGCCCAGCTTTTTGGGCCGCCATACACCGGTACCGATGAAGATGGCCTGGTAGCCGTCCCGCTGCAGGTCGTCCACCGTGAGGGCACCGCCGATGGCGGTGTTGGGCCGGATCTTTACCCCCAGCTTGATCAGCTGGTCCTTGTAGCGGTCCAGCACCGACTTGGGCAGCCGGACGGCGGGGATGCCGTAGCGCAGCACGCCGCCGATCTTCTCCCGGCTTTCAAACAGGGTCACGTCGTAGCCCTTCTGGGCCAGCAGCACCGAGATGGTGATGCCCGCGGGGCCGCTGCCGATGATGGCCGCCCGCTTGCCCTTGTTTGCCTCGCGCTGGATCTTCATCCGGTCCAGGTAGCTGTCCGAGATGTAGTTCTCGATGCTGGAGATGTGCACCGGGGCGCTTTTGCGGCCCAGCACGCAGTGGCCCTCGCACTGCTTTTCGTGGTCGCACACCAGCGAGCAGACCACGCTCAGGGGGTTGTTCTCAAACAGCATTTTGCCGGCGGTGTCCAGCTGGCTGTTCAGAAACAGCTGGATCATGTCTGGGATGGGGGTGTTGATGGGGCAGCCGGTGCGGCACTGGGGCACCTTGCAGTTCAGGCAACGCCGGGCTTCGTTTACCACATGAATGGCCATAATGGGGGTCCTCCTTATTGTTTGGTATCAGAAAGTGGAAAAGCACCCCGGCAAAAGCTGGGGTGCGGCGGGCAATGGATCAGCCGTACGGCCGGGGCACGCAAAGCGGCCAAAGCTGCACGGATGGGGTGAGGGAATGTGCAATAAAATAAAAGCCCGGGCGCTGGCAGCGGGGAATATCCCTGTGGTATAATAGGCAAAAAAAACAGGCCTGTGCCGGCACCGAGCGGGCTGAAACAAAATGAGAAGGGACGGGAGAACGAATGTATCCGGGACGAGTGGAGCTGCATCTGCATCTGGACGGGGCGCTGACCGAGGCCTTTGCACGGGAGTGCCTGATAAAACAGGGACAAAAAGTGCCGGAGGACCTGGCCGGGGCGCTGGCCGCAAAGCCGCTGTGCGAGAATCTGGTGGATTATTTGAAATGCTTCGATATCCCGCTGCGGGTCCTGCAGTACGCCGATGCGCTGGAGCGCTGCGCCTTTGATCTGGTCTGCCGCCTGGCGCGGCAGGGTCTGGTATATGCTGAGCTGCGCTTTGCGCCCGCCAGCCATTGCACGAAAGGCCTGACCCAGCAGCAGGCGGTGGAGGCGGTGCTGCGGGGCATTCGGGCCGCTCGCAAGGAGCACCCGGAGATCGGCATCGGCCTGCTGCTCTGTTTCATGGTGGGCGGCGACAAGGACCATGCAGCCACCCTGGAGGCCGCCCGGCGGTATCTGGGCCAGGGCGTTGTGGGGGTGGACATTGCCGGGGCCGAGGGCATGGTGCCCATGGAGCAGTACCGGCCTCTGTTTGCCCGGGCAAAGGCGGAGGGCATCCCCTTCACCATCCATGCGGGGGAGTGCGGCAGCTGGGAGAACATCCTCACCGCCCTCTCCTTCGGAGCAAGACGCATCGGCCACGGCACCGCGGCCATCTGCTCCCGGGAGTGCATGGACCGGCTGCGGGAGAGCGGCGCGGCGCTGGAATGCTGCTTCACCAGCAACGTGCAGACCCGTGCGGTGGCGGACCCGGCGGAGCATCCCATCCGCAAATTCCAGCAGGCAGGGCTGCGGGTGACCGTGAATACGGATAACCCCACCGTCTCGGCCACCACCCTGGCCAACGAGCACCGGGTGCTGGCGGAGCGGTTCGGCTTTACCGATGAGGAGTTTTACCGCATGGACCGAACCGCTTTGGAAAGCGCCTTTGTGAGCGAGGCGGAAAAGAAAACCCTGATGGCCCGGCTGGAAACGCTGTGGGCCAAGGGGCAGGAATAAACCACAAAAAACAGGGGTGCGGGCCCGAAGGGGCCGGCACCTCTTGCGCGTTTTCCGGAATTACCAGAAATTCTTTTTGCGGAAATACCACAGGCTGCCCAGCAGAATTCCGGCGCTGACCAGAATCACCGCCGGATAGCCATAGGGCCATTGCAGCTCGGGCATATGGGCAAAGTTCATGCCGTACCATCCGGCAATCAGCGAAAGGGGCAGGCAGAGGGTGGTCACCACCGTGAGCACCTTCATGATCCGGTTCTGCCCGATGTCGATCTGGGCCTGGTATTCGCTGGCGATCTGGCTGGCGTATTCCCGCAGCATCTGGCTTTCCGCCCGCAGGCTCTCCACCCGGCGGCCGAAGTGGCCCATGCGCTGGGCGCTCTCCGGCCCCAGCAGGTCCTCGGCGTTTTCCAGAAGGGTGTCCGCCAGGTCGTTCAGCTGGGCGTAAAACCGGTTGCACCGGTTCAGCTCCTTGCGCAGCGCGCTCATCCGGTGGATGAACCGGTCGGTATGACCGGCCAGAATTTCCTGCTCCAGCTGGGCGGCCCGCTCCTCCAGCTGCTGGATGTAGGGCAGGCCGTCCTGAATCAGGGCGGTGAGCAGGTCCACCAGAAAATCCCCCGCGCCGCCCTGATCGTGGGGGCGCATGGCCAGCACCTGGGACAAAAGCGCCGTGCCGGTCTCCTCCGAGGCCAGCAGAAGGACGTTGGAGCCCTCCCACACGAAGGCAAGACTTTTGGCGGGCTGTTTGGCCCGGGCGGGAATGTGCAGCGCGCCCAGAATGCGCCCGGCGTCGAAGTCCACCCGGCAGTAGCGCAGCTGGTCCGGCTGGGCAAAATGGGCAGGGGGCTTCAGCTGCTCGGGCAGAGGTGCGCAAGCAGCCGCCTCCGGCGTGAGCACCGCCAGCACCCGGTCCCACACAGCAGGCGGCGCGGTCAGGGGCTGCAGCGGGGCGGACAGTTGATAATAAGGCATAACACAGCGCCTCCTTTTGAGCAATGCCGCAGCATTCCGGCGGGATGCTCCGTCTGAGGCGTTTGCCGTGAATCGTGCGGTGTTGGCTTATGATCTATTATAACACGCTCTGCCCGGCGGGGCAAAGCGCGGGCGTTGACAGCAGCCCGCCCGGTGATTATGATGGAGATAATGATTTGGACAGCGGCCCGGAGGGCCGCAAATGCAAGGAGGCAATGAAAACCATGGAAGAGGTTTGGAAGGCCCGCCGGGAGCGGGTGCTGGGCGCGATGGAGGCCCAGGGGCTGGAGCAGATGATCGTGAGCGATCCCAAGAGCGTCTGGTACCTGACCGGGGTGGACGTGGAGCCCTACGAGCGGCTGTTCGCGCTGTATCTGCGCAAAGAGGGCAGCGTGCTGTTTTTGAACCGGCTGTTCCATGTGCCGAATCCTCCCTGCGAGGCGGTGTGGATGACCGACACCGACGACGGCGTGGGCATGATCGCCGCCCGGGTGGACAAGACAAAGCCTCTGGGCATCGACAAGGAGTGGCCCGCCCGGTTCCTGCTGCCTCTGATGGCCGCCTGCCCGGGCATGGAGTGCCGCCTGGCCTCGGACTGCGTGGACGACGCCCGCGCCCGCAAGGACGAGGCCGAACGGGAGCTGATGCGCATGAACTCCCGCCTGAACGACGAGGTGATGCGCCGCACCGCGGCTTTTTTGAAGGAGGGTATGACCGAGAAGGAGGGCGAGGCCTTCGTTCTGGCCCAGTATAAGGAACTAGGCTGCGAGGATGTGTCCTTTGCGCCCATCGTGTCCTTTGGGGCCAACGCAGCGGACCCTCACCATATGCCGGATGAGACCCGCCTGAAGGCCGGGGACTGCATCGTGCTGGACATCGGCGGCAAAAAGCAGCGCTACTGCTCGGATATGACCCGCACCTACTTCTGCAAAGAGGCGGACCCGAAGTATGCCGCCATCCATGATCTGGTGCGCCGGGCCAACGAGGCCGCCGAGGCGCTGGTGAAGCCGGGCGTGAAGCTGAGCGAGCTGGATGCCGCCGCCCGGGATCTGATCGCCGCCGAGGGCTACGGGGAATACTTCACCCACCGGCTGGGGCATTTCATCGGCCAGACCGACCACGAGCAGGGCGACGTGAGCAGCACAAGCCCGCTGGTGGCCGAGGAGGGCATGATCTTCTCCATCGAGCCGGGCGTTTACCTGCCGGGCGAATTCGGCGTGCGGGTGGAGGACCTGGTGCTGGTGACCGCCGACGGCTGCGAGGTGCTCAACCAGGTGAACAAGCACTGGAGCCTGATCGGCTAAAAGCAAAAAGAGAAAAAATCCCGGCGGCGCGCAAATTTCAAATTGACGCGCCGCCGGGATTTTGCTATAATAGACGATGCAAATCCAATCTGGAGAGTTGTCCGAGTGGTCGAAGGTGCGAAACTCGAAATTTCGTGTCGGGTAAAACCGACCTAGGGTTCGAATCCCTAACTCTCCGCCAGATTGCCGCAAGCGTCCGTTCGCTTGCGGCAATTTTTTTGTTAAAAGGCGCTGTGCGGGTCCGGCCGGGAATCGGGCCGGAGAAACCGGAAACCCGGCGGCGTGCCGGGGCTGGAAACCCTGACGCATCCGTGCTATGATAAAGGCGTCGCATCCGGGCGAAAACCGGTGGTTTTTGTCGATGCCCCATGGCAAGCAACGTTGCTGCGAAGCGGCACCCCATGAAAACGGATTTACAGAATAAAGGAGAACCATATGCCCTGTACCACGATTCTGGTTGGCAAAAAAGCCAGCCACGACGGTTCCACGATCATTGCCCGCAATGACGACGGCGGGTTTGAAGCCAAGCGCCTTCTGGTCCACCCGGCCCGGGAGGGAGCGGCCACCTATCGGACGGTCCTCTCGCACCTGACCGTCGCGCTGCCGGAAAAGGCCCTGCGCTACACCGACTGCCCCAACGTGTCCAAGACCAACGGCGTCTGGCCCGCCTGCGGCATCAACGAGGCCAACGTGGCCATGACCGCCACCGAGACGATCACCAGCAATCCCCGGGTTGTGGGCGCGGACCCCTATGTCCGCTACCAGGAAAAGAAGGGCCGCGGCAGCAAAGAGGTTCCCGGCGGTATCGGCGAGGAGGACCTGGTGACCCTGGTGCTGCCCTACATCCGCTCCGCCCGGGAGGGCGTGCTGCGCACCGGCGCGCTGCTGGAGCAGTACGGCACCTACGAGCCCAACGGCATGGCCTTTGCGGACGCCGACGAGATCTGGTGGCTGGAGACCATCGGCGGCCACCACTGGATCGCCCGGCGGGTGCCGGATGACCGGGTGGTGATCATGCCCAACCAGTTCGGCCTGGACCATTTTGATTTTGCGGATGCCTACGGGGAGAAAAAGGAGCACCTTTGCTCCCAGGATCTGCGGGAGTTCGTGGAAAAGTACCGCCTGGCACTGGATACGGGCGCTGCGTTCAACCCGCGGCTGGCCTTCGGCTCCCATTCGGACGCGGACCATATCTACAACACCCCCCGCGCCTGGTTCATGGCCCGGTATTTCCTGCCCCGGACCCACCAGTGGGACGGGGAAAACGCGGACTTCACCCCCCAGAGCAACGACATTCCCTGGTCGTTCGTGCCGGAGCACAAGGTGACGGTGGAGGATGTGCGGTATCTGCTGGGGTCCTATTACCAGGGAACCCCCTACAACCCCTACGACAAGACCGCCGCCTGCAAGGGCAGGTACCGCACCATCGGCGTGCCCAACAGCGACGTCTGCGGCATTATGCAGATCCGCGGCGATCTGCCCGCGGCGGTCCAGGGCGTGGAGTGGCTGTCCATGGGCGGCAGCGGCTTCACGGCCTGCTTCCCGGTCTACGCCAATGTGACCGAGTTCCCCAAATACCTGAGCGGCACCACCGAAACCGTCTCCACCGACAGCATGTACTGGCACAGCCGGATCATCGCCGCGCTGACCGACGCCCACTTCGGCAGCGCCCTGATCTTTGACGAGCGGTATCTGAACGCCGTGATGAACCGGGGCCAGCAGCTGCTGTACGAGTACGACGAGAGGATCCGGCAGGGCGAGCCGGCGGAGATTCTGAAGGAAGCCAACCGCAGGATCGCCGAGATGGTGAAGGAGGAGTCGGACAAGGCGCTGGGCCTGATTCTGAAAAACGCCTCCGAACACATGAAGATCCGCTACCACCGGGGCGACAACTGAGCCCCCAAGACACAACAAGAAAGCAGCATCGGTTTTGACGATGCTGCTTTTTTTTCGTTCCGGGCGCCGCAAGGGATGCCGGCCCCAGCTGCCAAGATAATCCATACCGAAGCGGTAGGTCTTGCGCCGTGTTATAATGAAGCCGAGAGAGGCCTTTCCCGGGCGATAAGGTCCCTGGGAAGGGCCTTTGCCGCATTGATCACACAAAAAAGGAGGCTGAGAAGAATGCGGGAACGTGCAGTGACCGAGGCAATGATCCAGGCCTATGGACGGTATCTGGACCGGGAAGAGCGCAGCCCGGGCACCATTGCCAAATATCTGCGGGATGTGCGCGCCTTTGCCAGCTGGCAGCAGGGGGCGCCGGTGACGCCGGAGTCGGCCAAGGGCTGGAAGGAGCACCTGCTGCAGGCACAGTATGCGCCCACCACCATCAATTCCATGCTGGCGGCGCTGAACGGGCTGTTCCGCTACCTGGGCTGGAACCATTACCGGGTGCGCTTTCTCAAGATTCAGCGCCGGATGTTCCGGGACCCGGCCCGGGAGCTGAACCGCAGCGAGTATCTGCAGCTGGTGAAAACCGCCAAGGCGGCCCACCGGGAGCGCATCGGCCTGCTGATGGAGACCATCTGCTCCACCGGCATCCGGGTGTCGGAGGTGCGCTACATCACGGTGGAGAGCGCCCGGCAGGGCCGCGCCCGGGTGCTGCTGAAGGGCAAGGTGCGGGAGATCCTGATTCCCAGCCGGCTGCAGGACAAGCTGCTGGCCTACGCCCGGCGGACGGGCCGGACCGAGGGGCCGATCTTCTGCACCTGCCGGGGCCGCCAGCTCACCCGCCAGCAGATCTGGGCCGAGATGAAGGGGCTGTGCAGCCGGGCGGGGGTATCGGCCGCCAAGGTGTTCCCACACAATCTGCGTCACCGTGCGACCCGTTCTGCCGCATAAAAGGCACAGCGCCGGGCCGGCTGCGGCCGGACCGGAAGAACCGGCGGCCCGATCGGCGGAATGAGGGAGCAACGCCCGGAAACGCCGACCCTGAGACTCCGACGGGCGCGGGGCGGGCAGCGGCCCGCCCGGGTCCGAAGCTCGGTGAAGGCGGCACAATGCCCGGCCGGCAAGGCCGGGGCGGATATGCCGGGGGTCTAGAAAGTGCCTATGGTGAGCATGCCCCCGAGGGGGCTGACGAACCGGCGAAGTCACGGGCCCGGTGGGCGGCGCAGCGATGCGCCGGCATGGTGTGGCTCAGTAAAACCGGTGGCTATGAAGGGCCATATCGCGCTGCGGGCGCGATCCAGCCATGGGGCTCAAAGCCGGGCACCTAAGGGCATATGTACAGATAGGACCGCCGGAACGGGGAAAGGCAGCGGCGCCCGGCGGGGCGAAGCGGACGAAGAACGATAAGCCGCTGAACCGCTGCGGAAAAGCAGAGGTCGCACCGGGGAAGTTCCTGTAATGGGGACGGAGGGATGGCCTCGAGCCGGAAGCGCGGGCGCATTCCCGAGCGGCGCGCGTTCAGGGGAACGCCGGATGCGGTGAAAGCCGCACGTCCGGTGTGGGGCCGGGGAAAAGCCGGAGCGGCAGGCGCAAGGGCTTACCTATGGCCATTGTTTGCAACGATCTTTTATCGGGACTGCAGAGACATCGTCCGCCTGGCGGATGTGATGGGCCACTCGTCCATTGAGACCACCCGGATCGATCTGGTCACCTCCGGGACCGATCATCAGCGCCAGATGGAACGGCTTGGGCTGATGACTTAGGACGAAATCTGCATTTCGTCAAAACGACATTTGCGACAAGACAATTGTCCATGTTTCAGTGGGCGATTGTATACACCAAAAAGCAAAAAATACAAAAATATACAAAGGTCACAAAAACAAGATGTTTGTGGCTTTTATTTTCTGCACGGTTTTGAACGGAAACCAAAATTGTTAAGTTATAAAAGATTGACGAATCCCCTCACGAATGATAGAATTTAATCATCTCTTCCTGGGAAGAGGATTTTTTCGCGCTTTTAAGCGCGTCGAAATGCAGATTTTGTATCACTGACAGACCGTTCTGCACGTCAAAATGCAGATTTCGTTTTGGAAAGATATTTGCCCGAAGAAGGTAACCGGAGAACGCAAGATTGCTACACGAGCAACGCGCAGCGTCTGTGTTTCCTGCGGGACGCATTGAGGAGTGTGGGACAAAAGTACAATGAAAAAACTTTGTGGAAAAGTCCTGGTGCTGCTGATTTCAGTGTTTCTGATCTCGGTTACCATTTTGACCAGCGTATTTTATGCAACAATTTACCGCAAGGAGCTCAACGCCGAAAAGCAGACCGGCAACGAGGCCATTGCCCAGCTGTCCGAAACCCTGAACGAGCTGGATAAAGCCAACCAGAAAGCCACCGAGCTTTTTGTGGAGGACTACCTGAACCGGCTGAACTTTGTGAACTACCTGCTGCGGGACTACCTGCTCACCGATTCCCGGGTGCCCGACCAGGAGTGGACGCAGATCCTGGCGACCGCCGAGGTGCGGGCCATCTATGTGATCGACTCCAGCGGCGTCATCGCGCAGACCAACGACAAGCAGAGTCTGGGCCTGAATTTTTACGAGCACAAGGAGACCGCCGATTTCCTGCCCCTGATCGAGGACCGGGAGGAGGAAGGCTACCACGTGCTGCTGGACGGCGTGGCGGTGACCACCGGTGAGCGGGGCGTGTATCTGGGCATGAACGGCCCCAACGGCTATGTGGTCCAGATCAAGGTGGACGAAGAGGTGCAGCAGAGCTACCAGGGCCTGATGAGCCTGTTCTCCTACGTGCAGAACATTCCCACCAAGTCCAACCGGCGGCTGTTTGTGCTGGACGCCACCAGCGGCGAGCTGCTGGCCATCACCCGCAACAACCAGAAGACGGTGGAGATGGACAACCGGCTGGACACCCTGCTGCGCCGGGTGGGCGACCCGGGCATCGAAAAGCTGGACGGCACCGCTTACCTGCTGTGCGCCGAAGCCCACGGGCCCTACCTGGTCTGCTTCGCCTCGGACATGACCAGCATCCAGAAGCGGGTGATGGAATACACCCTGGGCATCGCCGCGGTGATCTTCCTGGTGCTGCTGATCGTGTCCGTTGTGGTGTTCTACAGCCTGAACCGCTATGTGCTCCGGCACCTTCTGCAGATCAACGACAGCGTGAACCGATTCATCCACGGCGACGCCAACGTGCAGTTCCCCAAGGGCTACACCCAGGAGGTGGCCGAGCTGAGCAAAAACCTGGAAAAGCTGGTCAAGGTCATCGGCTCCGGTGCCATCCGGCTGTCCAGCATTGTGGATCAGCTGGGCGTGAAGATGGAGGCCTACGAATACTGTGCCGACCTGAACCAGTGCTTCTTCTCCGAGCATGCCCTGGAAATGATGGGCATGACCGAAGAGGAAGCGGTGGACATTATTAAGAATGTATACCAGAACGATATGGAGACCGAGGGCCTGCTCCGCGGCAAGGACGGCCGGGTGGTGCGCAGCTACCGGGTGCGCAGCGGCGGGGTGATGTACGGCTTCCTGTACGACATCACCGAGGAGAGCCAGACCGAGGCCCGGCTGCGCATACAGCTGCAGATGGCCCAGGGCGAAAGCGTGCGGGACTCGCTGACCGGCCTGTACAACCGCAAGTACCTGCGGGACACGGTGGTGCGCCACATCAACGAGCAGGAGGAGCCCCACGGCGTTCTGCTGAGCATCGACATGGACAACTTCAAGTCGGTCAACGATTCCGAGGGCCACCTGGAAGGCGACCGGGTGCTGGTGCGCTTTGCCCAGCTGCTGAACGAGAGCTTCCGCGCCTCGGACATCAAGGCCCGCATGGGCGGCGATGAGTTTGCCGTCTTTTTGCCCAACGCAGTGGACATGGACGTGCTGCGGGACAAGATCAACCGGCTGATCGAAAACAGCCGGTCCCGCCTGGCGGACAAATACCAGGCCTACCGCCTGTCCATCAGCGTGGGCGCCGCGATCCTGAACAAGGAGCACGCGGATTACGACACCCTGTATCAGCTGGCCGATGCTGCCATGTATGTGGCCAAGCAGAAGGGAAAAAACAGTTTTTACATCAACGAAGAGGGAAACAGCTGCATGCGCAAGGAGTGCATCCACTGCCGCGCGGTGTGCGCCCGGCGCGCAGCTCTGTATAGAGGCGAGCAATAACTCCGGCAGTTTCCCGAGATGGGAGAGTGTCAGTGAAGCGATTTGAGAAAAACCGAAAAACGATCCTGTTCCTCTGTTACCTGCCCATGATCCTGTTCATCGGGCTGCTGTGGAACGCGGCCAGCCGCCAGATTCACAGCCAGCTGTTCAGCACGCTGGCCGATCTGGCCCGGCAGAACCGCTACGTGGTCAGCTACTCCATCAACCAGAAGATGGAGGAGCTGGAGCGGGTGGCCCAGGGCCTGGCCCAGCGGGAGGATTTCCCCCAGGGGGTGGCGATCGACGATCTGGCCACGGTGGCCAACGTGCTGGGCTTCCGGGAGATCGGCGTGACCGGCCTGGACGGCATGGCCCGCATGAGCACCGACACCAGCTACGACATCACCGGCCGGGAATACTTTCAGATGAGCGTCCAGGGCTTCAACTGGGTGAGCAAGACCCTGTGCGACATGCGGGACGGCAAGAAGGTGAACGTGTGCAGCGTGCCCGTTCGCAGCGACTCCGGCGCCGTGATCGGCACCCTGCTGGGCACCATTGAGACCGACGAGTTCTTTGCCAGCATGCAGGTGCCCAGCTTTCACGAGCAGGGCTACGCCTATGTGGTAAACCAGGACGGCGACGTGGTCCTGACCACCCGCAGCGACGGAGTGGAGGTGACCAACTTCTGCACCCTGCTGTACCAGAACCCGGGCAATGTGGACCAGCTCAACCAGCTGCGCGACTGCCTGGCGGGCAAGACCGAGAGCGTGAACCTGCTGGTGAACGAGGACGAGCGGCATTACATCAACGTGAGCTGGCTGGGCTACGACGATCTGTGGCTGGTCACCGGCGTGCCCGAGCACGCGCTGGACAGCGGCATCATGACCCAGTTCAAGGTGATCCAGGTGCTGTCCGTGGTGTTTGCCGTGGCGGGCCTGGCGGGGCTGTTTTTCCTCAACCTGATCATGGACCGGAACGACCGCCACCTGCGCAAGCTGGCCTATGTGGACGCCCGCACCGGCATCCACAACCACTTCTACCTGCGGGAGACCATGGGCGAATTCACCACCCTGGGCCCCGGCAAGGGCAAGCGGGTGGCCGTGCTGCTGTTCAACATCCAGCAGTTCAAGAACATCAACAACCTGTACGGCTCGGTGGCCGGCGACCAGGTGCTCAAGCACGTGGCGCAGCACCTGAGCGCGGTCTTTGGAGAGGGGCGGACGCTGGCCCGAGACACCGCCGATTCCTTTGTGGTGCTGTCCCCATATGAGGACTGGAACCAGCTGCTGGAGCAGGCCGAAACGCTGTGCGCCGACCTGCCCCTGCTGCCCTTCAACAACAACGAGATCGGCGTGAAGCTGCGCTGCGGCATCTACCGCCTGCCGGACGGCGTCCAGCCGGACGAGGAGGCCCTGTTCCGGGCCCGCATGGCCTGCTTTGAGGCCCCCCGCGAGAGCGGCGTGGGCGTCTACTGCGCCCAGGTGCAGCAGAAGATGGAGCGCAAAAAGGAGCAGCAGAACACCATCCGGCAGGCCATTGCCAACCGGGAGTTCAAGGCCTGGCTGCAGCCCAAGTTCTGCGCCCAGACCCGCAGCCTGCTGGGCGCCGAGGCCCTGGCCCGCTGGTGCCGGCCGGACGGCAGCGTGCTGCCCCCCGGCGCCTTCATCGCCGACTGCGAGGAGATGGGCATCATCGGCGAGGTGGACGAGATGGTTCTGGAGGACGTGTGCCGCCAGATCCGGGACTGGCGGGAGCAGGGCATCCAGTGCCCGCCGGTGTCGGTGAACCTGTCCCGCGTCTATCTGAGCAGCCTGGACATTGTGGACAAGATCGACCGGGTGCTGAACCGGTACAAGCTGGAGAGGCAGGCCATCCAGCTGGAGATCACCGAGAGCGCCCTGGTCAAGGACGAGGACGGCCTGCGCGACGTGGTGGAGCGCATGCGCTCCCTGGGCTTTACCATCGTGCTGGACGACTTCGGCAAGGGATATTCCTCCCTGTCCTCCATCCACGATCTGCGCTTTGACATCATCAAGATTGACAAATCCTTTGTGGACCGCATCGGCTCCGAACAGGGCGACCAGATGATCCGGTTCATCATCGAGCTGGCCCGCGCGCTGCAGCTGGAGCTGGTGGCCGAGGGCGTGGAGGATCAGAGCCAGTACGAATTCCTGCGCGGCCTGGGCTGCCATGCCATTCAGGGCTACTACTTCTCCAAGCCGCTGTCCTGCCAGGACTTTGCCGACCAGTATCTGCAGTGAGCCGCCAGCGGGGAAAGACAGAGACCATGGGATACATAAACCAAAAGCTGAAAAGCCGGGCCGGGGCCTCGCTGCTGTTCGCACTGCTGGTCATCCTGCTGTGCAGCATGGCGGGCTCGGTGCTGATCACGGCGGCCACCGCCTCGGCCGGCCGGCTGAACGGACTGAAAGAAGACAAGACCGAATATTACGCCGCCTTTTCGACGGTGCGGGTGCTGCGGGACCAGCTGGAAGGGCTGACCGTGGACGGGGACGGCCCGGACCAGCCCGACGCGGAGCAGGACACCCTGCAGGGACTGCTGGCCGGCCTGGTCAGCCAGGTGCGCAGCACCGGCGAGCCGGCGCAGCAGCGCTGGGGCCTGAGCCACGGCGGCGATCTGACCGACCGGGTGCGCCAGAGCCTGGGCTGGGTGGAATTTTCCATGGACGCGGGCTACCGGCTGACGGTGCAGGTGTGCTGCGGCAGCAGCGCCTACACCCTGCGGCTGCCCGTTATGGAGCAGGAGGACGGCACCCTGCAATGGCTGGAAGGAGAGATTACCAAGGAATGAACCGCCTGATCAAACGACTGGCCAAACGCCGGGGCGAAACCCTGGCCGAGACCCTGGCCGCACTGCTGATCATTGCGCTGGCGCTGACTATGCTGGCGTCCATGCTCACCACCTCCCAGAACATTGCCTCCCGCTCGGACCAGGCGCTGCGGGCGCTGTACGAACAGATCAACCGGCTGGAAGAGGGCACCGCGGGGCTGCTGAGCGCCAACGAGGGGCTTTACCTCACCGGCGCCCAGGGCCAGGTGGTGCGCATCCCGGTGCAGGTGCGGGGCCTGCAGCAGGGGATCTGGATGTATGAAACGGTGGGTTAAACCGGCCCGGCTGCGCCGGCGCATGGCCGACCGGCGGGGCTTCAGCCTCACCGAGCTGATGGCGGCGCTGCTGGTGCTGGGCATGCTCACCTCGCTGATGGCCGGCGGGGCCATGGTGGTGAAGAACGCCTACGAGCGCATGACCCTGCGCACCACCGCCCAGCTGGTGCTGTCCACTGCGGTGACCGCCGTCACCGAAGAGCTGCGCTGGGCGGCCGATGCCCCCCAGTCCCAGCCGGACAGCCAGGACCAGCAGGCCGTCAGCTTTTACAGCGTCCGCTGGAAGGGCCAGGTCCGGCTGGAGAACCGCTCGCCCACCATCTGGCTGGTGGCGGGCGACCAGGCCGCGCCGCTGCTGACGGCCCAGACCCTGGGCCAGGGCATGCAGGTGCAGCTGGCGCTGTGCGAGCGCAGCGGGGCGGGCTTTTCCTGCCGGGTGGACGTGACGGTGGACGATAGCGTTTGGGAGTCCCAGGAATTCTGGGTGCTGCCGGTAAACAGCTGAGGGAAAGTAGAAGATGAAATACAAACGTTTGGGCGAGATTGCCACGGATTCGGGCATTCTCAGCGAAGAGCAGATTCAGCAGGCGCTGCAGCTGCAAAAGGGCTCCGGCAAGCGGCTGGGCACCGTGCTGATCGACGAGGGCTTCATCACCGAGGGCCAGCTCATCAACATGCTCAGCCAGCAGCTGGGCATCGACTTCGTGGACCTGGCCACCTACACCATCTCGCCGGAAATGGTGGACATGCTGCCCAAGAGCCTGGCGAAAAAATACGATGTGATTCCGGTGCGGCTGGAGGGCGACGTGCTGTGCCTGGCCATGGCCGACCCGCTGAACTTCATGGCGGTGGAGGAGGCCCGGGTGGCCAGCGGCCGCCAGATCCAGCCCATGATCGCCACCGCGGCGGGCGTGAGCCGGGCCTACAACAGCCTGTACGAGAACGAACGGGCGGTGAAGGCCATCTCCCAGATGCGCCAGGAGGCCCTGCCCCAGAAGCAGGCGGTGGAGGAGCGCCCCCAGGACGAGGAGGAAGCGCCCACCATCCGGCTGATCAACTCCATCATCGAGCGGGCCATCACCGAGCGGGCCAGCGACATCCACGTGGAGCCGGGCCAGGACCAGATGGTGGTGCGCATCCGTGTGGACGGCCGGCTCATGAAGACGCTGACCATCCCCAAGGAACTGCAGCAGGCGGTCATCTCCCGCCTGAAGGTCATGGGCGGCATGCACATCGCCGAGCGGCGGGTGCCCCAGGACGGCCGCGCCCAGTTCCGGGCCGGCGGCAACGAGGTGGACCTGCGCCTTTCCACCCTGCCCACCATCCACGGGGAAAAGGTGGTAATCCGACTGCTGGTGAAGAACCAGTCCATGCTCACCCGGGACGGCATCGGCATCACCGGCGCCAACGAGGCCCGCTTTGAGCGGCTGCTGAAATTCAACAGCGGCGTGATTCTGATCGTGGGCCCCACCGGCAGCGGCAAAAGCTCCACCATGTACACCATGATCCGGGAGATGCGCTCGGAGGCCACCAACCTGATCATGCTGGAGGACCCCGTGGAATACCAGATGGACGGCGTGACCCAGGTGCAGATCAACGAAAAGACCGGCATGACCTTTGCCAGCGCCCTGCGCTCGGTGCTGCGGCAGGACCCGGACATCATCGGCGTGGGCGAGATCCGCGACGGCGAGACCGCCGAGATTGCCATGCGCGCCGCCATGACCGGCCACCTGGTGATCTCCACCCTGCACACCGAGGACGCCATCTCGGCGCTGGACCGGCTGCGGGACATGGGCGTGGAGCCCTACTTGATCGCCGGCGGTCTGCGGGGCGTGGTGTCCCAGCGACTGGTGCGGCGCATCTGCCCCAACTGCCGGGCCCCCCACACCCCCACCGAGACCGAGCGGGACCTGACCGGCGTGGCGCCGGGGGACCCCCGCCCCTTTTATCAGGGCACCGGCTGCCCGCTCTGCTTCCAGTCCGGCTACTACGGCCGGGTGGGCGTGTTCGAGATTCTGAACCTGAACCAGCGCATCCGCGACTGCATCACCGAGGGCCGCCCCCGGGCGGAGCTGCGGCGGGCGGTGGCGGAGTCCGGCTTCATTCCCATGATGCGCGGCGGCCTGGAGCTGGCCGAGCAGGGCGTGACCAGCCTGGAAGAGCTGTGCCGGACCATTTGTATTCTGGAGTGAACCGCTTATGACAATGGAAGAACTGATCCGCCGGGGCCAGGAGCTGGGCGCGTCCGATCTGCACCTGGTCTGCGGCCATCCGGTGAAATACCGGGTGGACGGCGAGCTGCGGGACCTGGGCGTCGTGCCCCTGACCCGGGAGCAGTGCGAGGACTACGCCCGCCAGCTGGCGGGAAACCGCTACCAGCGGCTGGCCGGGGACGGCTGGCCCGAACAGGAGAACCGGGTGGGCGAGCTGGACCTGGCGCTCACCGTCGGGGAGCGGCGCATCCGTGTGAACCTGTTCCGCCAGCAGGGCAGCTGCTCGGCGGCGCTGCGCCTGCTGCCCTGCCGCATTCCGGCGCTGGAGCAGCTGGAGCTGCCCGCCGGCGTGCAGGAATTTGCCCGCTGGCGCCAGGGCATCGTGCTGGTGACCGGCGCCACCGGCAGCGGCAAATCCACCACCCTGGCCGCGGTGCTGGACCAGATCAACCAGACCCGGGCGGCCCACATCATCACCCTGGAGGACCCGGTGGAGTACCAGTACCGGCCGGACCGCTGCGTGATCAACCAGCGGCAGATCGGCCAGGACACCGAGAGCTACGCCACCGGCCTGCGGGCCGCGCTGCGGGAGGACCCGGACATTCTGCTGATCGGCGAGATGCGGGACCAGGAGACCATTGAGGCGGCCATCACCGCCGCCGAGACCGGTCATCTGGTCTTTGCCACGCTGCACACCAACACCGCCGCGGACGCGGTGGACCGGATCGTGGGCAGCTTCCCGGCCGAGCGCCAGCCCCAGATCCGCATGAGCCTGTCCATGACGCTGCGGGCGGTACTGGCCCAGCAGCTGGTGCGCCGGCGGGGCGGCGGCCGGGCCGCGGCCTGCGAGCTGATGATGGTGAACCCGGCCATCCGCAACCTGATCCGGGAGGGCAAGACCCACCAGATCTTCTCGGCCATTCTGAGCGGGGCGGCCCAGGGCAGCGTGACCATGGACAACGCCCTGCTGCGGCTGGTGCGCGCCGGCCGGATCGACGCCGAGACCGCCCGCGCCGCCGCCATCGACCGGGATTACGTGACCAAGAACACCTGAACGCCCACGGCCCGCCGCTGAGGGCGGGCGGGCCAGACAGAAGGAGACCCAGATGAACTATCAATACCGGGCGGCCCAGCCGGGCGGCAAACCGGTGAAGGGAACGGTGGAAGCGCCGGACGAATACATCGCCATGCAGCGGGTGCGGGCCAAATATCCGGTGGTCATCTCGATCCAGCCGGTGCGGGGCCATAACCTGCTGAGCATGGAGATCGGTACCCCCAAGATCGACGCCAAGAACTTGTCGGTCATGTGCTCCCAGTTTGCCATCATCCTGCGCTCGGGCATTCCCATCGACAACTGCATGGGCATTGTGGCCAAGCAGACCAAGGACAAAAAGCTCCGCCAGATGCTGGAGCGCTCGTCCGAGGAGGTGTCCCAGGGCGCGGGCATCGCCGCCAGCTTTGAAAAAAACTGCCCGGCGCTGCCGGTGGCCTTTCTGGAAACGGTGCGCGCGGGCGAGGAATCCGGTATGCTGGAGCACTCCTTCGCCACCCTGGAGCAGTACTTCGGCAAATCCTACCAGACCACCCAGAAGATCCGGCAGGCGCTGTCCTACCCGATGTTCGTGCTCTGTGTGGCGGTGGTGGTGGTCATGGTGCTCATGATCAAGGTGGTGCCCAGCATGACCTCGACCTTTGCCGACCTGGGCGGCGAGCTGCCGCTGATCACCCGGATCATGATCGCCGGGTCCGACTTCATGAGCCGCTATGCGCTGCATCTGGCGGTGGTCGTCCTGGCGCTGGCGCTGGCCGCCCGGGCGGCGCTGAAGACCCGCCGGGGCAAGCTGGCCTGGAACCGCTTTGTGCTGCGGGTGCCGGTGGTGGGCGAGATCCTTGCCCTGAACGCGGCGGGCCAGTTCGCCAACACCATGCGGGCGCTGCTGGGCGCGGGCCTGGGGGTAAGCCAGGCGCTGGAGGTGACCGCCCGGGTGGTGGACAACGTCTACATCGGCGCGCGCATCCGCAACATGGTGGGCCAGATCGAGGTGGGCCGCCGGCTGGCCGAGTGCATGCGGGCGGACAAGACCTTCCCGCTGCCGCTGGTGGAGATGTGCGCCATCGGCGAGGAGACCGGCGAGCTGGAGAGCACGCTGAGCACCATCGGCGCCTATTACGACAGCGAGGCCGACTACGCCACCAACAAGGCCATCCGCAAGATTGAACCGATCATGCTCATGCTCATGGCGGGGGTGGCGGGCTTTGTGCTCTTCTCCATCTACGTGCCCATGTTCAGCATGTACGAGCTGATCTGATTTTTCTTTGCTCACGGGGCCCCGCCCCCCTTTCTGACCAGGGGCGGGCCTTTGAGATAGATGTGTGCCGCAAGGCAAAATTCAACAACATTTTTTGGAAAGGACAAAAAACGACATGAAGAAATTCAAACTGAACCTGAAAAAGAAGCTGAACCGCAAGGGCTTCACCCTGGCCGAGCTGCTGGTGGTTGTGGCCATCCTGGGCATCCTGGTGGCCATCTCCGTGCCCCTGTTCTCCAGCCGACTGGAAGCGGCCAAGAAGTCCACCGACGAGGCTAATGCCCGCGCCGCCAAGGCTGTCGCTGCTGCGCTGATGATGGAAGATACTGCTTTGACTGGCGGAGTCGATGGAGACCACGGTGTGTACTACTATGATGCGGAAAATGGGACACTGGAAGATGGCTCGGCGATTACGGCTTACAGCAAATCCGCCGTGGGCACGCAGATCGAGGGTGTCAGCAATGCCATTCAGAGTGAGAAAGATATCCTGAAGGTAGGAATTGATCGCGCACTCAGCACCATCACTCTGACTTGGACGGCATCTACCAAGAGATAAATTTTTCAACGATCTTTCTGTTCCCGCACAGCGGGAATTTCCGGAACGACATCCTGCGGGAACAGGGCTGCGCATCGCAGCCCTGTTCCCCGCATTCCGTGGGTCAGCACGGAGCCGAAAACCCGGGGCGGGCAGTCCCGCCTCCCCAGGCCATCGCGGTCTGGAGTTTTCCTGTACGCCCTGCCGGCAGGGCGCGCAGGAAAGCTTCAGGCTTCTTTTGCAAGAAAGGAGAAACCAACCATGCTTCCAATGGCGGGCGATCTGCTCTTTTTTCTCTATATTCTGACCCTGTCCGGGGTGCTGGGCGCGGTCATGGGCAGCTTTGCCAACTGCGTGGCCTGGCGGCTGGCCCGGGGTGAGAATCCCTGGACCGGGCGCAGCCGCTGCGCCGCCTGCGGCCATTTGCTGGGCGTGCCGGACCTGGTGCCGGTGGTCAGCTATCTGGTCCTGCGGGGCCGCTGCCGCCACTGCGGCGCCCGCGTCTGCACGCGGTACCTGGCGGTGGAGGTGTTCACTGGCCTGCTGTATGCGGCCATGGCTGTGCGCTGGGGGCTGTCGGTGCAGACGGTGCAGTACTGGCTGCTGGCCACCGCCCTGATCGTGGCGGCGCTGGTGGACCTGGAGCGGTTCGAGATCCCGGACGGCTGCCTGATTCTGGGCCTGCTGGTCTGGCTGGGGGGCCTGCCCTTCGGGCCGGACGCCCTGGACAGGCTGCTGCTGGGCCTGGGCACCGCCGCCGTCATGGGCGCCGCGGTGCTGCTGCTGGCCCTGGGCATGGACCGGCGCCTGGGCGAGGAGAGCCTGGGCGGCGGCGACATCAAGCTGCTGGCGCTGCTGGCCTGCTGGTTCGGCCCCGCTTTGGGGCTGTTCCACCTGATCCTCTCCTGCCTGGTGGGGCTGGTCTTCGCCCTGGCGCTGGGCAAGCAGCGCATTCCCTTCGGCCCGGCCATTGCGCTGGCCGCCTTTGCCACCATGCTGGTGGGCCCCCAGGTGGTGAACTGGTACCTGGGCCTGTTTGTATGAATATGAGGAACTCATCATGAAAAACAAGATCCTTGGCCTCCATCTGGAGCGCTATATGAGCAAGATGATCTGCTGCGAAAAGGGTGTGGTCACCGGCATCAGCTGGGAGTTCACCCCCCCGGAGATGTTCGGGGAAAAGGGCATCCAGCGGTGGGACCTGGCCGCGGATCTGGTGCGCCGCATGAAAAAGAAGCTGCGCACCTCCTGCCGGGACGTGGCGCTGGTCATTCCGGAAAACGACGCCTACGTGCGCCGGGTGGTCATGCCCGCCATGACCGAGGAGCAGCTCTACTTCAACCTGCCCTTTGAATTCCACGACTTCATTGCCGACCGGCAGCAGGATTATGTGTACGACTACGCGCTGCAGCAGATGCTGGAGGACGAAGGCACCCACCGCAGCAAGATGGAGCTGATGGCGGCCGCGGTGTCCCGCCGGTGGCTGGACCAGCACAGCGCCATGCTGAAAAAGTGCGGCCTGCGGCTGTACAGCGCGGCCCCGGAATCCATCGCCTTTCAGAATATGGTGCGGGTGTTCCAGGCGCTGCACCCGGACGAAGACATCCACAACATGGCCTTTCTGAACCTGGGCTATTCCGAGGTGCAGCTGCGGGTATATTCCGACGCCGCCTACGAGACCGGCAAGCAGATCCACCCGGCCATGGAGCAGCTGTGCCAGATCCTGCGGGACCAGTGCGGCATCCAGGACTGGAGCACCCACGACCGGGCTCAGGTGGAGCAGGCGCTGGAGCAGCCCGCCTGCCGGGAGATCTACCAGCAGATCGCGCTGGAGATCATGCGGGTGCTGAACTTCTTCCAATACAACCACCCGGGCCAGCAGCTGAACGTCCTGTACTGCAGCGGCGGCGGGGCCACCATCCAGCCGCTGATGCGTGCCATCCGCGACACGGTGGGCCTGGAGATCCGCCTGCTGCAGGATGTGTACGCCAAGGCCTGCCGGGAGCCCGCCGCCCTGCTGTACGGCGCGGGGGCGGTGGCCATGGCCTGGAACCAGGAGAAATAACCCATGAAACGAATCTTTTTCAAAAAGACCCCGCCCACAAAGACCATCATCAACCTGGCGCGGGCCAGCCGCAACCCGGCCCGGCGCGTCCGGCTGGCGGCGGGTCTGGCGGCCGGTCTGGCGGCGCTGGGCCTGTTCGGCTGGTTCGGCGTGTACAGCCGCTTTGCCGCGGCGCAGCGGGTGCAGGAGGAGTGCGACCTGCTGCGGGCCCAGATCGCCCAGCTGCAGCAGACCACCCAGGACTACGAGGCCCTGCAGGAGGAATACCGCAAGGCCACCGGCGACTACCTGAGCAGCGCCGAGGCCGCTGAGCCGGACCGGCTGGCGGTGCTGGACCTGGTGGAGCAGACCACCCGCGGCCTGGGCCAGGTGGAGCGGATCACCATTGAGGGCACCAGCGTGAACGTGCATCTCAGCGAGACCAGCCTGGACCAGGTGTCCCGGATCATCGCGGCGCTGCAGGAAAACGAGCAGGTCAGCTTTGTGACCGTGTCCACCGCGGGCACCGAGCAGGACGGGAGCGTGATCTCCGCCGACGTGCAGCTGGAGCTGCGCCCGGCGACCAGCCAGCAAGGGGGGAACGGCCAATGAACAAACAACAGAAACAGCGGCTGACCGCCGGCGCGGCGGTGATTCTTTTGCTGCTGGGCGTGGCCTATTATCAGTATGTGTGGGCCCCCACCCAGGTGGTGCTCAAGGCCTCCACCCGGCAGACGCTGGAGCAGCAGCTGGCCGATGAGCAGGAGCGGGCCCTGGCCTGCCGCAGCATGCGCAGCGCCCTGGAGCAGATGCCCGTCGACACCCCGCAGGTGGCGGACTACGACAACCTGCACAACGAGATCGTGGCCCTGGGCGAGATCTTCGCCGGGGCCCAGAAATACCAGCTGAACTTTGCCGACGCGGTGACCGACGGGTTCATCGTGCGGCGCAACATCACCATCGACTTCACCGCGTCCGACATGGAGCAGGGCCGCCAGATTCTGGAGCAGCTGGCCCGCTGCCGTTACCGGATGCGCATCCGCACATTGAGCCTGAGCCAGCGCGCCAACAGCCTGCAGAACCAGCAGAGCGTGCAGATCCAGGCGGAGGTTACGTTCTATGAAGGAGCTACGGGAGAGATGCGCTACACCGATGAGGCGCAGTAAACGAAGAAACGCCGGCTTTACCCTGGCCGAGCTGCTGGCGGTGCTGGGGCTGCTGGCAATTCTGTCCTCGGTGGGAATGCTGGCGGTCAACCGCTACCAGGCCAGCCTCAAGCGCACCGAGCTGGACGGGCTGGCCCGGCAGATCTTTCTGGCCGCCCAGAACAATCTGACCCGGGCCCAGGCCAACGGGGAATGGGCAGCCCTGTGCCGCGATCAGGCACAGGGCTATTTTGGTATGCCCATGACCCAAAAGCCCACCGACTATCCCCAGGAGCTGGAATGGCCCCAGGAGGGCAGCGGCGACGGCCACGCCTATTTCAGCGCCCTGCACACCGACGGCGCGGCCGACCCGGTGCTGCAGCAGCTGCTGCCGGTGGGCGCCATCGACGAGCAGGTGCGCGGCGGGTCCTATCTGGTGGAATATGACCAGGCCACCGGCCAGATCTACGGCGTCTTTTTCACCGACGCCGGCACCCTGACCCGGGAGGACGTGGCCGCGCTGGAGGAGCAGGGCGGCCGCACCAGCGCCGCCGTCCGCCAGAGCTACCGCAAGCAGGACCGGCGCTTTGTGGTGGGCTATTACGGCGGCGCCGCGGCCCAGACCATCCAGACCAGCACGGTGGAGACCCCGGTGCTGACCATTGAGAACGGCGACCGGCTGCGGCTGGTGATGGAGGCCGGGGACGACCAGACCCTGCACCTGTGCCTGACCGGCCGAAGCAGCGGGGCTCAGGCGGGCATCGTGCTGGAGCCGGATCAGCGCAGCGCACAGGGCAGCTGGGAGCTGGTGCTGGACGACATCACCCAGGCGGGCAGCCACTTTGCCGACCTGTTCCCGGACTTCTGGCCCGGGGAGGATCTGCTGGTGGAGGTGTACGCCCAGGCCGCCGACGGGCTGGGCCGCTCCGAGTCGGTGTACGGCCAGGTGAACAGTCTGTTCGCCGAGCGCACCGAGCAGACCGACGATCAGGGCATCTTTGCCCAGGTGACCATTGCCAGCCTGCGGCACCTACAGAACCTGAGCCCGGAGGTCTCCAACCTGGCCTACCAGGAGCAGGAGTACCGGGACATTCCTCTGGTGCGCCGGGCGGTGCAGACCGCCGACTTGGACGCGGCGGACTTTTTGGCCGAAGAAGAGGAGGGCTGGAGCGTGGTGCTCTACGATCCCATCCTGAACGGCCAGCGGCCGCTGGAGCCGGGCTGCGTGATGAGCATCTTGAACCCGGCGCTGCAGGAGTACGACGGCGGCGGCTGTTCGCTGACCGGGCTCTCCTTCCAGGAGAACGCCTACCACAACGCGGGCCTCTTTGCCCAGGTGGGCGTGCTGCCCCGGGCGGGCGAGGCCCTGGCGGGCAGCCTGTTCGTGCATGACCTGACCCTGGTGGAGCCGTCGGCCACCGCCACCGGCTGCGCCGGCGCGGTGATCGGCCGGGTGGAGGAGAACGGCAGCTTTACCGGCGAAAACCTGCGGGTGGAGAACCCCAAAATCACCGTCACCGCCCCGGCGGACGGCGCGGCGGGCGGCCTGGCCGGCAGTCTGGCCGGCGGCAGCCTGCGCGGCGAGATCCAGGTGGACGGCCCTGAGGTGAGCGCGGAAAAAGGCGATGCGGGCGGCCTGGCGGGCCGGATGAAGAGCGTCGGCCTGGGCGAGCAGCAGCTTGCCGTCACTGAGCCGGCGGTCACGGTCAAAAACGGCAGCGCCGGCCTGAACGGAACGATCCGGCTGGAAGCCCCCCAGGTAAATGCCGAGAACGGCAACGCGGGCGGCTTTGCGGGCGAGCTGAACAGCAGCAGCCTGAACGGTACCGTTCAGCTGCAGGCCCCCCAGGTGAACGTGAAGAACGGCAACGCGGGCGGCATCGCGGGCCAGATGGAAAACGGCGGTCTGAGCGGCAGCGCACAGGTGTACGACCCGGTGGTGCGCGCCGAAAACGGCAGTGCCGGCGGCGCGGTGGGCAGCCTGAAAACCGGCAGCCTGAAGAGCGTCGGCGTGCTGCTGCAGGGGGACAATGCGGCCGAGTCCTACCGGCAGGGTGCCTGGGCACAAGGCCAGGCCGAAGAGAGCACCGGCCCCCGGGTGATCGCCCTGTCCGGCGGCGCCGCGGGCGGCCTTGCGGGCCATGTGAGCGGCAATTCCCTGGTGGAAAACTGCTTTGCCTCGGTGCCGGTCCGGGCCGATGGCGGCAGCGCCGGCGGCCTGCTGGGCCGCACGGAAGGGGAGTGGATCACCCTGAACACCAGCTACGCGGGCGGCTTTACCACCGCCGAGGGCGAAGACCCGGGCGTGGTGGGCGCGGCGGCCCCCGGCGGTGTGGCCGGCGGCCTGGTGGGCAGTGCAAACAACACCGGCGGCCTGGCACTGAACAACTGCTTTGCCACCGTTTCCAGCGCGGCGGACTGCGCGGGCGGCCTGCTGGGCCGTCTGGAGCAGGGCAAGCTGGCCCCCATGAACACCTATGCCCTGGGCAGCGTGACCGCCGCCGAGGGCGGCGCTTATCTGGGCAAGCTGGCCGGCGGCTGGGTGGAGGCGTCCGGCTGGAACCGGTATCTGGAGCAGAACCAGATGGACAACCAGCCCATTCTGAACAACGTACAGGCCAGTGACTTCCAGGGCCTGATTCAGCTGGCCGGCGACCAGGCGCAGACCGGCCGCCGCACCGTGGGCTACGGCCGGGCGGGGCAGGAGTACCCCTTCCCCATGGTGAACAACACCGCCATGCCCGGCGCGGCGCTGGGCTTTTACGGCGACTGGCCCCGGGAGGTGGAGCAGTCCCAGCCCGAGGTCGCAGCGGGCGAGGCGGGCCTCGTCTACTACGAGGTCATTGACGGGGAGCTGTACTACCACGGCTACCTCACCGATTTCACCGCCAGCGGCGCCCGGCCCGTTTACCGGGAGATCTGGGGCGGCGCCCCGGACACGGTGAAGGGCCTGCTCTACCGCAAGGGTGTGACCGTGCAGCAGGAGGGCTATCTGTTCCTGCTGCCCAAGGGCACCGACCCGGCGCTGGTGGGCTACTCCGAGAGCAACGACGTGAACGGCACCTCGAACATTATTCCCCTGAACAAAAGCGAAGTGGCAGAGCGCTTCGTGCTGGAGGGCAGTGCCGAATTCGACCGGCTCAGCGAGAATTACGACCTGTACCGGATGGTGTGCACCCAGGGCAGTTGGGCCAACTATGTGAAGATCGGCCGCTTCCCCCTGAACGGGGACGGCACGCCTCAGCAGTGGCACTTCCAGTGGGTGACCACCTGGCAGCTGCGCTCGGAATTTGCCGACGCCATTGCCCGGACCGACGACGAGAGCGTCACCCACATCATCCATCTGCGCTCGGAGCGGCAGCTGCGCAACGTGGGCAAATACTGCGCCAGCTTCAGCAACAGCCGTTTCCACTTTGAGCAGTCGCTGGACATCCGGCTGGATTCCAGCGTGCCGGACACGGGCGATGCGGTCACCGGCGGCCAGCTGCAGGGCGACTATTATTCGGGCACCGAGCTGGATCACTACGCTTCCGGCAGCACACTGCACTATTCCATCTCCGGGGCGACCCGGCCGCTGTTCCATTACCTGCCGGATAACACCCAGGTGACCGGCGTGACCATTCTGGACAGCAGCATTCAGGGCCGCGGCGCGCTGGCGCCCTCCGGCTCGGGCAGCGCGGTGGTGAAGGACTGCACCGTGGGCAGCGCCCAGCAGAGCGTGCGGGTGACCATGGCCGACGACTCTTACGAGAGTGTAGGCGGCCTGCTGGGCTACAACATGGGCCGGGTGGAACACTGCACCGTGTATGCCACCGTCTCCGGCGGTAGCAAAACCGGCGGTCTTGCGGGCGAAAACCAGGGCACCATCACCGACTGCTCCTTCGCGGGCCAGGTCAGCAGCACCGGCCAGGCGGGCGGCCTGGTGGCGGTGAACCAGGGCGCGATCACCAACTGCACCGTGCAGGCCACCGTCACCGGCGGCAGCCAGGCGGGTGGCCTGCTGGCCTACAGCCAGGGCGCGGTGACGAACTGCTCCTTTGCGGGCGATGTCGCCGGAAACAGCGCGGCGGGCCTGATCTGGAGCATCAACGGCATCGCGGTGCAGAACAGCACCGCCAACGGTACCGTGACCGCCTGGAGCGGCAACGGCGCGGGCCTGGTGGGCGAAGCGAACGGCGGCAGCCTGACCGACTGTGTCTTTGAGGGCACGGTGACCGCCAGCGGCAGCGCGGCGGGCCTGGCGGGCAGCTCCAGCGCGGCCATCCGGAACAGCCGGGCCAGCGCCACGGTGACCGCCCAGGGCGGCGACGGCGCTGGCCTTGCGCTGAGCAGCAGCGGCAGCCTGACCGGCTGCTCCTTCACGGGCCAGCTGCAGGCCGCCCAGCGCGGCGCGGGCCTGGTCTGGAGCGCCAGCGGCAGTCTGACCGACTGCAGCTTCCTGGGCACGGTGACCGCCGGCGGCGACGCGGCGGGCCTGCTGGGCGAGAGCAGTGCGACGGTGACCCGCTGCATTGCCCGGGCGGCTCAGGCCGACCCGCAGGCGTACCGGCAGGTGCAGGTGATCAGCACCGGCGCAAGCGCGGCGGGCTTTGTGTACCGGAACACCGGCAGCATTACCGATTCCTACGTGGTGGGCACCGTGAAAAGCGCCGCCGACGCCGCCGGCTTCTGCCTGACCAACGGGGATGGCGGCAGTCTGCAGCGCAGCTATGCCAACGTCCGACTGGAGGCAGCCGACGGCAGAGCCAGCGGCATGGTGCAGCACACCCAGGGAAGCGTGACCAACTGCTTTGTGACCGGCAGCATCGAGAGCGAGACCGGCGAGACCTTCGGCTTTGTGGGCATTGTGGAGAACGGCTCGGTGAGCAACTGCTACACGGCCCCCTTCCTCCTGCGGGGCAAAACCGTTTACCGGTTCGCCCAGAATTCGGTCGGCGACGGCGACTACTGGCTGGAAAACTATTATCTGGTCTGCGACGCGCTGGGCACGACCACGGGCGCCGCCCTCAGCTATGACAATCTGAAGAAGGAAGGCGCAAAGGAATCGCCCACCGCCACCTATCCCTACTGCAGCGACGGGCTGAACATCGAGACCCAGGCCGATGAGTACCCCTTCCCCACCTACGGGCTGGACTTCTGGGGCGACTGGCCCAAGCAGGAAATCATCAACATGGACGGCCCCATCACCAGCGGCGGTGTGGTCTACTTCGAGCGGATCGGCGGCCGGCTGTACTACCACGGCTACAACACCGTGTTCGACAGCGCGGGTAACGCCACCTTTGAGGAGGTCCACTCCATCAACGGCGATGTGGTGGGCATCTCCACCGACCCGAACCGGCAGGTCACCGAAAGGGGCTACATGCTCATGGTGCCCCGGAACACCGGCAACGGCAAGTTCGGCTTTGCGGTGACCGACGGCTCCAACGATTCCATCAAGAACAAGATCACCTGGATCAAGGACAGCGACATGCAGAACAACCAGTACCTCATGGGCTACAAAACCTATGCCCTGACCGGCAGCGGTTACCTGCAGATTGGCAACCAGGCCAACAACAACGCCTTCACTGCCTGGGCCACCCTGACCTTCAATCAGAACGAGGTGGACTCGGTGAAGCCCTGGCTGTCCGCCTGATCGGAAAAGCGGCGTTCATCCGGCCCCGGCTCCCGTTTGCGGAGCCGGGGCCTTTTTTGGGTAAAGCTGGCCCAAAGGGTGCCGGGTGTGGTACAATAAAGCTGCACACCGGAACCATGCTCCGGCCCGGAACTGTCCGGGAATTTGGAATAGAGAGGGAAAGACCAATGGAAAAACTCACTGTTTTGGGCACCGGCTACGCCATGGCCCTGCGCTGCTACAACACCTGCTTTGCCCTGCATCAGGGCGACGATGTGCTGCTGGTGGACGCGGGCGGCGGCAACGGCATTCTGGTGCAGCTGCAGAAGGCGGGCATCGACCCGGCGGATATTCACCACCTGATCGTGACCCACGCCCACACCGACCACATTCTGGGCGTGGTGTGGGTGATCCGCAAGATCGCCACCCTGATGCTGGACGGCAAATATGAGGGCGAGTTCCACATCTGGTGCCACAAGGGCCTGCCCGAGACCATCGAGACGCTGGTGCGGCTGACCGTGCAGGGCAAATTTGCAAAGCTGATCGGCGAGCGCATCCTGCTGCATGGCGTGGCCGACGGCGAGCAGGCGGACATTCTGGGCCACACCGTGACCTTCTTTGACATCCACTCCACCAAGATGGAGCAGTACGGCTTCACCGCAGAGAAGGACGGCAAAAAGCTCACCTGCCTGGGCGATGAGCCCTACAACCCCCTGTGCGAGGGCTATGTGAAGGGCAGCGACTGGCTGCTGTGCGAGGCCTTCTGTTTGTACGGCGACCGGGAGAAGTTCAAGCCCTATGAAAAGCACCACAGCACCGTGAAGGAGGCCTGCGAGCTGGCCGCTCAGCTGGCGGTGCCCCATCTGGTGCTCTGGCACACCGAGGACAAGACCTATGAGGACCGCCAGCGGCTGTACACCGCCGAGGGCAAGGAGTACTACCGGGGCGATCTGCATGTGCCCTATGATCTGGACGTGATCGCGCTGTGAGTGAAAACGGCGCGCAGCAATAACGAAGCAAGCGAAAGGCAGGGATTGAGTATGAGCGATCTGGAACAGAAATTCTTGCAGGAGGTCACCGAAAAAGCCGCCGAGGCAAAGCTGGTCTGCGGCTGGGACGCAGCGCATTTTCTGGCGTTTCTGCAAAAGCGGGGCCCGGTGCGGGCCATGGCCGAGCAGGCACGCCGGGGCGCGGTGAGCGAGGCCTTTGACCGGCTGGCCGCCAAGGGCCGTTTGGACCTGTCGCCGGAGGCGGTGGCGTCCAAAAACGACTACGCCGACCTGTTCGACGATGAAGCGGTGAACTTCTTTTTGGAGGTGCTCTGCGAAAAGGGCTACTTCACCGCCGGCTGATTTTGTATACGAAAAAAGGCTGCCCGCCCGGGCAGCCTTTTTGTTTTGGCGTTATTCCTCTGGCCGCCAGCCCTTGCACACATCCACCCAGCCGGAGGCGCCGCTGGTCTGTTCCAGCTCGGCCAGGTTCAGTTCCACCGCGCTGGCCGCGGTGCCCGCCGCCGGGTAGACCACATCAAACCGGCGCAGGGATTCGTCCAGATACACCGTCACGCCGGGCTTTGTGCCGAAGGGGCAGACCCCGCCCACCCCGTGGCCGATGAGCGCCTCCACCTGGTCGGCGGGGATCATCTTTGCCTTGGTGCCGAATCGGGCCTTGTAGCGGGGGTTGTCCACCTTGGCATCCCCCGCTGCCAGAATCAGAATGGGCTTGTCCTCCACCAGAAAGGAAAGACTCTTGGCGATGCGGGCGGGCTCGCAGCCCACGGCCACCGCCGCCAGCTCCACCGTGGCGCTGGATACCGAAAATTCCCGGATGCGTCCCTCCAGACCGAATTTCGCCAGGTAGTCCCTGGCCGCTTGCATCGACATTGTGCCATCGCTCCTTTTGCTTGCTTTTGTGAGATAGTGAAATAAAGTATAGCACAGATTTGCCCAAAAGGCCAGAGGCGGGCGCATTCAAAACCGGGCCGAAATGTGCTATACTTACAAAAGAATTTTTAAAACAATGGGATGAGGAGAGGATCACACCATGCGATACGGGTTTGTCAAAACCGCCTGTGCCACGCCGGACATCCGGGTGGCGGACTGCGCCTACAATGCCGCCCAGACCATCCGGGCGGTGGAGGAGGCCGCCGGGCAGGGAGTGGAGGTGCTGTGCCTGCCGGAGCTGGGCCTCACCGGCTACACCTGTGAGGATCTGTTTTTCCAGCCGGTGCTGCAGCAGGGCGCGCTGGACGCGCTGGACACGGTGCTGAAGGCCACCGCACACACCTCGGTGGTGTTCGTGGCGGGCCTGCCGCTGGCGGTGCGGGGCAAGCTGTACAACTGCGCCGCCGTCTGCCAGAGCGGGCGGCTGCTGGGCCTTGTGCCCAAGACCCATCTGCCCAGCTACAATGAGTTCTACGAGGGCCGCCGCTTCACCGCCGCCCCCGCCGGGACCTTCACGCTGCAGCTTCTGGGCCAGACCGTGCTGTTCGGCACAAAGCTTCTGTTCTGCCACCCCAAGGCGGACTGCTTTAAAATCGCGGTGGAGATCTGCGAGGACGTGTGGGCGCCGCTGCCCCCCAGCGTGGGCCACGCCATGGCCGGGGCGACTTTGATTCTGAATCTGTCCGCCAGCGACGAGGTGGTGGGCAAGGCGGAATACCGCCGTCAGCTGATCGCGGGCCAGTCCGCCCGGCTGCTGTGCGGCTATCTGTACGCGGACGCGGGCCGGGGCGAATCCACCACCGACCTGGTGTTCGCCGGGCATGACCTGATCTGCGAGAATGGAGCCATTCTGGCCCAGACCGAGCTGTTCGGCAGCGGCATGATCGCCAGCGAGGTGGACCTGGAGAAGCTGGCGGGCGAGCGGCTGAAAAACACCAGCTTTGCGGCGGTGAACGACGAGGGCTACACCACCGTGCAGCTGGCGGAGGCCTGCGCCGACTGGCAGCCGGTGCGCCCGGTGGACCCGGCTCCCTTTGTGCCCGCGGGCGAGAGCGAGCGTATGCGCCGCTGCGAGGCTATTCTGGAGATGCAGGCCCAGGGCCTGCGCAAGCGGATGGAGCACACCCACGCCGCCACCGCGGTGATCGGCATTTCCGGCGGTCTGGACAGCACCCTGGCGCTGCTGGTGGTGACCCGGGCCTTCCGCCTGATGGACAAGCCCCTCAAGGACGTGATCGCGGTGACCATGCCCTGCTTCGGCACCACCCAGCGCACCAAGTCCAACGCGGAAAAGCTGTGCGAGGCGCTGGGCGTGAGCCTGCGTCAGGTGAACATTGCGGACACGGTGCGCAGCAACTTTGCGGACATCGGCCACGACGAGTCGGTGCTGGATGTGACCTATGAAAACACCCAGGCCCGGGTGCGCACCCTGGTGCTGATGAACCTGGCCAACCGGATGGGCGGCTTGGTGATCGGCACCGGCGACCTGAGCGAGCTGGCCTTGGGCTGGGCCACCTACAACGGCGACCACATGAGCATGTACGGCGTGAACGGCTCGGTGCCCAAGACGCTGGTGCGGCATATCGTGGCCACCGTGGCCGCCAACAGCGAGCCCGCCCTGCGGGAGGTGCTGCAGGACATTCTGGACACCCCGGTCAGCCCCGAGCTGCTGCCCGCCAAGGAGAACGGCGAGATCGCCCAGCAGACCGAGGCCATCGTGGGCCCCTACGAGCTGCATGACTTCTTTTTGTACTACGCCATCCGCTGGGGCTTTGCGCCCAAAAAGATCTTCTGGCTGGCCCAGCGGGCCTTTGCCGGGGTCTATGAGGATGCGGTGCTGGTGCAGTGGCTGCGTAACTTCTACCGGCGCTTCTTCGCCCAGCAGTTCAAGCGCAGCTGCCTGCCGGACGGCCCCAAGGTGGGCACCGTGACCCTGTCGCCCCGGGGCGACTGGCGGATGCCCAGCGACGCCTGTGCCGCCCTCTGGCTGGCTCAGGTGGAGGAGCTGGAAAATACTTTGTAACTGATTATCGGGAGGGAAAACAAGATGAACGATCAGGAATATATGTTGCAGCAGGTAAAAGCGGTGCTGGCCATCGACAGCCCCAGCGGTTTTACCAAAAACGCGGTGGATTATCTGGTGAAGGAATACAAGGCCCTGGGCTATGAGCCCCAGGTCACCCGCAAGGGCGGCGTGCTGGTGCAGCTGAGCGCGGGCGACGGTTCCATGCCCGGCGACGGCATCCTGCAGGAGGCTCATCTGGACACTCTGGGCGGCATGGTGTGCGGCGTGAAGGCCAACGGCCGGCTGCGGCTTACCGCTCTGGGCGGCATGAACCCCAACAACGCCGAGGCCGAGAACGTGCGCATCTACACCCGGGACGGAAAGGTCTACACCGGCGTGTGCCAGCTCACCGATGCCTCGGTGCATGTGAACGGCGACTACTCCAAGACCGAGCGCAGCTGGGATACCATGGAGGTTCTGCTGGACGAGATGGTCTTCTCCGAGGCCGAGGTCCACGCACTGGGCATCGAAAACGGCGACATCGTCTGCTTTGACCCCCGCACCACCGTTACCGAGAGCGGCTACATCAAGAGCCGTTTTCTGGACGACAAGCTGAGCGTGGCCATCCTGCTGGGCTATGCCCGTGCCCTGAAGGAGAGCGGCAAGACCACCCGGCGGGCGGTGTGGCAGCACATCACCGTGTTTGAGGAGGTGGGCCACGGCGGCTCCGCCTCGGTGCCAGAAGGCGTGGGCGAGGCCATCAGCGTGGACATGGGCTGCGTGGGCGAGGGCCTGGCCTGCAAGGAGCATCAGGTGTCCATCTGCGCCAAGGACAGCGGCGGTCCCTACCACTACGATGTGGTGAGCGGTCTGGTGGCAGCGGCCAAGGCCGCCGGTGTGGACTACGCGGTGGATGTGTACCCCCACTACGGCTCGGATGTGGAAGCCACTCTGCGGGCGGGCGCGGATCTGCGCCACGGCCTGATCGGAGCGGGCGTGTACGCCTCCCACGGCTACGAGCGCAGCCACGTGAAGGGCATGATGGCCACCTTCCATCTGCTGAACGCCTACATCGAGACCGTTTAAAGCCGGATTTGATTACAAAAAAGACCAAATTTTCCACAGCGGCTTGACAAGCTGTGGAAAATAGAGTAATATGGCAACTAAATTCATATCGCTGTGATAGAGGCGCGGTGTTTAAGAGTAGCGCGCGGCATTCGGGGCAGACCCCCGCCGCACCGAAAGGAAACACCGCCGAAGGAAGCGAACCCGGTCTGGGGTGCGCTTGCCTGGGCTGGCGGAGAAGATCCGCCGGACTGTCACGAAGTTTTTTCGTGAAGCGCTATCCAAGGGAAACCGAAGGGGCGGCCCGGCCGGGGCTGCCTGCAACGTGCCGCGTTCCTTCGCGGTGCGCACAGAGACTTCCGCGGGGCTGCTTTTCGAAAGGAAAGCAGCCCCGTTTTTTTGCGTGGCGGGCAGCGGTAAAGCAAAAGGAGGAAAAACACAATGAAAAAGATCGCAAGCCTTGTGCTGGCGCTGCTGCTGTTTGCCGCCCTTCCCGGCGGTCTGGCCGTTTCGGCCGAGGGCAGCGTGCTGGACGACAACACCCTGACCGTGGCCATGGAATGTGCCTACGCCCCCTACAACTGGACCCAGCCGGATTCTTCCAACGGCGCGGTGCCCATCAAGGACAGCGCCGACTACGCCAACGGCTATGATGTGATGATGGCCAAAAAGATCGCCGAGGCGCTGGGCATGGAGCTGGAGATCGTGCGGCTGGACTGGGATTCCCTGGTGCCCGCCGTGCAGAGCGGCACCGTGGACTGTGTAATTGCGGGCCAGTCCATCACCAGTGAACGGCTGGAGTCGGTGGATTTCACCGCCCCCTATTTCTACGCATCCATCGTGGGCCTGACCCGGGTCGACAGCCCTTATGCCCAGGCCCAGGGCCTGAGCGAGCTGGCGGGCGCCACCGCCACCAGTCAGCTGGGCACCATTTGGTACGATGGCTGTCTGCCCCAGATTCCGGACGCCACCATCCTTACCCCCCAGGAATCCGCCCCCGCCATGCTGATGGCGCTGGAGACCGGCCGGGCAAATCTGGTGGTCACCGACATCCCCACCGCCAAGGCGGCTCTGAATGCCTACAGCGACTTTGTGCTGCTGGACTTCAACGACAGCGAGGACAACTTCGTGGTCTCCAGCGAGGATGTGAACATCGGCATCTCGGTGCAGAAGGGCAACACCGAATTGAAGGATGCCATCAACGGCGTACTGAACACCATGACCGAGGACGACTACAACGCCATGATGGATGAGGCCATCGCCATCCAGCCCCTGAGCGACGGTCTCCCCGAGGGCTTCTTCGCCCAGATCGGGTATCTTTTGCAGAACTACGGCACCAGCTACCTGAAGGGCGCGGGCATCACCGTGGTGATCGCGGTGATCTGCACCGCCATCGGCTGTGTGATCGGCCTTGGCTGCGGCATCGTGCAGACCATCCCGGTGGAAAAGCGGGACGGCATGGGCAAGAAGATTCTGCTGGGCGCGGCCCGCGCCGTGCTGCGGGTGTATGTGGAGGTTTTCCGCGGCACCCCCATGATCCTGCAGGCGGTGCTCATTTTCTACGGCGCGGCCTTCCTGTTCGGCTGGAACCTGGATATGTGGACCGCCGCTCTGGTGATCGTGTCGGTGAACACCGGCGCTTACATGGCTGAGTCGGTGCGCGGCGGCATCCTGTCCATCCCGGTGGGCCAGACTGAGGGCGCCAAGGCCATCGGCCTGACCCACGTGCAGACCATGACCAGCATCATTCTGCCCCAGGCGCTGCGCAACATCATGCCCCAGATCGGCAACAACCTGATCATCAACATCAAGGATACTTCCGTGCTGTTCATCATCGGCGTGGCCGAGCTGTTCAGCATCCACAAGGGCGTGGTGGGCGCGACCTATGCCTACTTCCCCTCGGCAGTGATCGAGATGGCCATCTATCTGGGGATGACCCTGGTCTGCTCGGCCATTCTGCGCTGGGTGGAAAAGCGGATGGACGGCGAATCCAGCTATGCGCTGGTGAAGCAGACCGGCGGCCTGAACGCCCCTCCCTATGTGGAGCACGGCAAGCCGCGCACCGGCAACCTGGACCTGTGAGAAAAGGGGGACGAGCAAGATGAATACCACCGAAACCGGCGCTATCGTAGAGGTGCGCCACCTGAATAAATCCTTCGGCCCGCGGGAGATCCTGCGGGACATCAACTTCACCGTACGCAAGGGCGATGTGACCACCATCATCGGCCCCTCCGGCAGCGGCAAGTCCACGCTGCTGCGCTGTTTGAACCTGCTGGAGACTCCCTCCGGCGGCGAGATTCTGTTCCACGGGCAGAACATTGGCGAGAGCGCCAACATCCCCGCCTACCGCACCAAGGTGGGCATGGTGTTCCAGTCCTTCAACCTGTTCTCCAACCTGACCGTGCTGGAGAACTGCATGCTGGGCCAGCGCAAGGCGCTCAAGCGCAGCAAGGCCGAGGCGGAGCAGAAGGCTCTGTTCTACCTGGAAAAGGTGGGCATGGCCGAATATGTGAACGCCAAGCCCAGCCAGCTTTCCGGCGGCCAGCAGCAGCGTGTGGCCATCGCCCGCGCCCTTGCCATGGAGCCGGAGCTGCTGCTCTTCGACGAGCCCACCAGCGCCCTGGACCCGGAGATGGTGGGCGAGGTGCTGAACGTAATGCAGAAGCTGGCCGCTGAGGGCATGACCATGATCGTGGTCACCCACGAGATGGCCTTCGCCCGGGACGTGAGCAACCATGTGGTGTTCATGGCCGACGGCGTGATCTGCGAGGAGGGCGAACCGGCCCAGCTGTTCGAGCAGCCGAAAAGTGAGCGCACCGCCGAGTTCCTGGCCCGCTTCCGGCAGGGCTGAGCCTCAAACAGAAAACAAAACAAGCAAAAAAGGCATCGGGAAAATTCCCGATGCCTTTTTGCTTTGTGTTGAAAAAGAAGCAATCAGACCTTCACGATCCAGCCCTTTTCGTCGGGCAGAACGCCCCACTGGATGCCGGTGAGGGTGTCGTACAGGCGCTGGGTCACCTGACCGATGTTGCCGTCGTTCACGGTCACCTCGTCGCCCTCGTAGTACAGCTTGCCCACCGGGCTGACCACCGCGGCGGTGCCGGTGCCGAACACCTCTTCCAGCTTGCCGGCATGGGCGGCGTCCATGACCTCCTGGATGGACAGGCGGCTGTCGCAGTCCACGGTGTAGCCCCAGTCACGCAGCAGCTCGATGCAGCTCATGCGGGTGATGCCGGGCAGCACGGTGCCCACGGTGGGGGCGGTGCGGATGACGCCGTCGATCTTGAAGAAGCAGTTCATGCTGCCCACTTCCTCCACGTACTTGCGCTCCACGCCGTCCAGCCAGAGCACCTGGCTGTAGCCCAGGTCGTGGGCCTTCATCTGGCCCGCCAGGCTGGCCGCGTAGTTGCCGCCGCACTTGATGAAGCCGGTGCCGCCGGGCGTGGCGCGCACATACTCATCCTCCACGTAGATCTTCACCGGGTCCAGGCCCTCGGCGTAGTAGGCGCCGGAGGGAGAGGCGATGATGATGAAGGCATAGGTCTCGCTGGGCTTTACGCCCAGGTGAGGCTCGGTGGCAATGGTGAAGGGGCGCAGATACAGGCTGGTGCCGGGAGCGCTGGGTACCCAGTCACGGTCCACATCCACCAGAGCCTTCACCGCCTGCACGAAGTCCTCCACCGGGATGGTGGGGATGCACAGACGCTCGTGGGTACTCTGCAAACGCTCGGCGTTCTTCTCCGGGCGGAACAGCTGCACCTGGCCCTCGGCGGTGCGGTAGGCCTTCATGCCCTCAAAGCTCTCCTGGGCATAGTGGAAGACCATGGCGGCAGGGTCCAGCGAGATGGGCTGATAGGGCTCGATGCGGGCGGAATGCCAGCCCTGGCCCTCGGTGTAGTCCATGCGGAACATATGGTCGGTGTAATGGGTGCCGAAGCCCAGATTGTTCTCATCGGGCTTTGCCTTGGGTGTGGTGGTTTGGGTTACTTTGATCTCCAACATGAAACAGGTCCTCCCTTTTGCGGCCGGTGGATATGCGCCGCCGCCTGTGATTGGCTTTTATAATGTGACCATTATAGAACCTGTTTGGTGCTTTCGTCAAGACTTTTTTACTTTAAAAGGGTGATTTGGCAGAGCGAATCCGCCGGCTGCCTATATAAATAAGGAAAGCCGCCGGTGTTGGCCGGAATGCCGGGTTGCGGGGTGGTGAAATTTCTCACAAACATAAACTTAACATTGCGCCGGGCCGAAAGGGCGAGGGTTCGTGGTTTTGTAAAATTTCTTTACAAAAAGATTGGGCAGTTTAACAAAAGCCTAACCGAACCATGCGGGCGGATTTTGCAAACCGGGCGGTATAATGATACCAGTTTCGCGGGAAAGCGAAGCGCAAGCGAGACCGAAACTCCGCCCCCACAGGAGCGGGGAGAGCGGAAGAAATTCATTGGAATGAATTGAGACGAAGAGGGAGTAAGAGAAAAATGAAAATGAAGCGTTTTATGGCAATGGCTATTGCATGTGTTATGGCTGCCGGTCTGGTAGCCTGCGGCGGCTCTGAGAGCACCGCCACCACCAGCACCACCGGTTCCACCGCGGGTTCCACCACCGCCGGCACTGCCGAAGAGACCACCGCCGACCTGAGCGGCGCGGTAGCCACCGGCGGCTCCACCAGCGTGGAGAAGGTGATCGGCGCTCTGAGCGAGGCTTTCATGGAAGCCAACCCCGGCGTGGACGTTACTTATGATCCCACCGGCAGCAGCGCCGGCGTGACCGGTGCCGCCGACGGCACCCTGGACATCGGCCTGTCCAGCCGCGCTCTGAAGGAAGAGGAGATCTCCAAGGGCCTGAAGGAGACCACCTTCGCCCTGGACGGCATCGCCATCGTGGTAAACACCGAGAACACCGCCACGGACCTGAGCCTGGAGCAGATCGCGGGGCTCGCTACCGGCGAGATCACCAACTGGAGCGAGGTGGGCGGCCCTGACGCCCCCGTGGTCCTGATCGGCCGTGAGGCTGGTTCCGGTACCCGCGACGGCTTCGAGAGCATCGTTGGCGTGGAAGACAAGTGCGCTTACGAGCAGGAGCTGACCAGCACCGGCGCCGTTCTGGCCGGTGTTGCCGCTAACCCCAACGCCTTCGGCTACGTTTCTCTGGCCAGCGTTGACGACAACGTGAAGATGGTCACCGTGGACGGCGTTGCCGCCAGCGAGGAGACCGTCAAGGACGGCAGCTACAAGATCCAGCGCCCCTTCGTGTTCGCCACCAAGGAGGGCGAGGAGCTGAGCGCTCAGGCTCAGGCCTTCTACGACTTCGCTCTGAGCGAGGAAGCCGCTGAGCTGATCGCTGCCGCCGGCGCGGTACCCATGGTTTAACAAGAAGGCTATATGCCTTCGCCTGACACCCTCAAAGGTCGGCATGCCGGCGAAATGAAGTAGGGGCAGCACCGCATGATTCCAGGTGGTGGAGCGCGCCAGAAAATTTTTTGCAAGGTGAACCAAAAAGCGCAGACAATCCTTGGCTGGATTGACGAGCATTTTTGGAAAACCTGGCGGAAAATCTTGGGGTGATGCGCCACCTGAGCCGCAAGGCGTGAATTGTGCGGTGGTGCCCAAGAGTTAGGCAACCCGCCGCCGGAAAATACGTATCCACGCAGATTCCGGCGGCTTTTTTGCGGAAAAACCGCAGTGTGTGTAAAGCGAGTAACGAAGAGGAAAAGCGCTATGAAACTGAAACAGAGCATTGAGCGGATCATGAACGCAGTGTTCTTTATCTGCGGCATGGTCTCCATCGCGGCGGTGGCGCTCATCACCATCTACATGGTGTGGGCCGGCCTGCCCGCCATCATCAAGATCGGCCCGGTGGACTTTCTGCTGGGCACCGTTTGGAAATCCACCGCGTCCGAGCCCCAGTTCGGTATCCTGCCCTTCATCCTGACCAGTGTGTGGGGCATGGTGGGCGCGCTGATCATCGGCGTGCCGGTGGGCGTGCTCACCGCCGTGTTCCTGGCAAAGCTGGCACCTCCCAAGCTGGCCGCTCTGGTGCGGCCTGCGGTGGAGCTGCTGGCCGGCATCCCCAGCGTGGTCTACGGCCTGATCGGCATGATCGTACTGGTGCCCGCTGTGATGAAGGCCTTGGAGCTGAAGAGCGGCAGCTGCCTGCTCAGCGCCATTCTGGTGCTGGCCATCATGGTTCTGCCCAACATCATCTCGGTGAGCGAGACCGCCCTGCGGGCCGTTCCGCCCGAGTATGAGGAGGCCAGCCTGGGCCTGGGCGCCACCTGGATTGAGACCGTGTTCAAGGTGAGCGTGCCCGCTGCCCGCAGCGGCATCGTGGCCGGCATCGTGCTGGGCGCGGGCCGTGCCGTGGGCGAGGCCATGGCCGTGATGATGGTGGCCGGCAACGTGGCCAACATGCCCGGCCTGTTCAAGAGCGTACGTTTCCTGACCACCGCCGTGGCCAGCGAGATGAGCTACGCGGCGGACGGCAGCCTGCAGAAGCAGGCCCTGTTCAGCATCGGCCTGGTTCTGTTCGTGTTCATCATGCTCATCAACTGGCTGCTCAATACCTTTTTGAAACGGGGGGAGAAACAGTGAGCCATTCTGCAAAGCGTAAAGCAAAGGCGAACGTGCTGAAGGTGCTGGTTTACGGCAGTGCCTTCCTGACCGTGGCCGTTCTGGTGGCTCTGCTGGGCTACATCTTTGTGCGGGGCATCCCCAACATCACCTGGCAGCTGCTCTCCACCAAACCCAGTGTCATTAAGGACACCATCGGCATCCTGCCGAACCTGCTCAACACCCTTTACATCATTGTGCTGACCCTGATCATCGCCCTGCCTCTGGGCGTGGGCGCGGCGGTCTACCTGACCGAGTACGCCACCAGCAAGACCTTCATCAAGGTGGTGGAGTTCACCACCGAGACCCTGGCCGGTATCCCCAGTATCATCTACGGCCTGGTGGGCATGCTGGTCTTCGTGCAGATGCTGGGCTTCGGCTCGAGCCTTTTGTCCGGCAGCCTGACCCTGGTCATTATGATCCTGCCCACCATCATCCGCACCACCCAGGAGAGCCTGAAGACCGTGCCCGCCGGTTACCGGGAGGGCGCGCTGGGCCTGGGGGCCACCCGGTGGTACATGATCCGCACCATCGTGCTGCCCTCCTCCATCAGCGGCATCATCACCGGCTGCATCCTGGCGGTGGGCCGTATCGTGGGCGAAAGCGCCGCCCTGCTGTTCACCGCGGGCAGCGCCACCATCATCGCCTCCAACATTTTTGATGCCTACACCCGGGGTGGCGGCACCCTGTCCGTCGCGCTGTACATGTACGCCGCCGAGCGCGGCGAGTTCGAGGTGGCCTTCGCCATTGCGGCCATCCTGCTGATCCTGGTATTCCTGATCAACATGGCCACCCGTCTGGTACAGATTAAAATGAAGCAGAAGAAGTAAAGGAGCAGCCAACATGAGCGAAAATGCGATCCTGCAGGCAAAGGACCTGCATCTGTATTACGGCGAGACCGAGGCGCTGAAGGGCATCAACATCGCCATCCCCGAAAAGAAGATCACCGCCCTGATCGGTCCCTCCGGCTGCGGCAAGTCCACCTTCTTAAAGACCCTGAACCGGATGAATGACCTGGTGCCCAATGTGCGCATCACCGGCGAGGCTCTGTTCCACGGCAAGAACATCCTGGACAAGGATGTGGACGTGACCGACCTGCGCCGCCGCATCGGCATGGTGTTCCAGAAGCCCAATCCGTTTCCCATGAGCATCTACGACAACGTGGCCTACGGCCCCCGCCTGCACGGCAACCACAGCAAGAAGGAGCTGGATGAGCTGGTGGAGAAGAGCCTGCGCGGCGCCGCCATCTGGGATGAGGTGAAGGACCGGCTGAAGAAGAGCGCGCTGGGTCTTTCCGGCGGCCAGCAGCAGCGCCTGTGCATCGCCCGCGCGCTGGCGGTGCAGCCGGATGTGCTGCTGATGGACGAACCCACCAGTGCTCTGGACCCGGGCAGCACCCTGCGCATCGAGGACCTGATGGACGAGCTGAAGAAGGACTACACGGTGGTCATTGTTACCCACAACATGCAGCAGGCCGCCCGTATTTCCGACCAGACCGCATTCTTCCTGCTGGGCTCTCTGATCGAGTACGGCCCCACCAGGGAGCTGTTCGCCAATCCCAAGAACCCCAAGACGGAAGAATACATCACCGGACGGTTCGGCTAAGGGAGGAATCTGATACTATGATGACACGCATCAATTACAACAACGACCTGCAGGCGCTGTACGACGCAGTGAAGCAGATGGGCCTGACCATCGAGACTTCCATTGACCAGACCTGGAAGGCCCTGCAGAAGCTGGACATGAAGACCGCTCAGGCCATCATTGACGGCGACGAAACCATCGACCAGATGGAACGCAACATTGAAAAAGCCTGCCTGGAGCTGGTGCTCACCCAGACCCCGGTGGCCGGTGACTGGCGGCGCATTGCCTCCATCATGCGCATGATCTCGGATCTGGAGCGCATCGCCGACCATTGCAGCGATATCTCCGAGTACATCATCCAGCTGGCGGCCAAGCCCGCCGTGGAGCTGCCCGCTCCCATGGAGAAGATGTTCTGCCTGATGAAGACCATGGTGAAGGACACCGTGAATGCCTTCGTGGAGCTGAGCGAGGAGAAGGCCCGCGCCGTGATCGGGCAGGACGATCTGCAGGACGATTACTTCCTGCAGGTGGGCGAGGAGCTGTGCACCCGGATGCAGCAGCACCCGGAAGAGGTGCGTCAGCGGGTGGATCAGCTGATGATCGCCAAGTACCTGGAGCGCATGAGCGACCATTCCACCAACCTGGCGGAGTGGGTGGTCTACATCGTGAGCGGCCAGCTGGTCGACAACTAAATCTTTTCGTTTTCTTTGCATATACACACAGCACGGAAAAAGCCCCGGCGGATAGACGGGTGTCCGTAAAACAGTTAATCCTCCGTATGGCTTAGACCATGCGGAGGATTTGTTTATGTCTAATCTTCAAACTTGCTGGCGGCAAACGGTTTGTCAAAACCGTTTGCGGACGGCAAGCCCACAGGGGGTAGCCGCTTTAGCAGCGCAAGGGGGCGTAGGCACCTTGACGGAACGAAGTGACGCAACATTCTCGGTCATGCAGTATTCTCCTGCTGACGGAGAATAAAGCTCCGCAGGACGCACGATACTCCCGTTAGGAGAGTATAGAAGTGCGCCCTTTAGTTCCTAAAGGGTTTTTATCAGTTCGCCAAACTGGAAGTTAGCAATTTCTTTTTCCGGTATTCTCTGTCCCACGGATTTCCTCATGATAGAAATAATCTACAATCACCGGATGTCCCTGCGGGACTCTGCCATAAGGCATTTCATTATCCACAAAGGCACAATCATACTTCTTAGCCATTTCCTCAGCTTTTACTTCAAGTGCTTCAAAGTAGCTGCGGTTATGCTTGTTATAGATCTCATCGTAAAGCGGTACAAGATCAGGATATTTTCCGGCGATATAATCCATAATTGTCTTTTTGAAACCGCCTCGAAGATTGAGATTTTCGAGCCAGAACAGATCGCACTGATCCTTTACCCGCTCAAAGATCGCTTCAAAATCCGTGATACCGGGGAATACCGGGGATACGAAACAGACTGTACGGATACCTGCCTTATATACCTGCTTCATAGCAGCGATACGGTGCTCAATGCTCGAAGCAGAATCCATATCGTTCTTGAAATTTTCATCCAGTGTGTTGATCGACCATGAAACGGTTACACGTCCAAGCTTCTTCAACAGATCAATATCCCGTACCACAAGATCCGACTTTGTGCAGATCAGAATATCTGCGTCACTGCCGATCAACTGCTCCAGAAGTTTTCTGGTATTCCCGAATTGCTCTTCCTGTGGATTGTATCCATCCGTCACAGAACCGATGACCACACGCTGTCCGGCATATTTCTTCGGATTTTTAATTTCCGGCCAATGCTTCACATCAAGGAAAGTGCCCCATTCCTCCGTGTGTCCGGTAAAACGCTTCATAAAAGAAGCATAGCAATACTTGCAGGCATGTGTACAGCCCACATAGGGATTAACCGAGTACCCGCCTACCGGCAGACTGGACTTGGTCATGATGTTCTTTGTTTCCACCTCACGAATGAGGATTCCATCGATTACTTCTGCCATGATTTCTGTACCTCTAACACTTTATTGAATTCCTCCGGCATTTCCTGAATCATATTTTCATCCCCTATGATAGGGACAAGGTCTTCCTTCATAAACACCGGAATGCCGAGTGCGTGCGCCTGATCCGTCAGAGACCATGCCCATTCCGGCTCCGTATGAATCTTCCTGCTCTGAGCCCCGGTCATAGTGCCGACAACGATCCAGTTGATTCCGGAAAGGTCAACTGTACCGGGATCGTCGAATAACGGCTCAAAGGTAACATGGTAGTGTTTTGCTCTGACGTTTTTCCGAAGGGCGTCGATACGCCACAGTTCTGCTTTCCTCGTCACCGTAACGCCAAACCATGCGTTTTCCAGATCGGTATCAAAATCCAGCAAATCAGGTCGCTTGGTAAGGAACAGGAACTGATGCTGTGGATTTTCACAGATCTTTGCAAATACCTCGTCTCTCCATTCCGGCTTCCATCCGGAGAGATCGCTCATCCCGGTAAGAAGAAAGTTCTGCGGACGTTTCTTTTCCATCATCTTGAGCTTACCCGGAAAGAATTCAGGGTCAGCGAAGTCATCAATCATATGCCAGCGTTTCACATTGTTGCGGGCATAGCAATATGTACACCCCACTGCGCAACCGATGACGATATTCATGTTCTGAATCTGATCTTTGATACCAATACTCATGACTTCTGCCACTCCTCAAGATTCTTTCTGATGCGGTCGAGGCATTCCTCAAACCGGGCAATTTCATCCTCTGAAAAACCTTTGTAGTAAATACTGCCCATCTCATCAGATACAGAATCGTACTCGCCCTTTAAGGCATGTGCTTTCTCAGTCAGAAACAGGAGTGTTTTCCTTTTGTCCGTTTCAGACTGAACACGGCTTATCAGCCCTTGATTTTCCATTCTTTCCAGCATCGTAGTAAGAGATGTTATCGCTAATCCGCATTTAGTCGAGAGTGACCTGATTGAGATACCATCCTCCTGCCACAGCACATAAAGAATACGTCCCTGGGCTCCATTAAACGCATCAATATTCTTTTCACTGAGAATCTTCTCGAAAATCCGGTCTCCAAGCTGTTTTATTTTGGTGACAAGAAATCCTCCATTCATTTCCATACAAAAGCTCCTATATAGTAGTTTGTTATAAACGTACTATATAGGAGCTTTATTGTCAAGAGTTTATATGTCTTAATAGGTAAATTCCGTTTTTTCAATTCTCCAAACTGGAAGTTGACATTCCGTAATCAGTTTTTTGTCGGTGCAATGATTACCTTACAATTTGAACAATAATACGCTTCCGCTTTATATCCATTCGCTTTTAACGGTTTGAACTGATTGATTAGGGGAACTCCCTGTTCTGCAATTGAAAAAGAGAGAACCGATGGTCTTTCTCCGTTCGGAATCCATTGCACAGGCTGTCCCCCGTTAGGGATATAGCCCAGCTGCATTTCTTCTTGGCAATATGGACATTTCATAGTACATTTTCCTCTGCAACTTCCGATTTGTTGCTCAATTTTCATATTCAAATTACACCATAAAACCTGTGAACAATTCTACCGTCATTTGGGACTATATGAGAAAAGTCCGAACAGTTTTCTGCCCGGACTTCCTCGCTCAATCATAAATCAATTCGATTTTCACAATTTCCCCTGCCTGTGCCTTGCAAGCGTTCATCTGCCGTGCCCATTCCATTTGGTGTCGGCTTTCAGTTTCTCGGTCACGCCGTTTCGCTTCGCCAACTCCGGCACGATCAGCTCCATGCGGTTTCGTGCCGCTTCGTCAATCTTAGCGCAATACTGTCTTACGTACACCCAGCAATTTCGCCGGGGCTTTTTCCATTGGTTTGAACGCAAAAAAGGCGGCCCGGCAATGCGCCGGACCGCCTTTGAAAAAACGGAGTTACTTGCTGCGCTTCTCGAACTGGTCCACACCCACGCCGCACAGGGGGCAGGTGTAGCCCTCGGGCAGCTTGGCGCCTTCGTACACGTAACCGCAGACCGAGCACACCCACTCGGTGTTTTCGTCGGTGTCCGCAGCGGGAGCGGCCTGCTTTTCAAAGAACTCGGCACCCACGCCGCAGAGCGGGCAGGTGTAGCCCTCGGGCAGCTCGTCGCCCTCGTAGACATAACCGCAGACGGTGCACACCCACTTGGTGCCGGAGGCGGAAGCGGGCTTGACCTCGTCGGCAGGCACTTCCACGCTCTTCTTCTCAAAGAACTCGGGGCCCACGCCGCACAGCGGGCAGGTGAAGCCGGCAGGCAGCTGGTCGCCCTCGTAGATGTAGCCGCAGACGGTGCAGACCCACTGGGTCTTGGTGACCGGCAGCTCGGCCACCGCTTCGGGAGCCACGTAGGTGGGGGCGGTCTTGGGGCTGGAGCCCTTGATGACCTTGTGGTAGTACTCGTAGGTCATGGCGGGGGCGGTCTGGGCGAACACGCCGGTATCGATCACCTTGCCCAGGAACACGGTGTGGGTCTCGGTCTCCATCTTGTCGATTACCTTGCACAGGCCCCAGCCCATGGTGTCCTCCAGAACGGGCAGACCCTGCTCGTAGTGCCAGGCCACACCGGCGAACTTGTCCACGTCGCGGCTGGAACGGAAGCCGAAGCCGCCGATCAGGCCCGGGTCGCTGGCCTCGCTGAGCACATTCAGCGCGAACATGCCGCTTTCGGAAATGGCCTTATGGGTCAGGTTGTCGTGGTTGATGCTCACCGCGATGGTGGCGGGCTCGGCGGTAATTTGCATGGCGCTGTTGGCGGTGCAGCCCACCGGAGTTTCGCCGTTCATGCTGGTCACGATGTAAACGCCGTAAGACATGCTGAAAAAGAAACGAACATCCATTTTTATGCTCTCCTTTGCCGCGCGGCAGCGGCCGCGCACCGTTATGGGGGTGTATTTAGGATATATTATCAGTATAGCAAACAGAGGGCAAAAAACAATAGGTTTTGTGTAAAATAAAAAAGAAAGTTTCACCCGCCGCTTTTCTTTGTCTGCCGGGCACCCTTGCATTTGGCCGCCGCCGGGCCTAAAATGAATGAGGCAAGAAAGAAACCGGTGAAAAAAACGGGTGTGAGGAAGTGTGTTAAGTGGAAAAAACGGCAGGCGAAATGCGCGTGCAGTTTACCCGGCGGGATCTGGCCCGGCTGCTGGCTCCGCTGGTGGTGGAGCAGTTTCTGGCGGTAACGGTGGGCATGGCGGACACAATGATGGTGTCCTACGTGGGCGAGGCGGCGATCTCCGGCGTATCGCTGGTGGATATGCTGAACGTGCTCATCATCAATATTTTTGCGGCGCTGGCCACCGGCGGTGCGGTGGTCATCAGCCAGTATCTGGGCGCGCGGGATGTGCCCAGCGCGAAAAACAGCGCGGGCCAGCTGTTTCATCTGGCAGCGCTGGCGGGCGTGGGCTTCATGGTGGTGGCCCTGGCCTTTACCCGGCCGCTGCTGCGCCTTCTGTTCGGGCAGATCGAGCCGGAGGTGATGGATGCGGCGCTCTTATATCTGCGCATTTCGGCGGCATCCTACCCCTTCATTGCCCTGTACAACGCGGGTGCGGCCCTGTTCCGAAGCATGGGCAACAGCAAGATCAGCATGCAGGTGAGCATCCTGATGAACGTGGTGAACGTGGCGGGCAACGCCATCTGTGTGTTCGGCCTGGGGCTGGGTGTGGCCGGTGTGGCCCTGCCCTCGCTGGTGAGCCGTGCCCTGGCCGCCGGGTTGATTCTGTGGCGGGCCTCCAACCCCATGAACCGGGTGCATGTGCGCCCCGCCCAGTGCCTGCGGCTGAAAAAGGGGCTGGCGCTGCGGATTCTGAACATCGGTATCCCCTCCGCCTTCGAGAACAGCCTGTTCCAGCTGGGCCGGGTGCTGGTGGTGAGCATCATCTCGGTGTTCGGCACGGCGCAGATCTCCGCCAACGCGGTGGCCAACAATCTGGACAGCATCGGCTGCATCCCGGGCCAGGCCATCGGCCTGGGACTCATCACGGTGGTGGGCCAGTGCATCGGCGCACAGGATCAGAAGGCCGCCATCGGCTACACCAAAAAGCTGGTGGGCCTGACCTATGTGGTGGACGGCACCCTCAACCTGCTGGTGATTCTGGGCATGCCGCTTCTGCTGGGGCTTTACAACATCTCGGCCGAAACCTACCAGATCGCCTGGATGCTGGTGCTCATCCACTGCGCCTGCGGCATCGTGCTGTGGCCGGTGTCCTTTGTGCTGCCCAACGCCCTGCGCGCCGCCAACGATGTGCGCTTTACCATGGTGGTGAGCATCGCCAGCATGATGATCTGGCGGCTGGGCTTCAGCTACGTGCTGGGCATCGGCTTCGGCATGGGGGCCGTGGGCGTGTGGATCGCCATGGTCATCGACTGGGTCTGCCGCAGCGCCTTCTTTGTGGGGCGGTTTGTCAGCGGCAAATGGAAGACAAAATACCGGGCCTGAACGGTATCATAAAAAAGGAGAAGGTACATGAACGTATTCAATCACAAACGGCCCCTGCGCCGGGACACCTACGACCTGGCCGGGGCGCTGCTGGAATTTCTGGACCGGATGAAGGCTCAGGGGCAGGGCGAAGCCGCTCCCTGCGAGCCGGACCGGTTCGCGCTGCTGCTCACCGGCCCGGCGGCTCTGCGCAAGGTGCCGGGCATCCCCGGGGCCATGGGCGCGGACCGTCTGTTCCTCTGCGGCCGGGACGGCGGCGACGCCGCCGCGGTGCGGGAGCACTGCCGCAAGCTCTACGGTGCGGACGACGCAGAGGGCCTTGCGGCCTTTGCCGAAGCGGAATACAACACCCAGAACGACTACACCCAGTTCCGCAGTTTCTGGAAGGGCCGCCCCTGCTTTGATGTGAATGCGCTGGACGAGCGGGGAAAATTCCTCTTTACCGCCTGCAAAGACTTTGCCGAGCTGCTGGCTCCCATCGCCGGGCGCAAGGGCTTTTTTGCCTTTGACTGTGCCGAGCGGCTGGGAATGTGGCGCGCGGCATTGGCGGCGGGCATCATCACCGAGGAGGAGTTCTGGAAGAAGGCCCGGCCGCTGGCCTCTGCGGCTTCGGACCGGTACGACAGCTTCCTGGAATACGCGGCGGGCTACCTGTGCGGCGCCTGCTACGACATGTTCCGGGGCCAGATGGCCGAGGAGGGCAAGGTGGACAAGGAGGAGATGCGCCGGTACGTGGAGCTGAACTGCCGGGTGCTGGAGCAGCTGCTCACCGGCCCCTGGCAGGCGGCGGCCTGGTACAAGCGCCCGCCCAAGCAGTATAAGCTGGCCCCCGGCCAGATGCGGCAGCTGCTCACCGGCTACGAGGGCGGCGACAAGGTGGCCTGCATCGCCAGCGACCGGATCACCGTGGACGGGATGCCGGTGGGCTACCTCTACCGGGAAGCGCCGCTGGACCCAAATGCACCGGACAGCGGCTGGCGCATCTTCGCGGGGGACGAGAGCCCCGACTACATGGCGGATGCCGCCCACTTTGAGTTTTATCATCTGAACACCATCTGCAACTACGATGACTCCATTCTGGAGCTGCTGAACACCCCCGCGCCCGCCGCCTTCCGGCGCGCCGGAGACGGCTGGCAGCAGGAAGAGCGCTGAGTTTGCCCATGCCCGGCCCCGATTTCCGGTGGCCGGGCATTTTTGTGGGCATAGCGGGGGAAATACCGTGCAAATTATACAAAGGAGCGGGCGTAAACCGGCGTTTTGCTTGACAGAACGCCTTTGAAAGGATAGGATAAAAGTAGAACGCGGGGCGCACGAAACAAGCGCCCCCATGACCGGAAAGGATTGGCTCTATGCTGAAAAACCTGTATCTGATGAGCGGCACCGATGCCTTCACCAAGGGCGGGCTGGACAACGTGGCCCTGACCGAAAACGCCGTCTGTCTGGAGCAGACCGGCGGGCGGTATGTGCTGTACGGCTGCTTCACCTCGCCGGAGATTCGCTTCCCGGCCTTCCGCCAGCTGACCGTGAGCTGGAACGCCGAGACGCCCAAGGGCACGGTGGTGGAGGCCCAGGCCCGGGTACTGGTGGACGGCGAGTGGACCGGCTGGCTGACCCTGGGCAAATGGAGCCCCTACATCCGGCGCGAGAGCCTGCATCAGGAGGCGGCAAAGCCCGCCTATGTGAGCGGAGACACCATCCATGTCCCGGCGGGGCGGGCCAGCCTTGCCCAGCTGCGGATCTACCTTTATACCAACGATGAGCAGCTCACCCCGCTGGTGCGGCTGCTGGCCGCCAGCGTGCGGCCGGTGGACTGGCACTGGGAGGAGGCGGAGCCCTACGGCCGTCTGCTGCGCCTGCCCGCCTACAGCCAGCAGCTGCGGGACCCGGTGTTTGCGGGGAGCATGAGCGCCGCGGTGACCCTGGCCTCCATGATTAACCGCTGGGGCCAGGATGCCCTGCCCGAGGAGCTGGGCTGGGGCATGCGGGATTACGCACTGGGCGACTGCTTCAACTACGCCTTCATGACTGCTCTGGCCGGCGGCTACGGCTACCAGGCCTACCGGGCCTATCTGGACCCGGCTTCGGTGTGGCAGCAGGTGAAGGCAGGGCATTCCATCGGTCTGCGCATGCACTACGCGGCCAACAGCGAGGATGCCGCCCGTCTGGGCCTTCCGCTGCTGCCCGGGGCCTTTGCCACCGGGGCGGACCAGTGCATGGCCCTGCGGGGCTTTGAGGAGGAAAACGGCCAGATATACGTGCTGGTGAACGACAGCCTGGCCCCCACCGACCGGGAAGCGGAGGCACGCTACCCGGCCAAGGAGTTCTGGGCGGCCTACAGCGGCGAGGCGGTGATCATCACCGGCAAGCACCCCGGCGAGGATGCGGGCCATCCCATCCGCCGCCGGGTGGGGCTGCGGGCGCTGGAGCAGCTGGGCTGCTATCTGTTCCAGAGCGCCGAGGGCGAGGATATGCCCCTGCCGGAGGATTTTGAGGGCACCCTGGCCTGCACCGTGCCGGACGGCGTGGCCCACGCCACCACCGCCCATAAGGCCTTCCATTACCTGAGCCGCACCGGAGAGGGCGCGGTGCGCCTGCCGCCCGAGCTGCTCAGCCAGGCGGGCCGGCTGACCGTATACGCCATCGATTCCAGCGGCGGCGGTCTGGTGGGCGAGGTGCACACCGGCAGCTGACCGGTCATTGTTCCAAACGCACCGGCGCGCATCCCGGCGTGCTGTGCGCGATAAAAACCACAAGGCGGAAGCACCGCCATAAAGGGGGTCAATTGTATGAAGCGCAACATCATCACCATCAGCCGTGAGCACTGCACCGGCGGTCTGGACATCGCCCGCAAGGTAGCACAGGATCTGAACATCCCGTTCTACGACAAGGAGCTCATCACCATGGCCGCAAAGGAGAGCGGCCTTTCCGAGGAGTCCATCGCGGCGGTGGAAAAGCGCCACTCCGCCAGCCTGCTGTACAGCCTGTACACCATGGGCGGCGATCTGCCGCTGAACGATCAGGTCTACATCATCCAGTCCCACATCGTTTCTCAGCTGGCGGAAAAGGGCCCCTGCGTGATCGTGGGCCGCTGCGCCGACTACGTGCTGCGGGACCGCCCGGATGTGCTCAAGGTCTTTTTGCATGCCACCATGGACTTCCGCAAAAAGTTCGCCCTGGCGGCGGGGGACTTCGCCCCCGGCACCGAGGACCGGATCATGGAGCTAAGCATCCAGAAGGAGGATAAGCGCCGCGCCTCCTACTACAATTACTACACCCAGAACCGCTGGGGCGAGGCCCAGTATTACGACCTGTGCCTGAACGCGGCCCTGGGCATCGACGCCTGCGCAAAGCTCATTGAGGAAGCCGCCCAGCTGGAGGGCTGATTTTCCCCCTGTGCCCGGTGGGCAAAATATGCTATAATAGCCGCAGAGCGGCTATTATACGGGATTTTAATGCCCTTTTCCTCGCCCCTTACGGGGCAACCGGAAAAGATGGCGAATTATACCATAACGCTTCGCATTATGCTATAATAACCGAAAAGGGCGGCCCGGCGTGCGGCTGTGCGCCGGGCCGCCTTTCTTCTGTGTACGGGCGTCCACTGCGGGCGCTCTGTGAAAAAACAAAGAATGGAGAGATTTTACTATGGTACGCATCACCATGGAAAACGGCAAGACCATCGACCTGGAGCTGGACGCTCAGGCCGCACCCATCACCGTGGAGAACTTCCTCAAGCTGGTGAACGAGGGTTTCTACAACGGCCTGACCTTCCACCGCATCATCCCCGGCTTTATGATCCAGGGCGGCTGCCCGGACGGCACCGGCATGGGCGGCCCCGGCTGGCACATCAAGGGTGAGTTCGCCCGCAACGGCTGGAAGAACCCCATCAAGCACGAGCGCGGCGTGATCAGCATGGCCCGCGCCATGGACCCCAACTCCGCCGGCAGCCAGTTCTTCATCATGCATGAGGACGCTCCTCATCTGGACGGCGGCTACGCTGCCTTCGGCCGCGTGGTCAATGGTATGGACGTGGTGGACGAGATCGCCAACACTCCCACCGGCTTCCAGGACCGCCCCGTGACCCCCGTTGTGATGAAGACCGTGGAGGTCATCGAGGGATGATCGAAAAGCTGAAAGGGCTGATCGAGAAATATTACGAGCAGCTGGCCTACCTGTTCTTCGGCGGGCTGGCCACGCTGCTGAACATCGTGCTGGCACTGGTGTTCCGCTGGATGGGCATGCCCACCACCTGGAACACCCTGCTGGACAACGTGATTTGCATCCTGTTCGCCTACTGTACCAACCGCATCTGGGTCTTCCGCAGCCACAGCAGGGGAATGGACGCGATGCGGGAGTTCGCCTCCTTCATCGGCTGCCGTCTGGGCACCCTGGTGATGGATGTGGCCATCATGTGGATCGGCGTGGACCTGATCGGCATGGCCCTGGTGCCGGAAGGCTGGCAGGGGCTCTGGTTCCTGGCGGTGAAGCTGGTGGATCAGGTGCTGGTCATCCTGTTCAACTATATTTTCTCCAAGCTCATCATCTTCAAAAAGGGACAAAACAGCTGACGCACAAGAACAGCTCCGGGAACCCCCGGGGCTGTTCTTTTTTGTTCGCATAATATTATATTGACATTTAATATTATACGAAATATAATATTGTTAGAAACAGAAAGGGAGGCGACGGCGTGGCGTTCAACAACGGAGCGGCGCTGATGGATGCGCTGGTGCTGAGCACGGCGGCAAAGGAACCCACCTACGGGTACCGGATCACCCAGGATGTGCGCCGGATCATGACGGTGAGCGAGAGCACCTTGTACCCGGTGCTCCGCCGCCTGCAGAAGGAAGGGTACCTGGAAACCTATGACCAGGCGTTTGCCGGGCGTAACCGCCGGTATTACCGGCTCACCCAGGCGGGGGCCCAGGCGCTGGAGCAATACCGGGCCGAGTGGACCGAGTACAAAAAGCAGATCGATTCCATGCTGCTGGAGGGGGAAGACGACCAATGACGAAACAGGAATTTTTGCAGCGGCTGAACCGCCTTCTGGCGGATGTGACCCAGGAGGAACGGGAAGAGGCCCTGCGCTACTACGAGGAATATTTTGACGAGGCGGGCCCCGAGCAGGAGCAGGCGGTGCTGGCCGAATTGGGCAGCCCGGAAAAGGTGGCCGCCATCATCAAGGCCAACGTGCCGGGCAGCCGCATCCCGCCCCGCTACCAGACGCAGGGCGCCGGGCAGGCGGCAGGTGCCGCGGCGGGCGCGGCCCAATATGCGAATCCGCCCCAGTACCCGGGCGCGGCCCCGAAATCCGACAACCGCACCCTGTTCTGGGTGGTGGTCGTGGCGGCGGCGCTGATCCTGTCGCCCCTGTGGCTGAGCGTGCTGGGCACCGTGTTGGGCATCCTGGCGGCGGTGGCCATCACCGGGGCTACGCTGGCCTTCAGCGGAGTTGCAATGGTGATTGCGGGCATTGTGGTGGTGGTCAAGGGCTTCCTGACCCTCTGGACCGGCGTGGGCACCGCCCTGCTGGTGGCGGGCCTGGGCGTGCTGGACATTGCCCTGGGCTTTCTGGTGCTGGGCATCGGTCTGGCGCTGCTCTGGCTGCTGGTCTGGCTCTGGCGCATGGCCGTGCGGGGCTGGCACTGGGCCAAAGAAAGGCTGGCACAGAACAAAGCGAGGGGGAATGAGCAATGAAACGTGTGATCAAATACTGCTTTATGGCGGCGCTGGCCATGCTGATCCCCGGCATCCTGCTGTGTGTGCTGGGCATGATCACCGGCGGCGTGTGGAGCGATGCCTTCAGCCGCAACAATCTGATTTCCGGCACAAAGCCCATGTGGGGCTGGGATTGGCACTGGGGCCGCAGCACAGACGCCTCGGTGGCGGTGGATGACCCGTCGCTTTCTCTGGCGGGTTCGGGGGACTGGCAGGTCCCCCACCAGACCGGCGATGTGCAGCGGCTGGACTTCACCGTGGAGGTGGGCCGCCTGGAGCTGACTCTGGGCGATGATTTTGCGCTGAACACCGGCAGCTGTGACGATGTTCTGGTGGACAGCAGCCGGGAAAACGGCGTCTGGACCCTGACCGTGCACTCGGACCACAACCACAGCCGCAATCATGGCGACGGCGACGTGGTGGAGGTGGTGCTGCCCCGGGATGCCTGGTACGACGCGGTGGAGCTGGAGTGCAGCGCCGGGAGTATCACCGGCGAGGAGCTGGCCTGCGGCGATCTGGAAGTGGATGTGCAGGCGGGTAGCGTGCAGCTGCGCCGGGTGCAGGCCGATTCCATGGACCTGAGCGCCGACGCGGGCAGCGTGGATGTGAGCGGCACCGTGAACGGCGAGGCAAAGATCGAGGTGAACGCGGGCAGTGTGACCCTGCGCACCCCCCAGCCGGAGCAGTACGGCTACGCCATGGAGTGCAACATGGGCCAGGTGGAGCTGTTCGGGGACGTTTCCTCCTCCCTGTACAAGCGGGTGGTGGAAAACGAGGATCTGCGCCCCTTCTTCGACCTGGAGGTGAACACCGGTAAGGCTGCGGTAAGGGCGGACGATACCCTGTAAACAAACAAGCAAACGGCCCGGAGGTTTCTCCGGGCCGTTTCATCATGCAAAGCGGCTATACAAAACGCCGCAAAGCCGGTATAATGGGAAAAAACAACAGAGCCAAAGCCCCTCGGGGGCGGCGCGGAAGGAGCGGAGCATGGAGCAGCACAGCATGCGGGTGGAGACCTTTGGCGGGTTGGCCGTCTGGCTGGACGGTCAGCTTCTGGTGCGCCGGGGCGAGCGGATCAACAAAAATCTGGAGATGCTGGCCCTGCTGGCGCTGAACGGCCGCGCACCTCTTTCCAATGAGGCGCTGGCCGGTCTGCTCTGGACTGAGGAGGAGAGCCACAACCCGGCGGGTGCGCTGAAAAACGCCGCCTACTCGCTGCGCCGTCTGCTGGAGCAGCGGGGCGTGGAGCGGGAGCTGGTTACTGTGGAGGACAAGCAGTACCGCCTTGCGCCGGACCTTTCGCTGGAGGTGGACCTGTGGCAGGCGGGACGGCTGGCCGAGCAGGCGGTGAACCAACCGGACAAAGCCCTGGCTCTGGCGGCCTGGGAGGAGCTGGACGGCATCTGCTGCGGGGATTTTCTGCCCCAGCTGGCGGACCGGCCCTGGGTGGCCGGGCAGGCGGCTTTGATCCGGGACGGCTGGCTGGCCGCTGCCCGGCGGGCGGCGGCGCTGCTGCTGGAGGACCGGGAGCGCTCGGATGCGCGCCGGGCGCTGGCGGTGTGTGCCGAGGCGCTGCTGCTCTTCCCGGACGATATGGAGCTGCAGATCGTGCGGTTTGCGGCCATGCAGGAGCTGAACATGAAGGCGGCGGTGCGCAGCCAGTACCCCCTGTTGGCCGAGATGCTCATGGAGCGGCAGGGGCAGGCCCCGCCGGCCCGGCTGCGGGCCATTCATCAGTGGGCCACCGAGGGCGAAAGCCGGGGCAGGGAGGAGATGCTGCGCATCCGCCAGAAGCTGGAGGGTCACGAAAAGAACGCCCCTCCGGGCCCCTATTTCTGCGAGTACGACCAGCTGCCCATGCTGTATGCCATGGCACGGCGGCAGGCGGTCCGCACCGGTCAGGTGACGGTGCTGCTGCTGGCGGGCGCGGGCGGGCAGCTCGGCGCGGCCAGCGCCGGGGCGGACCAGGAGCTGCGCTTTCTGCTCAGCCAGACGCTGCGCCGGGGCGATGTGTGCTGCCGCTACGGCCACGACCAGTATCTGGCCCTGCTGATGCTGACCGACCCTGCCCACACCGGGGCGGTGGAGCACCGCCTGCGGGCGGGCTGGCGGCCGGTGAACGGCCGGCTGGAGCTCACCTTCGATTTCGGCGGCCCGATGCCCCAGATCCACGGCGAATAATTTTAGCCTCCGTCGGGAACGGCGGGGGCCTTTTTTGCGCCCGAACCGGAAGAATTTTGGGCGGATTTCTTAAAAAATTCACGGATTGTATCAGGATTGTTGGTTGTGTGGCCCAAAAACTTTGTTTATAATAAAGGTATCACAGGGGAGCCATTCCCCCAAAGGAGCGACGCAATGGAACGGCATTTTGTGGAATTCGATAACGTGTGCAAATATTACCAGATGGGTGAAAACCGCATCGCGGCGGCGGATCACGTCTCGTTTTTCATCGACAAGGGCGAATTCTGCGTGATCGTGGGGCCTTCCGGCGCGGGCAAGACCACCGTTCTGAACATGCTGGGCGGCATGGACGGCTGCGACGAGGGCCACATCTTTCTGGACGGCCAGGAGGTGAGCGCCTACAATCAGAAGCAGCTCACCCGCTACCGCCGCTACGATGTGGGCTTCGTGTTCCAGTTTTACAATCTGGTGCAGAACCTGACCGCGCTGGAGAATGTGGAGCTGGCGGGCGAGATCAGCAAGGAGCCGCTGCCCGCCGAGCAGACCCTGCGCCAGGTGGGGCTGGAGCACCGGATGGACAACTTCCCGGCCCAGCTTTCCGGCGGCGAGCAGCAGCGGGTGTCCATCGCCCGGGCGCTGGCCAAAAACCCCAAGATCCTTTTGTGTGACGAGCCCACCGGCGCGCTGGACTACAAGACCGGCAAGCAGGTGCTGGCCCTGCTGCAGAACACCTGCCGCCAGACCGGACGCACCGTCATCGTGATCACCCACAACTCCGCCCTCACCGCCATGGCGGACCGGGTGATCCACATCCGCAACGGCCAGGTGGCCGGTGTGGAGGTGAACGAGAACCCCACCCCCGTGGAAAGGATCGAGTGGTAAAAAATGAAACGTACATACCGCAAAACGGTGGTGCGCACCATCCGCCAGAGCCTGAGCCGGTTTCTGGCCATTTTTGCGATTGTGGCTCTGGGCGTGGGCTTTCTGGCCGGTCTGCTGGCCACCACGCCGGACATGCGCTATTCCGCCGACCGCTTTTTCGACGAGACCGACCTGTTCGACCTGCGCATCGTGGGCACCCTGGGCCTGACCGACGAGGATGTGGAGGCGGTGCGCGCCATTGACGGGGTGGAGCAGGTGATGCCCGCCTACTCGGCGGATGCCATCGTGAACACCCCCTCCGGCGACGGGCTGGTGGCCCGCATCCAGAGCGTACCGCTGGACCAGATCGAGGAAAAGGAGCCCCAGGGCTACCTGAACCGGATGGAGGTGGTGGAGGGCCGCCTGCCGGTGAAGGAGGACGAGTGCGTGGTGGAGCAGGGCTCCGACTACCAGGCCATGGGCTTTTCGGTGGGCGACACCCTGACCATCTCGCCGGATAACGAGGACTGGGAGGACACCTTCACCCGCAGTGAGCTGAAGGTGGTGGGCGTGGTGAGCACCAGCGCCTATTTCTCCATCGAGCGGGAGAGCGCCAGCGTGGGCGACGGCACCGTGGATGTGGTGCTCTACACCGGCGAGCAGAACTTCGCGCTGGATGTGTGGACCGACATCTATGTGCAGGTGGAGGGCGCCAAGGCCTACGACAGCCTCACCGACGCCTACACCGACTATGTGGACCTGACTGCCCAGAAGCTGGAGGACATCAGCGGCGAGCGCAGCCGCATCCGCTATGAGCAGGTGAAGACCGAAGCCGAAGAGGCGCTGGCCGACGCCACCGCCGAATATGAGGACGCCAAGGCCGAAGCCGAAGAGAAGCTAGCGGACGCGGAGGAGGAGCTGGAGGACGGCCGCAGCGAGATCGAGCAAAATGAGAAAAAGCTGGAAGATGCCCAGAAGGAGATCGAGGACGGTCAGGCCGAGCTGGATGCCAATAAGGAAAGTCTGCCCGGCACCCTGACCGCCCAGCAGCAGCAGCTGGCGGACGCACAGGCCAAGCTGATCGACGCAAAGGCCGAATATGAGGCCGGCGTGGCTCAGGTGGAGCAGAAGAGCCAGGAGCTGGCAGACGCAAAGCAGCAGCTGGAGCAGGCGAAACAGCTGGTCCAGCTGCTGGAACCCAGTCTGACCCAGGCCCAGGAGGCCCTGCCCAAGCTGCAGGCTCGGGTGGATGAGCTGAAGCCCACGGTGGAGAGTGCCCGGCAGCTGGCCGACCAGCTGGAGGCCGCCCGCGCCGAGGCCCAGACCAAACGGGACGCGGCCGCCGCCGAGTTGGACGCGGCCAACACCGAATTGACCAACGCCCAGGCGGCCATCGACGCGGCCCGGGGCGAGCTGACCGAAGAGGAATGGGCCGCGCAGAAGCCGGACGAGGCCGCCCCGCTGCTGGCTGCCCGCACCCAGGCCCAGGCCCGGGTCCAGACCGCCCAGACCGGGCTGGACAGCGCCCAGCAGGCGCTGGATCTGGCGACCAGTCAGGCCGAGGCCGCCCGCACCCAGGCGGACGCGGCCCAGGCGTTGCTGGACGAGGCCAACAGCGCGCTGGCCCAGGGCCAGCAGGCTGTGAATGAGACCCAGGCTCAGCTGGATACCGCCAAGGCCCAGATCGCGGAGAACGAGCCCAAGATCACCGAGGGCGAAAAGCAGCTGGAAGCCGCCAAGGCTAAGCTGGAGGAGGCCAAAAAACAGATCACCGAGGGCGAAAAGCAGATCGCCCAGGGCGAGAGCGCTCTGAGCATGGCCCCGGGGCTTGCCCAGCTGGAGCTGGAGCTGGCCCAGGAGAAGCTGGATTCCGCCAAGGCTGAGCTGGAGGACGGCACCGCCCAACTGGAGGACGCCAAGCAGCAGCTGAGCGAGGGCGAGGCGGAATACGCCGAGCAGAAAAAGAGCGCCGAAGAGCAGCTGGCGGACGCAAAGCAGCAGCTGGACGACGCCCGGAAGGAGATCGACGAACTGGAGGAGCCGGAATGGTACCTGCTCACCCGGGATGAGAACGTGAGTTTCGCCTCGCTGAAATCCAACGTGCAGAAGGTGGAGGCCATCGCCCGGGTATTCCCGGTGTTCTTCTTCCTGGTGGCGGCGCTGGTGGCCCTGACCACCATGACCCGCATGGTGGAGGAGGAGCGGCTGCAGATCGGCACCATGAAGGCGCTGGGCTACAGCAAAAAATCCATCATGGCAAAGTATGTGATCTACGCCATGACCGCCACCGTGGCGGGCTGCGTGTTCGGTTTGCTGGTGGGCTTCAATCTGTTCCCCACCGTTATCTGGAATGCCTACTCCATGATGTATACTCTACCGAAGATATACCGTCTGTTTAATGTTCCCTATGCGGCCATTGCCTCGGGGGCGGCCATCCTGTGCACCTTGGCGGCTACTCTGAATGCCTGCTGGGCTACCCTGATGGAGGCCCCCGCCACCCTGATGCTGCCCAAGGCCCCCAAGGCGGGCAAGCGCATCCTGCTGGAGCGGGTACGGCCGGTGTGGAAGCGGATGAAGTTCACCCACAAGGTCACCGCCCGCAACCTGTTCCGCTACAAAAAGCGGTTCTTTATGACGGTGGTGGGCATCGCGGGCTGCACCGCTCTGCTGGTGACCGGCTTCGGCCTGCACGATTCCATCAGCGACATCGTGAACAAGCAGTTCGGCAAGGTGTTTACCTACGACTTCACCGTGAGCGTGCGGGACCCGGAGGAATTTGAGGGCAGCGAGCTGGAAGAGGTGCTGGGCGATTCCTCGCTGGTGACCGACTGGACCCTGGTGCACCAGGAGCAGAGCGAGAACGAATTCGACGACATCACCTTCGAGACCTATCTGTTTGTTCCTCAGGAGAGCAGCCGAATCGGCAGCTTCGTGGACCTGCACGAGCGGGTGAGCGGCGATGCGGTGGCCTTCTCGGAGACCGGCGTGGTCATCACCGAGAAGATGAGCGAGCGGGCGAATCTGTCGGTGGGCGACACCGTGACCCTGGAAAACAAGGATGGCCGCACCGGCACCTTCCGGGTGGACGGCATCGTGGAAAATTACGTGGAGAACTACGTGTACATGAGCGCCGAGACCTACGAGTCCGGCTTCGGCGCTGCGCCGGAGTTCGATCTGGTGCTGGGCCACGCGGCGGATGATTCCGACGAGGGCCGGGCCGCGCTGAACAGCACCCTGCTCAAGACCGAGGGCGTGGCAGGCGTGAACCAGATCAGCGACCTGAAGAGCACCTTCAGCGGCATGATGCAGAAGATCGACATCATCGTGGTGGTGCTCATCGTTTCCGCTGGTGTGCTGGCCTTCGTGGTGCTGTACAACCTGACCAACATCAACATCACCGAGCGCACCAAGGAGATCGCCACCATCAAGGTGCTGGGCTTCTACGACAGCGAGGTCTCCGCCTACGTGTACCGGGAGTCGGTGGCGCTGTCGGTCATCGGTACGCTGGCGGGGCTGGTGCTGGGCATCTTTTTGCACATGTTCGTGATCCACTCGGTGGAGGTGGACGCGGTGATGTTCGGCCGCACCATCAAGCCGCTGAGCTACGTGTTCAGCGCCCTGCTCACCCTTGTGTTCAGCGCGCTGGTGAATCTGGTGATGCACCGAAAGCTGCGCCGAATCAGCATGGTGGAAAGCATGAAGGCCCCGGAATGATCCGCTGAAATCGTTTTTTGAACGAATTTTGCAAGGGTTACAAAGATTTGATTTGACGGGATCGGGTAACGCATACTATAATAGTTAACATAGGGCGTGGGGCTTTGCCCTGCGCCCTGTTTTTTGCAGAAACTCTGCAGAACAGAAAGGAAGTGAACCCTGTGTTCCCGTCGACTATGACGCAGACAGATCCCGCAGCGCCGGAGACCCTTCTCATCGTGGACGATGACGAGCTGAACCGGGCGATTCTGGAGAATATATTTGCCGGGCAGTACCGCATCGAGCAGGCGGAAAACGGCCGTCAGGGGCTGGAGGCCATTCTGGCGGACCCGGGGCGGCTGTGCGCCGTGCTGCTGGATGTGATGATGCCCGAAATGAACGGGCTGGAGGTGCTGCGTGAGCTGCATGCCCGCGGCCTTACCGAGCAGGTGCCGGTGTTTATGATCACCGCCGAGACCGGCGACGAGATGATGAAGGAAGCCTATGCCCTGGGCGTGATGGACGTGATCGGCAAGCCGGTGGTGCCCTATCTGGTGCAGCGCCGGGTGGGCAGCGTGGTGGAATTGTTCCGCGCCCGGCGGCGGTTGGGCAGCGTGGTGGAGCGCCAGAAGGATGAGCTGCTGGCCCAGGCGGGCCGGATCATCGAGCTGGGCCACGGCATGATCGCCTCGCTGGCGGCGGCCATCGAGTTCCGCAGCGGCGAGTCCGGCGATCATGTGCGCCGGCTGCAGCACATCACCCGGGAGCTGCTCACCCACACCGAGATGGGTGCGGGGATGAGCCAGCAGACCGTGGAGGACATCGCCCTGGCGGCGGTGATGCACGATGTGGGCAAGATCGCCATCCCGGATGCCATCCTGAACAAGCCCGGCCGCCTCACGGCCGAGGAGTTTGAGGTGATGAAGACCCACACGATCCAGGGCGCAAAGCTGCTGGAGAATATCCCCCAGATGCGGGACCACAGCGCCTACGAATATGCCATCGATATTGCGCTCCACCACCACGAGCGGTGGGACGGCCGGGGCTATCCCCACGGCCTTGTGGGGGATGAGATCTCGGTGGGTGCGCAGATCGTGTCGCTGGCGGATGTGTACGATGCACTGGTCAGCCCCCGGGTGTACAAGGCGGCCTTTTCCCACGAAAAGGCACTGGAGATGATTCTGAACGGGGAGTGCGGCACGTTCTCGCCCCGGCTGCTGGAATGCTTCCGGCAGGTGCATCCCCAGATCCGTGCACTGTATGAAACGAAGGAGGAAGGCTGAGATGAACCCACAGAGCCAGGCAATTCTGGAGCAGGGCGGCGTAGATGTGAACGGCGCCCTGGGCCGTTTCATGGGCAGCGAGGCCCTGCTGGAGCGCTTTTTGAAGCGCTTTTTGCAGGATGAGACCCTGAGTGCTTTGCAAACAGCGCTGGCCGCGGGCGACACCGAAGCCGCCGCCGCTGCCGCCCATTCCCTGAAGGGGACCAGCGGCAACCTGTCGCTGAATATTCTGTTTGAGCGCTCCACCGCCCAGCTGGGCCAGCTGCGGGCCGGGGACCTGGAAGGGGCCCGGCAGGCCATGGCCGGAGTGACCGAGGCCTACACCAACGCGGTGGAGGCCATCCACGCCGTCTACGGCGAGGGCTGAGCTGCCCAAAAAACAAAAAAGAAGAATCGCCCGTCCGGCATTCTCTGAAAAGAGAATATGCCGGGCGGGCGATTTGTTTTTGGATTCAGAGGCGGCTCACAGGATGGTCTGGCCGTTCACCACCAGCCGGAAGCTAAGGCCCAGCTTGTCCGCCGCCTTACGGCAGAGCAGCATCCGGTCCATAAAAATCTCGAAGTAGTCGATCACCGGCGAGATGGCGGTGTCGATGGTCAGCTCCAGCAGCACCGCGCCGTCGTCGGTGAGGGTGGTGGAGGCCTTTTCCACCGCGTAGTTCACCCGGTCGTGGATGTCGAACTGGGCCGGGTCCTTGGTGCGCACCCGGCTGCGGCGCACATCGGTCTTGTCGGCCAGGATCAGCGCCGCTGCCACCGGGTTCACCGGGTAGGCGGTGGCCTCATCGTGGTTGCCGATGGCCGAGCATACCGTGGCGATCTCGTCCGCCTCCATGCCCAGATTGTCCAGAATGCGGAAGGCCATCACCGCGCCGGACTGGGCGTGGTCGATCCGGTTGATCACGTTGCCGATGTCGTGCATATAGCCGGCGATCCAGGCCAGCTGGCAGGTGCGCTGGGAATAGCCCAGATGGGTCAGGATCTTTTCGGCAAAATGGGCCACACGGGCCACGTGGGCGGTGCTGTGCTCGGTATAGCCCATGGCGGCGAGGGTGTCGTCCGCCCGGCGGATGTAGGTTTGAATCTGTTTGTTTTCCTTGATGTGATGCGGGGTGATGATCATAAAATAAAATCCTCCCAATGGATTTCGATGAATCAGAGAATCCATTTTATTATACCGCGTTTTCTGCAAAGAAAGCAAAAAATGCAGGTAAAACCTTTGTTAGGCCAGGCCCGGCGGGACCCTCTTGCCATTCCCGACAAGTTGTTATAAAATAAACGAAAATGCGGCCTGGACCTGCCGGAGCCGCACAGAGGGAGGAAGAAAATCGTGAATCAAGTGGCGGAATTTCTGAAACGAAAAAACATTGTGATCTCGGCCCGGCGCTACGGGGTGGATGCCCTGGGCGCCATGGCACAGGGCCTGTTCTGTTCGCTGCTCATCGGCACCATTCTGGACACGCTGGGCAAGCAGCTGGGCGTGGAGCTGCTGAGCACCATCGGCGGCTACGCCAGTGCCATGAGCGGCCCGGCCATGGCGGCGGCCATCGGCTACGCGCTGCAGTGCCCGCCGCTGGTGCTGTTTTCGCTGATCGCCGTGGGCAACGCGGCCAACGGCCTGGGCGGTGCGGGCGGCCCGCTGGCGGTGCTCATCATCGCCATCATCGCCGCCGAGTGCGGCAAGGCGGTCTCCAAGGAGACCAAGGTGGACCTGCTGGTCACTCCGCTGGTGACCATTCTGGTGGGCGTGGCCCTCTCCGCCGCCATTGCACCGGCCATCGGCGCGGCGGCCAGCTCGGTGGGTCAGCTCATCATGTGGGCCACCGAGCTGCAGCCCCTGCTCATGGGCATTGTGGTGTCGGTGGTGATCGGCATCGCCCTCACTTTGCCCATCTCCTCGGCGGCCATCTGCGCGGCGCTGTCCCTCACCGGGCTGGCGGGCGGCGCGGCGGTGGCCGGCTGCTGCGCCAACATGGTGGGCTTTGCGGTGATGTCCTTTAAGGAAAACGGCTGGGGCGGCCTGGTCAGCCAGGGCATCGGCACCTCCATGCTGCAGATGGGCAACATCGTGAAGAACCCCCGCATCTGGCTGCCGCCCATCCTCACCAGCGCCATCACCGGCCCGCTGGCCACCTGCGTGTTCCGGCTGGAGATGAACGGCGCCGCCGTGTCCTCCGGCATGGGCACCTGCGGTCTGGTGGGCCAGATCGGCGTGTACACCGGCTGGGTCAACGATGTGGCCAGCGGTGCCAAGGCGGCTATCACCGCCTTTGACTGGCTGGGGCTGATCCTCATCTCCTTTGTGCTGCCTGCGGTGCTGTGCTGGGCCATCGGTCAGCTCTTCCGCCGCATGGGCTGGATTCGGGAAGGAGATCTGAAGCTGAGCTGAGCCGCCTTCGGTTGCTCCGCCGCCCGGGAACCGATATAATAAAGGAAGAAATATTGCAAAGGAGCGGAGCAACATGGAGCTGGTGCAGCGTCAGGAACAAAAACAGGTTTTGAGCCAGAGCCAGCGGCAGTCGCTGGAGATTTTGCAGATGCCGGTGCTGGAGCTGCAGGAGTTTTTGCAGGAGAAGGCGCTGGAGAATCCGCTGCTGGAGCTGGAGCTTCCGGAAGAGGTATATCTGCCGGACCCGGCGGAGCCCACCGCCGAGGAGAACGGCGGCGAGGCGGACCGGTGGGAGGCCACCGGCAGCGAGAGCGCCGCGGTGTGGGACCTGCCCGCCGGAGAGGGTCTGGGCGAATGGAGCCGGGGCGGCGACGGCGAATGGGACCGGATGGCCACGCTGGCCGACCCGGCGGACCGGGGCGAGAGCCTGGCCCAGGCGCTGCACGAGCAGCTGCTGCACCTGCCCCGCCTGTCCGACGAGCTGCGCCGCCTGGCGGATTATCTGGCGGAATGCCTGAATGAAAACGGCTTTCTGGAGTTCTCGCTGGAGGACCTGGCCGCTGACCGGAGCGTGAGCGTGTTTGAGATGGAGCAGGCGCTGTATGTATTGCAGAGCCTGCAGCCCGCGGGCGTGGCGGCGCGCACTCTGCCCGAGTGTCTGGTGCTGCAGCTGGCCCAGACAAAGGATTTCAACGAGCATACAGTGCGGCTGGTGCGCCAGGGGCTGGAGCTGCTGGCCAAAAACAACATGACCGCCATCGCCCGGCTGCTGGAGTGCACCCCGGCCCAGGCGCAGGCGGCGGCAAAGGCGGTGCGGGCGCTGAACCCCCGCCCGGCCGGGGGCTACGGTGCGGGACCGCTGGCCTATCAGATCCCGGAGGCGGTGTTCCGCCGGGAGAACGGCCAGGTGGTCATTGAGCTGGAACGGCGGCTGGCTCCCCGGCTGCAATTGAACGAACAGAACTGCAGCTTACTGCAGCAAAGCGGCTCCCCCGAGGCCAAGAGTTATTTAAAGGACCGGCGCGCCAAGGCCCAGCAGCTGCTGCGGGCGGTGGCCGAGCGGGAAAGCACCCTGGTGCGGCTGCTGCGCCAGCTGGCCCAGGACCAGCAGGACTTCTTTTTGCGGGGCGGGCCGCTCAAGCCTATGACCCTGACCCAGATGGCCCGGAGCCTGGGGCTGAGCCTTTCCACCGTGAGCCGTGCGGTGCAGGGCAAGACCCTGCAGTTCGAGGGCAAGAGCCTGCCGCTGAAACGCTTTTTCTCCGCCGGTGTGTCGGTGGAGGGCGGTCAGGTGAGCAGCGAGAGCATCAAGCGCCAGCTGCTGCGCTTTGTGCAGGCGGAGGACCCGGCGAAGCCCCTGTCCGACGAGGCGCTGCGGGCGGCGCTGGAGGCGGTGAACCTGCCGGTGGCCCGGCGCACCGTGGCCAAATACCGGGAGGAGCTGGGCATCCCCAGCTCGTCGGCCCGGCGGCGGGTGGAGTAAGGCGCATAATTCCCCCTTTTCTGCGGCATACTGATGCCAGAAGCCCGGAACATCGGGCCGTTCAGAAAAGGAGAGATGCGCCATGAACCTGACCAAAAAGGAGCAGAGCCTTTTGAAGGACCTGCAAAACGAGGAAAAGACCTGCGCCGAGAAGTACCACAAGGCTGCCGAGGCTGCCTGTGACCCGGCGCTCCGGCAGATGTTCGCCCGGCTGGAGAAGGCCGAGCAGAACCACTACGATACCGTGACAAGCATGCTGGCGGGCGAGACCCCCACGTTGAAGCCGGGCCAGAGCCAGAACGCCAAAAAGCCCGAGCCCCAGCGTGCGCAGGTGAGCCGGGCCGAGAAGAAGAGCGATGCCTACCTGCTGGCGGATGTGCTGGCCACCGAGAAGTTCGTTTCCGGGGTGTACAACACCGCGGTGTTTGAATTTTCCGACCCGGCGGCCCGCAGCGCGCTGACCGCCATCCAGCAGCAAGAGCAGCAGCACGGCAAGGAGATCGCCGACTACATGACCGCCAACGGTCTGTATTGCTGAAAATAAGGCAAGGGCCGTTCCCGAATCTTCGGGAACGGCCCTTGCCTTTTATTTGGGAAAAGAAGAAGGAAATTTCGCGGATTTTCCACCGGGCAGCGCCCGCGGTGTGGAAAACCGAAAAAGAAAAAAGCAAAAGGTTCAGAGTCAAACAAGGAATCAATCAGTCCAGCCCGTTCAGGTACTCCTCCAGGTATTTGCTGGCGGTGGCGCCGTCGGCCACCGCGGTGACCACCTGGCGCAGGGGCTTGGTGCGCACATCGCCGATGGCGAACACGCCCGGCTGGCTGGTGCGGCAGCTCTCGTCCGCCACAATGTAGCCCTGGCGGTCCAGCTCCAGCTGGTCCTTTACCAGCCAGGTGTTGGGCTGGCGGCCGATGGCCACGAACAGGCCGTCCACCGGCAGCGGGCTCTCCTCGCCGGTTTTGGTGTCGGTGAGGGTCAGGCCGGTGAGGGTGCCGTCCACCTCAAAGCCGGTGACCTGCTTGTTCCACAGAAATTCGATGTTCTCGGCCTTCTCCAGCGGCTTTAAATAGCTGCGGGTTGCGCTGAGGGTATCGCGCCGGTGGATGAGGTACACCTTTTTGCAGAGCTTGGAAAGGGTGAGCGCGTCTTCAGCGGCAGAGTTGCCGCCGCCGGCCACCGCCACGGTCTTGCCCCGGTAGAAGCCGCCGTCGCAGGTGGCGCAGTAGGCCACGCCCCGGCCGCGCAGGACGTCCTCCCCGGCTAGGCCCAGGGGGCGGGGGTCCGCGCCGGTGGCGAAGATCACAGCCTTCGCCCGCAGCTCGCCCTCGGTGGTGGTCAGGTGCTTTTCGGCCCCTTCCAGCTGCACCGCGGTCACCTGAGCATACAAGGTCTCGCTGCCGAATTTCTCCGCCTGCTGCTGCATGGTCATGGCCAGCTCAAAGCCGTCCACGCTCTCCACGAAGCCGGGGTAGTTTTCAATGGCGTTGGTGGTGGCCATCTGGCCGCCGGGGCTGAGCATCTCCACAACCAGGGTGGAATAGCCCGCCCGCACCGCGTACAGCGCGGCGGAATATCCGGCGGGGCCGCCGCCCACGATCACCACGTCCCACAGTTTTTTCATCATGGCTCACACCTCCTGACCGGCCAGCCACTCCTTGATCTGAGCGGCGGTGGAAGGGGCCACCAGAGCCGGGCCATGGCTGCCGCCCCGGAACACCAGCAGGGTGGGGATGGTATCTACTTTAAAACGCTCGGCCAGCGCGGGCTCCTCGTCGATGTTCACGGCGGCGATGGGCAGCATGCCCTCGTCGGCGCTCATGCGCTGCAGCACCGGGGCCAGGCGGCGGCAGTAGCCGCACCAGGGGGCGGTGAACTCCACCAGCACCGGGGCAGCAGATTCGATGACGGTTTTTTCAAAATCCTGGGTGGTAACAGAAAACATTGCCATAAAAACGACCTCCTTCAAGGTTCGGGATACATTCGATTGGTTTCTTCACTCTTATCCTAGCACGAAAATAGGTAAAACTCTGTAACAAAGTCATAGAACCTCTTTTCGCCGGGCAATTCCATATGGTATAGTTATAGTCAGAAAGCAGGGCGTTCATGCCCGAAGCGAAACGCGGGGTGGAGAAGATGAAGCTGCTGGTGTCGGCGTGCCTGTTGGGCTGCGCCTGCCGGTATGACGGGGCCGCAAAACAGAACGGGCCCCTTGTGGACTGGCTCAAAAGCCATGACTGTACCCCGGTGCCGGTCTGCCCGGAGATCTACGGCGGTCTGCCCACCCCCCGCACCCCCGCCGAGCGGCAGGGCAGCCGGGTGATGAACCGGGACGGGCAGGATGTGACCGCCCAGTACGAAAAGGGCGCGGCCGAGGCGCTGGCCCTTGCCCGGCTCACCGGATGCCAGGCGGCGGTGCTCAAGGCCCGCAGCCCCTCCTGTGGGTGCGAAACGATTTACGACGGCAGCTTTACCGGTACGCTGGTGCCGGGCAACGGGGTGGCCGCCGACCTGCTTTTGAAAAATGGCCTGCCGGTGTTCAGCGAGGAAACGCTGGACCGGCTGGACCAGTGGGCGCAACGCCGCCCCAGCGAGTAAAAAGGAGAGAACACAATGGAACTGTTGAACGACGTGCTGCACCTGATCGTGGAGGGCGCCATCCTGCTGTTTGAGTTCATGGGCGTGGCGGTGCTGATCGCCGCCGGCATCCGGGGCATCTGGAACTATCTGCGCCGGGACCCCCTGACCCGGCTCAAGCTGGCCAAGGGCATGGCCATGGGCCTGGAGTTCAAGCTGGGCAGCGAGATCCTGCGTACCGTGGTGGTGCGCCAGATGAGCGAGATTCTGATCGTGGGCGCGATCATCGTGCTGCGGGCCGCGCTGACCTTCCTGATCCACTGGGAGATCAAGAACGAGGAGGCCGAGGTGGAGGCCAAGCTGGAGCACCACGAATAAGTGTTTTTGCGGGGTTTTTATGCCCCGCAAATTTTTTTAAATTTTTTTCAAAAAGGTGTTGACACCTGGCCTAAAATTGAGTATACTAATCAAGCACCCAACGAACAGGGGCCCTGAACACAACGGGGTGTAGCGCAGCTGGTAGCGCGCCTGCTTTGGGAGCAGGATGCCGTGGGTTCGAATCCCGCCACTCCGACCATTATATAAGCGGCTTTAGCTCATCTGGTAGAGCGCCACCTTGCCAAGGTGGAGGTAGCGAGTTCGAGCCTCGTAAGCCGCTCCATTTTTTTGTCTGGAAGTTTAGCTCAGCTGGGAGAGCATCTGCCTTACAAGCAGAGGGTCACAGGTTCGAGCCCTGTAACTTCCACCAAAAAACGCCTCTGTAGCTCAGTTGGTAGAGCAGGGGACTGAAAATCCCCGTGTCATTGGTTCGATTCCGATCGGAGGCACCACAAAGACCTGTCTTACACACTAAGGCGGGTCTTTTTTTGTGCGCGTGGGGGCTTTTCTCTCGACAAGGCCCTGCCGCTTTGCTAAAATTAAGGCAGCACCTCATAATTCACGCCTAACGGCTCAGGCGGCGTATCCCGCCAAAATTTTCCGTGCTATTTTCCAAAAATGCTCGTCAATCCACCAAGGATTGGCTGCGCTTTTTGGTTCATATCACGAAAAATTTTCTGGCGTGCTCCACCACCTGGAATTATGCGGTATTGCCTTAAGATGAGAACGAATGCCCTTGACCGGGGCCTTGCTCCGGAGAAAACGGAAAGGAGACTGTGAGGCATGTTTACCGCACAGCAATATGTGAAGGCCGCCACGCTGGAAGAGGCCTGGCAGCTGAACCAGAAGCGCAGCACCACCCTGCTGGCCGGGGGCTGCTGGCTGCGCCTGACCCGCCGCCGGGTGGGTACCCTTGTGGACCTGAGCGGACTGGGGCTGGATACCATTGAAGAGACCGAAGGCGAGTTTTCGCTGGGGGCCATGGTCACCCTGCGCCAGCTGGAGACCAGCGAGGCGCTGAACGGGGCCTTCGGGGGCCTGTTCAAGGAGATGACCCGCCACATCGTGGGCGTGCAGTTCCGCAACTGCGCCACCCTGGGCGGCAGCATCGCGGCCCGGTTCGGCTTCTCCGACCTGCTCTGCGCCCTGCTGGCGCTGGACTGCGAGGTGGAGCTGTTCAAGGCCGGCCGCATGCCGCTGGAGCAGTACGCCAAGCTGCCCGCTGACCGGGACATTCTGGTGCGCATTCACGTGAAGAAGAACGGCCGCCGCCCGGTTTACCGGACCATGCGCAACGCCGAGACCGATCTGCCGGTGCTGGCGGTTGCCGCCTCCGAGAAGGACGGCCAGGTCCGCATGGTGGTGGGCGCACGTCCCGCCCGGGCCGAAGTGGTGAACGCGCCTCTGGCTCTTTCGGCGGACAAGGCCGCGCTGGAGGCCTTCCAGGCTGCCATGCAGAGCCAGCTGACCTTTGCGGGCAACATGCGCGGCAGTGAGGAATATCGCCGCCATCTGGCAAACGTTTTGACCGGCCGCTGCCTTGCGGCCTTACAGGAGGGCTGATCCATGCAGGTGACCATTCAATTGAACGGCAGACCCTATACCGCCGAAACCGCGCCGGACACCCAGCTGCTGCATTTTCTGCGGGACGCGGGCTGCAAATCCGTGAAGTGCGGCTGCGAGACCTCCGGCTGCGGCCTGTGCACCGTCCACATGGACGGCAAGCCGGTGCTGTCCTGCAGCGTGCTGGCCGGCCAGGCAGACGGCCACACCGTGACCACCCTGGAGGGCCTGCAGAAGGAGGCCGAGGAGTTCGGCGGCTTTCTGGCAGACCAGGGCGGCGAGCAGTGCGGCTTCTGCAGCCCCGGCTTCATTATGAGCGTGCTGGCCATGGGCAAAGAGCTGGGCGCTGACGCCACCGACGAGGAGATCCGGGAGTATCTGGAGGGCAACCTCTGCCGCTGCACCGGCTACCAGAGCCAGCTGCGGGCCATTCGCGCCTGGCTGGCCGCAAAGGAGGGCAAAGCAGAATGAAATACGTGAATCAGGCCATCCGCAAGGTGGACGCCATGAGCCTTGTGACCGGCAAGCCGGTCTACACCGGCGACATGGTCCCCGCCAACACCCTGATGGTGAAGATGCTGCGCAGCCCCCACGCCCACGCGCTGATCGAGGAGATCGACACCGCCGCCGCCCTGAAAGTGCCCGGCGTTGTGGCCGTCTTTACCTATAAAGATGTACCCCAGAGCCGCTTCACCACCGCGGGCCAGACCTACCCGGAGCCCAGCCCCTACGACCGGCTGATCCTGGACCGCCGCCTGCGCTGCGTGGGCGACCCGGTGGCTCTGGTGGCCGCCGAGACCGAGGCTGCCGCCGCCAAGGCCGTGGGCCTCATTAAAGTAAAATATCAGGTGCTGGAGCCCCTGCTGGACTTCACCCAGGCCAAGGACAACCCGATTCTGGTGCATCCTGAAGAGGACTTCAAGGCCCTGTGCCCCGTGGGCGCGGACAACAAGCGCAACCTGTGCAGCACCGACTGCATGGAAAACGGCGACGTGGAGGCCGAGCTGGCCACCTGCCCGGTGGTCATCGAGCGGACCTTCTACACCAAGGCCAACAACCAGGCCATGATGGAGCCGTTTGTTACCTTCAGCTATCTGGACGAGTACGGCCGGCTCACGCTGGTCTCCTCCACCCAGGTGCCCTTCCATGTGCGGCGCATTTTGTCCAACGCGCTGGAGATGAGCAAGGCCAACATTCGGGTCATCAAGCCCCGCATCGGCGGCGGCTTCGGCGCCAAGCAGAGCGCCGTGAGCGAGGTGTACCCCGCTTTTGTTACCATGAAGACCGGCCGCCCCGCCTGCCTGTGTTTCACCCGTCAGGAGAGCCAGGCAAACGGCTCCCCCCGCCACCAGATGCGCGTCACCGTGCGCATCGGCGCGGATGAGGACGGCACCATCCGGGCGATGGATGTGAAGGCGCTGTCCAACGCGGGCGCTTACGGCGAGCACGGCCCCACCACCGTGGGTCTGGTGGGCACCAAGTCCATCTCCCTGTACGGCAGCCTGAAGGCTGCCCGCTTCAGCAGCGAGGTTGTTTACTCCAACACCATGGGCGCGGGTGCCTACCGCGGCTACGGCGCGACCCAGGGCATCTTCGCGGTGGAGAGCACCGTGAACGAGTTGGCCGCCCAGCTGGGCATGGACCCCTGCGCCATCCGGGAAAAGAACATGGTCCGTCTGGGCCAGAAGTTCGCCATGTACTATGGTGAGGACTGCACCAGCTGCACTCTGGACAAGTGCATGGAGACCGCCAAGAAGATGATGGACTGGGACAACAAGGCCCCCCGCCGGGTGCTGGAAAACGGCCACATCCGTGCCGTGGGCGTGGCCATGGCCATGCAGGGCAGCGGCATCTCCGGCGTGGACATCGGCAGCGTGGAGATCCGCCTGAACGACGACGGCTTCTACACCCTGCTGGTGGGCTGCACCGATATGGGCACCGGCTGTGACACCATCCTCACCCAGATGGCCGCCGACTGCCTGGACTGCCCCATGGAGAACATCTCGGTGCGCGGCGTGGACACCGACCAGAGCCCCTACGACTGCGGCTCCTACGCCTCCTCCACCACCTACGTGACCGGCATGGCCGTGGTGAAGGCCTGCGCCCAGCTGCGGGAGAAGATTCTGGCCCAGGGCGCGAAGATGCTGGATGTGCCCGCCGACACCGCCGAGTTCGACGGGGGGCGGGTCTTCGTGCCCGGCACCGACAGGGAAGTGAGCCTGTCTGCCATTGGCTACGCCAGCTTTGAGGGCCACGCCCGGTGCATCTCCGCCTGCGAGAGCCATTCTTCCCCCGTATCGCCCCCGCCCATGATGGTGGGCATGGCCGAGATCGACCTGGACCCCGAGACCGGCAAGATTCAGCTGATGGACTACGTGGCCGCCGTGGACTGCGGCACCGTGGTGAACAAGAACCTGGCCCGGGTGCAGACCGAGGGCGGCATCGTGCAGGGCATCGGCATGGCCCTGTATGAGGATATCCAGTACACCAAGGCAGGCCGGATGATGAACGACTCCTTCCTGCAGTACCGGATTCCCACCCGCCTGGAGGCGGGCGCCATCCGGGTGGAGTTTGAGTCCAGCTACGAGCCCAGCGGCCCCTTCGGCGCCAAGAGCATCGGCGAGCTGGTCATCAACACCCCCGCTCCGGCGATTCTGGGCGCGATCCAGAATGCCACCGGCGTTGCCTTCCACACTCTGCCGGTAAAGCCGGAGGACGTGGTCATGGCACTGCGGAATAAGGCCGAATAAATCCGGAACGATACAAAGCGGCCGGAACCCCCGAACAGGAGGCCCCGGCCGCTTTTTTGCTTTTGTCGGAAAACCCCGAAGAAACACGAAGGAAAGTTCGTCCTCCGCGCGGGTGCCTGGGCTTTTATAATAAAGGAAAGGGGGCGGAGGAAGGATGTACCGGTTTGCGGTGTGCGATGATGACTTCTTTTACCGGCGGCAGCTGGCCCGGATGCTGCGCAGCTTCGCTCCCTGGCAGAAGAGCGGCTGCCGGGTGGATTGCTTTTCCGAGGCCGAGCGGCTGCTGGCAGAGTGCGAGGCCTGCCGCTACGATGCGGTGTTTTTGGATGTGCAGATGCCCCGGATGAACGGGCTGGAGGCGGCCCGGCGGCTGCGGGCCCGATGGCCGGAGCTGCCGGTGATTCTGGTGTCGGCCTTCTGTGAATTTGCGCCGGAGGGCTACGAGCTGCGCGTCTACCGGTACCTGCGCAAGGACCGACTGGACCAGTGCCTGGGCCCCTGTCTCGAGGACCTGCTGACCCAGCAGCTGGCTCCCTGCACCCTGGAGCTGCCGGTGGACGGGGAGATATGCCAGGTGAATCTGGTGCGGGTGGAATCCCTGCGGCTGGACGGTCATACGGTGGAATTCCATTTTGTGGACAACACCCCGCCGCTGCCCTGCCGCATGAGCCTGGCCCGGCTGGAGACGCTGCTGGCAGGCCGGCCCTTTCTGCGCACCCAGCGGGGCTTTCTGGTAAATCTGCATCAGGTGCAGCGGCTGCGCCGGTACGAGTTCATTCTGCGCAGCGGCCGGCGGGTGCCGGTGGGCGAGCGCCGCTACGGCCAGGTGCGGCAGGAATATCTGGAATGGCAGGCCCGCTTTGAGGAGTGGTCCGCCCGGCTTTGAATCTTTATATAGAAAAAGCGCACCCCCGCTGGGCCACAACAGGCTCACAAGCGAGGGTGCGGTTTCTTTTTTAATTTTTATTGGGCGCAGGGGATTTGATACAGCCGGTAGCTGGTCTCGCTGTCGCCTGCCAGCACGAAGACGAAGCAGTCGCCCTCCACAAGGCCGCCGGCCAGCACATCCGACCGGGTGCGGCCCTCGCCCTCGGCGGCGAGGATCTGGTCCAGCTGGTCCAGCGCCGCGTCCAGCCCCTCCGCCTCTCCGGCGGGCAGAGCCTGCGCGGGCAGAGCAGATTCGGGGGAAGGAGCCTCCACGGTGGTGTAGGCGGGTGCGGCGGCGGTATCCTGCGGGGCTTCGGCCATGGCGGCTTCCGGTGCGGCGGCCAGCGCAAAGGGCACGGCACCATTGTCTGCGGCGGCGCTGCTTTCCGGCATCTGGCGGGTGGCAGCGCGGGGGCTGGCCTGGTCCGCCGCGGTGGCTCCGCCCGAGATGGGGGTCAGGCTGCGGGCCGCGGCCGGGATCACCAGCAGGCAGACGGCGGCGGCCGCCGCCAGCGGAATGGCACGGCGGAAGGGAATGGTCCGGCGGGAGCGGGCAGCCTTTTGGGCCCCGGCCTCCGCCTGCATCTTTTCCAGGGTGGCTTGCTTCCAGCGCTGGCCGGCGGTCACTTTGTCCATGGCGCTTTTGTAATCCTGAGAGTCGGGCATGGTCAAAATTCTCCTTTCAGCGTGTCTTTCAGAAGGGCCCGCCCGCGGGAAAGCTGGCTGAGCACGGTGTTCTGCTTTAAATCCAGCAGCGCCGCGATCTCGGCGGTGGAATAGCCCTCGATGTAATGCAGATAGATCACCTGCCGGTATTTCATGGGCAGGGCGGCCACCGCGTCCAGCACGGTGTTCTCTGCGGGGGTGAAAGGGGTGGACAGGTGCTCGTCCAGCGGGGCGCTGCGGCGCACCCAGGCGCTGCGGAAATGGCTCTTGCACCGGTTGATGGTGCAGCGCAGCAGCCAGGCCTTCTGGTGCTCGGCGGAATCAAACTGGGGTGCGTGACGCACCAGATTCAAAAATACTTCCTGGGCAATGTCCTCCGCGTCCTGCGGGTTTTTTACCAGACCGAAGGCGGCCCGGAACACGGTGTCGCCAAACTGCGCCACCGCCGCTTCCGGGGTGAAGGCAGGCATTTGGGCCGTTTCCACGGGGCAGGCCCCCCTTTCTCATACAGAATACAAAACAACTGGCCCTATTATTGCATGGAAGACTTGGATTGTAAAGGGAAACGCAAAAAAGTGCCCCCGGGGCATCCACCTGCTCGGGGTGAGATGCGCCGGGGGCGCTTTTCGGTATATTTCCTCGGCCCCGGTTGGCCATTGAGGGCCGCCCCGCAAAAACGGGAACGGCCCCCAAGGCAGCCAATCGGAGGGGAAAGCGTTAGGAAAGAAGTGAAGCGGTCAGGAGAGCAGCAGCTTGTCGTCCGCCTCGGTGGAGCCGCTGGCCTGGTTGAATTTCTCCAGCAGGTCCTCCACGGTCAGGCGGCGCTTCTCCTCGCCCCGCACGTCCACCACCACGCGCCCGTCGTACAGCATCACCAATCGGTTGCCGTGGGCGATGGCGTCGCGCATGTTGTGGGTGATCATCAGGGTGGTCAGATTGTCCCGCCGGACGATCTGTTCGGTGGCCGAAAGCACCTTGGCTGCGGTCTTGGGGTCCAGAGCGGCGGTGTGCTCGTCCAGAAGCAGCAGCTGGGGCTTTTTCAGGGTGGCCATCAGCAGGGTCAGCGCCTGGCGCTGGCCGCCGCTGAGCAGGCCCACCTTGCTGGTGAGGCGGTCCTCAAGGCCAAGGTCCAGAATTTTAAGCAGCTCCCGGTACTGCTCCCGCTCGGCCCGGCTGATGCCGGTGCGCAGGCCCCGGCGCTGGCCCCGCCGGGCGGCGAGGGCCAGGTTCTCCTCGATCTGCATGGTGGCGGCGGTGCCCATCATGGGGTCCTGAAAGACCCGGCCGATGTAGGGCGCGCGCTTGTATTCCGGCAGCTTGGTCACATCCACACCGCCGATGGAGATGCTGCCCTCATCCACCGCGTAGGCACCGGAGATGATGTTCAGCATGGTGGATTTGCCCGCGCCGTTGCCGCCGATCACGGTGACGAAATCGCCGTCGGCCAGCGAGAGGTTCAGCCCCTGCAGCGCCCGCTTTTCGTTCACGGTGCCCGGGTTGAAGGTTTTGTAGATGTTTTTCAGTTCAAGCATGGCTGCCCGCTCCTTTCCCGGTGCGTTTTGCGAAGTACCGGCCCTTCCAGTAGGGCACGGCCAGGAAGAGCGCCACGATCAGGGCGGTGATGAGCTTCATGTCGTCGCTCTTGAGACCCAGCAAAATGACCACCTGATACACCAGATAGTAGATCAGCGAGCCGAACACCACGGCCAGCAGTTTGAGAGCGAAGTTGCGGAAGATCTTGGAGAACAGCACCTCGCCGATGATGACCGCCGCCAGGCCGATGACGATGGCGCCGCGGCCGCTCTGCACATCCGCAAAGCCCTGGTACTGGGCCAGCAGCGCGGCGGACAGGGCCACCAATCCGTTGGAGAGCATCAGACCCAGCACGGTGGTGAAGTTGGTGTTGATGCCCTGAGCGCGGGCCATGTTGGGGTTCGCGCCGGTGGCACGCACCGCGCAGCCCTGCTCGGTGCCGAAGAACCAGTACAGCGCGCCGATGGTGGCGGCGGTGAACAGCACGCAGACCAGAATGGGGTTGGAGAGCGCTGCCTCCCGCACGTTGCGGGCGCTCACCAGCAGGGGGTATTTGTCCACGCTGATGGGCCGGTTGGACTGGCCCATGATGCGCAGGTTCACGGAATACAGCGCCAGCTGGGTGAGGATGCCGGCCAGAATGGCGGGGATGCCGCAGGCGGTGTGCAAAAGACCGGTGACCAGGCCCGCCGCCATGCCGGAGAGGAAGGCGGCCACCAGAGCGGCCCAGGGGTTCCAGCCCCCGGTGACCAGCATGATGAACACCGCGCCGCCGGTGCACATGGTGCCGTCCACCGTCAGGTCGGCCACGTCCAGAATCTTATAGGTAATGTAAACGCCGATGGCCATGATGCTCCAGATCAGGCCCTGGGCGACCACGCCCGGCAGGGCGTTCAGAAGTGTGGTGATGAACACGAAAAGCTCCTCCTAAAGCCGGCAAGTGCCCGGCGTATGATGGATCATTCCGCCTCGATGGCGGTGTAGCCCTCAGGAATGGTCACGCCCAGCTGCTCGCAGAGGGCTGCATTGTACATCTTGGTGAAGGTGGGGGCGGACTGCACCTCCATGGTGGTGATGTCCGCTTCGCCGGTGAGGATCTGGGCGGCCATCTCGCCGGTGGTGCGGCCCAGCTCGTAGTAGTCGATGGACAGGGTCGCCACGCCGCAGCCGCTGCAGATGCCCTGCTCGCCCGCCACGATGGGCACCCCGGCGGGCACCGCGATGTTGGCGATCAGCTCGGTGTTGTTGGCGGCGGTATTATCGGTGGGAATGTAGATCACATCGCTGGCCGCGCAGGCACTGGTGCACACGGCGGACAGGTCGTTGGTGTCCGAGAAGGAATACTCGGTGCAGGTGTAGCCCAGCTCGGTCAGGTATTCGGTGATCACGTTCACCTGGTACTTGGAGTTGGGCTCCGCCGAGCAGTAGAGCAGGCCCACGTTCTTGGCATCCGGGAACAGCTCCTTGATCATGTCGGCCTGACCGTCCAGCGGGGCCAGGTCGGTGGTGCCGCTGATGTTCCGGCCGGAGGAGCCGGTCCAGTCGGTCACATCCAGGGCAGTGGCATAGTCGGTGATGGAGGTGCCCAGGACGGGAATGCTGTCGGTGGCTGCGGCGGCTGCCTGCAGCGGAGTGGTGGCGTTGGCCAGGATCAGGTCCACATCCGAGGACACAAAGCTGTTGATGATGGTAACGCAGTTGGAGTTATCGCCGGAGGCGTTCTCCACGTCGCAGGTGACGGCGTCGCCAAAGGCCTCGGTGAGGGCATCCTGAAAGCCCTGGGTGGCGGCGTCCAGCGCGGGGTGCTGCATCAGCTGGCACACGCCCACCCGGTAGGTTGCGCCCTCGGCGGAGCCGGAGGCAGCGGAAGCGGCGGAAGCAGTGGAACCGGCGGACGAGGTGCCGCCGGAGCCGCAGCCGGCCAGCGTGGCCAGCATGGCGCAGGCCAGAACGCCTGCCATGGTCTTGCGAAGTTTCATGTGTGGTTCCTCCCTGTGAAAAAAGAAGTTCACTTTGTCGCCACAATGAATTGCAGCGGTAAAGTGAGAGGTGCTGGAAAAAGGCCGCTGCCGGCCTTGGCTTTATTCTAGTAAAGTTTTTTGGTTCTGTCAACGGGAAACGGGCAAAAAAGGCAAAAAAAGAGGGCGGCAGGGAGCAAAAAGACTGTAAAACAGGCCGGAACAGCGGTTTTTTCTTGTAGAAGCGGGCAAAAAATGCTATACTAAAATAGACTATTTACGCTTGGAGGATGCCCCAATGAGGAAGATCAGCGCCTGCATCGTGAGCTATAACGGAGCCGACGAGGTGATCCGGGCGGTGGAATCGCTGCTGAAATACACGAAGGACTGTGCGCTGACAGTTTATCTGGTGGACAACGCCAGCCCGGACGGAACCGGCGAAACGCTGGAGCGGCAGGGCTTTCCTGAAAACGTGAAGGTTATCCGGCTGCCGGAGAATCTGGGCTTCGGCAAGGGGCACAATCAGGTGCTTCCGCTGCTGGACAGTGAATATCACTTTGTGCTGAACCCGGATATTTTCATTGATGACAACGTGTTGCCCGCCATCTGCGACTGGTTGGACGGCCACCCGGATGTGGTGATGGCCACCCCGAAGCTGCTCTTCCCGGATGGGCGGGTGCAGGTTCTGCCCAAGCGCAAGCCCAACATTCTGGGGCTTGCGGCGCGGCAGGGGGTGCCGGGGCTGAAAAAATTCGGCGACCGATACGCCATGCTGGACGAGGACCTGAGCGTGCCCACGGCCATCGAGTTCTGCACCGGCAGCTTTTTCTGCATGCGTACCAGTGTGTACAAGGCCATCGGCGGGTTTGACGAGGGCTACTTCATGTATGTGGAGGACGCGGACATCACCCAGAAGGCCCGGCAGAAGGGATTTGTGTATTATCTGCCCCAGTTCACCGCCTACCACGCCTGGCACCGGGCCCCCAACAAGAGCCTGAAGCCCTTTTTGCAGCAGCTCAAGAGCATGGGCCGCTACTTTAACAAATGGGGCTGGCGATTTTTTTAACGGACTCGACCGTTGGCTGAGTCCGGCTGGCAAAATAATAAGTACCGGGTTTTCCTCAGCGAAAACCTCCAGCGGCCTTTTTAACGGACTCGACCGTTGGCTGAGTCCGGCTGGCAAAATAATAAGCACCGGGTTTTCCTCAGCGAAAACCTCCAGCGGCCTTTTTAATGGGCTTGACCGTTGGCCGGGTTGCATTGGTAAAACGTGCAACGGTGCTTGACGAAAAAACAAATTTCAATTCCACCCGGCTCATGGGCTGCACCCCTAAGGGGGCCAGCGGTATTTGCTGAGGAAAGCCCGGTGCGGTGGGTTTGCGGATCAGACATAACTTCCGGTCGAGTCCGGAAAAAAGTCGAGTCCGCCAAGGCAGTCAGCGGTCGTCGCTGAGGAAAGCCCGGTGCATCCGCGACTGCGTATTGGACCCGACTACCGGTCGAGTCCGCTAAAAAAGTTGATAGCGGCTGTAGCTCCGCTTTGTATTAAGCTGCGCAAATTTTTTATATCATACCCCGGCGAACACCGGGCAAAAAAGGAGCGTAACGCTAATGAAAGGTATTATCCTTGCCGGCGGTGCGGGCACTCGCCTGTATCCGCTCACCATGGTCACCAGCAAGCAGCTGCTGCCGGTGTACGACAAACCCATGATCTACTACCCCCTGTCCACGCTGATGCTGGCCGGCATCCAGGACATCCTGATCATCTCCACCCCGGAGGATACCCCCCGCTTCGAGAACCTGCTGGGTGACGGCAGCCAGTACGGCGTGCATCTGTCCTACAAGGTCCAGCCCAGCCCGGACGGCCTGGCTCAGGCCTTCCTGCTGGGTGAGGAGTTCATCGGCGACGATTGCTGCGCCATGATCCTGGGCGATAACATCTTCTACGGCAACGGCTTCTCCCGCATCCTGAAGGCCGCCGTGAAGAACGCCGAGGAAAACGGCCGCGCCACCGTGTTCGGCTACTACGTGAACGACCCCGAGCGGTTCGGCATTGTGGAATTCGATGAGAATGGCCGGGTCATCAGCGTGGAGGAGAAACCCGCGCAGCCCAAGTCCAACTACGCCATCACCGGTCTGTACTTCTACGACAACCGGGTCAGCGCTCAGGCCAAGCAGGTGAAGCCCAGCGCCCGGGGCGAACTGGAGATCACCACCCTGAACGCCATGTATCTGGAGGAAAGCAAGCTGGACGTGCAGCTGCTGGGCCGTGGCTTTGCCTGGCTGGATACCGGCACGATGGACAGCCTGGTGGAAGCCGCCGACTTCGTGCGTATGGTGGAAAAGCGCCAGGGCATCAAGATCAGCGCCCCCGAGGAGATCGCCTACAGGAACGGCTGGATCACCAAGGAGAAGCTGCTGGAAAGCGCCCAGCGCTACGGCAAGAGCCCCTACGGCGAACACCTGAAGCGCGTGGCCGACGCAAAGATCAAATACTAAGGGAGGCCCCTGCATGAAGATTCTCATCACCGGCGCCAGCGGTCAGCTGGGCACCGAGATCCAGCGCCAGCTGAAAAACGGCGGCAGCGCCCTGGGCCCTGTGCCTGAGCGGCTGAAGAACGCCACCGTCATCGCCACCGATGTGAACGAGCTGGACATCACCGACCGGGACGCCACCATCGCCTTTGTGCGCCGCCACCAGCCGGATACCATCATCAGCTGCGCCGCCTTCACCAACGTGGACGGCTGCGAAACCAATCCGGAAGGTGCCTTCAAGGTGAACGCCATCGGCGCCTCCAACCTGGCCCAGGCCGCCGAGCGCATCAACGCCCGGCTCATCCATGTGTCCACCGACTACGTGTTCCGTGGCGAGGGCGACAAGCCCCTGGACGAGAGCGAGCGGGTGGACCCCAAGAGCGTCTACGGCAAGACCAAGGCCCTGGGCGAGGAATATGTGAAGAATTTCTGCCACCGGTACTTCATCGTGCGCACCGCCTGGCTTTACGGCTACGCGGGCAAGAACTTCGTGAAGACCATGGTCAACGCGGGCAAGAAGTTCGGCAAGCTGGAGGTGGTCAGCGATCAGCTGGGCAACCCCACCAACGCCGAGGACCTGGCCCATCATCTGCTGCAGCTGGCCGTGAGCCACGACTACGGCGTCTACCACTGCACCGGCGAGGGCATCTGCTCCTGGTATGAGTTCGCTTCCGAGATCATCCGCCTGTCCGGCGTGGATGCCACCGTATCCCCCTGCACCAGCGCGGAATATTCCGCCAAGCACCCCGCCGCCGCTGACCGCCCCGCCTGGAGTGCGCTGGAAAACCGCATGCTCGCCTGCACTGTGGGCAACAACATGCGCGACTGGAAGGTGGCCCTGGCCGACTTCTTCGCCCACTGGAACGGCGAATGACCGCTTTTTTACGAATTGTCTCATTCATTGAATAAGGAGTATAAATAGATGAAACGCTATCTCATCACCGGCTGCGCCGGCTTTATCGGTTCCAACTTTGTTTACTACATGTTGAATAAGTACAAGGAAATCCAGTTGGTAAACCTGGACAAGCTCACCTACGCGGGCAACCTGGAGAACCTGAAGGGTGTGGAGGGCGACGAGCGCCACATCTTCGTGCAGGGCGACATCTGCGACCGGGAGCTGGTGAACGGCCTGTTCGAGAAATACGATTTTGACTACGTGATCAACTTCGCCGCCGAGAGCCACGTGGACCGCTCCATCACCAACCCCGAGATCTTCGTGGAGACCAACGTGCTGGGCACCGTGAACCTGCTGCAGTGCGCCAAGAACGCCTGGTACAAGGACGGCAAGTGGGCCGAGGGCAAGAAGTACCTGCAGGTTTCCACCGACGAGGTGTACGGCTCCCTGGGCGAGGAGGGCTACTTCATGGAGACCACCCCGCTGTGCCCCCACAGCCCCTACTCCTCCTCCAAGGCCAGCGCTGACATGTTCGTCATGGCCTTCCACGACACCTACGGCATGCCGGTGAACATCACCCGCTGCTCCAACAACTACGGCCCCTATCAGTTCCCCGAGAAGCTGATCCCCCTGATGATCAACAACGTGAAGAACCACAAGCAGCTGCCCGTGTACGGCGACGGCATGAACGTGCGCGACTGGCTGTATGTGGAGGACCACTGCAAGGCCATCGACATGGTAGCCGAGGGCGGCCGTGACGGCGAGGTCTACAACGTGGGCGGCCACAACGAGCGCCCCAACATCTTCATCGTGAAGACCATCATCAACCAGCTGCACGACCGGCTGAAAGATGAGGGCATCAACGAGGGCCTGATCAAGTATGTGGCCGACCGTCTGGGCCACGACCGCCGCTACGGCATCGACCCCACCAAGATCAAGGAGGAGCTGGGCTGGTACCCGGAGACTACCTTTGAGGTGGGCATCGTGAAGACCATCGACTGGTACCTGGCCAACGAAGAGTGGATGAACAACGTGACCAGCGGCAACTACCAGAAGTACTACGAAGAGATGTACAAGAACAAGTAAACGGCATTCAAAACGGGCCTCTCGTTTTTGCGGGAGGCCCGCTTGCGCTATCAAGGAGGAACACGCCCATGAAAAAACGGGACCTGCTGATCCTGGCCTTTCTGCCCACCGTGGCAGGCATCGTGCTGGTGAATCTGGTGGTGCTGATCTCCAGCAGCACCGGGGTCATAATCGGGCTGCAGGCGGCGTTGTCCGCCGCGCTGGTGGCGGTGTGGTATGCACTGGGCCACTGGTGCTCGCGGGAGGATAAGCGCCCTTGGCCCGGCTTCTGGCTGCTGCAGTGGTGGGGCGTGGCCAATGTGGTGTTCGGCTTTGTGCCCTCGGTGAGCGTGCTGGGGGCCCTGAGCCAGATGTACGGCGCCTGCATGAGCCTGATGCTGACCCCCTCGGCCGAGCTGCTGGGCGGGGCATATCTGCCCGCCCAGGCGCTGCTCACCCTGGCACTCACCAGTGCGGGCTATCTGCTGGGCTTTGCCGCAAAGCAAAGGAGGAGCCTGTGAGCGAATTTGTAATGGAACGGGCCACCCTGGCGGACCTGCCCGCCATGATGGCCCTGTACGCCCACGCCCGCCAGTTTATGGCCGAGCAGGGCAACCCGGACCAGTGGGGCACCGTTTACCCGGACGAGGCCCAGCTCACAGAGGACATCCAGTCCGGCGGGGCCTGGCTCTGCCGGGAGAACGGGGCGCTGCTGGCGGCCTTCTATTTTGCCCCCGGGCCGGATGAGGACTATGCTGTCATCCGGGACGGCAGCTGGCTGGAGGAGGAGCGGCCCTATTGGGTCGTGCATCGGGTGGCCTCCTACGGTGGCAGGGGCGCGGCGGCCTGGTGCCTGAACTGGTGCTGGCAGCGGTGCGATAATCTGCGCATCGACACCCACCGGGACAACCTGCCCATGCAGCGGCTGCTGGAAAAATGCGGCTTCGGGCTGCGGGGCGTGGTGGACTGCCACCACGGCGGCGAGCGTCTGGCCTACCAGAAGCTGCGGTGACTGGAATATGAAAAGAGAGCGTCACAGCAAGACGCTCTCTTTTTTTGCAAAAAACCGGCGATTCCCGCGTTCCGGGAGCGGATTCCCGCCCGGCGGGGTGGCGGCGGGAGGGGATTCCTGCTACAATGAAGCCGGAACGAAAGGAGGGGCCGAGCATGGAAGACGGAACGGAAACCAGAATGGAGCAGGGCTTCAGCGAGCGGCTCAAACGCTACCGGAAGGAAAAGAACCTGACCCAGCAGCAGCTGGCGGACGCGCTGGGGGTGAGCAACAAAAGCGTCTCCCGCTGGGAGTCGGGCGGGGGCTACCCGGACCTGCCGCTGCTGGTGCCGCTGGCAAAGGCGCTGGGGGTCACGGCGGACGATCTGCTGGATGAGGAAAAGCCGGTGCGGGCGCTGACCCGGGCGGACTGGCAGGGGCTGCTCTCCTTTGCCTTCGCGCTGGGCGGCGGGCTGCTGTTTTATCTGCTGGCCACCTTCGCGCCGCTGGCGGTGTGCTATGCGGTGTATCTGGCCTGCCTTTGCTACGGGGCCTATCTGCAGCGGTACTACGCCCGCCACAGCCGGTGGTTCTGGCTGGGCGCGGCCGGGATGAATCTGGCGGTGAACTGGTCCGCTGCGCTGGAGCTCGTGCTGCTGGTCGGGATGTTTGTGCGGCTGGGCCCGGCGGTGCTGCTGCTCCAGACCCAGAAGGAGCCGAGACTGGAGAGCTTCTGGCTGGCGCTGGTGCTCTCGGCGGCGCTGGCGCTGGGGGCCACCGCCCTTACCCTGCGCCTGCTGCACCGCCGGTTTTTTGCCGGTTCGCCGGAGAAGCTCACCCTTGGCTGGCGCATGCCCCGGGGCCGGGCGCTGCTGCCGCTGCCGGGTTTTGCGCTGCTGGCCGGGTTCTGGGCCATCTATCTGTGGCTGGAGCTGCCGCTGGTGCTCTGGCAGCGGCAGGGGGAATTCTTCGCCGGGCTGCTGGCGGCGCTGGCCGTGGTCTATGCCCTGGCGCTGAAGCGGCGGGGGCAGCAGCTGCTGGCGGCTCTGCTCACCCTGGGCATGAGCGGCGGAGTCTGGTGGCTGCGGCAGCTGAATGGAATTACCTGGGCGAAGAGTCTTTCCACCGGCAGGCTGTTCGAGTGGAATGCCGACCTGAACCCGGAACGATATCTGCCGCTGATTCAGCCGTCGCCCGCCCTCTTCGCGGCGCTGGCGGCACTGGCGGCGGTCTATCTGCTGGCGGCAGGGCTGACGCTGCGGGAAAAGGAGAAAAGCGGCGTCACAGATACTGTGGAAAGTAAGCAAAGCGGCGGGGAATGACCCCGCCGCTTTTTTGTGGCGGAAAGGCGCGGCGGCCCGTACCCAAGTATGGTGGAAAGACAAGCGCCTTTTGCGGTAGAATAAAGGCAAAGCACACCGAAAAAGAGCGAGCCGGGGAAGCGGGTGAGTGTATTGAATCAACAATTTATACAAAGTGTATTATTTGATTGGGAGAAAATCGGGCGCGGAAGTTATCTGAGAGAAATAGAAGCGTTTCAAGGGCTGGAGCGGCTGGAGCTGGACCGTCCCATCACCTTCTTTGTGGGGGAAAACGGAAGCGGCAAGTCCACCCTGCTGGAGGCGATCGCAGTGGCTCATGGCTTTAATCCGGAAGGCGGCAGCAAAAACTATCGGTTCTCCACGCGGGATACCCATTCGGAGCTGTGGGAAGCGATTCGGCTGGTGAAGGGGCACCGCAGGGAAAAATGGGGATATTTTCTCCGGGCCGAAAGCTTTTACAATGTGGCAACACAGGAGGAAAGCTATGCGGACGCGCTGCACCCTTCCGCCGGATACCACGAAAAATCCCATGGGGAGAGCTTTCTGGCGCTGGCGCAGAACAATCTGAGAGCGAACGGGCTGTATCTGCTGGACGAACCGGAGGCTGCGTTGTCGCCGCAGCGGCAGCTTTCGCTTCTGATGCAGATCGACCGCTGTGCAAAGGACGGCGCACAGTTTTTGATCGTCACCCATTCCCCGATTCTGCTGGGGATTCCGGGCGCGGCGATCTACTGCTTTGACCAGGGCAGGCTTCACCCGTGTGAATACGAGGAGACGGAAAGCTACCGGGTCACCGAGCTGTTTATCAACAACCGGCAGGCGCTGCTGAATCGGCTTTTGAAGGAATGACAACCGGATTGCCGCCGCGCCGGGCGGCGTGCTACAATGGACAAAAGACTCCAAAGGAGGAAGAACGAATGAGGTTGGCACGAATCCTTTCGCTGGCGGTACTGGTGGCAGTGCTGTTCGTCACGGTGGACCTGGGCATCAACTGTCTGGGGGCGCTGGTGCCGGAATTGCAGGACGGCATCCCCTATTACAGCCTGCTGCAGCGGTGGTTCGGCGTGTGGGAGGGCGAGATGCGCACCCGGCCGGATTTCTTCTTTGTGTTCAGCCGCTGGCTGTGGATCTCGTTTGCGGTGTTCGTGGAAAATGCTGTGCTGTGGGGCATCAGCATCTGGAAACAGGGCCGGTGAACATTTTTCGGCGCGAATTTTCAAAAAAGCATTGACCTGGCATCTGGTGCATCCCTTATGCTGAGGGTGCAGAACAGAGAACAGGAGGCGAATTCCATGAACGCAAAGCAAACCGAAGCGGCCACCGGCATCTCCCGGCGGAACCTGCGCTTTTACGAGGACCAGGGCCTCATCCATCCTCACCGCAACCCGGACAACGATTACCGGGACTACTCGGAACAGGACATCCGGGATTTAAAGCTGATCCGGGCGCTGCGCATGCTGGACGTGCCGCTGGAGGAGATCGGGGCCTGTCTGGAAGGAAAAACCACGCTGGCTCAGGTCTCGACGGCCCAGCAGTTCCGGCTGGAGCGGCGGCAGAAGGAGCTGGAGGCGGCCATCCGCTTTTGCCGGGAGCTGCAAAGCGCCCCGCGGCCGGACGAGGAATTTCTGGACGGCCTGCTGAACCGGATGGACGCGCCGGAAAACCGGGCGGGTCTGTTCGGGGAGTGGACCCGGGACTACAAAAAGGTGGCAAGGGCCGAGGCAAAAAAGGTGTTCACCTTCACGCCGGACGACCCGGTGACAAACCCGGCGGAGTTGACGGCGGCCCTCTGCCGCTACGGCGAGCAGCAGGGGGTGAATCTGGTGGTGACCAGGGAGAGCATGGCCCCGGAATTCGAGATCGACGGCATTCCCTATACCGCGCAGCTGGTCTGGCGGCGGATGGGGCCGGGGATTCTGCTCATTGTGCGCTGCACCGCCCTGCATCCGGAGCAGCTGGAAAGCGATGTGCCCAAAGCCCGCAGCCGCTGGATGAAGCTGGTTCACTACGGCTGGCCAGTGGCGCTGTTCGTGCTGCTGTGGACGCCGCGGGTGATCGACACCGACCCGGCCAACCGGCCGGAGGTGGCACTGGCGGGCGCGACGCTGCTGGTGACCATCGCGGCCATGTACTGGGTGTTCCGCCACTTCAAAAGCTGAAACAGCTTGCATAGGGTGGGGCGGCCATGGTATGATGAGGGCAGAAACAACGGAAAGGAGGGCGCAGCCATGGGATGGAAAATGCGCACGGTTCGTGTACAAAAAGGCAACGAAATGGCAGTTCCGGCTCGAAGTGCGCCCTTTTTTCGGTCAGAACGCTGCCGCCGTGCCTGAACAGGTCACGTTTCCGGGGATTTCCCGGGAAGATTTTTGTGCAATGCATCCTTTCCGAAACAGGGCGTGAACCCATGTTTTCGGAAAGGATTTTTTGGTATGAAAATAAAACATCAGCTCCGCGCACTGTATCTTCTCGAAGCGGTGAGCGGATTCGGACTTGCCCAGGTGATCTGGGTGGTGCTGCTGGCCGGGCGGGGCTTTTCGCTGGCCCAGATCGGTCTGGCCGAGGGCTTTTTTCATCTGGTCAGCTTTTTCTGCGAGGTGCCCAGCGGCATGGCGGCGGACCTGTTTGGCCGCAAGCGCACTCTGGCGGCGGGCATGGCCGTGCGGGCGCTGGCCTGCCTTGCCATGATCGCCAGCCGGGGCATCGGGGGCGTCTGCCTTGCCATGGGGCTTTCGGCGCTTTCCTATAATTTGATCAGTGGCACCCGGGAGGCCATCACCTACGACAGCCTGCTGCAGGCAAACCGCGCCGGGGACTATGAACGGGTGGCCGGGCGAATGGGCGTTCTTTTTCGCGCGTCGGCCATGGGTTGTTCGGTGTGTGCCGGGGCGGCGCTGGCTCTGGGCTGGCGGCTGGCCTATCTGACGGACCTGGCCGCCGCTCTGACGGGGCTTGTGCTGGCCCTCGGGCTGACCGAGCCGCCCTGCGGGCAGAAGGCATCGGCCGCGCTCCGGGAATTCCGGGCCCGGCTGCGGCGGCATGTGGCGGACACCGGCAGCTTTTTGCGCTGCAACCCGGCGGCGGTGGAGAAGATGCTGCTGGACGGCGCCTGCGGCTGTTGCGCCTATTTTGGGGGCCAGCTGCTGCAGCAGCGCCTGATGGAGCTGGGCCTGCCCGGCGGCCTGCTGGGCCCGGCGCTGGCGGTGATGGGGCTGGCGGGTATGGCCGGGTCCGCTCTGGCAAGCCGTGTGGGCGGGCGCTTCGGCCGGGTGGCCGTGGTGTGTGCGGCGGGCATCGGGTGCAGTCTGGCGCTGGCGGGCGCGCCGGTGCTCGGTCTGGCACTGACCGCCGGAGCCGCCGCCACCTTCTGGGACGGGCTGCTGGAGGTGAAGATGACCGCCCGGCTGAACCGGGATTTTCCCAGCGACCGGCGTGCCACGCTGGTGAGTGTGCAGAGCATGGCTTATAGTCTGGCCATGCTGCCGGTGAGCCCGCTGGCGGGCGCGCTGTGCGACCGCTTCGGCTATTCCGGCGGCATGGCGGCGCTGGGGCTGGGATTGCTTTCGCTGGTGGCGGCGGGGCTTGTGCTGACCGGGATTCGAAAAAGAACATAATAAACAGAACCGCCGCGCCGCTCCAGGGGAAAGAATGGAGCGGTGCGGCGTTCTGTTTTGGGATTTTGGGGAATGCGGTCGCGGATAAGGGGAAGCTCCGCGCGGGGGCAGGGAATTACAGGGCCTTGGCGGTCTCGTAGCCTGCGCCGATGGCGTCCTTGATGGTGCCAACCTTGTTGGCGTCACCGATCAGGTGGTAGCTTGCGCCGGCGGCCTTCAGCATCTCTTCCAGCGCCGGGTCGGCCTTGTAGCCCATGGCCAGAACCAGCGTGTCCGCGTCGGCGATGCAGTGCTGCTGGCCGTCCCTGGTGTACCAGATGCTCGATTCGTCCACCTTCTCCACCTTGGCGCCGCAGATCATCTGCACGCCCTTGGCCATCATGCGCTGCACCAGCAGGCTGCGGCCCGGGCCGGACTCGCTGGCCATCACGCCGGGAGCCATTTCCAGCAGGGTGATCTCCCGGTTGCGGGGGTACAGGTCGTTCACCAGCGGGGCCAGGTAGTCGGCAGTCTCGCAGCCCACCGAGCCGCCGCCGATCACAACGATCTTGCGGCCGGGGAAGGCCCGGCCCGCCAGCACATCGTCGGCGGTCATCCACTGCTTGAAGCCGGTGAAGGCAGGGATTACAATGGGCTGTGCGCCCGCGCCTGCGATCACCTCATAGCCCTTGAACTCGCCCTCCAGCATGGCCTGGTCCACGGCGCAGTTCAGGCGTACCTCCACGCCCGCGCCCTCCAGACGGCGGGCCATGTACTGGATCAGACGGGTCAGGTCCTGCTTGGCGATGGGCACCGCGGCGATGCGCATCAGACCGCCCAGCTCGGCTTCCTTCTCGCACAGCACCACATGGTGGCCACGCTTAGCGGCAACGAAGGCGGCCTCCATGCCGGCGGGGCCGCTGCCGATCACCAGCACGTTCTTCTTCTCAGCGGCGGGGGCCAGGGTGTCCTCGTTTTCCAGCTCGAAGGAGGGGTTCACGGTGCAGGCGACCCGCTTGCCGAACATGATGCCGTTCAAACAGCGCAGACAGCCGATGCAGGGGCGGATGTCGTCGGCCTTCTCAGCGGCCACCTTGTTGGCGAACTCGGGGTCGCACAGGTTCGCGCGGCCGATCATGCAGATGTCCGCCTTGCCGTTGGCAATCAGCTCCTCGGCGATCCAGGGCTCGGTGATGCGGCCCACGGTGGCCACCGGGATGGACACGTACTTCTTGATCTCGGCGGCGGTTGCGGCGTGAGAGCCCATGGGGGTGCCGGGGGCGGGGATGGAGCTGCCCCGGGCGATGGTGGTGCCGCCGGACACATGCAGGAAGTCCACACCGGCCTTTTCCAGCTGCTTGGCCACGTAGATCATGTCGTTCAGGTTCAGGCCGCCGTCGGTGTATTCGCTGCCGGAGATGCGCACGTCAATGATGAAATTCTTGCCGCAGACCCGGCGGACCTCCTCGATGACCTCCAGCGTCAGGCGCAGGCGGTGGTCGATGTCGCCGCCGTATTCATCGGTGCGCTTGTTATAGAGAGGAGACAGGAAACCGCCCAGCAGGCCGTGGGCGTGAGCCGCGTGGATCTCCACACCGTCGGCACCGGCGATCTGGGCGCGCTTGGCGGCCTCGCCGAACTGGCGGATGATGACCTTCAGCTCTTCCTTGGTCACGGCGCGGGGCGCAGCCTTGGCGTAGTAGGGGCCCACGTTGGAGGGGGCGATCAGCTGCGGGGTGCCGGGCAGGGGGAAGGCCACATGCGCCGGGTGGAACAGCTGGGGCAGGATCTTCGCGCCGTACTCGTGTACGCCGTCGGCCAGCTTCTTCCAGCCGGGGATGAAGGAATCGTCGTAGATGCACATGTCGCCGGGCAGGTAGCAGTAGGTGGGCTCCACGGTCACCACCTCGGTGACGAACAGACCAACGCCACCCTTGGCGCGGGCCTTATAGTGCTCCACCAGCTCGTCGGTCACGTAGCCCTTATCCGCCAGATTGGTGGACAGGGGCGGCATGAAGATGCGGTTTTTCACGGTGGTCTCGCCGATCTTGATGGGCGAAAGCAGATGCTCGTATTTGCTCATAGCCAAACTCCTTCGTATGGGGCACGGGGCCGCTGGTCTGCCGTGCCGGTTGGGTGCTTTCGTTTCGTTGGCCCCATTATAGCACGGCCGGGCGGGCAAAAGCCCGGGCGCTGGTTGCCATCAACGGCGGGATTTTGTTAGAAGTTTGACGGGTTGGGTCATAAAAACGCCGGGAAAAGACAAAAAATGCCGGTTTTAGTGCGCTGAAACGCCAAAACCGGCATTATTTGTTCTGGGAAGAAAAGTTGAAAATGGAGGTTAATCCTGCTTCGGCCCGAACTCCACCACCAGCTTGCCCTGCTGCTGGGTGAGGGCGGCGGGGCCTTCGCTCTCGCACACCACCGCCTCGCCCCGGCGCAGGATGGCAAGGCCGGGGGCCTGGTAGATCATCTGGTCCGGCTGGCGCAGCAGGTGGTCCAGCAGGGCCAGATGGGCCGCGTCCAGCCGCATCTTCTGGTCCGCGCCGGTCTCGCTGTAGCGCAGGTTCTGCAAAAAGCGCTTGCGGTAGACGCTGGGCAATATGCCGTACATCTCCTTGAAGGCGGCGGCATAGGCCTTGGCACTGGCCATGCCGCAGTCCAGTGCGATGGCCTCGATGCTCTCCTTGCCTTCCAGCAGCGCCTCCAGCGAGGCCCGCACCCGCACATAGGAAAGATACTTCACAAAGGGCAGGCCGATGTGCTTTGTGAACAGCTTGGAGGTATAGGACACGCTGAAGGAAAGCTCCTTCGCCACATCCTCCAGATGGATGTCCCGCCGGAAGTTCCGGTTGATGAACCGGATGGCCCGGCGGGAGCTTTCGTGCAGGGGCGACTGCAGCGGGATGGACTCCATGGGCCGGTGCGCTCCGCTGGCGCACAGGTCCGCCAGCTCCATCATCAGGGCATTCAATTGGAACAGGCTGTGCTCCGGCTGGGTGAGCAGCCGCAGCAGCCGACCCAGAGTCTGCCGCACCCGGCCCAGCAGGGCGGCATTCTCCTCTTCGGTGCAGACCAGGGTGGAGAACAGCCCCTCCACCTGGCCCACCAGAGCCTCGGGCATCCGCTCGAAGTCGATGTGCAGCGTGAGGATCACGCTGGCCGCAGCGTTTTCCGCGCCGGGTGCCTTGCGGATCATGTGGATCTCGCTGGGGGCGATGAGGGCCAGCTGGTGGCGGTCCAATATGCGGGAAAAGCCCTCGGTGATCACCTCATACCGCCCCTCCAGCACGTAGGAAAGCTCCAGGCTGGTCTGCTGGCTGAACACCTGCCGGTCAAAGCCGTTGATGCTCAGGCTTAAGGGGTGGCCGAACTTCTGGCCGGAAAAATCGTAGTAGGCGTTCATGTTCTGCATGGCGGTCCCCCCTTTTTTGCCTGCAGTTTATCGGCGGGCCGTTAACGGCCGCTGTTCGCAAAGATGGTGCCCAGGTCGTACAAAATGTCGTGGGGCAGCATGCCGTACTGGCCCAGCCGGGCGGCGCACCGGTCCGCGGCCGCACCGTGCAGCCACACCGCGCACACCGCCGCATACAGCGGGTCCAGCCCCTGACACAGAAAGGCGGTGGTCATGCCCGCCAGAATGTCGCCGCTGCCGCCCCGGGAAAGCCCCGGGTTTCCGGTGGTGTTGCAGAAGACCTCGCCCTGGGGCCCGGCCACGATGGTCCGGTGTCCCTTCAGCACCACCACGCACCGGTTGGCCCGGGCATAGCCCGCGGCCACGCTCTCCCGGCTGGCGTTGATTTCCGCCGTGGTCACACCGCAGAGGCGGGCCATCTCGCCGGGATGGGGGGTGATGATGAGGGGTAGGTTGGCGGGGCGGGGCAAGCTGGGCATGGCAGCTGCGGCGTTCAGGCCGTCCGCGTCAAGCACCAGGGGGCAGCCCGCGCTCTCGCCCAGCTGCTCCAGAAGGGCCGCGGTGCCCGCCGTGTTGCCCAGACCCGGCCCGAAGAGCAGCGCGTCCGAGCCACGGGCCGCCTGCAGAATCCGCTCGCCCTCCGCCGGGTCGATGCCGCCGTCCTCACCGGTGCGGCAGGGCAGGAACACCGCCTCCGGGCAGCGGGCGCCCACCGCCTGGATCACCGGCTCGATGGCCGCCAGAGTCAGCACCCCGGCCCCGGCGCGCAGCGCGCCCTCCACCGCCAGCGCCGCCGCGCCCCGGTACTGATTGCAGCCGCAGACGCACAGCAGCTTGCCGTAGCTGCCCTTGTGGCTGTCCGGCTTGCGGGCGGGCAGATGCTCAAACACCAGGCTCGCCGTGATCTCCTTTGCCATATCCGTTCCTCCCCTTTTTCGCCCGGCGGCATGGCCGGGCGGAGTGTTTTGTGGTATGATTTTATTATACTACAACCGCCCCCGGGCGGCAAAGAGATGCAAGGCAAAGGAGTGTGGCCCCATGGACCAGCGTTTGGAGGAATTGATCGCAAAGAGCAATAACATCGTGTTTTTCGGCGGCGCGGGGGTGAGCACCGAGAGCGGCATCCCGGACTTCCGCAGTGTGGACGGCCTGTATAACCAGCAGTGGAAATACCCGCCGGAGCAGATCATCAGCCGCAGCTTTTTTGAAGCCGATCCCGAGGAGTTCTACCGGTTTTACCGGGCCAAGCTGATCGTGAAGGACGCAAAGCCCAACGCGGCCCATCTGCGGCTGGCCAGACTGGAGGCCCAGGGCAAGCTGAAAGCGGTGATCACCCAGAACATCGACGGGCTGCACCAGGCGGCGGGCAGCAAGAACGTGCTGGAATTACACGGCAGCACCCTGCGCAACTACTGCACCCGCTGCGGCAAGTTCTATCCGGTGGAGTTCATTGCCGAGAGCCAGGGCATTCCCCGGTGCGAGTGCGGCGGCGTCGTGAAGCCGGATGTGGTGCTCTATGAGGAATCGCTGGACCAGAAGGTGCTGACCCGGGCGGTGCGCGCGCTGGAGGCGGCGGACCTGCTCATCGTGGGCGGCACCAGTCTGGCGGTGTATCCGGCGGCGGGCCTTCTGCGCTATTACGGCGGCAAAGAGCTGGTGGTCATCAACATGACCCCCACCCCGGCGGACAAGCTGGCCACCCTGTGCATCCAGCAACCCATCGGCCAGGTTTTGGGAGAATGAGATAGAATTATTCAATAAAATTACAAAAAATCATTAAAAACATACAAAAACTGTTGCAACTGCCCCCGCTGTGCTGGTATAGTTAAGTTATAAAGAATTTTACCCGGCGCGGATAATTTGATTGAAATTGGGGGCGTTGTTATGGAACGGACACAGAAGATCCCGCCGAGGGCCAAGGCGTTCATGGTCTGCCTGCTGGGCGCGGAATACGCCCTGGACGCCGCCCGCGGTCAGGCATTCGACGGGGTAAGGGCCTGCCTGGAACGAATGCGCATCGTGGCCGACATTGTGCTGCTCACCAATCTGAACGTGCGCTCGGCCTGCAGCGAGTGGAATTTCCACAGCCTGCCCCCCTGCGCGGCGATGTGCATCAAGCGGCGGGAGCTGGCCTATTGCGTGAACGAGCTGCTGAACCGGGGCTACGACCGGCAGAAGGTGCTGGTGGTGGGCTTCGGGTCCCAGTGTCTGGCGGCGGCGGAAAAAAACAGCGTGCTGTTTTACCCCATCCTGCCGGGGCAGGAGGCCGCGTGCTGGCACTCGCTGGAGGAGGAAGCCCTGCCCAAGCTGCTGCACGGCACCTATGCGGGCGACTACCAGCGGCGGCTGCTGGCCCGCCACAATGCGGCGCTGGCTCTGGCGGGCAGTGAAGCGCCCGCGCCCTGAAATACAACAGAAAAGGGAGCGTTCTGCGAAGGAACGCTCCCTTTCTATTTTTCAATTCACGCTCAGGCAGCCTGCTGCACCCGCACCAGGAAGAAATAACGAATCGAGCCGCGCCAGCCGAAGCCCGCCTCCACCTGATAGAGGTAAAGGCCCGGGGTGCCGGGGCTGATGATCTGACCGTCGCTCACATCGGCCAGCTCCACAAAGTTTTCCAGCGCATCGTCCGACGCGCGCTGGATGCGCAGCGTCTTGGGCGGCAGCGAAAAGCTGATGTCCAGCACGCTGTTGGGGGCCAGATCCACCGGATACAGCTGCTCCCGCAGGGTGGCGCTGGTATAGGTGGGGGTGTTCTTGGCCACGGTGGTGAAGAAGTTCCACTCGTATCCGGCCCGGAAAACCATCTTGTCGTTCAGGTTCATGTCCCCGTTCACCGTGATGGTGATGGTGGGCAGCGCCTGCTCCGGGTCCTTCACATCCATATTTTCCCGGATCAGCACCGTGATGATGATGGCCACGGTCATGAGCACCGCGCCCAGCAGCAGCTTGCGGATCACAAGCCTTGGCGTATACATGCAAAAGCCCCCCTCGCAATAGTTACCTTTTCATTATATACGAACCGGAGGAAAAAATCCAGCAGCGGGGGTTGAAGGGCCCCGCAAAAGCAGGTAAAATTACAAAAGAGACAAAAATGGGGCACAAACGCTCCGCAAAGGGGGAGAAGAACCGATGAAAATTGTTGTGCTGGACAGCTACTGTGTGCGCCCGGGAGACCTGGACTGGACCGGCCTGTACGACCTGGCGGATGTGGTGGAGGAATACCCCCGCACGCCTCCGGAGCAGCTGATCGACCGGCTGCGGGACGCGGATTTTGCGGTGAGCAACAAGTGCCGCATCGACGACGCGGTGCTGGATGCCTGCCCGCGCCTTCGCTGGGTGGGCCTGACCGCCACCGGCACCGACAGTCTGGATCTGGAGGCCTGCCATCGCCACGGGGTGGCGGTGGCCAATGTGCCGGGCTATTCCACCGAGAGTGTGGCTCAGCACGGCTTTGCCCTGCTGCTGGAGCTGGCCAACAGCATCGCCGGCCGGGCCGCCAGCCTGCGGGACGGCTACTGGCAGACCGGCGTGCCGGATTCCTACGGCATTCACCCCCATTTTGAGCTGGCGGGCCGCACCTTCGGCGTGGTGGGCTACGGAGCCATCGGCCGGGCGGCGGCGCGCATCGCAAAGGGCTTCGGTATGCGGGTGCTGGCCTATACCCGCCATGTGAAGCCGGAATATGCCGCCGACGGGGTGGAATTCGTGCCCTTCGAGCAATTGCTGGAGGACAGCGACGTGGTGAGCCTGCACTGCCCGGCCACCGCCGAGACCCGGGGCATAATAAACGAGGCGGCCCTGGCGGCCATGAAGCCGGGAGCGATTCTTCTGAACACCGCCCGGGGCGCGCTGGTGGACGAGGCGGCGGTGTGCGCCGCGCTGAAAAGCGGGCATCTGGGCTACTATGCCTCGGACGTGGCGGCCCACGAGCCGGTGCGCCCGAAGGATGAGCTGCTCCATTGCCCGAATGTGCTGCTTACTCCGCACGTGGCCTGGGCCACCCAGGAGGCGCTGGCCCGGCTGAGCGCCGAGGTGTGCGCCAATCTGGAGGCATTTTTGCAGGGCGAGCGGCGCAATCTTGTTTAACGAATAAAAGCGGGGCCGGACCCCTGGCAAACGGAAAGGAGCGGGTGTCTTGACCCCCTTGAAGCGACAGTTTTTTTGCTATGCGCTGCCCAGCATGCTGAGCCAGCTGCTGAACAGCTGCTTTATTATTGTGGACGGCTTTTTTATCGGCCGGAATCTGGGCGACATCGGCCTTGCGGCCATCAACGTGGCCTGGCCCATCACCGCCTTCATCCAGGCGGTGAGCCTGGGTCTGGGGCTGGGAGGCGCGGTGCGTCTTTCCACCGCTCTGGGCCGGGGCGATAAGGAGGAAGCCGCGCTGGCCCGGGGCAACACCCTCACGGCGCTGGCCGCGGCGGGCGTGGCCATGAGCGTGGGGCTCTGGCTGGCCTGCCCGGTGATCCTGCCGCTGATCGGCGCGAAGGGGGAGCTGTATGCCCCGGCGCTGGAATACAGCCGGATGATCTGCGCGCTGGCTCTGGGCCAGACCATCAATACCGGCGTGCTGCCCCTTTTGCGGGGCAGCCACAAGACCATGCAGGCCATGAGCTTCACCATCGTGGGCCTGTTGGGCAACATCCTCATGGACTGGCTGTTCATTCAGGTCTTTCAGTGGGGGCTGGCGGGCGCCGCGGTGGCCACCGGCTCGTCCCAGATCCTCTGCGCGGTTCTGGCCCTGCCCACGTTGCTGGCCGTGCGGGAGCTGCCGCTGCGCCGGGCGGATTTCGCCCCCCGCCGGCGGATGCTCCGGGGCATCGTGCAATACGGCATCTCGCCCTTTGGCCTCTCCATCTCCACCAGTGTGATTCTGCTCATCACCAATCTGCAGGCGCTGCACTGGGGCGGCACCCGGGGCGTGGCGGTGTATGCGGTGCTCAGCTATGTGCTGGGCGCGGTGATCCCGCTGGTGACCGGCGTGGGCGACGGCGTGCAGCCGCTGCTCAGCCATGCCCGGGGCGCGGGCGAGTGGGGCCAGCTGGCCCTGCTGCGCCGGTGGGGCCTGAGCCTTGCGGTGGGGGTTGCCCTTGTGTGCAGCGTTCTTACCTGGATTGGCCGCAGCCAGCTGCCGCTGGTGTTCGGGGCCAGCCCCGAGGCCACCGCCGAGGGTGCGGCGGCCATGTGGACCCTTTGCATCGGCTACCCCGTCATGGCGGTGGTGCGCTTTTGCAGCAGCTACTTCTGCGCGGTGGGCGAGCCGGTGTTCAGCGGCATTCTGGCCTACGGCGAACCGCTGGGCACCCAGCCCCTGATGCTGCTGGTGCTGCCCCTTTTCCTGGAGCTGACCGGCGTGTGGGTGGCCTGGCCCGCGGCGGTGGCCCTGGCGGCTGTGGCGGCGCTGGTGCTGCTGGCGATGCAGGCGGGCAAACAGCCCCCGGCGGCTAAAAACGAAAATCTGGCCGGGCAGCGGCCCTGACCATTTGAATAAACGGCCCGCAATGGAACGGGCGGATAGGGAGGAACCACCATGGAAGAGAAAAAGACCGTGGCCGGAGCGACCGGCGGCACGCTGGTGAACTTTGTGCTGCTGGAGCAGCCCGCCTTTGACCGGGAGAAGCTGCTCCGGGACCTGCAGAGCGAATGGGCTCTGGCGGGGAACGGTGAAAAGGAGGTCCCCGCCACCGGCAACGTGGTGTTTGACGATCAGGGCATGATCGCGGCGGTAGCGCTGATCGACGCGCCGGTGCCCGAGGGCGAGGCGGAGCAGCAGGCGAAAACCAACTACTGGTGGCCCCAGGCGGTGCAGGCCGCGGCGGCCCACAAGGCCCATCTGCTCATTACCGTGCTGCCCCAGGGGCAGGCGAGCCCGGTGGAGGCGGCCAAGCTGCTCACCAAGGTGAGCGCGGCGGCCTGCGCCCAGCCCGGCGCGCTGGGCGTGATGGCGGCGGGCACCCTGCTGGCCCCGGATTTTTACCAGGCCGTGGCCGACACCATGAAGGAGGACGTGCTGCCCATCCTGAACTGGGTGTACTTCGGCCTGTGGCAGAGCGAGCAGGGGGTGTGCGCCTACACGTATGGCCTGCGGGACTTTGAGCTGCCCGAGCTGGAGATTTTGCACAGCGCCCGCCGCCCGGTGGAGCTGCGGGACCTGCTGGCAAATCTGGTCATGGATCTGCTGGAGGGGGACCTGGAGCTGGCCGAGGGCCAGACGCTGGACACCGGGGACGGCGTGCCGGTTCCGGTGAGCCGCAGCGCCGGTGTGGCCGTGGAGGGCGAAAGCTTCAAGCTGGGCTTTTGAGCACAGGGAATTTGACACAGAAAACAGGGAAGGAGAACGAGACAGGGGATGACAGGGCTGTTGGACGAAAAGACCCGAATCCGCGCTGAGGAGCTGGCGGCCCAGCGCCGCTGGTACGACGCGTTGGATCTGGTGCAGGATCAGGTGGAGGGAGCCATTGATCTTGGCCTTGTCAGCCGGGAGCAGATGCGCGCGGACCTGGAGCTGGCGCTGCTAGTGGCCCGGCTGGACCTGGGCGCGGCGGAGTACGAGGCCTGGCAGCAGGCGGTGCAGTGGCTGGCCCGGCTGGAGGAGCAGGGCCAGGGCAATCCGGAATGGTGCCGCAGTCTGGCGCTGGCCCGGCTGTATACCGGTGCGCCCGAGGAGGCGCTGCGTCTGGCCCGCATGGGTCTTGCGCTGGACGGGCAGGACGAGACCTGCCGGTATCTGGCGGCGGTGCTTGCCGCCCATTTTGGCGACAGGGCCGAGGGCATCGCGCTGCTGGAGGCTGGCCTTGCCGCCCACCCCGGCCAGCGCCGCCTTGCGGACGCTTTGGAGCGCTTGCAGGCGGGGCAGAGCCTTGAGCAGATCGAGGCAGCCCGGCTGGAGGCGGAGGGCATCTGCCCGGCCCAGAGCGAGGAGCGTGCAGACCGAGGCCTGCGCACCCCCGCGGAAGAAGCGCTGTTCTGCATGCTGGGCGACGACGAGGGCCTGACAAAAGCCGCCGCAGCCTTCGGGGCGGAGAATCCCCTCTTTGAGGGCATCTACTGCTTTGCGGACCTGATCTTCCAGGGCAATTTTGTGAACCTGCGGCTGGACATGAACCAGCGGGGCGCGGGCAAGATCGGCCAGGACTGGGCCGCCGCCCTCACCGCCCGGCTGGAGGAGCTGGACCGGCTGGCAAAGGCGGCCATCCGCAAAAAGGAGCCGGGCCGTCGGCTGGAGCTGGCCCATCTGCTCGTTGAGCGCAGCGGCTGCTTCCGGCTGGGGTATCAGGTGGGCCGCAGCCGGGAGGAACGGCTCTTCGCCTACCAGCGGTTCGACCCCCGGTTTAAGATTTGGGGCGAGCCGCAATACGAGGATTACTCGGCGGACGAGCTGCCCCTGCCCCCGGAGGAGGAGGGGCCGCTGGCTCCCGCTGCCGCCTATACAAAGGAGCAGAAGGAACGGCTGATCGAGCATCTGCGCCGCTGGCTGGGCCCGGTGGATCGGGTGATCCCCCCGGCCGAGCAGGGCGGGGTGGAGCTGCTGGTTCTGGGGCCCACCCGGCACCGGCACTGGACGGTGCTCATCACCTGCGGCATGGGCGCTGTGCCCATGAACGTGCCGCCGGAGCTGGCGGGCTTTGGGGCCGAGCGGGCCGAGATCATGATGTATCTGCCCCCGGACTGGAACGCCCTTTCCGCCGACCCGCGGGACGCCTGGCCGGTGGGCTGGCTGCGGCTGCTGGCCGCCATGCCCCGCCAGCAGGGCACCTGGCTGGGCTGGGGTCATACCATCCCCAACGGGCGGCCCTTTGCACCCGGCTGCGGCTTTACCGGGGTGATCCTGCTCACCCCCGGCGGCGTGCCGGACGCGGCGGCGGTCTGCCCGCTGCCCGATGGGGGCGAGGTGAACCTGTATCAGGCCGCGCCCCTTTATAACGAGGAGATGGCCTATAAGCTGGAGCAGGAGGCCGAGGGCCTTTTGCGCCGGTTCGATGAGGCCCAGCTGGAGCCCCGTGCCCCGCTGGGCGAGAACCTCCGGCCCAATGCCTGCCCGGCAAAGGGCGGTGCGCCGGAAAACGAGGCCCTGCTGGAGCAGATCGAGGCCTGGAACGCGGACCGGCAGTACGAGCGGATTCTGGAAGCCATTCTGGAGGTTTCGCCCGAACAGCGCGGGCCGAAGCTGCTGGGCCAGCAGGCCCGGGCGCTGAACAACCTGGGCCGCTTTGAAGAGGCGCTGAAAATCCTGGAGCTGTGCAAAGAGCAGAGCGCGGCGGACCCGCTGTGGCATTTCCGGGCGGGGTACGCCTGGTATCATCTGGGCAAAGAGGAAAAGGCACTGGAGGCCTTTGACCGGGCGGACGAGCTGGCCCCCGGCGATGAGGAGACCGAGCGGTATCTGGACTGGTGCCGCAGCGCCATTGCCCTGCCGGTGCAAAAGCAGCCCTTCACCGAGCGTGTGCGGGATTACTGGGCCGCCTTTTCGGCCCGGGAAGCCGAGCTGCGGGCGCTGAGCGAAGCGGGCGAGAGCGAAAAAGCCCGCCAGGCCCACGCAGAGCTGCTGGCCGGGGTGTTCGGCGGGGCGGAATTCTCGCTGGACACCGGGCTGGATAGCCGTCTGCGGCTGGCGGTGTGGGCCGAGTGCATGCCCACCCGGCTGATTCAGATCCTTCACTGGCGGGAGCAGGCCCCCGCGGCGCTGGCGGAGCACTGGGTATTCTGGGCGGGCCAGCCCGCTGACCCGGATGCCCCGGCCCTGCAGGAGGCGCTGGCCTGGCCCCAGAAGAGGGGCGAGAAGGCCGTGGTGGCTCTCTGGGCCCCGGATCTGCACGCCGGGCAGGACATCGCGCCCGCGGCCCGGCTGCTGAGCCAGGCCATGGGCGAGGGAGCCGCGCTGTGCCGCGTGGAGCGGCTGGAGGTGCTGAGCGAGCCCCGGCCCCAGGGCGGCATGCCGCTGCGCCAGCTGCGCAGGCAGATGGCGGACTGGTTCTGCGGCGGCGACGAGGCCGCGCTGGACGAGGCCCAGTCCATCGGCTGGAATTACCAGAACTATTGCTACGAGCCCGCCACCCAGGAGGACTGGGCTCTGCGGCAGGACGTGATCGCCGGTGCTACCTGCTGCAGCGAGCTGCTGGCGGACTACTACCGGGGCGACGATTCCCGGATGGACCGGTTGCAGGCGGACGGCGTGATCTGCGGCTTTTTCTTCTACAGCACCGAGCAGGTGCCGGAGGCCCAGCGGGTGGAGCTGCGGGGCCGCCTGGAGGATGAGCTGCAGCAGGCGGCAGGGGAGAATCTGTGGATTCTGGGCGGAGCCACCGGCTTTGCCTATTCCTACATCGACTGCATCTGTTTTGATCTGAAGCCGGTGCTGAACGCGGCCAGCGCGCTGCTGAACCGCTACCCCTTCGCCGAGATCGGCTTCCATGTGTTCCGGCTGAACTGCGGCGGCGTGAACCTGCGGGACGAAAATGCCCAGCCGTCCGCGGAACAGAACTGAATATACAAAACAGCGCCCCCGGGCCTTGCCAGAAACGGCAGGCACGGGGGCGTTTTTCTTTTTATTCCTCTTTCGTCCGCTTTGCCAGTTCGGCGGCGTAGGCGCCCGGGGACGGGGGCACCGGAACGGTGCCGCCCTGCCAGGCGGAGAGATAGGCCGCGTTGGTGACCAGCAGGCTTTCCAGTGCGTCGGCTGCCGGGCAGAGAGGGGCGCGGCGCTGGGCGATTGCTGCCAGAAAATCCGCCACGATGCCCGCCTGCTGGGCTTCGTTCGGCTCCTCGGGGGCGGTCCACTGCTCCTCGGTGAAGGGGATGGGCCCGAAATAGCCGGTGGTGCTTTGGGCGAAGTCCCGCTCGTCCCGGGAAAGGCGGCGCAGGGTGAATTGTCGGTCGTTTTCCAGAATCAGCTGGCCCTTGCTGCCGCTGAGTTCCAGCCGGTTGGTGCCGGGGAATTCCCGGCTGGAGGCGATGAACTGGCCGGTGGCGCCGTCTGTCCAGCGCAGGTGCAGGGTCACGTCGTTTTCCACCTGAATGGCCCGCTCGGCCCCGAATTCACACAGGGCTGTCACCCCGCTTGGCATGCCGCAGAGCCAGGTGAGCAGGTCCAGCTGGTGGCTGGCCTGGGTGAGCAGCAGTCCGCCGCCCTCGCCCTTCCAGCTGCCCCGCCAGGGCTGGCTGGCGTGGTAGGCGGGGGTGCGGTAGAGATTGGTGATGAGCCAGCAGGCCCGTTTGAGCTGCCCCAGCGCACCGCGTTCCACCAGCTGCTTTGCCTGCTGATAGGCGGTGCTGGCCCGGCGGCAGTAGAGCACCCCGGCGGTCAGCTCCGGGTGGGCACGGCAGGCATCCAGCAGGGTGCGGGCCTCGTCCGCGTCCACCGCCAGCGGCTTTTCAATCAGGGGATGCACCCCGGCCTTTAACGCCTGTAGCGCCATGGGCACATGCCGGTTGTGGGACGTGCAGATCATCACCACGTCAATAAGGCCGCTGTGCAGCATGGCTTCGTAGTCGGTGAAAAGGGCAGTGTCCGGGGTACAGAAGGCGTCCCGGGCGCTGGTCAGATGGTCCGGGCTGCGGCTGGACAGAGCGGTGACGCGCCCGCCGGGGATTTTCCCGGCAGCGAACAGGCCCAGATACACCTGAGCAATGGAGCCGATTCCGGCGATGCCTACACGGAGCATGGTCATTTCTCCTTTTTGCGGGGCGCGGCGTTTGGCCGCCCGCCGCCTGGTCAGTTGAAGGTGGTGCGTTCAAACAAATGGGACACCTGCGCCGCCAGCAGGCTGTGCTCCGGGGCGGCGAGCTTGGGGTCCTGCTCCAGCAGCTCGTGGGCGCATTTCTGGGCGGCTTCCAATGTGCGGGTGTCGCCCATCAGGTCGGCCAATTGCAATGTGGGCAGGCCGTGCTGCCGGTCGCCGAAGAAGTCGCCGGGGCCGCGGGTCTCCAGGTCGTATTTGGCGATCTCGAAGCCATCCTGGGTGTGGCAGAGAAAGCGCAGCCGGTCCCGCACCGCCTCGCCGGTGTGGTCGCTGATGAGGATACAGTAGGCCTCGCCGCCGCCGCGGCCCACCCGGCCCCGCAGCTGGTGCAGCGCCGACAGGCCGTACCGCTCCGCGTTCTCGATCACCATCACGGTGGCGTTGGGCACATCCACGCCCACCTCGATCACGGTGGTGGAGACCAGCACATCCAGCTCGCCGTTTTTGAACTGGTCCATCACAGCGGCCTTTTCCTTGGGTTTCAGCTTGCCGTGCATCAGGCCGATGCGCCGGTGGGGCAAAAGGGCCTGTGCCACATCGGTGAGGTAGCTGGTCACCGCCTGCAGGTCCGCCGCGCCGGGCGCTTCGGTATCGCTTTCCTCCACCCGGGGGCAGACGATGTAGACCTGGTGGCCCTTGTCGATCTGGTCGTCTAAAAAGTGGTACATGTCCCGCCGCTTTTTTCCGGTCACTGCGTAGGTCTTCACCGGCAGACGGCCGGGGGGCAGCTCGTCCAGAATGGAGATGTCCAGGTCGCCGTACATCAAAAGACCCAGGGTGCGGGGAATGGGCGTGGCGCTCATCACCAGCACATGGGGGGCGATGGATTTGTCCGCCAGCAGGCCTCGCTGGCGCACCCCGAACCGGTGCTGCTCGTCCACCACCGCAAAGCCAAGGCGGGCAAACTCCACCCCGCTGCTGATCACCGCGTGGGTGCCCACCACCAGATCCGCTTCGTGTGCGGCGATGGCTGCAAGGGTGGTGCGCTTCTGGGCGGCCCTCATGCCGCCGGTGAGCAGGGCAACCCGCAGCCCGAAGGGCGCGAGAAAGGTCTGTAATGTGGCCGCGTGCTGAGCGGCCAGAATCTCGGTGGGGGCCATGAGGGCGCTCTGGTAGCCGTTCTTCGCCGCCATGTAAACGCCCGCCGCCGCCACCAGCGTTTTGCCGCTGCCCACATCGCCCTGCAACAGCCGGTTCATGGGCTGCTTTGCGGCCATGTCGGCGCAGATCTCGGCGGCGGCCCGCCGCTGCGCCCCTGTGGGGGAGAAGGGCAGGCTGTCCCAGAAGGGGGTGAGGCCGGTGGGCTGCATGGGCGCGCCGCTCTTCACCGCGCCCCGGCTTTTTAAAAGGCTCAGACCCAGTTGCAGGGTGAACAGCTCCTCAAACACCAGCCGCCGCCGTGCCGCCGCCAGTGCCTGGGGGGAAGAGGGGTGGTGGATGTTCTTCACTGCCGTCCACTTATCCGGCATCCGGAAGCGGGGCAGGTAGTCCGGCGGCAGCGGCTCGGGCAGCGGGTCGGCAGTGGCCAACGCGTTCTCCACACAGCGGGCGATCTGGCCGCTGGCCAGGCCCTCGGTCTGGGGGTAGACCGCCACGAAGGGCTTGCGCTCCACCTCCGCTTGGGTGCGCACGATGGGGTTTGCCATCTCCCGGCGGGAGAGCGCCCCTTTCGCCCGGCCCTCAAAGTAGTATTCCTCGCCCAGCAGCAGCTTGTCCGCCATGAAATGGGTGTTGAACCAGGTGAGGGTCAGGGTGCCGGTATCGTCCGCGGCGGTGGCCTGCACCATGGTGCGGCCGCCGGGCAGGCGCACCGCGCCCTTTTTAGCGCAGACTTCGGCCCTGATGACCACCTCGGCGCCGGAGGGGGCTTCGGCGATGGGGCTGGGCTGGCTGTAGTCGATGTAGCGGCGGGGATAGTGGCAGAGCAGGTCGCCCACGGTGGCGATGCCCAGCCGGGCGAACCGCTCGGCCAGCTTGGGGCCCACGCCCTTGACGTATTGAATGGGGGTATCCGGCTTCATGGCGGGGCCTCCTTTTTGGCTTGAGAATCAAAGGGTAGAAAAAAGCGCCGCCGATTTTCGGCGGCGCTTGAGAAACGCTTGAAAACGCTTTGCGATCAGGGAAGGCTTACTCCACGCTGATCATGTAGTAGTAGACGGGCTGGCCGCCGTTGATCAGGGTGACCTCGATGCCGTCGCCCACCTTGGCCTGCACCAGCTCCAGCGTGCGCTGGGCGTCCTCTTCGCTCACGTCGCAGCCGGAGATCAGGGTGATGAAGCTGGTGTCCTTCTTCACCATGCTGCGGGCCAGACGGTAGGTGGTCTTGGTGATGTCGGTGCCGATGTTCACGATCTTGCCGTTCTCCATGGCCATGATCTCGCCCTTCTTGATCTTGTGGCCGTCGAAGTCGCTGTTGCGGGCGGCGAAGGTCACAAGGCCGGTGCTCACCTGACCGGCGGCGTCCATCATGTTGATGGTGTTGGCGTCCACGGTGGCGTCCGGGTCAAAGCTCAGCATGGCGGTGATGCCCTGGGGAATGGTGCGGGTGGGCAGCACCACGATGCGCCGGTCGGCCAGCTTCTGGGCCTGCTCGGCGGCCATGATGATGTTCTTGTTGTTGGGCAGCACGAACACGGTCTTGGCGGGCACGCTCTGCACCGCAGCCACGATGTCCTCAGTGGAGGGATTCATGGTCTGACCGCCGGACACAACAGCGGAAACGCCCAGGTCGGTGAATACGTTGGCCAGGCCCTCACCGGCAGCCACGGCCACAAAGCCGTACTCCTGGTCCGGGTCCACGGCGGCGTACACGAAGGGGCTGGTCTGCTCGGCCTGCTCGGCTTCCTTCTGCTTCTCCAGGCCCTTGCCCTGCTTCTGGCGGGCCAGGAACTGCTCGTGCATGTTCTCGATCTTGAAGCCGGTCAGGTAGCCGTACTGGATGGCGTGGCTCAGGATCTTGCCCGGGTCGGCGGTGTGCACGTGGCAATTGATCACATCGTCGTCCTCAATGACCACCACGCTGTCGCCGTTGCTCTCGCAGAAGGCGCGCAGCTTGTCGCTGGAAACGCCCTCGTTCTTGTTCACCAGGAACTGGGTGCAGTAGCCGTTCTTGATGTCCTCAACCTTCATCAGGTCGTCGCTGAACACGCCCTTGCCGGCGGCGTCGCTGGAGTGCTTGACCTTGCTCTGGGTCTGCTCCTCACCCTTCACGGGCTCGCCGCCCTTGAACACGATGTCCATGCCCTCGAAGATCACCATCAGGCCCTGGCCGCCCGCGTCCACCACGCCGGCCTTCTTCAGGACGGGCAGCTGGTTGGGGGTGTTGTCCAGTGCGCGCTGGCCGGCAGCCAGCACCAGAGTCCACAGCTCGTTCACATCGGCCAGACCGCTGGCGGTGGCCTCCTCGCTGGCGATGCGGGCCACGGTGAGCATGGTGCCCTCGGTGGGCTTCATCACGGCCTTGTAGGCGGCCTCCACGCCCTTTTCCAGCGCGTGGACCAGATCCTCGGCACCGGCCTCCTTCTTGCCGTCCAGCGCCTTGGACAGGCCGCGGAACAGCAGGCTGGTGATAACGCCGGAGTTGCCGCGGGCGCCCCGCAGCATGGCGGAAGCGGCCACCTTGGCGGCCTCGCCCACGGTGCAGCTGTCGGCCAGGTTTTCCAGCTCACGGGCAGCGGCCATCACGGTCATGCTCATGTTGGTGCCGGTGTCGCCGTCCGGCACGGGGAAAACGTTCAGCTCGTCCACACGGGAGCGCTGGTTGGAGATGTTGTTGGCGCCGGAGATGATGGCGTCACGCAGGATCTTACCGGTAATCATAAGCTATTGCACCTCATGTAAAGTAAAATGTCGTTGTTGTATGGGGCGGGGTCAGTCCGCCACGATGTCGTCCACCGAGACCTCGATGCGGGCCACGGTCAGGCCGGTGGCCTTTTCCACCTCATGCTTGACCTTGTGGGTGATGCTCTTCACGATGGTGGCGATGTTCAGCCCGTAGCCCACCTTGATGTGCAGCTCGATGGTGAGCTGACGGTCCGACTGGGTCACGCGCACGCCCTTTTCCGGGAAATCGCTGCCGAACACCAGGCTCTTCAAATCGTCTCCGCGGCCGCCGGTGGCCATGCCCGCCACGCCGTAGCAGCTGCGCGCCGCCTGGCTCACCAGCTCGGCGAAGTAGTCCGACGTCATGCTTATGGTGCCCATGGGGTTTTGCAATGTGATCATAAACTGCCGCTCCTTTGCATTTGTATCCGCCCGTGGGCGGTGGGGTCGGTTATTCGGCCGCGTCGAAGCGCAGGCCTTCCAGCGAATAGAATACGTTGCTGATGGAACAGCTCAGACCGCTGATGCCGTTGCTGTGCACCACCGTGCCGTTGCGCCACAACAAGGGCACATAGGGCATTTCGGCGGCAAAGGCCTCTTCCAGCGCGGCGGCGGTGTTCTGGTCTGCCTTAAAGGCGGCGTAGGCGGCGGCGAGCGCTTCGCTCTGCACAATGCCCACACTGGCCTGACCCCCTTCAAAAAAGGGGCTCATATCCATATTATTATACAACTTGACCTCGCCGATGTACAGGTCAAAATCACCAGATGCAACTTTTTGACTGTAAACGTCAAAATCCGGGGTCTCCTCCACCGCCACATAGATGCCGGCCGCGCCCAGCTGCTCCTTGATGAGGGTGGCGGCGTAGCGCTTGTAGGTGTTGCCGCTGTAGACCAGCAGCCGCAGGCTCAGCCGCTCGCCGTCCGCGTTCTGGTAGTAGCCCGCGTCGTCCAGGCTGTAGCCCAGGGCGGCCATGTCGGCCGCGGCCTGGTCGGCGGTCAGCTCGGCGCCCGAGAGGATCACGTGGCCGTCGGCCACGCAGTCGTAGTGGTCGTTGATGCAGCCGGTGGCCGGGTAGGCACGGGAGTAGTAGCTCTTCTGGGCCAGCTGGGTGCGGTCGATCAGCTGGCTGAGCAGGCCGCGCCCGCCGGGCGTGGTGAGCAGGGGGCTTTTTTCGCCGCTCTCCGGCGGGGTGGCGTTGATGCCCAGGAAGACCAGGTTGTTGGTCTTGTAATAGTCCGACACGCTGGAGAAGCCCGCGCTGGTCTGGGCGGAGTCGCTGGCGGTGTACAGGTTCAGACTGCCCACCGCAAAGCCGGAGACCATTTCCTCGTAGCTGCTCACCTCGGTGAGATAAATGGTGTCCGGCCCGTTTTCCGCGAAGGCGCAGGAGGCGTTGCGCACCAGACTGCCGCTGTCGCCGTAGGTGTAGCGGCCGTTGGGGGTGGGCTGGGCCGAGGCGGTCTCGGCGGCCTTGAGCACCGGAATGTCGCACAGGTAGGCGAACATGGAATCCGGCGCGGACAGGGTCACGGTGACGGTGTCGCCGCTGGCCTTCACCTCGGTCACACCGGCAAAGCGGGCGGCGTAGCGCTCGCTGAGGCGGGCGGCCTCCAGACTGGCGGCGGCATCCTGCGCGGTGACGGCGGTGCCGTCCGCAAAGGTGCAGCCCGGGCGGATGTGGATGGTCACCGTCTCGCCCGCCGATACGATGGAATCCGCCAGCCGGTATTCCAGCGAAAGCTCCGGCGTCAATTCCACCAGGCACTCGAACAGCAGCCCGGCGTTCTGCTCCACCAGATTGGAGGAGGAGGCGTAGGGGTTGAAGCCCGCCGAGGGGGTGTAGCCCAGCACCAGAGCGGTGGGGGCGCTGGCGCTCTGCTGGGGCACAGAGGCTGCGGAGGAGGCGGACGAAGCCGCCTGCGAGGAAGCGGAGGAAGCGGCATTGCCGCCGCAGCCGGCAAGCAGGGCAAGGCAAAGCGCAAAAGCCGCCAGGCGGCGGAATCGGGCCATGGGCAACACATCCTTTTCAGGTCAGAATCGGTACCTTAAAGCATATCATAAATCGAGGCGGTTGACCAGTGAAACCGGGCAAAAAAGCCCCTTTGCGCCGTCCGGCGCTGCCTTCATAAGTTTTTCACACCCCGAAGGGAAAAATGTGATAAAATAGAAATGCAGAATCCTGGAACAAACATGGAATCCCGGGCCGGAGCATTCCGGCTCGCTTTTTGAGGCAGCGCCGCGTTGTGAACCCTGTGGGGCTGCCGAGTGAGAATGCAGCGCGAAAAGTGAGGTTTTGTGAGTGAATTTGCTGTTCTTTTTAACGCCCAAGCAGGACGTGGCCTTTTTGTATGAGGACTTCACCCTGCGCCAGGCGCTGGAAAAAATGGAGTACCACCGTTATTCCAGCATCCCGGTGCTGAACCGGGTGGGCGAGTATGTGGGCACCATGACCGAGGGCGACCTGCTCTGGGCCATCAAGAACCAGGGCATCGACCTGGACGACGCGGAGGATATCCCCTTAAGCAGCATCCCCCGCAAGCGGGATTACAAGCCCGTGGCCGTGACCACCCAGATGGACGAACTGGTGGCCGCCGCCATGACCCAGAATTTTGTGCCCGTGCTGGACGACAAAAAGAGCTTCATCGGCCTGGTCAAGCGCAATGCCATCATCCAGTATTGCTACGACCGCTACCGGGCGGTGGCCCCCGTGCTGGACAGCCAGAAAACCGGCAAATCGAGCGAAAGAAAGGTGTTTTGACAAATGGAGTATCGCAAGATCGAACCCGCTGCCATCGGCGGCAATCCCTTTGAGCTGATCGGCAAGGAGTGGGCGCTGGTGAGCGCCAAAAAGGCCGACGGCACCGTGAACACCATGACCGTGAGTTGGGGCTCCATGGGTGTTTTGTGGGGCAAGAATGTGGTGCAGATCTATCTGCGCCCCCAGCGCTACACCAAGGAGTTTGTGGACCAGGCCGGCCGCTTCACCCTGAGCTTTTACGGCGAGGGCGCGAAGAAGGAGCTGGGGTATCTGGGCAAGGTGAGCGGCCGGGACGAGGATAAGATCGCGAAGGTTGGCTTCAACGTGCGGGACTTCGACGGCGCGCCCGCCTTTGAGGAGGCCCGGCTGGTGCTGGTCTGCCGCAGCCTTTACGCCCAGTCGCTGGAGCCGGAGTGCTTTTTGCCCGGCAACAGCTGCGATGAGGACTGCTACCCTTTGAAGGACTACCACACCATGTACGTGGCCGAGATCGAGGCCGTGTACGAGAAGGCGGAATAACCTGATCAAAAGCAGCAAGGCCCCCGGAGGTTTCCGGGGGCCTTTTTCTGTTTGCGTTAAAAGGGAGGTTTATGGGACTGCATTTCCGAGTGGAAATGCTTGAAGTACAAATTATAGGACTGCTTCTTTGGTAGAATAAGACCATCGGAAGGGGGCGCGGCCCCCGAAAGCAACACAAGGAATCAGAAGAAAGGCAGGGTCGAGTATGGATTGCATCATTCGTTACGTGGGGTCTCATGTGGAGGTATACAGCCGGAGCGGCGTTTTTCTGTTCTCGGCCGACAACGCCCGCGAGGCCATGGAGGAGCTGGGCCAGGCGGGCTGAGGCTGCCGGAAGCGGCACACCCGGCACGGCGGAGTGAAAAAGCGCAAATCCCGCCGAAATGTGAAATAAACAGCCCCTCCGGCGCGTTCTATCTATGAAGACAAACCGGAAGGGAGTGTGCCGCCATGACGAAGCAACACGGAGAAAAAAGCGGGAAAATGAGGAAACAGGCGCTGGCCTGTGCGCTGGCCCTCTGTGTGGTGCTGTCCGGCTGCGCCGGGCAGGGGCAGCACTCCCCGGAGGAAAGCAGCCCCGCCAGCGGCAGCGTGATGGCGGGCAGCAGCATTCCCCAGACCGGTCAGGATGCCATGGCCTTTCTGGAGGGCAGCCTGCGCCCCTATGAAAAGGGCGTGGAGTTCACCCTGCCCGAGGGCTGGCCCGGTGAGGACTGGAACATCCAGATCAGCGGCCGCGCCGCCATGGGCGAGGGCGGTATGAGCATCCACCTGATGGAAAAGGAGAACGCCGGAAAGGCCTGGAAGGCAGGGCAGACCTATCAGATCGAGTGTGCCCAGGGCTATCTGGACCTGAACCTGAGCGCCTGCCTCTATTCCGACGAGGAGGCGGAGCTGTCGGTGGATCTGCTGGCCCTGGCCCAGGGGCAGCCCCAGCCCCAGGCACCCGCCGCCCCGGAGGCTCAGCCGGTGGAAAGCATTCCACAGAGCACCAGCGAGCAGGATATGATCCAGCGGGTGAGCGCCACCTTCCCCGCCTATCAGGAGGGCCGGAGCGAGTATAACGGAGAATATTATGACCAGGCCCCCTTCACCGCCAGCTTCCTTCTGCCCCAGGGCTGGAGCCTGAAGGAGCCGGAGAAGGCCGACCGGGTCTTCGACCAGGGCATGAACACCCAGCTTCTGGTCTGCGACAGCGCGGGCAATGCGGTGGGCCGCATCGGCTACGGGCTGATCGAGGCCGCCGAGCCGGGGAATGAACCGGAGGCCGGGAAGGAGTACAAGCTGGTGTACTGTTATCTGCGCACACCCTCCAGCTGCTTCTGGGAGGACTACCGGGTGGTAAAGCGCACCGCGTCCGGCGAAAACGCGGTGGCCACGGTGCATTACGGCCAGACAGAGCCGGGCGAAAGCGCGGCGGCTGCCCAAGAGCATACCGCCCACGGGGCGCTGGCCTACGACAAGGAGCTTGGGGTCTATGTGGCCCTGCGCATGGAGGAGGACGCCCCCCTCACCGCCGACCAGGTGGAAGCGCTGGCTCAGAGCCTGACCCTGGCAGCCGCCGCCTGAAATCAACAAACAAGAAAAGACCGGCAGCCGTTTCGGACTGCCGGTCTTTTTGCGTGCGGAAAATGGAAGAAGGGGGGCTTCTCAGGGGGCATTATCGTTCCTTCCAGCGGAAAAGCAGATGTGCCGCAATCTGAAGCAGGATAAAAACTGTCAGACATGCGCTGCCGATCCGGGCCGATATTACAGGCAGTGAGCAGAGTTCCAGAACAATGGCTGCCACCGTAATGACAAAGCCGACAGCGCTGCCCCATTTGCCAAGCTTCAGCTCGGCCATCAGATGGGGTCGGTGCGGTTCGGTGCGCTTCGCGATCCAGCGAATCTGATTTCGAGAATACACAAAAATCCCCAAAAAGCAGCCGGCCGCGATCAAAGACCCCAGAAAATAAAGAAATCCAGAAACAATGTGATTCATGCTATCCACCCGTTCTGTATAACAAATTCACAGCATCGCTCCATCGTTCTCATCGCCGGTGGGACCGGGATGGTCGTACAGCTCCGCCGCATACTCCTCCCGGACCGTTCGCAATGCCGCGATTATCGCAAATTTCACAACAAAGTACAAGGGAATGAGGAACAGCCCGTATTTGATGAGGTAGATGAGCAGCAGTTCCAATCCCATAATCAAATTCGCAAGCACGGCGACACTCCTCCTCGCACCATTTCACTTTAGGCAGTTTTTTCTTTCTGCACGGAAATCACCGGACCTCTTTTCTTGAGGAGTGCTTTCCCAGCTTCAGTGTAACAAAATGGCGGTATATTTGTCAATGAAAAGTATTCACGAAAAGCGGCGCTGCCGGCTGTATGTTTTGCCGGTATCCATTGCCCGCAGCGGAGAGCGTATACGCAACCCCGTCGCCCATGGGGATGCAGAGGAAAACAACAAAGCAGGAGAGCGGTACGACTGTTGCTCGTACTACTCTCCTGCTGCTTTTGGGTCTTTGGTCACCCCTCCGGCTTCATCAGCTCCATAACCAATTTTGTCTGCTCCTCTAAGGTCATACTGGTGCCGCTGAAATCGAAATTCGTTGTTTCGGTGTTCACGATCATCACGCCTTCTGTTACCACAAAAAAAGCCACGGTCAGAAGCAGAATTGCAAGAATCGCACCCACAGCCAGCCAGAGAAGCGTTTTCCTTCGCTTGCCTTCCGCGGTCCATTGGGCTTGAATTTCGGGAGACTGACTGTCAAAGAAATCCAATGCGGCTTGCCGGGGAGAAGGCCCCAGCTGCTCTGCGATGGCGGAGAAATCCCCGGCCTCCGCATTTTCCTGCATATCCTGCGTCACGGTCTGCACATATTGCACAAACGCTTTTCGCGCTGTGGGGCCGGGCAAAACAGCCTGTGCTGTTTTCAAAAAGCGGGTTTGCTCATTTTCACGCATCGCTTGTTCCTCCGTCGTAGATCGTTCCATCCTGCTCCATCAAGGTGTTCAGGGTAGCAGTAAACAATTGATATTCCTGCCGCAAGGTTTCATAATAGCTTACCCCTGCAGGCGTAGGAGCCAGATAGATCCGCGCCCGCCCATCTTCGATGCGCTTTTCCTTTTCCTCAATGTATCCGTTTGCCTGAAGCCGGTATACCGCAAGATACATGGTATTGTAGGTCAATACCCCTTGGGTCAGCCGCTCCACTTCCTGCGCCATCTGGTAGGTGTACATGGGTTTTTGGCGCAGCATAAAGAGAACCAGCATTTCCGTGGTCGCCTTCTTCAAGGCATCCCAGCTTCCCTTTTTGGAGGTGTCGTTTGCCTTTTCTGTTTTCTCTGTTTTCATAGAGCGTGCACCTTCCCCTTTCATCGAACATTATAGCATGTTATTCAGTACTTTTATATATTTGTTATTGACAAATATATATTGCCTTGCTAAACTGGTACTAAGATAACAGCCCCGGACATGATTTTGAATGTGGAATTGCTCGCGAAGTTTGCTGGTGAAGGAATGTGGGGCTTTTGACGATTGATGGCTGAAATAATGCCTGCACAGAGAAAGGAGATGGATGTATTAAATTATGAAAAATTCCAGAAGTAAACGTGGGTTGATTCTTGTACTGATTGCAGCTGCTGTTGTGATTGCCGTGGCGGGAATCTTTTTCCCTTCACTTGCTCCTTCCAAGGAAGAGAAAGCTGCTTCGTTGTTTTTGAAGAAAGCGTTCACATGCACGCTTGAAGACGCTCAGACCCTGATGGAGCTGGAAACAAGTGAAGATGTTTTGGCAACTGTTGGAATAACTTCCGATGAAACTTCCGAATTGCTGGAATATTGCAATACGCAGTTTGCTGGAGATATGACGCAAACCGGCTATGAAAGCGCGTTGAATCAGCGGGTTTTTACCATTGTAATGGGAATTGCTCAAAATGCCCAAGCGGACGTATCGGCTGAAACCGTCGAACTGACCGTGCGAAATGGCAAAAATTCGGGGGAATTCAATTTCGTCGTTCATCTTTCGGTGGACGAATCTGCGCAGGACTCCACGGAAATATCCGGCTCTATCCGGACGGTAACCGACGGCGGGCAAATCAAAGTGGACAGCATTTCCGTGATCCGTAAGTGATTCATAAAAGCGAGCAAAAGAAGACCGGCAGCCGTTTTGGACTGCCGGTCTTTTTGCGTGTGAAAAAACCAGCCGCCGCCCCGTTTGTGCGCCGGGGCGGCGGCTGGTTTTGTTTTGGATTGCAGGGGCTTGTCCCGCGTTTACACGCTTACACGTAGAACAGCATGGTGCTGTAGCTGGGCAGGGGCCAGTACTCGGCACCGCAGATGGACTCGGCGGCATCGGCGGCGGCGCGCAGGTCGGCCATGGCGGGCAGTACCACGTCGTGGTAGCAGCGGGCGGTGGCCAGTGCGCCTTCGCTGCGCTCGGCCTTCTCCACGCAGGCCTCCAGGCGGTCGGCCGCGTCGCTCATGGCGTCGGTGTAGTTGGTCAGCTGGCGCAGCACCTTCTCCTCAGCCTTGCAGCTGATGCCCGGGCAGGCGGACTTCTTCCGGTTCATGCCCTTGGCAATGTCGCCCATGTAGCGGCTGGCGGCGGGCACCAGCTGGCGGCGGGCCATCTCCAGCATGGTCACGGCCTCGATGTGGCGAACCTTGGCGTAGTTCTCCAGCTTTACCTCGTAGCGGCTGCGGCACTCGGCCTCGTTCAGCACGCCCATCTGCTCGAACAGAGCGATGTTCTTCGGGGCCACGAAGGCGCCCAGGGCTTCGCAGGCGCTGGGCTCGTTCTTCAGGCCGCGGCGGGCGGCCTCCTCTTCCCATTCCTTGCTGTAGCCGTTGCCGTTGAAGATCACCCGCTTGTGGTCGCGGATGGTGCGCTTGATCAGCTTGACCACGGCCTTGTCGAAGTCCTCGGCCTGCTCCAGCTCGTCGGCGTAGCCCTTCAGCTCCTTGGCCACGGCGGTGTTCAGCACGGTGTTGGCGTCGGAGATGTTCACCGAGGAGCCGGGCATGCGGAACTCGAACTTGTTGCCGGTGAAGGCAAAGGGACTGGTGCGGTTGCGGTCGGTGTCGTCCTTGGCGAACTGAGGCAGGACCTCCACGCCCAGGTCGATCTTGGCGGCGGCGGGGGCCACGTACTCGCTGCCGGAGGCGATGGCGTCCAGAATGCCCTCCAGCACCTCGCCCATGAAGATGGACACGATGGCCGGGGGCGCCTCGTTGCCGCCCAGGCGGTGCTCGTTGCCCGCGCCCACGATGCTCATGCGCAAAAGGTCGTTGTATTCATCCACGGCCTTGATGATGGCGGCCAGGAAGATCAGGAACTGCAGGTTGTCCTTGGGGGTGTCGCCCGGGTCCAGCAGGTTCATGCCGGGGGCGGACAGGGACCAGTTGTTGTGCTTGCCGCTGCCGTTCACGCCCTCGAAGGGTTTTTCGTGCAGCAGGCACACCAGGCCGTGCTTCGGGGCCAGCTTCTTCATCATCTCCATGGTGAGCAGGTTGTGGTCCACGGCCACGTTGCACCGGTCGAAGATGGGGGCCAGCTCGTGCTGACAGGGGGCGACCTCGTTGTGCTTGGTCTTGGCGGAAACGCCCAGCTTCCACAGCTCCTGGTCCAGATCCTTCATAAAGGCGGACACTTCCCCGCGCAGCGCGCCGAAGTAGTGCTCCTCCATCTCCTGGCCCTTGGAGGGGGCAGCGCCGAACAGGGTGCGGCCGGTGAGGATCAGGTCCTCACGGGCGGCGTAATGCTCCTTCTTGATCAGGAAGTACTCCTGCTCGGGGCCCACGGTCACATCCACATGGCTGACCTCCTTGCCGAACAGGTGCAGCACCCGCTTGGCCTGGGTGGTCACGGCCTTCATGCTGCGCAGCAGGGGGGTCTTCTTGTCCAGCGCCTCGCCGGTCCAGCTGCAGAAGGCAGTGGGGATGCAGAGGGTGCCGTCCTTGATGAAGGCATAGCTGGTGGGGTCCCAGGCGGTGTAGCCGCGGGCCTCGGCGGTGGCGCGCAGGCCGCCGTTGGGGAAGCTGGAAGCGTCGGACTCGCCCTTCACCAGCTCCTTGCCGGAGAACTCCATGATGGCGGTGCCGTCCTTGTTGGGGCTCAAAAAGCTGTCGTGCTTTTCGCTGGTGATGCCGGTGAGCGGCTGGAACCAGTGGGTGTAATGGGTGGCGCCGTTTTCAATGGCCCAGTCCCGCATGACGCTGGCCACGACGTTGGCCAGGTCCAGATCCAGTGCCGCGCCCCGCTGCAGGGTGGCTTTCAGGCTTTTGTAGGTGGCGCTGGGCAGGCGCTCCTTCATCACATGCTCGTTGAACACGAGCGAACCGTAGATCTCTTTGGTATTGGCTGGTGCCATAACTGTTCCTCCCTCACGAAAGGCCGGACGGGCCCGGCGGTTTCCCATACGAATATTTCACAAAAAATTATATGGTTTTTTACACGCGCCGTCAATTCAAAACAAGGGCCCGGCCTTGCAGTTTGGCGGGTTTGCAAAGACCGGGCCCACGCGGGCAAAAATTGTTGGTGACAGTGCCGAGAACCGGCGGCGAAAAGTGTGATTTTTCCCCCGCCTTTCCGGCGGTGGGAAAGGCCCTTGCGGGCGGCAGCGTGCCGGTTCGGGCGGAGCTGGGCCGGATCGCCGGTCAGATCACCTGGAACAGGAAGAATTTCAGGTAGTTGGTCTCCTCCACGTTCCACAGGATGGGGTGGTCCGGGGACTGCTGGCGCACCTCGATCTGGCGCAGCTGGCGGCCGGCGTCCGCTGCGGCGCTTTTCAGCATCTTGATGAACATCTCCTCGGTGGCAAAGTGGCTGCAGCTGGCGGTGGCCAGGTAGCCGCCCCGGGGCAGCAGCTTCATGGCCCGGTAGTTGATCTCCTTATAGCCCCGCATGGCGTTGGCCGCGGTCTTGCGGGCCTTGGTGAAGGCGGGCGGGTCCAGAATGATAAAGTCGTAGTTGTGGGTGCCCTCCAGAGTGGGCAGCAGCTCGAACACATCGGTGCAGACAAAGTCCATCCGGTCCTCAAGGCCGTTGCGCCGGGCGTTGGCCCGGGCCATGTCCACCGCGGTCTGGCTCACATCCACCGCGGTCACGTGGGCGGCTCCGCCGTAGGCGGCGTTCAGCGCAAAGCTGCCGGTGTGGGTGAAGCAGTCCAGCACCCGCTTGCCCCGGGCCAGCTTTGCCACCTGGCGGCGGTTGTATTTCTGGTCCAGGAAAAAGCCGGTCTTCTGGCCGTTCTCAAAATCCACCGCGTAGCGCACCCCGTTCTCGCAGATCTCGGTGACGGTGGAGGCGGGGTGGTCCTCGCCGTGCAGCTCGAACCAGCCCTTGTTTTCAAACAGGCCCTCCCGGGCGCGCAGGGCCACATCGTTGCGCTCGTAAATGCCGCTGATGATCTGGCCGTCGGCGCGCAGCACATCCACCAGCAAAGGGAACAGCTGGGCCTTGCGGATCTCCATGCCGTAGGACAGGGTCTGGGTGACCAGAATGTCGCCGAAGCGGTCCACGGTGAGGCCGGGCATCTGGTCCGCCTCGCCGAAGATCACCCGGCAGCAGGAAAGGTCCTCTTCACCCATCACGGTCTTGCGGTAGGCCCAGGCGTATTCAAAGCGCCGCCGCCAGAAGGCCTCGTCGAAGCTGTCGTTGGCGTTACGGCTGATCAGCCGGATGCGGATCTTGCTCTCCCAGCTCAGAAAACCCGTGCCCAGGTAACGGCCCTTGCCGCTCAGCACATCCACCAGCGCGCCGTTTTCCGGCTGCGATTCCGGCTGGCCGGTCAGCTCGTCGGCATAGACCCAGGGATGGCCGCTGAGAATGCTGTTCTCGGCCTTCTTGGTCACGGTGTAAACGGGGTAGGGACGGGTCTGTTTCATGGTACACTTTCCTTTCCTGACGGTTTCTTTTATAATAAAACCGAGCGTTTGTGCGGGGCCGCCCGGCCCCGACTGCAAAAATTTTTACTATTAATTCCAGTATACCCGGTTTGCATCCCGGTGGCAAGCGAAATCCGCCGCCGGTGCAGGCCCTGAAAAAGGAGAAACGACCATGGAGATCGAACGCAAGTGGCTGGTGAAGGGCTGGCCCCAGGGCCTTGCCCCCGTGAAAACCTTCGTGATGCGCCAGGGCTATGTGACGACCCGCCCCACCGTGCGCATCCGCAGCGAGGAAAGTGAGGGCAAAACCGATTACATCCTCTGCTTTAAAGGCAAGGCCAGCGCGGATGGCCTGGCCCGGGAGGAGATCGAAGCGCCCATCGACCCGGCGCTCTTTGCCCGGCTGGAGGCCTTTCTGCAGCGGCCGCTCATTCAGAAGGAGCAGCGCCGCTACCGGCTGGAGGGCGGCCTTGTGCTGGAGGTGAACCAGGTGGACGCGGGCCAGCCCGGCGAGTTCTTCTACGCCGAGGTGGAATTTGACAGCGAGGACGCCGCCCGCGCCTGGCAGCCCGGCGCGCTGGCGGAGTATCTGTCCGATGAGGTCACCGGCACCCCCGGTCAGAGCATGGCCGCCTACTGGTGCGCCACCCGGGGGGATCTGGCCGACGAATACCGGGTGGAGTAATTCCCGGCGGGAAAGTTTTCCACAAAAATACGAAAAGTATTCCACGGTTTTCGACAGGTTTTCAACATCGGGGGTTTCCACCGGGTGTGGAAAACCCGGTGTTTTGTAAAATCCCTGCAAAAAAATGGTGGGAAAATGGCAAAAACCAGGTAACAGGAATTATTTTCAGCAAACAGAAGGCCCCGGCAGTTTCCTCATTGTGGAAAACCGGGGCCCTTTTCAGCGGGTTTTCCACACAAAAAAGTGGAAAGCGTTGAAAACAGGCAGGTTTCCCCCCATGGACGCAGGCGCTCCGGTCAGGAACCCCCGCCGCCCCCTTCGCATAGGGTGAGGGCAGAGGAAAGGGGGAGAGACAAGATGCACCAGATTCTGACGGCGGTCTCCATGACCGCCTTTCCCTGCCTGTGTACCGCACTGGGGGCGGGGGCGGTGTTTCTGGCCCGGCCCGCGCCCGGCGGCGGACCGGGCCAGGGGCTGGCCGGCGGCGTGATGCTGGCGGCCTGTGTGTTCAATCTGCTGCTGCCCGCGGCCGAGAGCGGGTGGCTTGCCCCGGCGGCGGGGCTGGTGGCCGGGGCGGCACTTCTGCTGCTGGCCGAGCGGCTGGCGGGTGCGCTGGAAAACGGCTCCGCCCGGCCGGGCAGGTCCGGCGGCTGGGGCGCGGCGGTGGCCATCGGGCTGCACAACCTGCCCCAGGGCATGGTGGTGGGTCTGGCCGCGGCGGGCGCAGCCGGTCAGACCGGAGCCGCGGCGGGTGCGCTGGCGCTGAGCGTGGGCATCGGCCTGCAGAACCTGCCCGAGGGCGCGGCGGTGAGCCTGCCCATCTGGCGGGCCGGGGCCGGGCGCTGGAGGGCTTTCGGCGCGGGGGTGGCCAGCGGACTGGTGGAACCCCTGGGCGCGGCGCTGGCGGCAATGCTTGCGGGCGGCGTGCTGGCCGGGCTGATGCCCTGGCTGCTGGCGCTGGCCGCCGGAGTGATGCTGGCGGCGGCGGTGCAGGAGCCGCTGGCCGCGGCGGCGCAGCAGGGGGCCGGGGGCGTTCTGGCGGCGGCGGTGGGCTTCGGCCTGCTGATGGCGCTGAACCTGGCGCTGGGCTGAAATACAGAAAAAGGCCCCCGGAGTTCTCCGGGGGCCAATGTGTTTTTCAGGGTCAGATCACGGTCTTCCACAGGCCGTGCAGGTTGCAGTATGCCCAGGCGGCTACCGGGGCCTCGCCCTCGGCCAGCGCGAATTTTACCTCCGGGGCGTCCCCGGCGGAAAGCGCCTTCTGCTGCCAGCCCTGGCTGGTTTCCAGCACGATCCACTGGATCAGGTGCTCCTCGGTCATGGGATGGGCCACGCTGCCCACACTCACCGTCACCGTGCGGCCGTTCACGGCCACCACCGGCAGGTGCTTTTCCACCGCGGCATCCACCACGCCGGGCTCCAGCAGCTTCATCTTCTCCCCGCAGCAGACCACGGGCACGCCGCTCTTGTTCAAAAAGGCAACAATATTGCCACAGTGTTCACAACGATAGAATTCCATACCAAACGCTCCTTTCCCTGCGCTCGTCAATCAAAGGGGGTCCTTGTCTACCATTTTACTCGATTTTGAGCGGTTTTACAACTGCCTTATGGGCGAAAAAAGCGACAATGTCACACAAAATACAGGCCGAGTTCACCGGCGGCGCAAAGAATCTTAACAAATTGTGAAATGTTGCTTGCGAATGATCGTACTTTTATTGACAAAAACAGCCATCCATACTATGATTAAACAATGAACTTTCTTTTATTTAAATCATTATTTAAATAATCCACCCGCTTTGACGGGATTCCAAAGGAATATCACTCCGCTCGCGGGCTTTATACATCCTGCCTGCGGGCGTTTTATCAATATTTGGATGAGAGAGTTTGAGAACAACGGAAAGGAGGACGCGATTTCCCATGCGTTTGCGTTTGGAAACGGATTACGGCATCCGCTGCATGCTTTATCTGGCGCAGCAGACCGATTATGCGCAGGCGGGCAAGATTGCCGCGGCCATGGATGTGCCGGAAAATGTGATTCCTCGGGTGCTCAGCCGGCTGAAAAAGGCCGGGCTGGTGCAGGCCCGCAGCGGCGTGACCGGCGGCCACAAGCTGGGCCGCCCCGCCAGCCAGATCACCATGCTGGACATCATCACCTGTATGGAGGACCACACCATGCTGGGCCGCTGCCTGGATGATACGGCAAAAACGCCGGAGCAGAGCGGCGCCATCGCGGGCATGCAGCACTACTTCTTGGAGCTGCAGCAGGTGATGGAAAATTCCATGCGGTCGGTTACGGTGCAGCAGCTGCTCGCCGAACAGCCCGCCTGAAGCGAAAACAGAACAACGGGCCGGGGAGTAAGGCCGGTGTGGCACAAGAAAACGACGGTTCTGCCGTAGGATTTTGGCGCACAAAATGTTCAAAGGGGCAGGCAAGCCACCAAGGCTTGCTCTGCCCCTTTTCGCACTTTCTGCATCCAAAATCCTGGGGCAGAACTGCGAAGCACCGGAAAAGGCCCGATTTTGATGGGAGTGCAAGGAAAAGCCTCGCAGGCACCCTTGGTGGTTGTCAAGGGGCTTTGACGCTGCAATCCCGCAAAAGCGGGCCTTTTCCGGCGTTGTTTTCTTATGTCACCCCGGCTAAGGCTCCCCGGCTTTTTGTTTTGACAAAGCCCGGCGGCTGTGATATACCAAGATTAAAATGGATTAATTTGCGCGGTCGAGCCAAACCGGCTCGCCGTTTGGAGGGGGAACCGAGTATGGAAACAATCGAACAGCAGCTGCAGGAGTGGAACCGCATCCGGCGGTATCTGGATATCTCTTATTCCTACGTGCTGGCAAAGCGGATGGAGGAGCCCCGCACCAACCCGGTGCTGGGCTACCGCACCGCCGGCAGCCGGGCCGAGTTCGAGACCGGCGAAGTGCTGGCCGCCGAGATGCGTGCCATCGGCCTTTCGGTGGAAAAGCACCGCTTTACGCTGGACGGGTGGGACTTCCACCACGCCCGCCTTACTTATAAAGACGAAGAGGGCCGCGCCCACACCGCCGAGCTGGGCAGCTACCAGACCGACTTCGACACCAAGGGCCCGAAGCACTACACCCTCATCGACGCGGGCACCGGCACCGCCGCCGAGCTGGACCGGCTGGACGTGCGGGGCAAGCTGGTGCTGGTGCACATCAACCAGCGAAACGACTGGTGGATCAACTATCCGGCCTATCAGGCCCATCTGCGGGGCGCGGCAGCCATTCTGGCGGTGCAGGCGGGCGGCTACGGCGAGGTGAACGAGCAGGCGCTGAACGCCCAGAACATCTGCGGCCCTCGGCAGGCGCCGGCCTTCTCCATCGCCCGCAAGGACGCGGCCGCTCTGGCCGAAGCGGCGCACCTTGGCTTCGGCCGCTGCGCCGAGGTGACGCTGGACGCATTGTCCACCGTGATGCCCGAAACCGAGAGCTACAACATCGTGGGCACCCTGCCCGGTGAGGACACCGACGAGATGGTGGTGGTGAGCGCCCACTACGATTCCTATTTTGAGGGCTTTCAGGACGACAACACCGCCGTTTCCCTGATGCTGGGCATGGCCCGGGCTTTGAAGCTGGCGGGCTACAAGCCCAAAAAGACGCTGGTGTTCTGCGCCTTCGCCGCCGAGGAATGGGGCGTGATCGACAGCCGCTACGACTGGTCCACCGGCGCTTACAATCAGATCTTCCGGGTCCGGCCGGACTGGGCGGGCCGGGTCATCGCCAACATCAATCTGGAGCTGCCCGCCCACGCCCACGGCAAAAAGCATCAGGTGCGCAGCGTGTACGAGCTGAAGCGCTTTTTGAAGGAGTGCATCCGCGCCCTGCCCCAGGAGGTGGCGAACCTCTACCCCAAGGGCGTGGGGGTCGTCTGCCCGGTGCAGACCTGGTCGGACGATTTCTCCATGGCCATCGGCGGCGTGCCCAGCATGGTGGACGAGTTCGGCGGCGGCCGGTTCATGGCCACCCACTATCACTCCCAGTTTGACAACGACAGGGCATACGATGAAAAGGTGTATCTGTTCCACCATCTGTTCTACACCTGGGTGCTGCTGCGGCTGGACCGCTGCGTGCTGCCTCCGCTGGACTTTGCCGAGCGGCTGTGGGCGCTGGATGCCAGCCTGACCAGCCAGAAGCTGAGCCCCCAGACCGAGGGCGCCTTCCGCAAAAAGCTGGCCGAAGCCGCCCGCCGGGCGGACAAGCTCACCCGTTGGGTCTGGAAGGTGAATCAGGGCGAGGTGACGATGGAGGAGGCGGACCGCGCCGCGCTGCGCCGCCGCCTGCTGGAGATTTTCCGCCTTGCGCAGGACTGCTTCGTGCGGCTGGACTGGAGCGAAAACGCCATCTTCCCCCACGAGAACACCCAGGCCAACCTGAGCGCGCTGCACACCGCCGCCTGGCAGCTGGCCGCGGGCATGGGCAAACAGGCGGTGGAGAGCCTGTGCGACATCGACGACAACCGTTACGCCAACGCCTTTGACCCGGCGGTGGTGGATTACTTTGCGGACAAGGCCCGCAACCAGCCCCCCGAGCGGCTGATGTGGGGCGCGGGCCGCTTGCAGGAACGGCTGGCGCTGGGGAGTCTTCTGCGCCGCATCAAGGCGGAGGAAACCGCCGAAAAGCCGGACCACACCGCCGCCCTGGCCCAGGTCAAGCAGCTGAAAAAGGACCAGCAGGAGCTGCTGAAAGAAATCGTCAAGAACGAGACCGCCGACCTTGCCCGGCTGAGCAAGGCCCTCAAGCAGGCCACCGGCGAATTTTTTGCCGGGAAAGGGGAGTGAGCCGCCGTGCAGACCGACCGACTTTACCGGGTCACGGAATACGACATCCCCAACGTGATCCGCACCCTGACCGAGTGCTTTCAGGCGGACCCCTTGTATCGCCAGCTGATCCCGGACGCGGATGTGCGCCAGCGCACCCTGCCGGAAATTTTTAACTGCGACGCCAACGAGATGCTCTCCTGCTGCAACGTGTATGCGGACAGCCACGAGGTGGGCGGGCTGGTGATTCTGGACGACGAGACCGAGCCCTACGACCCGCTGCGGTATTTTTCCACCGAGGCCTTCTACGCCCTGAAAACCGATGTGTGTCTGGTGCGGGAGGACTGGTCGCTGAAAACCCTGTGGAACTTCTTTCTGGGCCGGCAGTATCTGAACTCCCGCTGGACCGAGGAGCTGCCGGATAACCGGATGCAGCTGATCTACTTCGCGGTGCGCCCGGCCTTACAGGGCGCGGGGGTGGGCCACAAGATGATCCAGCCGGTACTGGACTACGCCGACGAACACGGGCTGCTCATCTCGCTGGAGACCCACAACCCGGCCAACCTGCCCCGCTACAACCACTACGGCTTTGATGTGTACAAGACCTTGAAAAGCCATTTTGAACTGACCCAATACTGTCTGGTGCGCCAGCCCGGCGCGCCGCTGCGGCCCAAAGCGCCGGCCGCCCCACAGAAAGGAATGTGAAGATATGCCCTGCTTTGATTTTGCCTACGGAAGCGGCCGGGTCCAGCTGGATCTGCCGGAGAATGCCCGGTACCAGGAGCTGCGCGGCCACAACGAGCCCCCCATCGAAGACATCCCCGCCGCCCTGCGCGCCGCGCTGGAAGCGCCCATCCACGAAAAGCCCCTGCGCGGCTGGCTGCAGCCCGGCGATGCGGTGACCCTCATCATCAGCGACATGAGCCGCTTCTGGATGCGGCAGGATCTGGTGATCCCGGCGCTGGTGGAGTATATGGAGAAGGAATGCGGCATCAAGACCGACGACCTGGTCATTCTGGTGGCCAACGGCACCCACATCGGCGGCGACGAGGCCGAGCTGCGCACGCTGGTGACCGATGCGGTCTATGACCGGGTGCGGGTGGTGAACCACGACTGCCTGGCCGACGACCTTGTTTATCTGGGCACCACCAGCCGGGGCACCGATGTGGTGGTGAACCCGCTGGCGGTGGGCCGCAAGGTGGTGGCTCTGGGCGCGGCCACCCAGCACGTGATGGCGGGCTTCGGCGGCGGACGCAAGAGCATCCTGCCCGGCATCGCCTCCATGAAGACCATCCAGCAGAACCACGCCCATTCGCTGGACCCCAACGAGCCCCACTCCAACCCGGCCATCGGCAACGCGGTGCTTAAGGGCAACCCCCTGCACGAGGACATGTGCGAGGCGGCGGCCATGGTGGAGCAGCTGTATGTGGTGAATCTGGTGATGAACGCGGGCATGAAGCTGGCCCGCATCACCGCCGGTCACTGGCTGGATTCCTGGCTGGAGGCCTGCAAGGCCGCTGACGCCATGTACCAGACCCCCATCCCGGAAAAGGCGGATGTGATCATCACCAGCTGCGGCGGCTACCCGAAGGATATGTCGCTGTATCAGGGCACCAAGACCATCGACAACGTGGAGTTCGGCCTGAAAAAGGGCGGAACGCTGGTGCTGCTGGCCGAATGCCGGGACGGCGGCGGCCCCGCCGAATATTTTGACTGGGTGGACTCCCTCTGCGCCGGTACCCTGGACGCGGACCTGCGCAAGAACTTCACCATCCCCGGCTACATCTTCTATTTGAACTGCGAGCAGGCCGCCCGGTATAACATCCGCATGCTCACCACCGCCCCCGCCGAGCCGCTGGCGCGCATGGGCATCAAGGCCTTCACCGACCCGGCCGAGCTGTGCCGCCAGCTGGAGCTGGACGGCAAGCTGGTGTATGTGATCCCCAACGGCTCCACCGTTATCCCGGCGGTGAAGTGACCGGAGAAGCTGCTGCATATTCATTGCATAATGAATGTTTATGCATTTGCTTCCGTGCAAACTGCACAGAGCCGCCGCCAAAGCCGGTCCGGTTTTGTGAGATTCATGGAAAAACCCTCTGAGACTGAATATTTTTGCAAAAATGCCTTGCAAAAATCGGAATGGCGCGTATAATTATACACATGGACGGGGCCGACGCCCCCCAGAAAGCCAATCGAAAACAAACCACGGCGGCGCGGGCCGGGCAAAGGGAGCCCGACCGGGGAACCAACAGCATCCCGAAGCCGCCCCATATACGGAGGGAATCCAACCATGAAAAAGTTTCTTGCCATTGCCATGGCGGCTGTTCTCAGCCTGAGCCTGGCCGCCTGCGGCGGCGCTTCTTCCAGCACCGCCTCTTCCGCCGCTGCTTCTTCCTCTGAGGCCGCCTCCACCGGCGCTTCTTCCGAAGCTGCCAGCGCTTCCACCGCTGCTTACGACTACTCTTCCTACACCGGCGAGACCATCGAGGCCATCAAGGCCAAGGGCAAGCTGGTGGTGGGCACCGAGGCCCAGTACGCTCCCTTCGAGTTCAAGGACCTGAATGCCAACTTCGTGGGCTGCGACATGTGGCTGGCCCAGCAGATCGCCGACGCTCTGGGCGTTGAGCTGGAAGTAATGGACATGGCCTTCGACGGCATCATCCCCGCCGTGAAGTCCAACCAGGTGGACATCGGCATCGCCGCCTTCACCGTGGACGAGGAGCGCGCCAAGGAGATCGACTTCACCGATATGTACCAGAAGGACGAGCAGATGCTGATCGTCAAGAAGGGCAATGAGGAAGTTTACACCACCAAGGAGTCCCTGGCCGGCCAGCAGGTTGGCGCCCAGCGCGGCACCACCCAGAGCAAGCTGATCCAGAGCGCTCTGCCCGATTCCAAGCTGTTCGAGCTGGACAAATGGCCCGCTCTGGCCATGGAAGTGGCCAACGGCAACATTGCCGCCATCGTGGTGGACGGCGCTGTGGGTGAGGGCCTGGTGGCCAATAACCCGGGCATCGCCCAGGCCAACTTCACCTTCAGCCAGGAGGAGGCCAACTTCGGCAAGGCCGCCGTGCTGGCCAAGGGCAAGGAGGACCTGAAGGAGCTGGTGAACGCGGTGATCGCCAACGTGACCGCCGACGGTTCCTTCCAGGCCGCCTACGACGAAGCGGTGGAGCTGAGCCAGAGCATGGGCATCTGAGCCGCGCATCAAAAAGAAAAGGCATCCTCACGCACCATTCCGGGGCGTGAGGATGCTGCTGTGTTTTCCAATAAGAGAGGTACTGTATGAATCCGATTGAAGGGCTTTTGTATTTTCTGGACCGGATGGTCCGCATCGCCACCAAATACAGCAGCTTTTTTGGGCAGGGCGTGATGAATACCCTTATCATCGCCTTTTTCGCGGTGCTGCTGGGCACCATTCTGGGCACTTTGCTGGCCGTGATGAAGATGGGCAAGCTCAAGCCCACCCGCTGGTTTGCCACCGCCTACATCGAGTTCATCCGCGGCACCCCGCTGATGATCCAGCTGATGTTTATCTTTTACGGTCTGCCCATGGCGGGCATCACCTTCCCCACCGTATCGTTCATTCCCAACTTCGACCGCTTTGCCGCCGGCATCTTTGCCATGAGCATCAACAGCGCCGCCTATGTGGCCGAGATCGTGCGCAGCGGCATCCAGGCGGTGGACAAGGGCCAGACCGAGGCCGCCCGCAGTCTGGGCTTCAAGCAGAGCCAGACCCTGATGATGGTGGTGCTGCCCCAGGCCATCAAGAACATCCTGCCCGCTTTGGGCAACGAGTTCGTGACCGTCATCAAGGAATCCTCCATCGTGTCGATCATCGGCATCGCTGATCTGATGTATCAGACCAGCGGCGTGATGTCGGTGACCTACATCCAGCTGGAGACCCTTGCCGTGGCTGCCATCATCTACTTTATCATGACCTTCTTCACCTCCCGTCTGATCGCGTTTGCAGAAAGGAAAATGGCCAATGGCACAAGATGAACTGATCGTTGTAAAAGATTTGAATAAGTCCTTCGGCAAGCTGCATGTGCTCAAGGACGTGAACACCACCATCCGCAAGGGTGAGGTGGTGGCGGTGATCGGCCCCTCCGGCAGCGGCAAAAGCACCTTTCTGCGCTGCCTGAACCTGCTGGAGGTTCCCACCGGCGGCCATGTGTTCTTTGAAGGCGTGGACATCTGTGACAAAAAGACCAACATCGACCTGCACCGCCAGAAGATCGGCATGGTGTTCCAGCAGTTCAACCTGTTCAACAACATGACCGTGCTGCAGAACATCACCGCCGCGCCGGTGAAGATCCGCAAGATGGACCCCAAGGCCGCCGAGGAAAAGGCCCTGCAGCTGCTGGACCGGGTGGGCCTCGCGGATAAGGCGGGCAGCTACCCCGCCCAGCTTTCCGGCGGCCAGAAGCAGCGCGTGGCCATCGTGCGCGCGCTGGCCATGGAGCCGGACGTGATGCTCTTCGACGAGCCCACCAGCGCTTTGGACCCCGAGATGGTGGGCGAGGTGCTGCAGGTTATGAAGGACCTGGCCGCCGAGGGCATGACCATGGTGGTGGTCACCCACGAGATGAGCTTTGCCCGCGAGGTGTCCAGCCGGGTCATCTTCATGGCCGACGGCCAGATCCGGGAGGACCGGCCCGCCCGGGACCTGTTCGCAGATCCCCACGACGACCGGCTGAAGGATTTTTTGTCCAAGGTGCTGAACCTGTGAGAAACCCCGCTTCGCGGCGGCAAAAAAATGTGATATACTGGGCATGACGCGCCCGGAGCACAGAACAAAACAACGCGGCGCGGCTCCCCTTGCAAAAGGGGGCCGGGCCGCTTTTTTGTGCCCGGGTGCAAACGGAAAAACGGGGGAGAAAACCATGAATATCTGCATCGGGATACTGCTCTGCTTTGCGGCCCTGGGCCTGTTTGATAAGGCTCTGGGCGGGCGGCTGGGCGTTGCCGCCGAGCTGGACCGGGGGCTTGCGGCCATGGGCGGTTTGAGCCTTTCCATGACCGGTATCTACTGCCTCATCATCGCCGCGGTGGGTGCGCTGGAGGGCGGGCTTTCGGCGGTGAGCCGGGCGCTGCCCTTCGACGCGTCGCTGCTGGCGGGCATGCTGCTGGCCCCGGACATGGGCGGCTGGGCCACCGCCAGCCAGCTGGCGGCCAGCGAGGCTCTGGCGGCCTACAGCGGATTGCTGGTGGCCTCCACTCTGGGCTGCCTTGTGAGCTTTACGCTGCCCATCGCTCTGGGCAGTCTGGAAAACTATCAGGTCACCGGCTTTATGCAGGGCGTGGTGTGGGGTCTGATCGCCCTGCCCGCGGGCCTGGTGGCGGGCGGGCTGGCGCTGGGCCTTGCGCCGCTGGCACTGGCGCAGAATCTGTGGCCGGTGCTGGTGCTCTGCGCGCTGCTGGTGCTGGGTCTGGCCAAAGCGCCCCGGCTCTGTTTGGGTGCGCTGGCGGGCTTTGGCGAGGCGGTGCGGGTGCTGGGCGTGCTGGCCTTCGGCGCGGTGGCGCTGGGCCTGTTTCTGCCCGGGCTGGCCATCGCCCCCCAGAGCCTGGTGGCCGAGGCGCTGATCATCGTGTTCAAGATCACGGTGGTGGTGTGCGGCGCCATGGTGGCCACGGCTCTGCTGCTGGCCCGCTGCGGCGAGGCGGTGCGCCGGGTGGCCGGGCGGCTGGGCGTGAACGAATACGCGGTGCTGGGGCTGCTGGCCTCGCTGGTGTCCACCGTGTCCATGCTGCCCCTTTACTCCCGCATGGATGTGCGGGGCAAGGTGATGAACGCGGCGGTGTCGGTGAGCGGGGCCTTCGTGCTGGGCGGGCAGATGGCCTTTGTGTCCAGCGTGAGCGATTCGCGCAGCGTGGCGGCGTTCTTTGTGTGCAAGATTCTGGCGGGCGTTCTGGCAGCGGCGCTGGCGCTGAAGTTCACCAAAAACAAACAGCCCGCGTGACAACCCCTTTGCCGGCTCTTTTTTCGCTCTGCGCAACACAAAGAGGAGAATTTTATGAACGGGCAAAGTGAAAAAACGCCCCGGCGCTGACCCGGGGCAACATTCTGGCGGCGCTGTTTTTGCAGGCCATGTACGGCGCAGCGGACCTGATCATCGTGGGGCGGTTTGCGGGCACCGCCTTTGTTCGGCGGCGCACAGCTGGCCGGGCTGTTCACTGCTGACCCGCTGGTCATTGCCGAGGCCCACGCCTATCTGAAGGCCTATGCCATCGACTGCCTGCTCACCGCGGTGCTGTTCTGCTTTGTGGGCTGCTTCAACGGCTGCGGCCGCACCGTGTTTGTGATGGTGCAGGGTGTGGTGGGCGCCTTCTGCGTGCGCATTCCGGTAGTGTATCTGATGAGCCGTATCCCGGGAGTGGGTCTGTTTGAGATCGGTCTGGGCACACCCATCTCCTCGGCGGTTCAGATCCTTTTGTGCATTGCCGCCTGCCGGTGGTATCAAAGCCGGGCGGAGCGTTCCGCCGGATAAAACAGAAAAGCCGGGCCGGTGCGAGAGAGGTTTTCTCTTCGCACCGGCCCGGCGCTTTTTGTTATTGGTCCGGCTTGTCCGTTTTGTCCTCAGCCTGTCCGTTTTTGGGGGATGAGGCCGCGTGGCCGGTCTGCAGCTGTTCCTTGTTGAACAGGCCGCCGAACACGGTCATAAACAGGATCTTGATGTCCAGGAAGATGGACCAGTTCTCGATGTACCAGATGTCGCACTGGATGCGTCCCTCAATGGAGGTGTCGCCCCGGAAGCCGTTCACCTGGGCCCAGCCGGTGATGCCCGGCCGCACCTGATGCTTGACCATGTAAAGGGGCACCGTCTCCTTGAACTGCTCCACAAAATGGGGGATCTCCGGCCGGGGGCCGATCAGGCTCATGTCGCCTTTCAGCACGTTGAAGAACTGGGGCAGCTCGTCGATGCTGCACTTGCGGATCAGGCTGCCGAACCAGGTTTTGCGGGGGTCGGCGTCCTGGGTCCAGCCGGTGTCCTGGCTGGCGTTCACCCGCATGCTGCGGAACTTGTACATGGTGAAGGTCTGTTTGTTCAGGCCCACCCGTTCCTGCCGGAACAGGATCGGCCCCGGGCTGGAAAGCCGCACCCCGATGGCCGCGATCAGCATGATGGGGCTGGTGAGCACGATCAGAACAAGGCTGCCCGCCACATCCATGGCCCGCTTTAAGGCGGCGTTGAGCATGTTGTCCAGCGGGATGGTGCGGATGCTGATCAGCTTCACCGAGCCGATCACATCCACGGTGGGGCGGCTGGGAATGTAGTCGTTGTAGAAGGGGATGATGCGGATCTTCGTGCCCTGTTTCTCGCAGGCGGCGATGATGGTGTTCATAAACCGGGCCTCGTGGGGCTCCAGCGCCACGATCACCTCGTCCACCGCCGGGCCGCTCAGAAGGTCCGGCAGGTCCTCGTAGCGGCCCAGATGGCTGCCCAGGCCCGGCTTTTCGCTGGCGGCAACATAGCCGATCACGTTATAGCCGTATTGGGGGTTGCGGCGCAGGGAGTCCACATATTCCAGAGCCAGCCGGCCGTTGCCCACGATCAGCACGTGCTTCAGGTTGTAGCCCAGCATCCGGTAGTGGCGCAGAATGCGCCGCACCGTGATCCGCTTGGCCACCACCAGAACGGTGGAGAACACATAAAACAGCGCCAGCACCCCGCGGGAGAAATCCACCGCCCGGGTGAGGTAAAGCGTCATGCCGATGAGCAAAAGGCCCAGCAGGTTCGCCTTGAGCAGGGCCACCGTTTCGTCCAGCAATGTGGAGAACCGGAAGGAGCCGTACAGCTTGAAGGCATAGTAGATGGCGGCCATGACCACCCCGTAGAAAAAAGCGGGCAGCAGCGACCCGGTGCGCAGCAGCACCACCGCCGGGTTGAACAGGTTGTCGCGGTAAACACCCAGCCACAGCCACACCGCCAGCAGATAGGCCAGCGCGATGAGCGAGATATCCAACAGGCAGTTGACGATGTTCAGCAGCCTCTGATTTTTGCGGATCATAAACAGGTAAGCCCCCTTTTCGGCGGCGGGCAAAACCCGGCGCGGGAAAACAGTCTTATTCCCTATTATAAACAAACAAGCGCAAAAGTCCATATTTTGAGTGATTTTGTCATGAAATGGGTACAAAAAGTTTACAGAAAAGCCGGGCCTCCCGTTGGGAAGCCCGGCTTTTTGTGAGAGGACGGCGGTCAGTCGATCACAGTCTTGGTGCGGCCGATGCCCACCGAGGCGGCGGTGATCTTTTTCCAGGTGTTGCAGCCGCAGATGCCGTCCGCGGTCAGGCCGCTCTGCCGCTGGTAGGCCTTGAGGGCATTTTCGGTGTTGGCGCCGAACTTGCCGTCCAGCGTGCGGGTGGAATAGCCCAGGGCGTTCAGCGCGTCCTGCAGAATGAGCACGTAGGTGTTCACCGAGCCCCGGCGCACAGTGGGGTATCCGGCGGTGGTACCGCTGCAGGCGGGCTTGCCGTAGCGCCGGTCAAAGTGCACCCAGGTGGGGGTCATGTCCTGGGGCTCCACGTAGCCCCAGGCCCCGGTGTTTTTGGCCGCTTTCCAGATGGCGTTACGGGCGCTGGAGCCCTGGCCCTGGCCCACGTCAAAGGCAACGCCCGCGTAGTGCTGGCTGCGGGTGCCGTGGCCGCCCTCCCAGATGCGCTTGAAGGCGTAGCCGATGTGGATGCCCTTGCCGTAGGACCGGCGGGTCAGGTTCCAGGCCTCCATGGCGGCGGTGGTGGTCCAGAGGGTGGGGCTCTGGCTGCTGCCCCGGAACTCCTTCACCTTCATGGTGGTGCCGTAGGAGTAGGGCATGGTGTCGTTCTCGCCCAGGTTGTAGGTGATCATCTTGTTGGAATAGGCATCGTACACAAAGATCTTGGGCATGGTGTTCGCTCCTTTCGTTTGGTGGGGTGTTCAGGCTTCGGGAATGGGCGGATAGAGCAGCGCGAAGATGGCATCCCAGGTGGTGCGGTCCACCACGCCGGTGGCGGGCAGGCCCAGACCCTGCTGGAAGGCGGTCACCGCGCTGGTGGTCTCGGTGCCGTAAACGCCGTCGTTGGGAACAAAATCCGCCACGCAGTACAGCTGGGCGATGCCGTTCATGGCCTGCTGCAGCGAGCTTACCGCCCCGCCCGCGCTGCCCGGAGCCATCACGTAGCCCGGGTACTCCGGCGCGGCGGCGGGCACCGTGGAATCCGGCACCCCGCCGGCCAGGCTCAGGAAGGTGGCCTCCAGCGCGTTCCAGGTGAATTCGTCCACCGTGTCGCTCTCGGGCTGGTTGAACTCCAGCTGCCAGCTGTGCAGGGAATCCAGAGTGCTCTGGCCGAAGATGCCGTCGATTTTGCCCGGGTCCTGCACGGTGTCGTAGAAATAGCTGATATAGCGCAGCAAAAACTGCACAAAGGCCACCGAGGGCCCCTCGGCGCCCATCATCAGCTCAAAGCCGGGCCAGGGCACAAGGTTGAAGGCGGCCAGCAGCCCGTCGGACGAGCGCAGCCGCTGGGCCTGCTCATACAGCGCCTGCCAGGTGGCGGGGCCGATGATGCCGTCCGCCGTCAGGCCGAACATGGTCTGGAAGGCCCGCACTGCCGCGGTGGTGGACGGGCCGTAGATGCCGTCGATGGTCACGGTGGGCAGGGTGGGGAAGTAGACTGCCAGCAGCTTCAGATAGAACTGGGCCTCCCGCACCGACTTGCCGGTGCTGCCCTGCTTGAGGGGGGTGCCCGGGTAGGTGCCGGGGCGCTGGTTGGGGGCAAGCAGGCTGTCGGCCACGTCGCCGTATACCTCATACAGCTTCTGCCAGGTGGCTGGGCCCACCACGCCGTCCTGGGTCAGACCGAATTCCTTCTGGAAGGCCTTCACCGCGCTGGTGGTGGCCGCGCCGAAGATGCCGTCCACCGTGATGGTGGGGATGGACGAGAAGTTGGAGGCCACCATGCGCAGGTAGAACTGCATCAGGCGCACGCTGTCGCCCCGGTCGCCCTGACGCAGCGGGGTGCCCGGGTAGCCGCTGGGCTGGTCCTGAATGTCGCTTTCCAGACTGTTGTAGGCGGCGGCAATGGCCTCCCAGGTGGCGGGGCCCACCACGCCGTCCACGGTCAGGCCGTTCTCCCGCTGGAAGGCGCGCACCGCATTGGCGGTGGCATTGCCGTAGATGCCGTCCACCGTGAGGCTGGGCAGGGCGGGGTCGAATTCGGCCAAAGCATTCAGCCAGAACTGGATGCGCTCCACCCCGGTGCCGGTGCTGCCCACCTGCAAAGCGGTGCCCGGGTAGGTGCTGCCGTTCACGTTGCTCTCGCCGCTGGGCTTTTCGCCCTCGCTGGTCAGCTCCGCCAGGTCCTTCACCGACACATAGATATAGCTGATCTTGTACCAGGTGGCCCGGCCCACCACGCCGTCCACCGTCAGGCTGAACTGCTTCTGGAAGGCCTTTACCGTGGACTCGGTGGCCGCGCCGAACACGCCGTCGGTGCCCGGGTTGCCGAAGAAGGGGTAGTCCTTGGCGATGCGGGTGAGCTGCCGCTGGATGATGCGCACGTTGGTGCCGCTGTCGCCACGGCGGAGCGGGCTGCCGGGATAGCTTTCCGGGATGTCCTGCAGGTTGTTGGTGCGCACGATCTCGATGTCGTTGCCGTAGTAGTATTTCAGGATTTGCAGGGCGTTCTTGCCCTCGTTGGCCCGGTCCACCGTGCCCCACTGCTTCATGCCCTTGCAGGTGACGGACTTGCCGTCGCAGTATTCGGTGTAGTAGGGCTCGATGGTGCCCTGCCGGCGCACATAGGTGTTGAAGATGTCGTCGGTGAGCTTTTCCATCACCTCAAAGATGTTGCGCCCGTGCACGTAATACTGGTCGTAGCTGGTGGAGTTGGTGATGTTGAAGGTGTAGCCCCGGCTGGGGTACCACTCGGTGAAGATGCGGTTCATGGCCAGACTGATCTGGGCGTGGATGTTGGCCCGCAGGGCCTGCTCCGGCCAGGCGGGCGTGACCAAACCCGCGCGTTACACCCGCCAGAAAATTTCCAGCCGCCGGTTGCCCGCTGCGTCCGGCGGCCAGACTACAATCTTTTCAATCAGCGCCGCCGTCAGCTCCCGGCTCAGGGGCAAAGGGGTGGAGGGGTCCGGCGCTTCGGGCGCTTCCGGGCCCTGGGGCGGCTCCAGCTGCCGCAGCCGGGCCAGCAGCTCGCCCCGCAAAGCGGCAAATTCCTCCTCCCCCAGAACCCCGGCGGCCTTGTCCTGATAAAGCCGGGCCAGCGCCAGCCGCAGCCGCCGCCCCGCCCCCGCGCCGGGGGGCGGGGCCTTGGCCGGGGCCGGGGGCAGGCTGGCCGCGGCTTCAAACAGCGCGGCCACCCGCCCGGCGATCAGCGCTTCCAGTTCCGAAAGGGGCAGATAGGGCTGACCGGGGCAGGCCGTGGGGCTCTGGCGGGCGGTGCGGCAGCGGAAATACCGGGTGGGCGCACCGCTTTTGGGGATGGTGCCGGAGCGGGTCTGTTCCATCGAATGACCGCACAGGCCGCAGACCACCAGCCCGGCCAGCGGATGGGGCGCGCCCCGGCTGCCCGAGCGGGCCCGGGCGGCAAGCATCGCCTGCACCCGGTCGAACACCGCCCGGCTCACCAGAGCGGGCTGGCTGGCGGGGGCCACGATCCAGCGGCTTTCCGGCAGGCGGCGGGTTTGTTTGCCCCGCCAGCTGATCCGTTCCACCCGCCCCTGCACCAGATCCCCCGCGTAGGTGCGGTTGGTGAGCAGCCGGTGCACCGTGGCCTTGCTCCAGAGGCCCGGCCCCGGCGCTTTGCCCGCCGCCAGCGCCTTGGCGGCGGCGGGGGCGGGGATGCCCTCGGCGTTCAGCCGACGGGCGATGGCCGCGCACCCCAGGCCGGAAAGGGCCAGCGCGAAGATGCGCTCCACCACCGGGGCGGTGGATTCGTCCGGCAGAAGGTGACCCTTTTGGGCCGGGTCCTTTTGGTAGCCATACAGCGGGCTGCTGGCGATGCTGCACCCCTGCCGCCGCTTGTGGGTGAGCACCGCCCGCACATTGGCGGAAAGGTCCTCCAGATACCACTCGTTCATCAGCCCGTAGATCTGGCGGCTCTTTTTGCCCGCCGCGTCGCCGGTGTCCACATGGTCCACCAGCGCCAGAAACCGTACCCCCCAGAGAGGAAACAGCCCGTGCAGGTACTTTTCCACCAGCTCCATGTCCCGGGTGAAGCGGGACTGGCTTTTGGCTAAGATCACGTCGATCTGCCCGGCCCGGGCGGCGGCGAGCATCCGGTTGAAGGCCGGGCGATCCCGGTCCGCGCCGGAGTAGTCCTCGTCGCAGTAAACGCCCTGCACCGCATAGCCCAGCCGCTCCGCCCAGGCCAGCAGCATGGAGCGCTGGTTCTGGATGCTCTCGCTCTCGGCACACGCTTCCAGCCCCTCGTCCTCCCGGCTCAGGCGGCAGTAGAGCGCCGCCCGCGTCAACGCTCCGGCTCCTCTTTGGGCGGCTGGGGCGTGCTTTCGGTCAGCGCCTCGGCCAGACGGCGCACCGCCGCCGCCCGCTCCCGGTCGCCCTTGGCAAGAAAATGCTCCTCCAGAATGTAATGAATGGACGCCATATGAAAAAATCCCTCCTGTTCGATGCATTTCGCGGCAGCTGCCGCCGTATCATCCTATGAGCCGGGCGGGCGGAAAAATGCGCAAAATCTGTACGGAAGAGCCAGTCCGTTGTGCAGCCAACCGCAACAAAAGCCCCGAAAGGGTACAATGAGATCATGGACCCGGCGAGACGGCCGGGCCAATGGAAGGATGAAGCAATATGATGTTGGGACTTTATACACTTCCCCAATGGGTGCTGCTGTTTTTTAGCTATGGATTTCTGGGCTGGGTCTGGGAAAGCGGGTATGTTTCGGTGCGTCAGAAGCACTGGGTGAACCGGGGCTTTCTGCATGGGCCGGTGATCCCCATCTACGGGTTCGGCGCGGTGGCCATTCTGGCCCTGTGCGCCCCGGTGGCGGGCAGCCTGCCGATGCTGTTTTTCAGCGGCATGTTCTGGGCCACGGCGCTGGAATACGCCACCGGCTGGGCCATGGAGCGGATGTTCCATGTACGCTACTGGGACTACAGCAAGGAAAAGTGGAACCTGAACGGGTACATCTGCCTGATGGCCTCGCTGTGCTGGGGCGTATTCTCGGTACTGCTGCTGCGGGTCATCCAGCCCCCGGTGGCGGGTGCCGTCACCGCACTGAGCGGCCCGGCGGCGGCCATGCTGGCCGCGGCGCTGACCCTGGCCTTTGCGGCGGATGCAATCGCCTCCACCCGGGAGGCCCTGGACCTGCGGCGGCTGCTGGAGCAGCTGAGCGCAAGCCGGCAGCAGATTGCACGGCTGCAAAGGCGGCTGGAAATTGCAGGGGTCTTTTTGCAGCAGGATGCCCGAGATGCCCTGGACGGCCTGCGCAAGGAGGGCGAGCGGGCCGCCGGCGTGGTGAGCCTGCGGCTGGAGGCGGCCCGGGAACGCCGCCGCAGGATGCTCTGGCAGATGAGCCGCCAGCTGGAACAGCTGCGGCGGGAGGGCAAGCTGCACCCGGGTCTTGCCGGGCCGGACCAGAAGGCCATTCAGCGGGAGCTGTCGGCCATGCACCGGCGCACCGACGAGATGTATCGCCGGGCGGCACGGGTACTGCAGCGCAACCCCGGCTCCACCACCAGCCTCCACCCGGAGGCCATGGAGGAGCTGCGCACCCTCACCGGCAGCGAACAGTAATTCCCTGGCACCAATACACGAAGCGGCGGACCGGATACGGCCCGCCGCTTCGCTGAGTCAAAACACAAAAAGGGCGGTCTTGCAGGCCGCCGCACAAGGAGTATAATAAGGATGAAACAGAACAATGTAAAGCAGGAATACCGGCTGCGGTATGGCATGCCGGAGCAAAAAGGGGGAACCGGCATGGAGACCGAACAATCCATGGAACAGCGGCTGGGGGTGGAGCTGGAAACGCTGCGGCACTGCATCCTGTTCCGCAACATGACCGATGAGGAGATCCGCAGTGCGCTGGCGGCCGTGAATGCCCGGCGGGCGAGCTATGCCCGGCGGGCGGTGATCGGGCAGGACGGCGATGCGCTGGAGGAGGTGGCGCTGATCCTTTCCGGCAATCTGCATCTGGCCCACGCGGATGCGGCGGGCAACAGCAACCTGATGGATGTGCTGGGCCCCGGCGACACCCTGGGCGTGCTGAACGCGGTGGGCGGCTACCGGCTGCACAGCACCATTACCGCCGCCACTGCCGCCGAGGTGCTCTTCTTCCGGGTGGAGGGGCTGCTGCGGGCAAACCGGCTCACCGACCCGGGGCAGATCCGCTTTGTGCAGAACCTGACTCTGGCGGTGGCCCAGAAGGCCCAGCGGCTGACCAAAAAGCTGGAGGACAGCATCCGCCGCACCACCCGCGAGCGCCTGCAGGACTACCTGAGCGCCCAGTACCACAAGGCGGGCAGCCGCACCTTTGTGATCCCGCTGAACCGGCAGGATTTGGCGGACTTCCTGTTTGTGGACCGGAGCGCCATGTCCAACGAGCTGTGCAAGATGCGGGACGAGGGGCTGCTCAAGTTCGAGAAGAGCCGCTTTGAGCTGCTGGTGCAGATGCCCATCACCGACCACGAGCCGGACCCCAACGAGGAGTGACCCATACATATCCAGAGCCCCCGGCTAATGCAGCTCGGGGGCTTTTTTGCGGGGATGCCGGCACCCTCTGGGGCGGGCTGCAGGGCACCCTGGGCGGCTGTTTGAACTCTGAGTACAAGGCCCCTGCCCGGGGCTGGGCACGCGCTGGCGGGCACGGCAGAGGGCTGTGGGAGCATGGTGGAGGAAAGCGCCTGCGGCAACGGAAAAATGCAGGCAAAAAAGAACGCCTTTCCGAACTTCGGAAAGGCGTTCTTTGATTTGCGGTTTGCGGCGCGGAGCCGGGAGCGGTTATTCCACCGCTCGCAGGCCCCGGTGGCCGGAGCAGGATTCCGCCAGCACCGCCACGCCGCTGCCGGCGAGAAAGGTGCCCCACAGGGTGCTCAGGGCGAACCAGCCGGCCACCGGAGCGGCCATGACCACAAGGCCCACCAGCAGGTTCACGATGCCGCTGGCCAGCACCCAGCCCGCGCCGGGGCTTTTGGTGCGCCGGAGGGTGGTGTACTGGAACAGCTGCCCCACACCGGCCAGCAGGCCGAAGAAGGCGGCCACCGAGGCCAGCGATGCGATCATGCTCACCATCCCGAGGGGGGTGGTCAGGGCCATCCAGAGGGTAACGACGCTGAGCAGCGTCATGGCGATGCCGTTGGCCAGCGTCCAGCCGCTGCGCTTGTCCCAGGGAAGGCGGGCGAAGGCGATGATCTGAGCTATGCCGTAAACGCCCAGCCCACCGGTGAGCAGGGTGGCCAGCGAGATGCCCGCCGCCCCCGGCGCCAGAATGGAGACGAGCCCCACCCCCACCAGAGCCGCGCCCACCAGCAGGCCGCTCTTGCCGTTCACCGGCACAAAGGCCGTTTCCCCGTCGGGGGTAAATTCCGCCCGGGGCGGGCCGTCGTTCAGGTAGTCCGCGCCGGTGTGGGTATAGGTGTAATTGGTTTCTTTCATGGATGATTCCTCCTCAGGATGGTTCGTTGGCTTCGGCTTTTGCCGGGCCTGGTGTTGTGCCGGGCCTGGCCTGCCTTGGGGTCAGATCAGCTGGTAGCGGGCCAGCAGCTCCTCCAGCACGGTGCCCTGGAACTTGTCCAGCCCGGCGTGCAGGGCCAGCTTGTAGGGCAGGGGCAGCTTCATGTCGGTGAGCTTGCGGCCGTCCAGCAGGTAGTGGGTGGCGTTGAGCAGGCACCGCAGGTCGTAGGCGGAGCCGAACACCTCGGGCACCCCCCGCTCCACGTCCAGCAGGGTGTAGACCGCCTCCATGGCGGTGCGCACCGAGTATTCGGTGGTGAAGATGGTGTCGCGCCGGGTCTCGGCGAACTGGCCAAGGAAGGCGAAGTTCACACATTCGGCGGGCACCACCTGGGGCCGGTCGCCTGCGGCACGGGGCATGAAGAAGGCGGTCACGTAGGGCATCATGCAGGGAACGGTGGAGGCGGCCTCACGGGCCAGCAGCTCGATCTCGTTCTCGGGTACGCCCAGATGGTACAGCCACTCCATGCAGATCTCGGCGCCGGTGCATTCCGCCATGGGCTTGCCCACATAGTCGCCGGGTTCATCGGGGGAAAGACCGTAGATCCAGCCGACCAGCTGGCCCGCGGGCTGTGCTTTGAAGTGGGGCTGCCGGTTGAAGGTCCAGCTCATCAGCCAGGCGGAGTCCCTGGCGGTCACGATGCCGCCGGTCACCACCCGTCCGGAATAGGGGTCCCGGTGGCAGATCTTCTGCACATAAGAGGCGATGCGGTCGTCCAGCAGGGTCACGGTGGCGGATTCCCACTTGGTGGCCTGAATGTCGGAGCAGAAGGCGTCCGGGTTGCCGAAGGCCGGGTTCTGAACCGCCAGGTTCTTCCACAGCTGCCAGCTACTGCCCTCGCCGTTCTCCACCGTCAGGCGGGGCGCCTCGTCGTTGGAGCCAAGGGCCGCGCCCTCGGTGCAGGAGCCGTTGGTCACAAAGACCAGATCGTTCTCGTCCAGCTCCCGGCTGCGGGGCTGGCCGTTCTGGATGAATTCCAGCCGGTGGGCCACCTTCTTGCCGGGCAAAAAGTGAAACAGCACGTTGGTCACCTTGATGCCGTATTCAAACTGCACGCCCTCCTTTTTCAGGTACTCCACCAGCGGCAAAATCAGCGATTCGTACTGGTTGAACCGGGTGAATTTGAGGGCGGAAAGGTCGGGCAGACCGCCGATGTGGTGCAAAAACCGGTGGAGATAGAGCTTCATCTCCAGCGCCGAGTGCCATTTTTCAAAGGCGAACATGGTCTGCCAGTAGAGCCAGAAGTTGGAGGCGTAGAACTCGTCGCTGAACACCTCGTCGATGGTCTTGTTGTACAGGTCCTCGTCCTTTGCGAAGAAGAGCGCCATCAGCTCCAGAGACGCCGCGTCGCTTAAACCGAAGCGGTTGCCGGTTTCGGCGCTCACGCCCTGGTTCAGGGTGGCCCGGTTCAGCGAGAAGTTGGGGTCGTCCTTGTTGAGCCAGTAGAATTCATCCAGCACGCTGGCGTTTTCCACCTCCAGCGAGGGGATGGACCGGTACAGGTCCCACAGGCATTCGTAGTGGTCCTCCATCTCCCGGCCGCCCCGGATCACAAACCCCAGCTGGGGGTCCAGAATACCGTCGCAGGCGCCGCCGGGCAGGGGCGATTCCTCCAAAATGTGGATGCGCTCGCCGGGGACGCCGCCGTCCCGGATGAGGAAGGCCGCCGCCGAGAGGCTGGCAAGGCCGCCGCCCACCAGCCAGGCAGATTTGCCCTCGGCTTTTTTCGGGGTGCGGGGGCGGGCAAACGCTTCGTAGTTGCCGTTGCTGTAGTACATAAAAAATACCTCCTGTGCCGGGGGGGCGCTACCCTGCCCGGCGATAAAAAGAAAATGGATGGTACAAAAAGCGGGAGGACCCGGGCCTGCTTGCCCGTTTGCAGCAGCACACAGCGTTTGCAAGAAAGGGAAAACCGGCAAGGCGCATCGCCTTTGACCTGTATTCATCATACGCTGAATCCGGGCGGGAAACGGTTTGCCAAACAACGGTTTTGCGTTTGCGGCAAAAAAAGGAGGAAAAGGAAAAAATCCCCCTGACCCGAAGGCCAGGGGGAAAAGGGAAGAATTCAGTTCAGGGCTTCGAAGCCGTGGCCGCCAGGCAGCGGCCAGCAGCAGAGGGTGCTTGCCTCCAGCGGGGCCCGCAGCAGGCTTACCGCGTGGATGCGGCTGTTGTCGTAGGTCTTGAAGTAGTACACGCCCCGGGCCGGGTCAGCGCAGCAGGAGTAGAGGGTCAGGTCCGGCTTGCCCTCCGGGGTCATCACGCTGCCCCGCACCATGGCCACCGCGTCCAGAATGTGGAAGAACTGGTTCACCGCGTCGTCGCCGGTGGTGTGGATGGAGTTGCCCTTCAGAAAGGCTGCCCGCACGAACCGGCTCATGGGGGAGCAGTCGCCCGGCAGGCCGATGGCGCCCATGCCCTGGCCGTAGGGAGTGAGGGCAAGGCCGGGGGCGAAGCGGTTTTCCGGCGGCGCGGCGGAAAGGGTCTGGTAGCCGGTCAGGTTGGCCAGCTGCACCGGGAAGGGCGGGTTGTTGGTGAGCACGCCCACCGGGTCCTCGTACAGGCGGGAGCCCTCGGCGGTGACCTCCATCACCAGCGAACCGGTGCCGTCGGCAATGTGCCAGTGCAGCGGGGCCAGCGGATAGCCCGGCGCGAAGGGGATGCCCAGCAGGTCGATGCCGGTGAGCATTTCCCGGGCCTCCTTCAGGGTGCGGCAGCTGCCCAGCACCAGCGGGATCAGCTCATAGGGAGCCACCGCGTCCGGCGCGGCCTGGTCGGCGGGGGTGTAGTAGGCGTTGCCGGAGAAGTTCAGCCCGGCCATGTACAGCCCGGCCTCATTCATGGCCTCGGCATACAGGGGCACACCCCCGGCCACGGTGGCCATGCCGATCATGCCCAGATGGTGAGGCATCGACGGGCGGCGGTGAAAATGGAAGGCGAAGGAGCGGGGGGTGGCCACCACCTGCTGGCCGAAGGGCGTTTCCAGGTCCAGATTACGGCCGAACAGGGGATAGGGGGCGGAAAAAGCAATGCTTGTGCACATAAGAGTAGTCTCCTTGCGGCGGTGCCGCGGTCTTGGGGGAATGTTTCGTTAAGGCTAGTATACCACATCCGCCGGAAAAATCCGTTGTTTGGCAAACGCCGCCGCGGGTTTGGTCACGCCCGGCCAGGTGGGGTAGACCTCGCTGGAGGCCACGTTGGCGATGTAGTGCCGAAAGCTCACCGTCACGTTGCGGGCGCTCTCCTTGGGCTTGCCCAGGTGCACCGTGATGGTGGTGGGCACGATGGGGGTGGCCAGCACCAGCGGGGCCGGGCAGTTCGCCGCCGGGGCCACGCTGGAGGGGCCCTCGGGCCGGTAGAGGGAGTGGGCCGGAATGTCGAAGCTTTCCGGCTTTGGCTGGGGCCCGCCCAGCCGCTGGGCAGGCAGCATCTCCAGCAGGATCAGGGCGGTCTGGCAGGCGAACACCTGCACCCCCTGCATGGTCACGGTCTGGTAGCCCTCCTTCTCAGCGGTGACCTCCCACACGCTGTAGGGCTGTTGGGTGTTGGCTTCGTCCAGGCTGAGCGCCTTATCCGGCGCGGGCAGTGTGATCACCGGCGCGGTGCCGGTTTCATCGGTGGTCACGGTTACGGGTGCATGGCCCTCGCCGCGCACCGTCACGGTCACGCCCGGCACCGGGGCGCTCTGGCGGGCGGCGTAGCTCTGCACCAAAAGGCAGCCGTTCATCATGGGACAAAACTCCTTTCGTTGGTTGGTATTTGGCGTGCGGGCGGGTGCGTGTGTGCCGTCCGCTCTGGTTCCAGAATATTCCGCAAACGTGCCAATCGACACTCTTGGAATTTTCCCCCGGGTGTACTATACTTTAGGTAACGTCTTTACCAAAAAGAAAGGGGCAGCGTTTTTATGCAGCATACCATTGAAAATGAATTTTTGACCGTCACCGTGGAGTCCAAGGGTGCTGAGCTGATGAGCGTGGTGGACAAGGCCACCGGCGCCGAGATGATGTGGGACGGCCAGAAGGATGTGTGGCCCCGCCGCGCACCCATCTTGTTCCCCTACTGCGGCAAGCTCAGCGGCGGCCGCTACACCCTGGACGGCGAGACCTACGAGGGCGGCCAGCACGGCTTCGGCCGGGATTTCGAGCACGAGTTCGTGAGCGCCGAAAACGGTGTGATGCGCTTTGTGCTGCGCTCTAATGAGGAAACCCGCAAGAAGCTGCCCCGGGACTTCGCCCTGGAGAGCACCTTCACCCTGACCGGCCGCACCCTGCGCCAGACCATCGCCGTGACCAACACCGGCGACAAAGAGCTGCGCTTCGGCTTCGGCTTCCACCCGGGCTTCGCGCTGCCCTTTGACGACAAGCACACCACCGCCGACTACGAGCTGCGCTTCGATACCCCCCAGACCCCCGTGGTCATCGAGACCGGCGCCACCAGCGGCCTGGTCACCGGCGAGATCCGTGTGCTGATGGAGAACAGCGCCGTCATCCCCATGGACGACCGGATGTTCGACCACGATTCCACCTGCATGAGCCAGCTGACCGCCAAGACCCTGAGCGTGGTGGAGAAGGACACTGGCCGCCGCGTCACCGTTGGCCTGGAGGGCTTTGCCTACACCCTGATCTGGAGCGCGCCCGGCAACCCGAACCTGCACTTTGTGTGCATCGAGCCCTGGCACAGCCTGCCGGATACCGAGACCTTCGGCGGGGACTGGAACGAGAAGCCCTGCGCCGCCGCCCTGGCCGCGGGCGAGAGCTGGAGCACCGATCTGAACATGACCTTCGAGCGCTGAGCGAGCGCCGGGCCGGGGGGAAGCTGCCCCCGGCCCCTTTTTCATCCAAACGATACCCCAAAAAAGGAGAACCAAGACCCATGAGCATCGCACCCTTTGAACGGCGCACCGCCCTTCTGCTTGGCGAGGAGGGCGTAAACGCCCTGCACGCCGCCCACGTGATTCTGTTCGGCGTAGGCGGCGTGGGCGGCTACGTGGCCGAGGCCCTGGCCCGGGCAGGCGTGGGCCGTCTGACCCTGGTGGACGACGACACCATTGCCGACTCCAACCGCAACCGCCAGCTGATCGCCCTCACCGACACGGTGGGCCGCAGCAAGGTGGAGGTGGCCGCCCAGCGCATCCGGGCCATCAACCCGGACTGCCGGGTCCAGGCCCTCGCCCTGTTCTATATGCCGGACACCGCCGACCAGATCCCCTTCGAGGGGGCCAGCTATGTGGTGGACGCGGTGGACACCGTGACCGCCAAGCTGGAGATCATCGGCCGGGCGCTGGCCGCCGGAGTGCCGGTGATCTCCAGCATGGGCACCGGCAACAAGCTGCACCCGGAGCTGCTGGAGCTGACCACCATTGAAAAGACCACCGCCTGCCCCCTGGCCCGGGTGATGCGCCGGGAGTGCCGGGCAAGAGGCTACAAAAACATTCCGGTGGTGTATTCCACCGAGCCTGCCCTCACTCCGAAGCAGCTGGACGGCCCGGCCGAGGTGCCGGGCGCTGCGGTGCGGCAGGGAAACCCCAAAAAGCAGACCCCCGGCAGCGTGAGCTTTGTGCCGGGTGCGGCGGGGCTGATCATCGCGGGCAAGGTGGTGCGGGACCTGACCGGCCAGCCCTGAGGGCTCGGTGCAGGCAAAACAAGACGGGAGGAACACGGCTGTGAACGACGAAAAGCGCCGCGAATTGCTGGAGCAGATCTGGAACCAGCAGAACCAGGCCTACGATCTGATGTGTGAATACGACGCCATGCCCCACCGGTACGGTGCGTGCATGCTGTATCAGGCCCAGGCCCATATGATCGACCTGATCGCCCAGTACCCGGACATCACCGCGGCGGACCTGGCCGTTATTCTGCGCAAGACCCCCAGCGCCTGCTCGCAGACCCTGCGCAAGCTGCGGGAGAAGGGGCTGGTGGAGCAGCTGCGCAACACCGCCAACAACCGCCAGTACAAGCTGCAGCTGACCGAGAGCGGTCAGGCCCTGTACCGGGACCACGCCGCCTTCAGCGCCGACTGCCAGCAGCGAACCTTTGACCGGCTGGCCGAGTTCACCGAGGAGGAGCTGGCGCTTTATCTGCGGGTGCAGCAGCGCATCAACGAGGCCTATGCCGATGATGTGCGCCGCAGCCGGGAGGTGTTTGCCTGAAAGCAGGCACCCTTTGCGCGGAAAAGGAGACGAGTGCAATGAAATACGATTTTACCTCCATCATCGACCGGCGGGGCTTTGATGCAACCGCCGTCGAGGGCATCGGCCAGAAATACTGGGGCAGTGAGCCGGAGGCCCCGGCGGAGGGCTTTGATGCCATTCCCATGTGGGTGGCGGATATGAACTTTGCCACCTGCCCGGCGGTGCCGGAGGCCATCATCCGGCGGGCGCAGCATGGGCTGTACGGCTATTTTCAGCCCCGGGAGGAATACTTTTCCAAAATCATAAGCTGGCGGACCCGCCGCAACAGCTTCGCCGATCTGAAAAAGGAATACATCGGCTATGAAAACGGGGTGCACGGCTGCGTGACCAGCGCGGTGAAGACCCTGTCCGCCCCCGGCGACAGAATTCTTCTGCACAGCCCGGTCTATGTGGGCTTCAAGGCGGATGTGGATATGCTGGGGCGGGTGCCGGTGTACAGCCCCCTTGCGCAGGATGCGCAGGGAATATGGCGGATGGATTACGAGGACATGGACCGGAAGCTGCGGGAGAACCGGATTCATCTGGCCATCTTCTGCTCGCCCCACAACCCGGCGGGCCGGGTATGGGAGCGCTGGGAGCTGGAAAAGGCCATGGAGGTGTTTGAAAAGAACCAGTGCCTGGTGATCAGCGACGAAATCTGGGCAGACATTGTGTATACCGGCCATAAGCACACCCCCACCCTGCTGGTGAACGACTGGGCAAGAGAGCACACGGTGGCGGTGTATGCCCCCTCCAAAACCTTCAATCTGGCGGGTCTGACCGGCAGCTATCACATCATTTACAACCAGTATCTGCGCGACCGGGTCACCGGCGAGGGCCGCTCCACCCATTACAACGAGATGAACGTGCTTTCCATGCATGCGCTGCTGGGCGCCTACAGCCAGGAGGGCGAGGAATGGGTGGCGGAGCTGCTGCAGGTGCTGGAGGGCAACTGCCGCTATGCCTGTGAGCACATCCGGGACCATTATCAGGGCGTGCGGGCCGCCATGCCCCAGGGAACCTACATGCTGTTCCTGGAGCTGACCGAATACTGCAGGCGCACCGGCCGCACGCTGGATGAGGTGCTGAAGGCCGGCTGGGCGGTGGGCGTCGGCTGGCAGGACGGCCGCGCCTTCCAGGGGCCCTGCCATATCCGGATGAATGTGGCCTCGCCGCTTTCCCGGATTCAGGAGGCCTTCGACCGGCTGGACAGATATGTCTTTAGCGACTGAGCAGCGGCAAAGGCGTTTTCTCTTATCTAAGATACAAAACAAAACACAAGGCCCCCGCGGGGCGGCAGAACAGCCGTTTGCCCGCGGGGGCCTTGTGCATGCTTGGGGAGAAAATGCATATAGAGAAGAAAATCAGAGTTTGCGGCGGCGGCCGATGCCCAGCAGGCTGGCCAGCGCGCCCAGCACGCCGCCCAGAACGGCGGGCAGCAGCCAGTAAAGGCCCTCGGTATACAGGGGCAGGCCCTCGAAGAAGGCCGCCACCGGGCCGCCCAGCAGCTTTGCCTGCACCAGAGCGCCGGGTACGCTCATCAGAATGGTGAAGGCCACCGCCACCGGGTAGCACAAAGGCGCCTTGCCGGTGATGCGGTGGGCGAGGCCCAGCGCGATGAGCACGATGGCCACCGGGTAGATGGCGCTGAGGATGGGCACCGAGATGGCCAGGATGGTGTTCAGCCCGGCGATGGAAACAAAGAAGCTGATCACCGCGAAGATGACCACCCAGGCCCTGTAAGGGATCTTGGGCCACTGCAGGCTGAAATATTCGCTGCAGCAGCTGAACAGACCGATGCAGGTGTTCAGGCAGGCGATCACGAAGATCAGGCCGAGCAGGGCGGTGCCCGCCGGGCCGTACATCCAGCTCATCAGGTTGGTGAGCACGCCCGCGCCGTTGGAATAATTGTCGAAGCTGCCGCCGCTCACCGCGCCGATGTGAGCCAGCGCCGAGTAGACCACAAGCAGCACCGCACCGGCGATCCAGCCCGCACGGATGGTGTGGCGCACCACCGATTTTTCATCGGTCACGCCCCGGTTCTGGATGTTCAGCGCGATGATGATGCCGAAGTTCAAAGCGGCAATGGTGTCCATGGTCTGGTAGCCGTCCACAAAGCCCTGGGCCACCACGTTTCCGGTGTAGTTGCGGCTGGGCACCCCGTAGCCGCCGGGGGCGTTCACGAAGCAGCCTGCCACCATGACGAAGATCAGCACCAGCAGAATGGGTCCCAGCGCCTTGCCCAGCCGGTCGGTGAGCTTTTCCGGCTTGAAGGCCACCAGCATGGCCACCGCGAAGAATACGAAGGAATAGGCGCACAGCACCCAGAGGGGCGCGTCCGGCCAGAAGGGGCTCACCGCCATCTCGAAGGAGGTGCTGGCGGTGCGGGGAATGGCAAGCCCCGGCCCGATGGACACATAGATCAGCAGGGTGAACAGCCAGGCGAACCGTTTGCTCACCCGGCCCGCCAGCACCGGCAGACCGCCGGACTGGGCCACCGCCACCACGCCCAGAACGGGCAGACCGATGGCGCTCATGGCAAAGCCGATCATGGCGGGCCAGGTATCGGTGCCCGCCTGCGCGCCCAGAAAGGGCGGGAAGATCAGGTTGCCCGCCCCGAAAAACATGGAAAACAGGGTCAGGCCCACAAAGAAGCTGTCCCGTTTGGATAATCGCTGCACGCTGTTTCCTCCTTATAAAAAAGCGTCGAATCGCTGGTTGGGAAAAAGTAAGTTGTTCCAGTGTAGCACAAAAAGGAACACTTGTCCACGGCAGAGCTGTAAATCGAATGGGCCAAACCCGTCAAAAGCAGGGGAATCACAAGGGGAATTCGCACAAAAAAGCCGGGAAAATCCGGCGAATCGGCCAAAAACCTATATTGTCAATAGGCATATTGGATGAAAAACAGGAAAAAACTTTGGCAGCAGAAAAAGACGCGAAAACCGCGCCCGGCTTTGCTCCGGGCGCGGTTGACTGCGGCTTGAAGAGAATTGTGTGCGCGGGCGGCATTCACAGCCGGCGGGCGGTTTGCAGCCAGGTGCGGCTCACCGGGCCGGTGCTGTCCGGCACAAGGCCGAAGGTGTATTCCATGGCGATGGTGCCGCTCTCCAGCGGCAGGGTCAGGGTGGCGGTCACGGTGTCGCCGGTGCGTTCATACACGATGGCGTCCGGGTCCGCGTCCAGCGCGGCGCGGATGGCGGCCTCGTCCGGGTTCTGGGCGGGGAGCACCTCCTCCGGGCTCTGCAGGGCCACCGGCATGCAGGGCCCGCCGCCCCGCCAGTCCCCCGCCCAGGAGGCGTTTTCCCGGGCAAAATCCGCCTGGAAGATGATGCCGGAGGGCGTTTGGGTTCGACCCTCGTCGGTCAGGCCGAACCAGCTCTCGGACCGGGCGTACAGGTACCAGGCGCACTCGGCGGGGGTCAGCTCCTGTAAGGGGTCGTCAAGGTCCCGGAAGATGCCGGAAAGGGCCAGCGCCCTTGTCTGGTGCTGCAGCATGAGCCACTGCTGTATGGTCAGCTCCAGCTCCTGCTGCATGGGGTCGGTGCTGGGGGTGACCGGCTCGCCGCCCATGTAATAGCGCCAGCCGTCCGCGATGGTCCAGCCTGCGTCTTCTTTCAGGGCCAGATACACGTAGTCGGCTGTGCCGTCGGAATACTGGGGCCCGCAGAGAATGGCCTCGGGGGTGTATTCGGTGGTGGTCCGCACCATCAGCAGGCAGCCGCCCGGGTCGGTGATGCAGTCCAGGCAGCTTCTGCCGTCCAGCCAGGGGGTGTTGTCGGTCAGCGGGATCTGAAGGTCCGCCCACTCCTTTGGCGGGATCACCCGCACGCTGTCCAGCCGGGCGGTGAGATACCGGCCCGGACGGTCCCAGTCGGCCCGGAACCGGGTCTCCAGCACATCGGTGATGGCGGTCAGATCCTCCTCGGTGGGCTGGATGGGCTCGGGCAGTGGGTCCGGCAGCGTGACGGTGAGGGTGCTTTCGGCGGCAGAACCGGCCGGAGCCCCCGAGGACGCGGGCGCGGCGGGCGCGCAGCCGGTGCAGAGAGTGAAAAGCAGCCCGGCACAGAGGGCCAGGGCGGCAAGGCGGAACGTGCTGCGGGTCATGGGAACTCCCTCCTTTTGGGGAATCAGGCAAACCGTGCGGTCTGCCAAAAGAACGCGCGGCGGATGTGCGAAAAACTCACGCCCGGTGGGCGCTTTGCAGATACGTGCGGCTGAAGGGGGCGGGGTCGTCCGGCACCAGGCCGAAGATGTATTCCATGGCCACGGTGCCGCTTTCCAGCGGAAGGGTCAGGGTGGCGGTGACCACGTCGCCGGTGCGGCTGTAGGCGATGGCCTGGGGGTCCGCGTCCAGCAGCGTTTTGATCTCCTCACAGGCCGCACAGGGGGCGGGCAGCGGCTCCTCTGTGTTTTCCAGCGCGGCGAGGGTCGGGTCCTCGCCGCTGATCCGGTCGGTGAAGTCCGCCCGGAAAATGGTGCCTGCGGGAATCTCGGTGCGGCCGTCCTCCGCCAGGCCGAACCAGCTCTCGGACCGGGCATACAGGTAATTGGCCCATTCTTCGGCGGTCAGTTCGGTTAAGGGATCGTCAAGGTCCCGGAAGATGCCGGAAAGGGCCAGCGCCCGGGTCTGGTGCTGCAGCATCACCCACTGGTTCCGGGTCAGGCCAAGCTCCTCCTGGGCCGGGTCGGGGCTGGGCTCGGGCAGCTCGCTGCCCTTATAGTAGGCCCACTGGTCCGCGATGGTCCAGCCCTCGTCGCCGTTCACCGCCAGATACACGTGGGTCATCACCCCGTCGGAATACTGGGGCACCCCAACCAGGGCTTCGGGGGTATATTCGGTGGTGGTCTGGGCCATCAGCAGGCAGCCGCCCGGGTCGGTGATGCAGTCCATCCAGCTTTTGCCCCCCAGCCGGGTGTTGCCGCTGGTGAGGGGCAGCTCCAGATCCGCCCATTCCTCCGGCGGGATCACCCGCACGCTGTCCAGCCGGGCGGTGAGATACCGGCCCGGCCGGTCCCAGTCGGCCCGAAAGCCGGCCTCGATGGCATCGGTCAGAGCGGCCAGCTCCTCCTCGGTGGGCTGGAGCGGCTCGGGCAGCGGGTCCGGCAGAGGGATGGTGGTGGGCGCGGGCGCGTAGCTTTCGGCGGTCACCGAGCTGGCCGGAGCCTCCGAGGGCGCGGGGGCGGCGGGCGCGCAGCCGGTGCAGAGAGTGAACAGCAGCCCGGCGCAAAGGGACAGGGCGGCAAAACGAGTCAAGCTGCGGGTCATGGAAAATCCCTCCTTTTTCAGGGAATGGGAGAAAAAGATCGTTAAAAAATACTTCTCTTACCCTGAAAACGAACCGAAGGCCCCGCTCATTGCACAAACGGGGCAAAACCCGGGGCGGGGAGAAGGAGAAAAATTCCCGCGTTTTTTGTGCAGAACAGAAAACCCGCCCCTTCGGAAGTGTCCGAGGGGGCGGGTTTGTTGTTGCAGAATATGGGCTGCAAAGGGTGCGGCTTAGTAAGCCTTGCCCCAGTAGACCATCAGGTTGGCGGGCTTGCCGCAGCAGGGGCAGACGTCGCTGAGCTTCTCCTGCTCGAAGGGCATGCAGCGGCTGGACAGGCCAACCTCTTCCTTCATCTTCTCCTCGCAGGCCAGGTCGCCGCACCACATGGTCTTGATGTAGCCGTTGTTCTTCTCGGCCAGCTCCTTGACCTCGTCCATGGTGGTGGCGGTCCAGGTGCGGTTCTCGCGGTTTTCCAGAGCGCGGTTGTAGATGTTCTGAGCCAGCTCGTTCAGCAGGCGGGGGATCTCGGTCTCCAGATCATCCAGGCTCACGAAGTACTTCTCGCGGGTGTCGCGGCGCACCAGCACGCACTGGTTCTTCTCGATGTCCTTGGGGCCGATCTCCAGACGCAGGGGCACGCCCTTCATCTCCCACTGGCTGAACTTCCAGCCGGGAGAGTTATCGCTGTTGTCCAGCTTGACGCGGGCAAACTTGGAAACGCGGGCGGCCAGCTCCTCGGCCTTCTCGTTCACGCCGGGCTTGTGGGCGGCGATGGGCACGATGACCACCTGGAAGGGGGCGATGGCCGGGGGCAGGATCAGGCCCTCGTCGTCGCCGTGGGTCATAATGATGGCGCCGATCAGGCGGGTGGACACGCCCCAGCTGGTCTGATGGGGGTACTGCAGGGTGTTGTCGCGGCCGGCGAACTGCACGCCGAAGGCGCGGGAGAAGCCGTCGCCGAAGTAGTGGCTGGTGCCGCTCTGCAGGGCCTTGCCGTCGTGCATCATGGCTTCGATGGTGTAGGTGGCCTCGGCGCCGGCAAACTTCTCCTTGTCGGTCTTCTTGCCCTTCACCACGGGGATCATCAGGTAGTTCTCGCAGAAGTCCGCGTAGGTGTTCAGCTGCTGCTCGGTCTCCTCCATGGCCTCCTGAGCGGTCTCATGGATGGTGTGGCCCTCCTGCCACCAGAACTCACGGCTGCGCAGGAAGGGACGGGTGGTCTTTTCCCAGCGGACCACGCTGCACCACTGGTTGTACTTCATGGGCAGATCGCGCCAGGAGTGCAGCACATGGGCGAAGTGGTCGCAGAACAGGGTCTCGCTGGTGGGACGCACGCACATGCGCTCCTCCAGCTTTTCGGCGCCGCCGTAGGTGACCCAGGCCACCTCGGGGGCAAAGCCCTCCACGTGGTCCTTCTCCTTTTGCAGAAGGCTTTCGGGGATGAAGATGGGCATGGCCACGTTCTCGTGACCGGTGGCCTTGAACATGCCGTCCAGAATGTGGGTGATGTTCTCCCAGATGGCGTAGCCGTAAGGGCGCAGGATCATGCAGCCCTTTACGGTGGAGTAGTCCACCAGCTCGGCCTTCAGGCATACGTCGGTGTACCACTGGGTAAAGTCCTCGTTGATGGGGGTGATGGCCTCCACCAGTTTCTTCTTCTGCTCGCTCATTTGCTTTTTCCTTCCTTACTCGTCGCCCCGGAACCCCCGGGCAAAAATAAGCCCCCCAGGCGGGCCGGCCGGCCTGCCGGGGAGGCAGCATGATGTGATTGGGGTGGGATCAGGTGTTGTCTTCCACGTAGCGGACCACATCGCCCACGGTGTGCAGATTCTCGATCTCCTCGTCGGGGATCTCCACGCCGAACTCATCCTCCAGGCTCATGACCATATCGACCACGTCCAGGCTGTCGGCCTCGAAGTCCTCCAGGATGTTGCTGTCCATGGTGATCTTTTCCTCGTCGATGTCCAGCTGCTCCGCCAGAAGCTCACGGATGCGCTCGAAAGTATCCATATTCCAAAACTCTCCTTATTATATGCCCATGCAAGTCGGGCGAGTTAGGGCAACGCCGCCTGAGCCGCTAGGCGTGAATCGAGCGGGGCTGCCTTTTATTTACTATACATTTTATAGCGTATCTGGGGAACCTTGTCAAGGGTTAAATCCTTAAAACAGGCCGGTGCAACCCGAAAAAACGGCCCGGCGGCAGGCTTCTTGTGCGCCGGGCCAAATCCGGCTATAATAAAAGCAGAATCAACGGGCCCCGGGCCCGAATGTGACAGGAGGGGATGGGCATGCGGCTGGAATTTACCAAGATGCATGGCTGCGGCAACGACTATATTTATCTGGATTGTTTGAAGGGCATGATCGACAATGCCCCCGAGCTGGCCCGGCTGCTCAGCCCCCGGCGGTTCTCGGTGGGGTCGGACGGGCTGATCTGCATCGCCCCCTCCCAGGTGGCCGACGCCACCATGCGCATGTTCAACGCCGACGGCAGCGAGAGCGCCATGTGCGGCAACGGCATCCGCTGCGTGGCCCAGTGGCTGTATGAGCACGGGGTGGCCGGGGAGGAGATGACCATCGAGACGCTGGCAGGCATCAAGCACCTTTCCCGCAAGGGCGAGGGCATCTGGCAGGTGGAGATGGGCACCGCCGAATTCGAGCCGGCTCTGGTGCCGGTGAAGGGCCTTGGACCGGACCCGGTGATCAACCGGGCCATTGCGGTGGAGGGCCAGCCCTGGCAGGTGACCGCTCTCTCCATGGGCAACCCCCATTGCGTGACGCTGGTGGAGGATGTGCAGGCGCTGGATCTGGAGCGCATCGGCCCCGGCTTCGAGAACCACCCGGCCTTCCCCGAGCATGTGAACGCCGAGTTCATCCAGGTGATGGGCAAGAACCATCTGGCCATGCGGGTGTGGGAGCGGGGAAGCGGCGAGACGCTGGCCTGCGGCACCGGAGCCTGCGCCTCGGCGGCGGCCGCGGTGATGCTGCGGCTGTGCGAGCCGGACACCGACATCGCCCTGGACCTGCCCGGCGGGCGGCTGACCATCCGGGTGAGCGAGGATTGGCAGATCCGAATGACCGGCCCGGCCAAGACCGTTTACACCGGCGTGGTGGAGGTGTGAGTGCCTTTATAAAAGGAACAGGCGAGAACATGTGTGCGGTGGTGCCGTAATAAATTTGTACTTGCACCCCGGGGGATGGATGCTATAATAGAAGAAAAGCGGCCTGAGCCGTGCGGCAAAGCCCCGGGAGGGGGCAGCGGACCGGGTACGCTGGGAGAGAGGGATTCATGATGGATGAATTGATGGAGCTGTTAAAGGCAAGACCCACGATGTATCTGGCCACCGTGGAGGGCTACTGCCCCCGTGTGCGCCCCGTGAACCACTATATGATTTACAAGGGCTACTTCTACCTGGCCCTGTGCAAGGACAAGGAAGCCTACAAGCAGCTGCTGGACAACACCAATCTGGAGCTGTGCGTGGCGCTGGGCGAGGAGAGCTTTTTGCGCATTCAGGGCACCGTGAACTTCGACCGCAGCCCCGAGACCTACGCGGCGGTGTACGAGGCCATGCCCGACCTGAAGGAGGCCTACAAGGCCGACAGCGGCAAGCATCTGGCCCTGATTTATCTGGACCACATCAGCGCGGTGCTGTTCGACCGGCAGGATGAGGGCAAGGTCCTGGCCAAGTTCTGATTTTCATACATATGCAAAACGAAGCGCCCGCGCCGGTTACAAACCTGTGCGGGCGCTTTTGTGTGCCTGCCCCCAATCAACAAAATTGAAACGAAATCCGCCGTTGTTTGGAACAAAACAGCGGCGGATTTTTTGTATAGAATGGCTTATTTTCAGAATTAGATCAAAATAATAGGAATTATTCTTGACAAGAGAAGGAAAAACGTGTATCATCTAATCAGGAAATATTCCTGCTAACGCTTTTCTCCCAAGCGCCAAAGCCATGAAGGGGCCGAACAGGCGAGGCCGCATCCCCAGCGGTCGGGGCGAAAAGCTCCCCAAAACGCAAGCAATCAAAACAGTTAAGGAGGTTATTCCATGAGAAGTATCACCAAATTGGACCTGCAGTATGCCCACCGTTTTTATGGCTTTAAGGGCGAAGCCCAGTATCTGCACGGGCACACCGGCGTGTTGACCATCGAAGTGGAGGACACGGTGGAGCCCGGCGTGAACATGGTCTTCCCCTGCAACGAGATCCAGAAGACCGCCTGGGAGGTGCTGAAGAATTTTGACCACGCGCTGATCCTGCGTGAGGACGACCCCCTGCTGCCCGCGGTACTGAAGGTGTATGAGGAGCAGGGCATCCGAAACGGCGCGCCTCAGAACCAGATGAAGGGCCCCGCCTTCCAGACCGAGCTGGCCACCGCCTATCCGGAGTGCCGCCTGGTGGTGACCAAGGAGACCCTGACCGTGGAAGGCATGATCAAGATCGTCTACGACCTGCTGAAGGACAAGCTGAACATCGCCAAGATCACCTTCACCAGCGGCGTGAACGCAGCCAGCGCCGAGTTCGAGACCCGCAACCACATCGACCGCTGCCCCCTGTGCGGCATCGCCCTGAACGAGAACGGCGTATGCCCCAAGTGCGGCTATAAAAAGTCCTGAATTGAGTCTGGCGAAAAGTTCGCCAGACTCCTGAGGGACACCAAACGCACCACCCGCGCAAGGCGCGGGGGATGCTTATTGGTTTCCCCCAGTACCCTTTTCCGGCGAAAAAACACCCGGTTTCGCGCACTTCGCACACGAAACCGGGTATTTTTTCTGTCAAGGTGTCAGGATTTCCGGTACATGCCCGTGAATCCTGACGTTTTTTGTGTCGCTCCATTATCAGAGCGAATGAATCGATAAGCTGAAGCCCCCGCCCCGGAATAACTTCCGGGGCGGGGGCGTTTGTGCGTTCAAAATGAAAATTCGGTCAGGGGGAGACGTAGCCCAGCGGGTCCACCTTCACGCCGTTCTTGCGAACCTCAAAGTGCAGGTGGTTGCCGAAGGAGAAGCCGGTGTTGCCCACGCCGCCGATGGTCTGGCCCTTCTTCACCGTCTGACCGGCGCTCACCGCCAGGCTGCCCTCGGTCATGTGGGCGTATACGGTGGAAATGCCGTCCGAGTGGTTGATGAGGGCCCAGTAGCCGTAGCTGGAGTTCCAGCCCGCCAGCAGCACGGTGCCGTCCGCTGCCGCCACAATGGGGGTGCCCTTGGGGGCGGGGATGTCGATGGCGTAATGAGGGCTGCCGTAGATCACCTCGCCGAAATGGGTGGACAGCTTGGAGTAGCCGGGCAGCGGCCAGGTCATGGACAGGCCGGTGCTGGGCGCCTGGGTGGGCGCGGGTGTGGGCGCCGGGGTCGGGGCCGGAGTGGGTGCGGCTGTGGGGGCCGGTGTGGGCTGGCTTTCACCGCCCTCGCTGCCCTCGCCGGTTTCACCGTTCTCGCCCGCCGGGGCTTGGGTGGCCTCCGGGGCTGTCTCTGATACCCATCT
>NZ_NFKA01000050.1 GCF_002160145.1 Gemmiger sp. An194 | reverse complement strand
GGATTGCCGGTAAAAGGAAACAAGGCAAGGGCCACCGAAGAGATGCGAAAGATTCTAAACGAGTATGAGAGGGCCAACCTTTTATTTAGCCCAAACGAACCGTTTGTGGATGTCCTAGAACGGTGGCTGGAGCACGCCAAACTTCATTTGGAGATTAACACCTATTCCAACTATGAAATTATTTTCCGTGCCCACCTTCAACCCTATTTCCTAGAACATCCCATAGAGCTGAGAAAGATTCAGACCGCCCATATTCAGGCATATTGTAATTATAAGCTGCAAACCCTCAGCCCTGTTACCGTCAAAAAGCATTTGAGCAATATTTCCTGCGCTTTAGAAGAGGCTCGAAAGAATCACATTATACCCTATAACCCCGCCCATGATGTGATCCTTCGGGGTAGCAAGAAGTTTATCCCGAATTTCTACGATGAAAAGCAGATTGCCCAGCTCTTTCAGGCAGCACGGAAAAGCAAAATTGAAACTGAGATTATTTTAGCCTGTACCTATGGCTTAAGAAGAAGCGAGGTTGCCGGGCTTACATGGTCACAGGTCGATTTTGAAAAGGAAACTATACTCATTTCCAAAACTGC
>NZ_NFKA01000005.1 GCF_002160145.1 Gemmiger sp. An194 | reverse complement strand
AGCAATCAAACCAAGAAAGAAATGGCTGGCAGCATGGGGGGATTATTAAACAGTCTGAATGATCCACCGCCTCAAACGCCGGTAGAAGCGCCGGTAGAAAAGATTGTTTACTTCCCGACTTCCCGTGCAATATGAGGAATCAGGGTAGAAGATGGTAGAAAAGCGGTAGAAAAAAACCTTCACATCGGGGGAATTCCATAATAGGAATATATAGCAAAAACCCCGCAAAGCCTGAACTTTACGGGGTTTTTTGCTGGTGCGGATGAAGGGACTTGAACCCCCACGGTATCGCTACCACTAGAACCTGAATCTAGCGCGTCTGCCAATTCCGCCACATCCGCATATTCTCTCTCGCTTCGGCCGTTCACCTCAGCGACGTGTTTTATTATATCACGCATTCTACAAAATGCAACCCCTTTTTTCAAATTTTTGAAAAAATATTTTTCCCCCCCGTTCCGGGTCAAAACGGAGGGGGGAGCCAGCTCAACCTGCGGGATGAACGGGCAGCCCAGCCGAAAGGTACTGCCCCTGCCCAGGGTGCTTTCGGCGGTAATGGAACCACCGCTCAGCTCCACAATGCGGTGCACCAGCGCCAGTCCCAGGCCATTGCCCAGTTCATGGCTAATTAAAGGGAACAAAAAGAAAGGAAAAGCACAATCCAGACGGTATCAGCGGTAAGCTACAAGAATAAATTGTGATTTCACAAGATTGATGTTATAAGAGAAAAGTTCCTGCCGGGGCAACTGCCCCGGTGGTATGGATAGAAAGGCAGGAAAACAATATGCACATCAGCTATAAACCACTCTGGCACACGCTGTTAGAGCGTGATATGAGGAAAGAGGATTTAAGGCTTGCCGCCGGGATGACAACGAATATGATTGCCAACATGAGCAAAGAGGGAAAGCACATCAGCATGGACACATTAGCCCGTATCTGCGAAACGCTGAATTGTGAGATTACCGATGTGATTGAGTTAGTAGCAGACGAGTCTGCTTCCACAGGAGGTAAGGAACATGAGCGAATTGAAACCAAGAATAACAGAAAACGGAATTGATTATATCCTTGTCGGAGATTACTACATCCCGAACCTGAAACTGCCGGAAGAACACCGCCCTATTGGAAAGTACGGACGGATGCACCGGGAATATTTAAGAGAAGTCCACCCATCCAGATTGAACATACTGATACTGACCGGAGAATTGTGGACATATCTTGCAGACCTGAACGAACAGGCACAGGAACGGTTAGACACTATCATGGAGCAAATGAAAGCTACCGAGGGCGTGACAGAGGAATTAAAGCGTACTTCTCAAATGGAATGGGTGCAGCGTTGCAATAACATCCGTAACCGGGCAGAAGAAATTGTTCTGCATGAGATGATCTATTCATAAGGGTATGATATAGGGAAACGATATCTGAAACATGGTATCGTTTCCTGTTTTTATAAATATTTGTGTAACAGAAAATGGGTGTAAGGTTGACATTACAAGAAAAACATATATAATTATTGTAATGTTAACCTTACTTTTGGAGGAACTATGAAAAACAGAATAAAAGAATTGCGAGAACAGCGAGGGCTGACGCAAGAGCAATTAGGAGAACTGGTTGGAGCTTCAAGGCAGGCGATAAATGCCATAGAAACAGAAAAATTTGAACCATCTATCTGGCTTGCATATGATATTTCTAAAGTATTTGAGTGTGCCATTGAGGAGGTATTTTTATTTGATGTAAGTTTGAGAAAATCAAGAGCTGACAGCAGCAGACAGGAGGTAAAAAGTGGCAACAAGATTTCTTCGTTATGACAGCGACCCTATATTAAGAAAAAATGTAAAGCTGTCCTAAAAGTTGATGATAAAATCAGGCAGCTCTTAGATGATATGCTTGATACATTACATGAAACAGAAAATGGAGCTGCACTGGCAGCAAATCAGGTTGGCGTTTTGAAACGGTTGGTTGTCATTGATTTTAACGATACACGATTAAAACTTGTAAATCCGAAAATGATAAGCCAAAGCGGTGTGCAGGAATGTGTTGAGGGATGCCTTAGTTTCCCGAACCGTTTTGTAAAAACAATTCGTCCACAAAAGGTCACGATTCAGGCACTCAATGAATATGGAGAGGAAATTATAGTTGACGGAGAAGATGAAATGGCAAAATGCTTCTGCCATGAGCTGGAACATCTGGACGGTATGATTTTTTTAGATAAAGCGATTGAAGAACTTTCTGTTGTGTAGTGCAAATTGATAGATGCCGTTTCGGAAAAAGAAAAGGAGTTTTATGAGCAAAGTTATTATGATGTGCGGCGTATGTGGTTCTGGAAAGACTACTTACGCCAAGAAAAAAGAACAGGAAGGATATATCAGACTTTCCATTGATGAAGAAATGTGGAAACTTTATGGGAGAAAGGGAATTGATTATCCGGAAGAACAATATGAAAAATTGTCAGAGCAGGTGGAGGCTGCGCTTCAAAAAAAGCTGCTGTCCCTGATTCAGCAGGGAAAAGACGTTGTGATTGATTTTAGTTTCTGGAGTAAGGAAAATCGGAATTTTTATAAAGAGCTGATCCAAAAATCAGGCGCTGAAACGGAACTTGTCCATATGAAAGCCAGTAAGGAGCTTTTGCAAAAAAGACTATATAAAAGAAATCAGGTCTTAGATGCCAATTCGCCGTTTGTGATAACAGATGAAATATTGGAACATCATTATCACGCATTTCAGGAGCCATGCGGCGAAGGAGAAAAAGTAATTTTGCAGAAAGAGGATATTATACAGTATTCAAAAGAAGAAAGTAAAGCAATCTGGAATCAGAACGCTGAATTTTGGGATTGTTCAATGGGGGATGAATCAAATGATTTTCACAGAGAAGTTGTCCGTCCAAAAGTAACAGAGCTTCTAAATCCTGATCCAACAGATTATATTTTAGATATTGCCTGTGGGAATGGAAATTATTCTGCATATCTTGCAGAAAAAGCTGTCTCTGTTTTGGCTTTTGATTATAGTGAAAAAATGGTGGAACTGGCAAAAAAGCGTCAAAAACGGTATGCTGATCACATTGAGTTTTGTGTAGCAGACGCTACGAATGAAACAAGTCTGATGGCATTAAAAAGAAATAAGCCATTTACAAAAGCAGTCTCAAACATGGCGGTCATGGATATTACAGATATTAAGCCGCTTTTTACCTCTGTTTATAAATTGCTTGAGGATAACGGAGTATTTGTATTTGCGACACAGCACCCCTGTTTTGTAACGCTTACAGAAAAATATATGACGCCGCACAGCTATTACGATATTGCGATTGAAGGACAGCCACAAAAACAATGTTATTATCATCGTTCTTTACAGGATATTTTTAATCTGTGTTTTGATGCTGGTTTTGTCATAGACGGATTTTACGAAGAATGCTATTTTAATAAAGAAATCCCGGATATTATCATTGTCAGAGCCATAAAAATTGAGAGGTAGATAGTAGATTTGCTATTTCCTGTAATTGTAAAAAAACTTAAAACTATGGAGATATCTATTTTGATTATAAGACAAGAAAGACCAGAAGATTATGATACGGTATATCATGTTGTAAAAGAAGCATTTGAAAATGCTGAATATACAGATGGAAATGAACAGAACTTAGTTGCTGCGTTAAGAAAAAGCAAATCGTTTATTCCGGAACTTTCTCTTGTTGCTGTCGAGGATGAAAAAAATTGTAGGACATATTCTTTTTACAAAAGCAGTTGTTCAAGGGGGTGAGGTTCTTGCGCTTGCCCCTCTTTCTGTATTACCCGATTATCAGAACAGGGGAATCGGATTATCTTTGATGAAAGAAGGACACAGTATAGCACATAAATTGGGATATGAATATTCAGTTGTTTTGGGACATTCCAAATACTATCCAAAGGCAGGATATATTCCGGCAAGTGAGTGTGGAATAAAAGCGCCATTTGAAGTTGACGATGAAAGTTTTATGGCACTTAATCTTAACGGAAGTCAAAACAAATTAAATGGAGTTATTGAGTACGACAAGGCTTTTGGGATATGATGTAAAAAATTAGAAGTTGGGAAGGTAAAACATAGATGAATCAAGGTAGAATTATTGTAATCACAGGTTCGCCGGGAACAGGGAAAACTACAACGGCATCTGCTGTTGCAAAAGAATCAGATTTAGAAAAGTCTGTGCATATGCACACAGATGACTTTTACCATTATTTGAGTAAAGGGGCAATACCACCACATTTGCCAGAATCAAATGAGCAAAATTTGGTTGTCATTGAAGCATTTTTAGAAGCTGCGAAGCGATATGTTCGTGGTGGATATGATGTAATTGTGGATGGCATTGTAGGACCGTGGTTTTTAGAGCCGTGGCTCAACATTGTTCAAGAGCATTATGAAGTACACTATATCGTTTTAAGGGCAAGTAAAGAAGAAACTATGAAGCGAGCTATCGAACGCTCAAAGTTAGATAGAGAAACAAATGTTGAATTAGTTGAAACAATGTGGAAACAATTTTCCAATTTAGGAATCTATGAATTAAATGTTATAGATACAACTGCGCACTCAATCAAAGATACTGTTTCAGCAGTAAAAGAAAAAATCGTAAGCGGTACGGCTTTACTATTTTAGACAATTCCAGTTTGCCGTTCTGATTTTCAACTGAATAACCACAGCACAAACCGCTGCTACATGGGAGCCAACAAACCATGCAACAGCGGTTTTCCCTTACCTTTTTTCCTCTGGCTGATAGGCGTTCCCATTTTCTTTGATTTTTTGAGAATCCGAATCAGCCAGCGAAATTCTTCGTCTGACAGATTTTTATAGTTGATGCCGAGCTGCTTGCAGTAAAGGACAACGAGCTTTTCATCCCGGCTGCCCTTGAAATTTTCGACCGCTTCCAGATTTTCTTTCAGTTCATCGGCAACAGTGGTCTGGGGCGCACTCTCACTGTCCTTTTTGTGGGCTTCCCGAATATCCCGGATAATCCGGTTGAGGTCATCCAGAACCATGTGGCTGAAATACTCATCATCGCTGATATGGGCAGCTTGCAGCACCTTCAAATGTGGGTCATCTTCGCCGGGGCGATACCGTTCAATGATTTCATGCCGGACAGTATCGACAAGTGCATTGAGGTTTTGAATCTGCATGGTGGCAATCCCGTCTACATAAATCTCAATATCTGCAAGAAACTTGATAAAATCTTTATGTGTGGCAAGCTCACAGAGCAGACGGTTGTTAATCCGACCGCTTTTCAGAAGTGCGACCATCTCATCATTCAAATGCAGTTCCGTCAATGGCGTGTTGATCTGCTCCTTGTTCTCTGTCCGTCACAGCAGATAATCAACGGAAACTCCATAGAAGTCTGCCAGCGTGATAAGGTTGCCATGATTGATTTCCTTATAATCCTCTTTTTCATAACTTCCAAGAGCTGATTTGGAAATACCCGTCAACTCTGATAATTCTTCCAGATTTAAGCCTTTGTCCTTGCGGAGTTCCTAAAGGCGTTCCTGTATGCTTGTCGCTCCTTTCATGGGCACACGCTCCTTTCCAACGGTTTCATTGCTGCCGCTTAACTGGATTATATCACACTTTCCGCAATCGTGGAAATTTCTGATTTTTACCCTTAATTCCTACTTTGTGGACATACGGCACAGGGTACAAAAATGTTCTATGATACAGGTAGTTCATCGATGGATTATTCCAATCGAATGACCAGCCTGTGTGGGATATGCTTCCCCGGCGATGTAGTGCCATGACTTTTGGCAGGGATGTGGAGGAATCCTGACCAAAACGAGCGTACCAAAGGGAGCGATACGCCGCTGTGAGATTCAGGGGAGGAACGACACCAGGGAGAACTGGCGAACTGACACCGAAATGATACCGAAACACGACAATCTGATAGGGGGATAGTCTGCCCTATCGGGCTGATACTTCGGGAGATTTTAAGCGGCTCTATGGCTGTATTTTTGCCGAAAATCGCCCCGAAACCATACACGAAAACGGGAGGAAACACAATATGCCGAGAATGAGCAAAAAGAGGAAACATGAGCTTTCCTTTTACCTCAATGACCGGGGGCGTGTCACTTACAACGAATTATGCCGGAAATGCCAGCATGGGTGCAAGCAGAGCTTCCGGGCGGTTGTGGTTGACTGCCCCCGTTATTTATCCAAACGAGCCAAGAAAAAGGAGGAACACACCGAATGAATTTTGAATTTATGACGATAGACACACCATTGCCGCCCTGTATGCCATTTCCCAGAGCATTGACAGGATTTCCAGTCAGCAGCACCGCAAAAGTTACGCATCACCCGTTACGACGGTGAGCTGTGCCTGGTGGAGGTGGATGGCGAGACCGTATCGCTGGTAAGCCGCTCCGAAGCCATGGATCTGGTGGAAGCGGTGCAGGCCATCGTTCTGGGCCAGAACTCCTGATAAACCGAAATCCAACACCAAACAGCAAAAAGCCAAGCTCCAGCTGGAGCTTGGCTTTTTTGCGGAAGGGCGTGTTTACTCTGTTGTAATGATGGGCAAGCGGGCGCCCAGCCGGGAAAGAATCTCGTTGGTGATCGTGCCGCACTGCCTGGCTATATCTTCCGCACAGATTTGCTGCTGTCCGTCTGTGCCAATCGGCGTTGCGGCATCGCCGGGCGTTACACCGGGCAGGCCGGTCACATCCACCAGCAGCTGGTCCATGCACATACGCCCCACCATGGGGCAGCGCATTCCATGCAGCAATACCTCTCCGCCCTGCTGCGGCAGGCTGCGGGGCAGGCCATCCGCGTAGCCGATTGCCACCACCGCAAGTTGGCGTGGTTGGTCTGCCCGGAATGCCAGTCCGTATCCGGCGCCCTCGCCGGGAGCCAGAGTGCGCACACAGGTGACCCGGGCGCGCAGCGAAAGCACAGGCTTTAGGTCCAGCGTTCGCGCTGTGGGGGAATCGTCACTGCAAACCCCGTAGAGAGCGATTCCTGCCCGGGCCAGGGAACAGGGCTGAGGCGGTAGATTCCAGATGCCGTAGCTGGCCTGGATGTGGGTTTTGCCGGGTGCAAGGTGGTGCTCCTTGAGCCATTGAATCGCTTCGTAGAATCGGTCCAGTTGAAGACGGGTGAAGGTGGTATTCTCCGGGGAAAGACTGTCCGACACACAGGTGGGAAAACACCCCTTCCACGTGCAGGCCGGGCAGCTCGTAAAGGCGGCACAGGGCATTGTGGTCCTCCGCTGGAATGCCCAGACGGTGCATGCCGGTATCCAGTGCCAGATGGACGGAGAGCGGCAGCCGGCAGGCGGCCAGCGCCTGCCCGTGGGCTGCATCTGCCACCGTCTGGGTGAGCTTCCACCGGTGCAGCTGGGAGGCCAGTTCCGGCGGGGTATAACCCAAAATCAGAATCGTTCCCTGAATGCCGGAGCGCCGCAGGGTGATCCCTTCCTACAGACAGGCCACTGCAAAGTCCTTTATGCCCATCGCCTCCAGCCGCCGGGCCACCAGAAGAGCGCCGTGCCCGTAGGCATCGGCTTTTACCACCGCCATCAGACGGCAGCCGGGTGCCAGAGCGGATTGAATTGTGTGGGCGTTATGGGCCAGAGCACTCAGATTTGTTTCCCGCCAGGCCCGGCTTGTCGTTCTCGTCATCTGTAGTTCCTCGTTCCAGAATGCGGGGCGGCTGTGTCACTGCGGTACAGCCATCGGGAAGATCCTGCCGGATCACCGCTCCCACTCCGATTTTTACGTGATTTCCAATACGAATGTTCCCAACCAGCACAGCCCCTGCGCCGATCAGGCAGCCGTCCCCGATGACGGGGGCCCGGCCGTTCACCTCCCCGATGGTTACGTTCTGGTAGATGCGGCACCCCGTACCGATCACGGCAAACCGGGAGATGTAAACGCCATGGAGGCCATGGGGCAGTACCGGCTCGCCTGCGATTGCTGCGCCGGGGCCCACATAGCCGCCATGGCGACGGGCGGAGCGGTTGAGCAAAAAGGTCCAGAAATCCCGGGTCAGCTTGTGCCCGGCATGGTTTTGCAGGCGGTACAGCAGCCAGAAACCGGCCATCTGGTCCCCTTTGGAGCAGGCGGTGAAAAATTCCCGAAACCACATGACGCCTCACCTCCAGTCCGTGACGATATACCCGCCGCAGTTGTCCGGCGAGATCTGGCAGCGGCCCTCCGATGCGGCGTCCCAGTCCTCCTGGACAAGCTCGCTGCAGGAGCGGATTCGATAGGTGCGAGCCCCTGCCGGAACAAAAAGCGGCTGTTTGGAATGTTTTTGCCGCAGCAGCTCCACATACTCCTCCAAAACCAGACACTGATCCGTCATAAATCGGGCATGAGGAGTGCCCACATACCGAAAATGCCAGGGCTCGTGAGCGATGCCGGTGATGGATTTCTTCCTGGCTGGATATCGCAGAACGAAGCCATAGCAGGCGGCCAGCTTCCGGAATGCGCCGCACACGCCGGAATGGGGAAAGTTTGGCCGTATGAAATCGATCGTTTCCGCGGCAAGCCCCAAATCAATGGCCAGGCCGGTCTGGTGCTCGCTGCATTCGGGACGGGCCACGTACTGGCGGGTGAAGGCCTCGCTCTCCTTGCGCATGGTGTCGTCCCAAATGGCCTGCTGCTGGTCCAGACTGCGCCAGCCGGAGACGGGAACAATGGCGTTTTCTCCCTTTACTGCCCGGATGCAGGCACGAAGCTGCCCGGCGGCCTGCCGCTCCAGCTGTACCTCTGGCCAACGGGGGTCCGCACAAACCAGGTCCGGTGTTTCGGAGATGGGAAGGGGGTGGCTGGCGTTCACCAGCAGCAGCGGACCGGTTTGGGGATGGCGGCTCATGCGGTCACCTCGGTTTCAATGATGCGGCTGATCAGCGCGGTGAAATCCAGCCCGGCGGCGCGCATCATGTTGGGGTACCGGCTGTGGGCGGTAAAGCCGGGGATGGTGTTTACCTCGTTGAAGATGATTTCTCCCTCCGGTGTGAGGAACAGATCCACACGGGCAAAGCCCTTGCAGTCCAAAGCCCGGTAGATGGTTTGGGCCGCCTGTTGGATTTCTGCGGCTTTTTCGGCGGAAATCCGGGCAGGACAGTGAATGGCAGAGGTTTTCAGGGTGTATTTCTCTTCAAAATCAAAAAAGCCCTGCGAGAGCTCGATCTCATCCACCGCGCCAACGGTGAGCGATTCGGTGCCCAGCACGGCGCAGCCCACTTCAAAACCGGGAATGGCCTCTTCCAGCAGAAGCTCCCGGTCGTTGGCAAACGCGCACGCTGCCGCTTCGGCCAGCTCCTCCGGCGCACGAACCATGTTGACGCCGAAGGATGACCCGGCGCGAACCGGCTTCACAAAAAGGGGATAGCCCAGTGATTGCGCGGCCCGCTGCAGCTCGTCTGCTTTTACGCCGCGGGAGAACATTGCGCTGCGGGGAACTTTTACCCCTGCCAACGCCGCAAGCTTGTGGGAACGGTCCTTGTCCATACAAAGTGCGGAGGAAAGTGCCCCGCAGCCAATCACAGGCACTCCGGCCAGCTCCAGCAGTCCCTGAAGGGTGCCGTCCTCGCCGTTTTTGCCATGGAGCACCGGGAAGGCAGCGTCAAAACAAAGCGTATCCCCGCTGCCATCCAGCAGAAGAAGGGTTCTGCTTTCCCGGTCCAGGCACAACGTGCAGGGAATACAGGGGCCATCCTGCCAACGGCCGTCGGGAATGGCATCCAGATCGCCGGTATAATGCAGCCACCGCCCCTCCCGGGTGATGCCCACCGGAACAGGAGAATAACGGGACCGGTTCATATGAGTCAGAACGGCATGGGCAGACTGAAGGGATACACTGTGTTCGCTGGAACAGCCGCCAAAGAAAACTACAATTCGTTTCATTCCAAAACCTCCCAAAAGAAAGACTTGTTCGGATGAAAAAAGCATAGCAGAATCAGGCGCGCCGGTTGTTTGCTTTCCCTTTCGGAAATCCTGCGATTTTCTGCAAAATTTCTTGCAATTTTCTTATGGGGGCCGGTGCAGCAGCCCCGGGTGCTTTCTTGACAGCAGAGCAGGATAGGAATAAGATGTTGGCATACCGAACGATAAAGGATACAATGGTTTTCGCGTGGCTTTGAGCGGACAGGAAGGGAATCTGGCATGAAGCAGAGAAAGGCAGACACACCGGCAAAGAAAGAGCGGGATAAGCAGATCGATACCCGCTCCAGAAGTTCGGCACTGAATTTTGTGATCGCGGCCACTCAGGTGCTTACCGTGCTGTGCCTTGTGAAGGGGAATCCGGCATGGAAGGGCAGCCTGTCGCTGCTGTTTTTTGGCGCGGCAGTCCAGCTGCTTTATAAGTACGATCAGTACGGCGAAAAGCCCTATGCCTGGGTTGGCACCGGCACAGGACTCATCGGAGCCGCATTGCTGGTCTGGTTTGCGGTGACCGGGTAAGAAAACTGCAAATGCTTTGAAAGCAGAAAAAAGGCAGGGAAGCGGTTTGCTTCCCTGCTTTTTTGTGATTCAAAGTGAAATTTTACTATTGACTTTAATTTTATTTATGATATATTGAATATAGTTAAAGCTAAAGCGAAAGGAGAACTGAAATGAAGATTGACGAGATTCCGCAGTGGATTCTTGCGCTGGAGCCGGAAGACGCCGCTTTCATGAAAAACTTTGTTTTAAAATCCGGGTCGCTGAAGGAGATCGCCCAGCTGTATGAGGTGTCCTATCCCACAGTCCGGCTGCGCCTGGATAAATTGATCCAGAAAATCGAACTGGGGGACAAAAAAGAGGAGGAGCCATTTGCCACATTCATCAAGGGCCTGGCGGTGGATTCCCGGATCGATCTGGAAGCGGCAAAGCTTATCATCGATAAATACAAGCAGGAAAAGGGGGAATGATACGCACCGCATTGAAATTTTGGAGTTCGTGCAACCAGCTTCTTTGCGCTTTTTGAAAGGTGAAGTGCAAACCTGCCGAAGAGAAACGCAATCGGGCAAAAGATATGCGAGGAAAGGAAGAGATTCAAATGATGGATGTGTCGGTTTTGGAGCTTGCTGCCGGTTTTGCCATTGCTCTGGTGTTGATGGTGGCCGAGTATCTTTTGTGTACAAAGCTGAAAAATCCCCTGTGGGGCGGCATTATTCCGTGTCTGATTCTTGCGGGGACCATCTGGGTTTTTTCCAGCGGCGCGGTTCCGCTGGAAATGCGGTATCTGTTTCAGTTCATTGTTCTGAACACCTTGTTTTTTGGCGACTGGGGAACCGGACGGGACAAATACCAAAAGCTGCAGCAGAAGGAAATGGAACAAATGCGAGTGAAGGATCTATAAAGGAAGGAGAAGAACAGCTATGAGACTTGCGATAACACTTGTGGTTGCCCTTGCAGTGCTTGTGTTCCACTATTGGGCCAGCCGCCGCCCGACAAGGTATTGGTATGTGGGCGGCATCATCCCGCTGGCGTGGCTCGTCCTTTTGGCAGCTGCGTTCTCCCATGGTATGGTCAATTGGCCACAGGACTGGAAAATCATTGTGTCTCCCACGCTGATTTTCTTCTTCATGTGGGCCGAAGGGCATGAAGCTGCCAGAAAAAAAGAACTTGCAAAGATGAAAGCTCAGGATATGGAATAACGAACACGGAAGAACAACAGTTCAAAAAACCGCTGCGAAGAATTTCTGCTCTTTGCGGCGGTTTTTCTACAGCAAGTGCGGCCCGGTCAGAAAACAAACGGCAGTTCATTTTCTGCTGCGGGCACAGCTTCATAATCGCAGTTGCTCCAGCTGGCTTCGATGTCTGCGGAGGTAAAAAAGTCATGTTTGGAGCCGGTTGTGCTGATCCGGCCGGATTTGACGGCGATGGAGGAGTACACGATTTCATAAACTGTTCCGTCAAAAAGCCGGAATCGAAAACTGGTGATCGAGCCGCCCGCAACCGGCTCGGTTTCTTTGTCTGTTACCGAAAGACCATCGAAGGTGTCCACCAGATCGGAAATGTCCTCCGGTCGTGTGACGGTTTTCTTCTCTGCGTCGGCGGGTACAACGTAGTGAAATATTTCTACGCGTTCCACATCGGAAGCAGTGAAAGGAAGGGCAATGTGTTCGGTTCTGGTACACCCGGTCAAAAGGATGCTCAATAGAACGGTCAACACAAAAGCAATGGTTCTCTTCATGGCACTTCACCTCGTTTGAATGTGTGGAGGCTTGCTGTTTGCTTCCATTATATCATTTTGTGGGCAAAAGCACCAAATAAACAGAAAAAAGCCCAGCCAATCGGCTGGGCTTTTTGGTGCGGATAACAGGACTTGAACCTGCACGTCTTGGACACTGGACCCTAAAACCAGCGCGTCTGCCAATTCCGCCATATCCGCACAAGAAAAAATCCTCTATTTTCACCCGGGGAGGACACCCGAGGCGGGGCAAAACGCCTGATCCGCATGCATTCCGTGTATAAAATACGGGGAATGTGCTTTTACTATATCAGACCCGGCTGGTTTTGTCAATCAAAAGCCCGGAGGCTGCCCTACGTTTTACCTGCTTACATGAAATGGCCCCAAACGGTACATACTGAACCATAAGACCATTTTCAAAGGAGCGTTTGGTATGATTCACTGGGTCCGGCGCGGTCTTGCTGCCCTTGCGGCGGTCGGCGCGTTGTTCGTGTGCGGCTGGGGATATCTGTATTGCCAGCTGCCCGATACCTTTCTGGTGGAGCAGGGGCAGACATTGCGCATTGCACAGCTGCCCTGGCTGCAGCCCATGCAGCAAGGCGGTGCCGCCCAGGCAGGCGCAGTGCCTGTGGGCAGCAGCTACAATGTAACCTTGAGCATACTGGGCCGCATTCCGGTGAAGACCGTGCGCGCGGTGGCAGTGGACCAGCGGGCTGTAACCGTGTGCGGTACACCCTTCGGAATCAAAATGTTTGCCGAAGGTGCAACGATCGTAGGATTTACCGACATTCCGGCCCCGGGTGGCGGCGCAAACCCGGCAAAAAGCGCCGGACTGAAAATCGGCGATCGTATTTTGTCCATTGATGGAGCGGACACCCACGACAATCAGGATGTGGCCGATGCTCTGCAGGAAGCCGCAGGCCGTCCGGTGGAGGTGATTTACCAGCGCGGAGGTGAGCAGCATACCGCCACCCTGGAACCGGTGCGGGATGAGGAAAGCGGCTCCTGGCGGGCAGGCATGTGGGTGCGGGATTCCTCCGCAGGCATCGGCACCCTTACCTTTGTGGACAATTCCATCGGCATATACGGTGGCCTTGGACACCCGATCAGCGATGCGGATACCGGTCAGAGTATTGCCCTGCGCAGCGGCGAGATTGCCCCGGTGACTATCACCGGCTATGAAAAAGGAGAGGCTGGGGTGCCTGGCGAGCTGAAGGGGCGTTTTACCAGTCAGATCGCCATGGGAGACATTCTGGTCAATGGGGCCACCGGGGTTTATGGGAACATTCGGGTGCTGTGCAGCGGGCAGGATATGATCGTAGCACAGGTGCAGGAGGTGCGATGCGGTCCGGCCCGCATCCTTACCACACTGGAGGGCACTACCCCACAGTGGTACGATGTGGAGATCGAGCGGGTTTCCCTTGGGCAGGAGGACCCCAACCGGAATATGGTCATCCGGGTGACGGACCCGCAGCTGCTGAGTGCCACCGGAGGTATCGTGCAGGGGATGAGCGGCAGTCCCATCGAGCAGGACGGCAAGCTGGTGGGGGCGGTGACTCATGTGCTGGTGAACGACCCTACCCGCGGCTACGGCATCTTCGCCCAGACCATGCTGGAAACGGCGGACGGCTCACTCTCGATAAAATCTGGCGAGTAAAATTGGCAGCCGGGCAGGCTGCCTTACATAATTGTAAAAACAGGGCTGACAACAGCAGATAGGGATAGTATTATAATAATAGTAAGAGAAAACTCCGATCGGAATTGAAAAAGGAGTGAGCAGTATGAAGAAAAGTACGCTGGTTTTACTGACGCTGGTTCCAGTCGCGGTCGGACTTGTTGTGAATTTTACCTTGCGCCTGCCTGTGATCGGTTCGCTCCTCTTTTTTTGCTGCCTCTGGCCACAACGGTGTTCTGGTTTTATCTCGGAGGACGGTATGCCCGCATCGGATGGAATGTGCTGCGCTCGCTTCTTATAGGGAATGCAACGGGGTTTCTGTCGCTGGTGGTATATGTGTGGCAGCGTGTTCTTTTGCCGGAGGAAAATGTGAATCTGTTCCTGGTGGCGGCGTCGCAGATGTTTTCTGCGGCTACGCCCACTTATCTTTTCGGAAGACTGGCAATGTTGTTTGAATCCCAGCCTAATTTTATTGGCGAGGCAACCGCACTGGCACTGCAGGTGATTGCAGTTCTTTACATGATCGTGGTCTTTGGGCTCGGCTATGCCTGGGAGAGGAGAAAGCAGGTCTGAAAAAACAGCAGCCACAGCGGAATGCCCGATATTACATATAAAAATAGCAGCAACGCAGCCAGGTGCCAATGTGTACAGGGCTGCGTTTTAGTTTTCCTGGGGGACATGATTTGCCGGACAAAGGGGAAACCCAGCAGTTTTGTGCACAAGGAGCCGAAAAAAGGAGAAAAGAATCAGGAAAATATTTCCAATAATATGGTAAAAACTGGAATTAACTATTGCAATAGCTGGAAATATATGGTAAAATTTCCATTGTTAAAACAACACAGCGAAACCACCCGCAAAACGGATGTAAAAACAGGAGGAAGCAACAATGGAAACCATGAAGTTTTTGATGACCGATCTGGGCGAAGCGGCCACTGCCGCCTGCGTTGCCGCGCTGGAAGGCCGCGGTATGGAGGTTGTTGTGTGCCCGAAGGACGGTACGCAGGTACTGGAGAAAATGCTGGAATACCGGCCTCGCGCAGTGCTGCTGGAGGTGTTCATGCCCGGGCTGGACGCACTGGCAGTAAAGCAGCGCTACGAGGCCCAGGGAGGCAGCGCCGTATTCTTTGCCACCGGTCCCTTCCAGAACGAGGCGGCGGAACAGGAACTGCTGGAAAGCGGGTTTGCCTTTTATTATGTACGCCCCTTCGACGAGCAGATTCTGGCAGGCCGGGCGATGAAGGCTCTGGGCAAGGCACCGGTGCACCGGCAGATCGGCACCGGCAATGATGAGGTACGGGTCAGCGAGATCCTGCACCAAATCGGAGTGCCTGCTCACATCAAGGGCTACCAGTTTTTGCGGGATGCCATCCTTCTGACCATGGAGGACCAGGATTACATCAACGCGGTGACCAAGCGGCTGTATCCGGAAATTGCCAAGCAGAACGGAACCACCGCCAGCCGGGTGGAGCGGGCCATCCGCCACGCCATCGAGGTGGCCTGGGACCGGGGTGATGTGGATACGCTGAACAGCTACTTCGGTTATACCATCCATAACCTGCGGGGCAAGCCCACCAATTCGGAGTTTGTGGCCATGATCAGCGACCGGATGCGGCTGGACAAAAAGCAGCGCCAGGCCTGAGAAGGGAAAAAGGCGGGGGAGAGAACGGGCCGTTTCGGCATATGGTGCCGAGGCGGCCTGTTTTTTGTGCGCGGGTGGTGTGCACCTGGTGGATTTTTAGAGCAGGATACGATATAATGTATCTGTTATAAAGAATGAAAGCGGAACGCTTTGCAGGACGGGCGATTCCGCGCCAGGAGGCACCAAGCATGAATAAAACAGTTACCGCTGTGATTGTGGCCGCCGGTTCTTCCCGCCGGATGGGCTTTGATAAACTTTCCTGCCGAATTTCCGGAGGCACCGTGCTGGAAATGAGTCTGCGGGCCTTCGACCGGCACCCGCTGGTGAAGGACATCGTGCTGGTGACCGGCGAGAACGATGGCCCCGCCCGTGCGGCGGCAGCTGCCTGTGAAAAGCCAGTGACCCTGGTGCGCGGCGGAGCCACCCGGGCGATCAGCGTGCGCAACGGCGTGAGCGCGGCCAGCGGTGAGCTGGTGGCCATCCATGACGCGGCCCGCCCCTTTGTGAGCGAGGCAGTGATCACGCAGGCGTTGGAGGCAGCGGCAAGCATCGGTGCGGCGGCCCCGGCGGTGCCGATGAAGGACACCATCAAGCAGGCAGAGGACGGCCGGGTGAAGGGGACTCCTCCCCGCGAGACTCTGTTCGCAGTGCAGACGCCCCAGTGCTTTGACCGGGCGCTGTATCTGGAGCTGCTGGCCCACGCGGCGGACGATTCCATTACCGACGACTGCCAGCTGTTCGAGCAGGCAGGCCGGACGGTGGTGCTGACCGCGGGCGACTACGCAAACTATAAGATCACCACACCTGAGGACCTGAAAGGAGAGACAAGCATGCGCATTGGTCACGGATACGACGTACATAAGTTGGTGGAGGGCCGCCGGCTGATTCTGGGCGGGGTGGATATCCCCTACGAGAAGGGCCTGCTGGGTCATTCCGATGCGGACGTGCTGGCTCACGCAGTGATGGATGCGGTGCTGGGTGCTGCTGCGCTGGGCGACATCGGCAAGCATTTTCCGGATACCGACCCCGCCTACAAGGGAGCGGACAGCCTGGAGCTGGCCCGGCATGTGGCCCGCCTGATGGCGGAACAGGGCTGGAAAATCGAAAACATCGACTCCACCATCCTGTGCCAGGCGCCCAAGTTGGCACCCCACATTCCCACCATGCGCCGGAATCTGGCCGAAGCCTTCAGCATTTCCGAAGAGCAGGTGAGTGTGAAAGCTACCACCGAGGAAAAACTGGGCTTTACCGGCGCGGGTGAGGGCATCGCGGTACACGCAGTGGCGCTGATCACCCGCTGACCGGCAGACCCAAAAAAAGGTTTTCAAGCCTGCGGGCGTGTGATATACTAACAATGGTAACATGCGCAGATATGGTGTGTGATCCGGCAGAGCTGACCGGGGCACGCCATATAGAAATCACATGGAGTTTTGAAACACTGCGCCGCCGGACCAACGGGCCGGATCGACGCAAACAGGAGGTTTTTTTGTGGCGAATGGGTTTGAAATCAGCCAGTTTGTGGGCAATTTGATGTCCATCTGGCTGCAGCCGCAGAATATTCTGGATATTGCCATCGTCGCCTTCGTGATCTACGAGCTGCTGGCAGTGATCCGCAAGACCCGGGCCGCACAGCTGGCCAAGGGCGCGGTTGTTGTGGTTGCGGTCTATGCGCTGGCGTATATCCTGGGGCTGCGCACCGTGATGTGGGTCATGAACAGCGTGCTGCAGGTTGGTATCCTGGCGCTGGTGGTATTGTTCCAGCCGGAGCTTCGCCGGGCGCTGGAGCAGATGGGCCGCACGGACAAATGGGCGTCCAAGCTGCTGCGCAGCCGCCGAATGGACCCGGGCCTGCGTGCCCAGTGGCAGAACGCCTGCCTGGCCATCTGCGACGCCGCGGAGCAGTTGTCCGACACCAACACCGGCGCGCTGATCGTGCTGGAGCGCAACACCAATCTGTCCGAGATCATCCGCACCGGCACCCCGCTGAACGGCGATGTGAACCGGGAAATGCTGGGCACCATTTTTTACGAAGGTACCCCGCTGCACGACGGTGCCGTAGTGGTGCGGGACGGTATGCTGAAGGCGGCCGGCTGTGTGCTCCCTCTTTCGGATAATCTGGAGATCGGCAAGGATATGGGTACCCGTCACCGGGCGGCGCTGGGCATGAGCGAAAACTCCGACGCGGTGGTGGTGGTGGTCAGTGAAGAGACCGGCATCATCTCGCTGGCAAAGAACGGCGTGCTGATCCGTCGGCTGGACCGTCAGAATCTGTTCAATCTGCTGCAGGAGGAGCTGGTTCCTCCCGAACAGCAGGACACTCCTAAAAAATCTTCTTTCTGGAGAAAAAAGAATGAAAAAGGACAAAGATAAATCTCTGCTGGACGACCGGCGTTTTTCCATTCCGCTGTCCATCCTGCTGGCGGTGGCAATGTGGATGGTAGTTACCATGGTGATCAACCCCAACTCCACCTTCACCATTTACAATGTGCCGGTGGATTTTAATTACAACTCCACAAGCTATACCAGCAAAGGGCTGGATATCGTGAATAATCCCCAAAAGAATGTTTCTCTGAAGCTGGAGGGCAACGGGTATGACCTGAGCGGCCTGAAGGCGGAAGACTTTGTGGTTTATCCGGATTATTCTTCGGTGAACGGCCCCGGCGAGGTAACGCTTCCCCTGCGTGTGCTGGTGCGGGACAGCGCCAGCCAGGTAAAGGCCACCGTGAATAAGGATGAGCGGGTCACCGTGGTGTTCGATTCCGTGGAGGAAAAGACCTTTACCGTACAGGTGCAGGCCAGCGATCTGACCATCGCGGACGGCTACATCCTGCAGGGCACCGTGGCTTCCCCCAGCTCGGTGACCGTGAGCGGCCCGGCCAGTGAGGTGGACAGCATCGACCGGATCGTGGCCCGGGTGGAGTCCAGCTCTGACCTGGAGAACATGTCGGAAAGCAAGATCAAGACGGTTGCACTGGAGGCGCAGGATGCTCAGGGTCAGCCTCTGAGCCTGCAGTACACCACCATGGATACCAAGGTGGTGGATGTGACCATCAATATTTATCAGACCAAGGAACTGCCCCTGGCGGTGAACTTCATCAACGTGCCGGAGGGCTTTGACCTGAATAGTCTGAACTACACCCTGTCCCAGGAGACCATGGTGGTGAGCGGCCGCCCCGAGACGCTGGAAAGCCTGACCGAACTGGCGGTAAGCGACTTTGATCTGTCCACCTTCGAGCTGGATAAGTCCTACAGCCTCACCGTGAACCTGCCCAAGGGTGTGGAAAGCAAGAACAATGTGAAGACCATTACCCTGAGCTTCGACACCACCGGCCTTGCAAGCCGGACCCTGAATGTGGCGAATATCCGCGCTGTCAATCTGCCGGATGGCTACAACGTGACGGTGAACGACACCAAGGTTGCGAACGTGACCCTGATCGGCCCCGAGGAAGAGCTGGAGAAGCTGTCTCCCAGCAGCGTGGTGGCCACGGTGGATATGAGCCAGAGCCAGGTGGTCGCAGGCACGGAGAACCTTTCGGCCTCCATATCGGTACCCTCTTCCAGCACCATTTTCGCAGTGGGCAGCTATTCGGTAGAGTGTTCCATCACAGTAAATTCCGGGAGCTGATCAGAAAATATGCTGTTGATTCGAGGGCTTCGGGTGGGGCTGAATGTACCCCAGCCCGAGCAGCAGGCCAAAGCCATGGCCTTGAAAACCCTGCGCCTGCCTGAAAGCCAGGTGGCCAGCGCGGGGGTGGCAAAACTTTCGGTGGATGCCCGGCACGGCAAGCCCGTGCTGGTGTATACCATCGCCATCACCTTGAGAAACGAGGGTGCGGAACCGGCCTTGGCCGGGGCCGCGCCCTGCGTTGCTATATCCAAGCAGGTGGAATTCCGGCCTGAAATCGCAAAAACACCGCTGGGCGGGCGCCCTGTGGTGTGCGGCCTCGGTCCGGCAGGTTTGTTTGCCGCGCTGGCTCTGGCCCGGGCGGGGTACCGGCCCATCGTGCTGGAGCGTGGCCCGGCTCTGGAGGAGCGGGTCAAGGCGGTGGAGCACTTCTCCGCCACCGGTCAGCTGGACCCCAACGCCAACATCCAGTTTGGTGAAGGCGGCGCGGGCACCTTTTCCGACGGTAAGCTGACCACCCGCATCAACGACGAGCTGTGCGGTTTTGTGACCCAGACGCTGCTGCGCCACGGTGCACCGGCCGAGATCGCCTACCGGCAGAAGCCCCATGTGGGCACTGATCTGCTGCGGGGCGTGATCCAGTCCATCCGGGGCGAGATCCAGCAGCTGGGCGGCGAGGTGCGCTTCAACACCCGCCTCACCGGCTTGATTCGGGAAAATGGCAAGCTTTGCGGTGTGCAGACTACCGGCGGAGATATCGCCACTCCGGCGCTGATTCTGGCGGTGGGTCACTCGGCGCGGGATACCTTCGAGATGCTGCAAAATGAGGGCCTGCCCCTGGTATGCAAGCCTTTCTCGGTGGGCTTCCGGGCGGAGCATCTGCAGACCGAGATCGAAAAAAGTCTTTATCACCAGGCGGCGGGCCATCCGGCTCTGCCCCGGGGGGAATACCAGCTCAGCCAGCATGTGGGCGAGCGCTGTGTCTATACCTTCTGCATGTGTCCCGGCGGTCAGGTGGTCGCCTCGGCCAGCGAAGAGGGCGGTGCGCTCACCAACGGCATGAGCTACCACGCCCGGGCGGGCAAAAACGCCAACGCAGCGGTGGTGGTCAGCGTGGACGGCAGGGATTTTGACCAGGACCCGGCCAAGGCCATCGCCTTCCAGCGCCAGCTGGAGCGGGCGGCCTATGTAGCGGGCGGCGGCGGTTATGCAGCTCCCGCGGAAACTGTACAAAGCTTTCTGCAGGGTAAGGGGCGGCTGGACCTGAGTCGGGTAGAGCCTACCTATGACCGAGGGGTTCGTGCCTGTGATCTGGGCAGTCTGCTGCCCGAGGAGCTGGCCGGAACGCTGCGTACCGGCCTTTCTGCCTTCGGGCGCAAGCTGCGGGGTTATACCGCGGCAGATGCGGTGCTCACCGGCCTGGAAACACGTACCTCCAGTCCGGTGCGACTGGAGCGCGGGGAGGATCTGCAGTGCACCGCGCTGCCGGGACTGTATCCCTGCGGCGAGGGCGCGGGCTACGCGGGCGGTATCGTGAGTGCCGCTGTGGATGGGCTGCGCTGTGCCCGGGCATTGATGGCCTTTGGCGGCCCACAGGAATGACATAAGCTTTGCATTTTGAGCATAGCTCAAAAAGCAGAACAGTAAAACGGAATGGATGGGGAAGAGAAGATGGCAGACAAACGACCGTATGAATACGATGCCTGGGGCCGACAGGGCCAGCAGCGCCGCAGCCAGACCGGCAGCGGCCGCACCCCCGGCAGCCAGGACCCCTACTTGGACGAGGTATGCCGCAGCATGAACGAGCTGGGCGTTGCCGTGGCCGCCGAGGTGGGCCGAGGCCTGAAGGAGGGCTGGGAGCAGGTGCAGAAAAGCCTGAACGAGGCCCAGGCCGCAGGCAAGCAGGGCCAGCAGCCTCCGCAGCCCGTGCGCCCCTCCGCCACCAGTACGCCCCGTTACAACGCACCCCGCACACAGGCTGCGGCAAGCCGAGTGGTTGCACGCATGGACCGGACAGCGGACCGGCTGGGTGAAACGCTGGCCAACGGTCTTTGCATGATGGGCGGAACCATTGCAGTGGGCTGCGCGGTGGTGCTGGGTTTGTTCAGCATACTGATCTTTGTGGCCGGATTTATGTATGGCATTCCTGAAGTTTTTGCAACAGATGTCGTGCTCAGTTTCATCTCACTGGGACTCTGCGTTGCTGTTTCCCTGGGCGCCCGCTGGCTGTTTGTGCAGCCGGGACGCCGTTTCCGCCGCAAGCGTTACCTGATGGGTATGGGCCAGCAGACCAATGTGCCGCTGACCCGGCTCAGTGAAGTGGTGCAGCGCCCGGTTTCCTTCGTAAAGAAGGATTTGACCCTTATGATTCGCAAGGGCTGGCTGCCCAACGCCTATCTGGATGAGGAAGAAGAACGATTTTTCCTGAACGCAGCGGAATACCGGGAGCTGCAGCGCCAACAGGAAGAGGAGCGCCGCGCCCAGGAGACCCGCCGTCAGCAGGAGGAGGCAGACCCGGCAGGGGCCGAGCTGCGGGCGACTCTGGATCAGGGAGCCCAGTTTCTGAAGGTGCTGGGTGAGCATGCAGCCGCCGCGGCGGACGAACCGGACCTTCAGCAGGAGCTGGTGCGCATGCAGACCCAGGCCGGTGAAATTCTGGATTGGGTGGAGGACCACCCGAACAGCGCCGGAAAGGTGCGCCGTCTGGTGCGGTATTACATGCCCACCACCCTGAAGCTGCTGAAAACCTACGACGATGTGAAGGACCAGAAGGGCGACGTGGCAGGGAACATCAAGCTGGAGATCACCGGCATCCTGCATACGGTGAACCGTGCCTTCGAGAACCTGCGCGACGATCTGCTCAGCGACGCCGCGCTGGATGTATCCACCGAGATCAGCGCCATGCAGGCCATGCTGGCCCAGGACGGTCTTTCGGCGGACGATACTTTCTATTCAAAGGAGCAAAGCAATCAATGACCTATCGAGCCTGGCAAGTCAAGCAGCCCGATGAGCAGGCCGCCGCACGGCTGGCGAACGCCATCGGCGCGCCGCTGCTTCTGGCGCGTATCCTGGTGGTCCGGGGCATGAGCAGCCCCGAGCAGGCCATGGAATTTCTGGAGCAGGATGCTCCCTTGTCCGACCCGTTTCTGATGCGGGATATGGACAAAGCAGTCCAGCGGATCTTACAGGCGGTGGACGAAGAGCAGCCCATCGTGATCTTTGGCGATTACGATGTGGACGGCGTGACTGCCACCGCCCTTTTATATTCTCATTTGCGTGGGATGGGCGCCAATGTGCGCTGCAAGCTGCCCAGCCGCGAGGAGGATGGCTACGGCCTGACCAACGCCATCGTGGAGCAGCTGGCCGAAAAGGGCTATAAGCTCATCATCACGGTGGATAACGGCATCACCGCCGTCCAGGAGGCCCGGCGCGCCAAGGAGCTGGGCGTGGACCTGGTGATCACCGACCACCACCTGCCCGGCGAAACTCTGCCGGAGGCAGTGGCGGTGGTGGACCCTGCGCGGGCGGACGACACAAGCCCCTGCAAGACCCTTTCCGGCGCGGGTGTGGCCTTCAAGCTGTGTGCCGCGCTGGACGGCTGCGAGCCGGAGCTGCTGCTGGATTTCTGCGGGGATCTGGCGGCCATCGGTACCGTGGCGGATGTGATGGTGCTGCAGGGGGAAAACCGAACCATTGTAAAGCACGGCCTGTATGCACTGCAGAACAGCGAGCGGCCCGGCCTTCTGGCGCTGCTGGAGGCCTGTGGTCTGGGCGACAAGCCCGTGACCAGCGAGAGCATCAGCTTTGCCATCGCGCCCCGGCTGAACGCCGCCGGGCGGATGGATTCCGCGGTGAGCGCGCTGCAGCTGCTGCTGTGTGAGGACGAGGCAAGAGCCCAGCAGCTCACCGACCAGCTGGTGGCCAGCAACATCGCCCGGCAGGAGGCCGAGCAGCGCATCATGGCCGAAGCCGAAGCTCAGCTGGCGGCAGACCCCGCCCGCCAGAACGACCGGGTGATTCTGGTCTGGGGCGAGGACTACCATCCCGGCGTGATCGGCATCGTGGCCAGCCGTCTGGTGGAGCACTACGGCAAGCCGGTGATCGTGATCAGCGTGCAGGAGGGTGAGGGCAAGGGCTCCGGCCGAAGTGTGCCCGGCTTCAACCTGCATAAGGCCATCAGCGCCTGCGGCGATTTGCTGCTGCGCTTTGGCGGCCATGCGCTGGCGGCGGGTCTCTCGGTGAAGGAGGAAAATATCCCGGCGCTGCGCAAGGCGCTGAACGAGTTTGCCGCCCGGGAATACCCGGTGCTGGAAAGCCCGCCGCTGGAGCTGGATGTGACCGTCCGGCTGGACACGCTGACCGTGCAGGAGGTGGAGGGCCTGGACTACCTGGCCCCCTGCGGCAACGGAAATCCCGCGCCCCTGTTCCTTCTGGAAAATGCACTGATCGAGGGCGTTTATCCGGTGAGCGACGGGCGTCACTGCCGGCTGCGGCTGCGCCAGGGTGGAGGATGTCTGTACGCTGCCTATTTTGGCGTGAGTGTGGCCCAGCTGCCCTACCAGACCGGCGACCGGGTGGATGCAGCCATCACTTTGTCCATCTATCAAGGAAAGAACGGGCCCCAGCTGTCCGGCCGTATCCGGGAGCTGCGCCCCGCGGGCCTGCCTGCCCAGACTGCCCGGCAGGCGGCGCTTTTTGACGCCTTTTTACACGGCAGCAAACTGCCTGACCGGCAGCGGCAGGAGCTGCTGCCCCAGCGCGCCCTGATCGTGACACTCTACCGCATGATCCAGAAGGGCGAGGTGTGGGCGCAGGATCTGCAGCCGGTTTTTGCGAAACTCGGCCCGGAGAATACCGGGCGGATTCTGGCGGGTTTGACCGCCCTGACCCAGTTGGGTCTCGTGGAGATCTGCGAGACCGGCGGGGCTAAAAAGTATGCGCCGGTACCGGTGGCCCAGAAACAGGACCTGTTCTCGGCCCCGATACTCAAGGCACTGGAGGCATGATCCATGGCTGGATATGTAGTATACGATGATTTGAAGCAAATGGTCCTGGAATCGGGCCGTCCTTACGATATGGAGATGCTGGACAAGGCATACCAGCTGGCGGAGCGGGCCCACAGCGGCCAGTTCCGCCGCTCCGGCGAGCCCTATATCTGTCACCCGCTGCATGTGGCCATGCTGCTGGTGGATCTGGGCATGGACACCGAGAGCCTGGCCGCCGCCCTGATGCACGACGTGGTGGAGGACACCTCGGTCACACTGAATGAGCTGGAAAGCCAGTTCGGCGCGGATGTGGCCCATATGGTGGACGGTGTCACCAAGCTGACCAAGATCCAGTTCTCCTCGGTGGAGGAGCAGCAGGCCGAGAACCTGCGCAAGATGCTCATGGCCATGAGCCAGGATGTTCGGGTCATGATCATCAAGCTGTGCGACCGGCTGCACAACATGCGTACCGGTGATGCCTGGCCCGAGCAGAAGCGGCGGGACAAGGCTCTGGAGACCATGGAGGTCTATGCGCCCATCGCGCACCGTCTGGGCATCAGCAACATCAAGGAAGAGCTGGAAGACCGCAGCCTGCGCTATCTGGACCCGGTGGGCTATGAGAATATCAAGGAGCTGCTGGCAGAAAACGGCGGCCGGGAATTTGTGACCCACATTGCCGAGGTCATCCGGGAACGGCTGGCGGAAAACGGCATGCCGGAAGCCATTATGAAGAGCCGCGTCAAGAGCGTCTACGGCATCTACCGCAAGATGTTCATGCAGAACCGGGACTTTGAGGAGATCTACGATGTGTACGCGGTGCGCATCATCCTGGATACGGTGGCCGAGTGTTACAATGCGCTGGGCGTGATCCACGACATGTACCACCCGCTGCCCAACCGGTTCAAGGACTATATCTCCACCCCCAAGCCCAACGGCTACCAGTCGCTGCATACCACCGTCATCGGCCACGAGGGTATCCCCTTTGAGGTGCAGATCCGCACCCGCGAGATGGACCAGATGGCGGAATACGGCGTGGCGGCTCACTGGAAATACAAGGCTGGTATCCAGAGCGGCGGAAGCGATCGTCTGGAGGAGCGCCTGGCCTGGGTTCGCCAGCTGCTGGAAAGCCAGCGGGAGAACGAGGATGCCGGCAGCCTGCTGCAGGACATCAAGGGCGACTTGCTGCCCGAAGAGGTGTTTGCCTTCACGCCCAAGGGTGATGTGATCAACCTGCCTGCCGGAGCCACCGCCATCGACTTTGCCTACGCCATCCATTCGGCGGTGGGCAACCGGATGATCGGTGCCAAGGTGAACAGCCGCATCGTGCCCATCGACCATAAAGTGGTCACCGGCGAGATCATCGAGATCATCACCGGCCCGGCGGACAAGGGTCCCAGCCGTGACTGGCTGAAGATCGTGACCACCAGCGAGGCCCGCAACAAGATCCGGAACTGGTTCAAGAAGGAACGCCGGGAGGAGAACATTCAGGAGGGCCGCGCAGCCCTGGAGCGGGAGATGCGCCGCAACCTGATCACTGTCCCGGATGACAAGTGGGATGAGTTCATGGCTGAGATCGCCCGCCGCCAGCGGCTGAACAGCGCCGACGAAATGTATGCGGCGCTGGGCTACGGCGGTCTGCAGATCAGCCGTCTGATGGGCAAGATCAAGGACGAATACGGCAAGCTGAAGGCGGGCGACGAGAAAGCCAACCTGCTGGCGGACATCCCCCTGAAAAAATACAAGGGCAGCGACGGCGTTGTGGTGGAAGGCATCGACAACTGCCCGGTGAAGTTCGCCAAGTGCTGCAGCCCCCTGCCTGGCGACGAGATCGTGGGCTTCATCACCCGTGGCTTCGGCGTGTCCATCCACAAAAAGGACTGCCAGAATGCCCAGGCCAGCATGAACGACCCGGAGAACCGTGGCCGCTGGGTACGCGCTTACTGGGAGGATACCAAACAGGAGAACTACAAGGCTACTCTGGAGCTGACCGCCATGGACCGCAACGGTCTGGTGGGCGATGTGGCCATGGCCCTGGCCGACCTGCGGGTGCCGGTATACGCCATGAGTGCCCGCGCGGTGGACAACGGACGCGCTTCCATGTCGCTGACCATCGGCATCGCCAGCACCGAGCATCTGAACAGCGTGCTGGCCAAGCTGCGCCGGGTGAAGGACGTTGTCAGCGTGATGCGCGTATAAATCTCAAGGACAAGGAGAAAACCAATGCGAGCTGTAATACAGCGTGTGACCAGCGCCAGTGTGGTGGTGGACGGGGGCGCACCCCGGCCCATCGGCCCCGGTCTGGTAATTCTGCTGGGCGTGAAGGATACTGACACCCTGGCCATTGTGCCCAAGCTGGCGGAAAAATGCGCTCATCTGCGCATCTTTTCCGATGAGGCGGGCAAATTGAACAAGAGCGCCGTGGAGCTGGGCTATTCCGCCCTGGTGGTGAGCAATTTCACCCTCTACGCGGACACAAAGAAAGGCAAGCGGCCCAGCTTCATTGCTGCCGCCAAGCCCCCGCTCTCGGTGCAGGCCTATGAGCTGTTCCTGGAGAAGATGAATGAGCAGGGCCTGAAAGAGGTACAGCACGGCGAATTCGGTGCCGATATGCAGCTGAGCCTGACCAACGACGGCCCGGTGACCATTGTGATCGATACCGACGAGTGGTAAACGATTTCCCGAACAAGAAGGAGACCCCATGAACGTATATCATCTGCGGGGCCCTGCGCCCTATTACACCAACAGCTTTGTGATCGTTACCGAACAGGGCAACGCCGTGGCAGTGGACCCGGCCCCGGCGGCGGACGAGATCGACCGCCTGCTGGCGGAAAAGAACGCCAAGCTGACCCATATCTTCCTGACCCATGGCCATTTTGACCATGTCTACAGCGTGGAAGAGCTGCGCCGCCGCTGGAACTGCCCGGTCTGGCTGGACCCCGCCGACGCGAAGGGGGATGAGATGTACCCGGTGGCCAAAAACGACGCCTGCTACGAGGACGGCACCTCCATTCAGGTGGATGAGGCGCAGTTTACTCCCTGGCACACGCCGGGGCATACTGCCGGTTCCTGGATCATCGAGTGTGCCGGCCTGCTCTTTGCGGGCGATACCCTGTTCGCCGGTGGTGTGGGCCGCACCGATCTGGAAGGCGGCAGCCCTGCCGATCAGCGGGCCAGCCTGAAAAAGATCAAGACCCTGCCTCTGGCGGACGATACCACGGTGCTGCCCGGCCACGGTGATTTCACTACCCTGGGCCAGGAAAAGGCCGAGAATCCCTATCTGATGTTTGTTTGAAGCAAGACGAGGAGCATTTATGCTGATTCATATCAAGGGCGGCATCTCCGGTTATGAGCCGGAGAACATTGCCCGTATGTTTTTCCCCGGTGCCAGCCTGACTGCCAAGTATGTTCGCAGTGAGGATCTGGTCTTTGCCGCTGCGGGCCGCTGCCGTCTGGCGGCGGGTGTTCGGAGGGGCGGTAAGTGTCTGGTGCGTACCGCGCCCCTGCCCCGGGAGGGCGAGAGCGTGGAGTTTGCCCTGTGCAGCCTTCTGTATGAGCTGCTGGGTCAGGCCACCGGTCTGCGTATGCCCTGGGGCAAGCTCACCGGCGTACGCCCGGTGCGCATCATCCACGACAAGCGGGCTGCGGGCTGGTCGGAAGAGGCCATCCGGGACCTGTTTGTGGACCGCTACGACTGCACTCCGGAGCGCTTTTCGCTGGCGCTGCAGATCGCGGACCTGCAAAAGCCCATCATCGCCGGTCGGCAGCCGCTGGACTACAGCCTGTACATCGGCATCCCGTTCTGCCCCTCCCGATGCAGCTACTGCAGCTTTGTGTCCCGCACCATCGGCCGGGATCAGAAGCTGGTCCAGCCCTATGTGGATAAGCTGTGCGAGGAAGTGCGGGAGATGAAGCGGCAGGCCGAGCACTGCGGGCTGAATCTGAAAACCATCTACATCGGCGGCGGCACCCCCACCAGCCTTTCGGCAGACCAGCTGCGTCAGCTGATGGGCACCGTGCGGGAATGCTTCGACCTTTTCCGGCTGGAGGAGTACACCGTGGAGGCGGGCCGTCCCGACTGCACCGATGCAGAGAAGCTGGCAGTCATCAAGGAATACGGCGCAAGCCGCATCTCCATCAATCCCCAGACCTTCAACGATCAGGTGCTGGCCAACATCGGCCGCAAGCATTCCGCGGCGGACATCCTGCAGTGCTTTTCCGAGGCGCGGCAGGTCGGTCACGGCAACATCAACATGGACCTGATCGCGGGCCTTCCCGGCGACACGGTGGAAAGCTTTGCTGCCAGTCTGGATCAGGCCATCGCACTGGACCCGGAGAATATCACCGTGCACACCCTCACCCTGAAGCGGGCGTCCAATCTGGTGATCGAAAACCGGGATGAGGCCTATGCCGATGTGGCCGCCATGGTGGAGCTGGCAAACCAGCGTCTGGCGGATGCGGGCTACCGGCCGTACTATCTCTACCGGCAGAAGAATACCCTGAAGAACCTGGAAAACACCGGCTGGTGTAAACCCGGCTATGAGGGGTACTATAATATTTATATCATGGAGGAGATCCACTCCATTCTGTCCGCCGGCGCGGGCGGCAGCACCAAGCTGTGCCAGCCGGGCGGCAGCCGCATCGAGCGGATCTTCAACTACAAATACCCGGCGGAATACATCGAAGGATTCGACGAGATCCTCCGCCGCAAAGAAGGAGTGAGTGCATTCTATGCCCGCTATCTGGATTCCGAAACGACTGGTTGAGGTCAGTCTGATCAATACCGCCGCCGAAAGTGCGGCCAGCTTTGCCCGCCACTGTGAGCACGAATATGAGGGCAGGGTGCATGCCGCCGCCAGCGAGGTGCTGGCCAGCGGTTGCTCGGTGGTCATGCTCACCGGGCCCTCTGCCTCCGGCAAAACCACCACGGCCCACAAGCTGGCTGAGGCGCTGCGGCTGCGCGGCGTGGCATCCCAGGTGGTCAGCCTGGACAATTTTTATAAAAACCTGAACGAGTATCCCCGTTTGCCGGACGGCAGCAAGGATTACGAGAACATCACCGCGCTGGATGTGGATGAGATCCAGCGATGCCTGAACGAGCTGATCACCACCGGGCGCACCGAGCTGCCGGAATTCGACTTCCTCACCGAGAACCGGAAGCCGGAAAAGATTCCTCTGGAGCTGAAGGGCGGGGTGTGCATCGTGGAGGGCATCCACGCCCTGAATCCCCAGCTGACCGACAGCCTCCCCCGGGATCAGGTGTATAAGGTATACGCGGGCCTGCGGGAGGAATACAGTTACCGGGGACAGCGGGTGCTGCCCACACGGGATATCCGCCTGGCCCGCCGCATGGTGCGGGACTATAAGTTCCGGGGCCACAGCCTGGAAAAGACCCTGAACATGTGGGAGCGGGTGTGTGCCGGTGAGGATAAGTTCATCAAGGTGTTCAAGAAGGAGGCAGACCTGCTGATGGATACTTCCTTCAGCTATGAGATCTGTCTGCTGGCACCCTTTGTGACCCCGCTGGCGGGCGAGCTGCCGGAGGATCATCCCAATGCCGAGCGGCTGAATGCTCTGGCGGGCTGCTTTTCGCTGGTGGACCCGCTGAGCCTGGACCTGGTGCCGGAGAATTCCATGCTCCGGGAATTTTTAGGCTGAGCCGTTGCGTGCTGCAGCACCTTAGAGTATAATGAAACAACAAGCAATGCATTCCCGGCGCGCCTGACGCGCCGCACCATAAAAGAAAGAGGTGTTTGGCTAATGAATATCGATCTGGATAAGATCCTGGAAACCGGTGCACAGCTGGCCGACAGTGCAAAGAAGACTGCCACCGATCTGGCTCAGAAGGGCAAGAAGCAGGTGGACCTGATGAACGCCCAGACCCGCCTGAGCAAGGCGCAGCGCCAGCTGGGCGCACTGGTCTACAGCCTGGAAAAGAACGGCGAGAAGAACGATCTGCTGGTGAAGAAGTACGTGGACGCGATCAGCGCCATTGAAGAGGAGATCGAAACGCTGAAGAAGCAGGAGAGCCAGGGTCAGAGCACCTATACCTACACCTACACCGCACCTGCACAGGAGCCCGGAAAAAAGACCTGCCCCCAGTGCGGCGCGGAGGTTGATGAGGATGCCCTGTTTTGTTCTGGCTGTGGGGCACAGCTTTAAGATCGGCGACGCGGGCGTGGGCCAGGCGGTAGTGTTCACTCTGCCTGCCAAAAACCGTGAGACCAATTGAATTGTTGCGGGCGGCGGGCGAAAAAATGTCCGCCGCCCGCTTTTTCTGTGAAGAAACGGTGGGGAGAAAACCCGCGAAAAATCTTTGTTTTCACCATAAAAAAGCGCCAAAGTGGGCAGGATTTCTATAGCATGGTATGAAAACGGCCTTCGGGGGCCAAAAATAGGGGAAAAGGGCTTGAAATGGCGCTTTATCTAGGGTAGAATATGAGGAGTCACAAAGCGAAGGGGGCGGTTTCCATGGGCTTCACACCCAAGGAGCGGTATGATGCACAGGACCTGGTGCGCATCGTGGCGCAGCTGCGTGCACCGCAGGGCGGCTGCCCCTGGGACCGGGAGCAGACCCATGCGTCCATCCGGATGAACTTCATTGAGGAGACCTATGAAGCGGTGGATGCCATCGACCAGAACGACGCACATCTGCTGTGTGAGGAGCTGGGTGATGTGATGCTCCAGGTGGCGCTGCACAGCCAGATGGAGGCCGAGAAGGGCACATTTACCTTTGACGATGTGTGCGACGGCATCTGCAAAAAGCTGATTTACCGCCATCCCCACGTGTTTGGTGAGGAGACCGCCGCAGCCACCACCGGTCAGGCGCTGGCCAATTGGGAAGCGCTGAAAAACGCCGAAAAGGGCCGTGCCACAGCCACGGATCGGCTGGAGAGCGTACCACGTAGTTTTCCGGCGCTGATGCGGGCAGCCAAGCTGCAGAAGCGGGCAGGGGCCTACGGCTTTGCCTATCAGCAGCCGCGGGACGCCCTGAACGATGTGAAGGACGAGCTGGCAGAGCTGGAGCAGGCGATGCAGGGGCAGGGGAATGCCGCCGAAGAGGCGGGCGATCTGCTGTTTGCCGCCGCCGGTCTGGCCCGTGCGCTGGGCGTGGACCCGGAGCAGGTGCTCACCGGTGCGTCCGATCGGTACCAGAGCCGGATCATCCGCTGTGAGGAGCTGGCCGGGAGTGAAACACTTGCCGGTCTGAACGATGAGGAGCGCCGCGCCCTTTGGCGGCAGGCCAAGAACGAGGAGCAGTCCTCAAAGGTGTAACACCTTTGTTACTGATAAATCATTTGGAGGTATATGAACATGACGAAAGTTGAACTGATCGCCGCGGTCGCCGAGAACGCCGGCCTTTCTAAAAAAGACGCTGAGCAGGCTGTGAATGCTACTGTAGAGGCCATCACCAAGGCTCTGGCCGAGGGCGACAAGGTGTCTCTGGTCGGCTTTGGCACCTTCGAGACCCGTGAGCGTCCCGCTCGCAAGGGCCGCAACCCCCGCACCAAAGAGGAGATCACCATCCCCGCTACCACCACCCCCGCTTTCAAGGCTGGCAAGGCCCTGAAGGACGCTGTGGCGAAGTAAGCTTTTTGGAATACACTGCCCGCTTCCGGTGGCCTCACGGTCCCGGCGGCGGGATTTTTCGTATCCGAGGAAAGGAACAAGCAATGCGCATTGACAAATATCTGAAGGTCAGCCGCCTGATCAAGCGGCGTACCGTGGCCAACGAAGTGGCCGACGCAGGCCGCATTCTGGTGAACGGCAAGCCCGCCAAGGCCAGCTATGCGGTAAAGGTGGACGACGTGATCGAGATTACCTTCGGCAACAAGCCGGTGAAGGTAAAGGTGCTGTCCACTGACGCACCCATGGGCAAGGATGTGGCCCGGGAGATGTACCAGGTCATCGAGGAATAATGCTGGCCTGCTTTTGCATACAATGTGAAAAAAGCCCTTGCGGCAAAAGCAGGTGAAAGAATGCAGGAAAAACGTTTTGAACAGCCCGCGCCGGAACCGGTCAAGCTGCCCCACAACCTGATCGTGGAGGATCGGCGGACCCTTACCGCCACCGGTGTGACCCGGATCGTAAGCTACGACGAACAGGGGGCTACTCTGGAAACCCAGCTGGGTACACTGGTCATCGGAGGGAGGAACATTCAGGTGAGTGAGCTTTCCATCCAGACCGGGGAGCTGAAGATCTTCGGCACCATCGAGTATATGCAGTATTCGGAGCCGGTGAAGAGCCCGGGCGGCTTTCTGCGCCGCCTGGCCCGCTGAGCGTGTATGGCGGCGCACATTCCCGAGGCACTGGTCCTGGCGGACGCGCTGTGCTGCCTGGGACTGGGCCTGCTGTTGGCGGCGGCTTACGACGGGGCGCGCTGGCTGCTGGGTGGCAGCCGCCCGGTGTGTCTGATTCTGGATCTGGCTGCCTTTGTGTGTGCGGCAGTGCTGCTGCACAGCTTTGCCGCAGGCCGCAGCTACAGCGGCACGGTGCGCTGGTATATGGCTGCCGGCGCCGCTGCCGGGCTGTGGGGGTATTTTTTTGTGCTGGCGCCGGGGCTTGCCGCGGTGCGAAGTCTGGTTCGGTGGCTGGTGCTGCTGCCTGTGCGGCTGGTATGGATCACAGCAGTGCGCCCGGTGGGCCGTCTGTGCGGCCGCGAAACAGGCCGGACGGCGAAAAAACTGCGCACTGCTCTGGTAAAACGACAAACAAAACAGTTGCAAAAAAAGGCCAAGGTGTTGTATAATTCTAATCAATACCAGGTTTAAGGCGTACCGCAAAGCACGCCGGCAAAGGGGGGCTGCCGGGTATGACCAAGATCGAAAAAAAGAAGGGTGGCTTTTCTTCCCTCGTGCTGCGGCTGGGCCTTGTGGCGCTGGCCGCTTATCTGGTAGTGGGCATGGTGTTCAACCAGGTGGAAATTGCCGCCAAGCGGCAGCAGCTGGATGCAGTGGAGCAGCAGCTGGAGGCACAGCAGGCCCAGAACGACGAGCTCAGCCGGATTCTGCAGTCCGGCACCGATGAAGAGATCGTGGAACGGGTCGCCCGGGACCAGCTGGGATATGCGAAGCCCAACGAGCGTGTCTTTGTGGATATGACCGGAAAATAAACAGGATGCAAAGGGCGGCCGGTATTTGATGCCGGTGTTGCGGGCCTTTTACATAAAAAATAATTTTTGAAATAATAGGAGAAACAGGGGTTACATGGCGTTACAGTTAGAGGTAGGAGCGATCCTGGAAGGCAAGATTACTGGTGTGAAGAAGTTCGGCGCGTTTGTCGCGCTGCCGGAAGGCAAAACCGGCATGGTACACATTTCGGAGGTTTCCAACAGCTTTATTGAGGATCTGTCCACGGTGCTCACCGAAGGTCAGACCGTGAAGGTCAAGGTAATGAACATCGGCGAGGACGGCAAGATCGCCCTCTCCATCAAGCGCACTCTGCCGCCGGAGCCCCGTCCGGCCCGGCCCGCCCGCCAGGGCGGCGCAAACGGCGGCCGTCCTCTCCGTCAGAACCGGAACGATGGTCCCCGTGTGTGGCAGCCCAAGGCGCAGCAGCCCCAGGGCGATCTGAGTTTTGAGGATATGATGGCCAAGTTCAAGAGCCAGAGTGAGGAGAAGATCTCCGACCTGAAGCGCGTCACCGAAAACCGGCGCGGCGGCGGTTATTCCCGCCGGCGTGGATGATCAGCTGGGAACAGTAAAAGAAACCCGCGGTTCACTGCTAAAAGGCAGCGGCCGCGGTTTTTTTGTTCATTTCCTGACCGAAAGCGTTTTGTCACTGTTGCAACACAAAAAGTTTACAAGTTAGTGCGGTTTTACTCTGTTTCTTTTTGTACAAATGTGATACAATATAACCATCAGAACGGCAGATATCAATGCGGATAGCACAAAATATATCCGGGATATTTGCCACAAAGGAGGCATTGGTTTTATGAAGGTCACATGCACTGGCAGAAAAGTTTCCCTGAAACCCAGTTTCATCGAGAAAGCGCAGGCAAAGCTGGACAAGCTGGACAAGTTCTTTGATGGCGAGGCCGACGCGCAGGTAACGGTGACAGTGGAGAAAAGCGGCCAGACCGTTGAGATAACAGTGCGGGAAAAGGGCCTTGTGATCCGGGCGGAAAAGATGCAGGAACGCATGGAAGACGCCCTGGACGATGCAGTTGATCTGCTCACCCGCCGCCTCGTGAAAAACCGCAAGCGCCTGGGCGACAAGCTCACCCGCTCGGCAGCCGTGGAATGGCCCGCCGAGCCGGAACCGGAGGAAAGCTACGATGTGATCCGCGAGAAGCGTTTCGTGGTGAAACCCTGCACCACCGAAGAGGCGATCCTGCAGATGAATCTGCTGGGGCACAGCTTCTACCTGTACCGCAACATGGACGATGACCAGATCCAGCTGGTTTACCGCCGGGCAAACGGCACCTATGGCGTGCTGATTCCCGAAGATTACTAAATATCTGTGAATGCAGGAGGCCGCTCTTTTTGAGCGGCCTCCTTTTTGTGTGATAAAAAGGGAAGATTGGTCTGTTTGCAATGAATTGGCAGCAAAAAAACACCGTGTTACGTTGCAAAAAATGCGGAAAAGAGGTATTATTAGTTATTAGCATGGAGTATAGCGACCATTTCCAAGGAGAGAAAATAATATGAACAAGCAATATGATTATCTGATCGTCGGTGCTGGTCTGTACGGCGCGGTGTTTGCCCGGGAGCTGACCAAAGCGGGTAAGACCTGCCTTGTGATCGATAAACGGGACCATATCGCAGGCAATATTTATACTCACGAAATGGAAGGGATTCAGGTGCACCAGTACGGTGCCCACATCTTCCACACCAACAATAAGGAAGTCTGGGACTATCTGAATCAGTTCGCTGTTTTCAATCGTTATACCAACAGTCCTATTGCAAACTATAAGGGTGAAATTTACAACATGCCCTTCAACATGAATACCTTCAATAAGATGTGGGGTGTGATCACTCCTGCTGAAGCTGCCGCCAAAATTGAGGAGCAGCGCAAAGCAAACTACACCGAGAATCCCAGAAACCTGGAGGAGCAGGCCATCAATCTGGTGGGTGTGGACATCTATGAGAAGCTGATCAAGGGCTACACGGAAAAGCAGTGGGGCCGCCCCTGCACCGAGCTGCCCGCCTTCATTATCAAGCGCCTGCCCGTGCGCCTCACCTACGACAATAACTACTTCAACGCGCTGTATCAGGGCATTCCCGTGGGCGGTTATACCGCCATGGTGGCCAAAATGCTGGAGGGCGTGGAGGTACGCCTGGGCCAGGATTATCTGGCTGACAAGGCATCCTGGGACGCCCTGGCCGATAAGGTGGTCTATACCGGCCCCATTGACGCCTACTTTGCCTATAAGCTGGGCGTGCTGGAGTACCGCAGCGTGCGCTTTGAGACCGAGGTGCTGAATGAGACCAACTACCAGGGCAACGCGGTGGTGAACTACACCGATGCGAAGACTCCCTATACCCGTGTGATCGAGCATAAGCACTTTGAATTTGGTACTCAGGAGAAGACAGTCATCAGCCGGGAATACAGTGCGGAATGGAAGCTGGGTGATGAGCCTTACTACCCGGTGAACGATGAGAAGAACAGCGCTCTGTATGCAAAGTACAAGGAACTGGCCGCTGGTGAGGAAAATGTGATCTTCGGTGGCCGTCTGGGTGAGTATCAGTACTACGATATGGACAAGGTCGTGGAAGTGGCGCTGAACCGAGTGTGTGCTGAACTGGCCTGAGCAAGAGATGGAAAACTTTCGCGTGTTCGGGTAAGCGAAAGTGGAACGGAGAAATCCCATGAGTGAACCGTTGCGTGTTGCCCAGATCATGGGCAAAATGAACCGGGGAGGCGTGGAAGCGGTGGTGATGAATTACTACCGCGCCATGGACAAAACGAAGGTTCAGTTCGACTTCTTTGTGGATTCGGATTCCGAGTTTCCGCAAAAAGAAGAGCTGGAGCAGGCAGGGGCGGGCATATTTATGCTTCCGCCCTATTCCCGCATGTGGGCCTGGCAAAAACAGCTGACGAAACAGCTGCGCCAGGGAAGGTATGCGATTGTACATGCGCATATCAACACGATGAATGTGTTCTCGATGTTTTGCGCCTGGAGAGCAGGAGTGCCGGTGCGGATCTGTCACAATCATTCCACCGCCCACCGCGGTGAAGGGAAAAAGACGATTTTAAAATATTTGCTGCGTCCATTCAACAAGCTGTTTGCCACCCACTGGTTTGCCTGCGGAAAAAAAGCTGCGGAGTGGATGTATGGTCATCGGGCCGTGGAGCAAAAGAAGGTTATTGTTTTGCCCAATGCCATTGATACGGCACGGTTTGCCTTCGATGAGGGGCAGCGCAATCGGTTGCGGGAGCAGCTGCAAATTGAGCAGGATACTTTGGTGCTGGGGCATGTTGGGCGCTTTTGTTATCAGAAAAATCACCGTTTCCTGGTGGAAATATTTGCGGAACTGCGTAAAATGACCAAAGCAAAGCTTCTAATGATCGGTGAAGGAGAGTTGACACAGCAAATCCAGGATCTGGTGCGTGAGAAAGGGCTGGAAAAAGACGTTGTCTTTTTGGGCGGTAAGCAGAATACGGCGCCTTATTATGATGCAATGGATGCTTTTTGCCTGCCAAGCTTTTATGAAGGGTTGCCGGTCGTTGCAATAGAAGCGCAGTGCAGCGGACTGCCGTGTCTTTTGTCCGATCAAGTGACAGAGGAGGCGATTCTCACAAACCGGGCAGAACGGTTTTCACTGGAGAATACCGCATGTCAATGGGCGCATTGGATTGTTGAAAATGCGCGAATCCCTGACCAAAGACAGGAAAAAGCCGCGCTCATCGCGCAAAAAGGATTTGATGGTGCCCAGCAAGCCCGGGATTTGCAGGAGTATTATCGAAGACTGGCCGGTAAGGGGGAAGAGAGATGAAGCCACTCATTTCTGTTGTGGTCCCGGTTTACCGGGTTCAGGAGTATCTTTCCCGCTGTGTGTTGAGCTTGCAGAGCCAAACATACCCGAATTTAGAGATCATACTGGTCGATGACGGAAGTCCGGATCGCTGCGGAGAAATGTGCGATACTTTCGCGGCACAGGATGCGCGTATCCGTACAATTCATCAAATGAACCGGGGTCTTTCCGCGGCGCGTAATGCAGGAACAATGGATGCGAAGGGTGAATATATCACCTTTGTTGACAGTGATGACTGGGTTCATCCGGAATATGTGGAGCGTTTGTGGGAACTGGCGGAGCGTACGGGCGCAGAGCTGACGGTTTGCGGAAACCAGAAAGTGTCAGCAGAAAAAGATGTAACTGCAGATGAGGTCGAAAATCGCTTTTTCTGCCTGAACCGGCAGGACGCGTTGGCAGAAATGTTATATCAGGGACGGATAGAGACCAATGCATGGGGAAAATTGTATTTGACTCGCCATGCAAAAGAGTGTCTGTATCCGGAAGGGCGACTGTTTGAAGATCTTGCCACCACCTATCGTTTTTTCGCTATGGCAGAAAAAATTGCGGTTTGCGATGCTGCGTTATATTACTACTGGCAGCGACCGGATAGTATCATGGCAAGAAAATTCGAACCCCGCCGCTTTGACGAATTGGTCAGTGCAGACGAAATGTATCACTTTATTCAAATGCGGTTTCCGGAACAGGAGCCTGCCGCTTGCTGCCGCCGGTTTAGCTGTTATTGCCAGGTGTTGCTGATGCTTCCCGCAGAAGAGAGCTACCGACAAAAACGCAGGGAGATATGGACTGTACTGAAAAACAGTCGATTGCGCGTTTTGAAAGACCCCAGGGCAAGAAGAAAAAACCGAATTGCAGCGCTTCTCGCCTGTGGTGGTGAATGGATGCTGCGGTTGGGTTGGATGATTCACTCGGAGAAGATGGAATGAAATCAATAACAGTCATTATGTCGATCTATCGGCCCAATCTGGAATGGCTTGAGCAGCAGCTTGAAAGCATTCAGGAACAGACCTGGCCGTGCAAGGAGTTGCTCATCCGGGATGATTGTCCGCAGGATCCGGTTGGAATCGATTTTTTTAAGCGCTGTCTGACCAAAATCCCATTTCAATATGAAATAGGAAAAGAAAATCTGGGGCCAAGCAGAAGCTTTGCGTCTATGGTTGAGCAGGCGCAGGGAGATTATATCGCGTTCTGTGATCAGGATGATCGATGGAAGAAAGACAAACTGGAAACCCTTGAAAATGCATTTCGGGAACCGGGCGTTACGTTGGCGTATTGCGGCCAACAGATCATTGATGCACAGGGAAATGTGATCGGCCAGGACATTCATGCCGTAAGAAAAGGGGATTTCTTTCTGCAGGGGGATGGATGTGCACCGGATCTGTTCGTAAAAAATTGCATTTATGGCTGCACAATGCTGTTTCCAGCAGAATTGGCAAAGCAGGCTCTTCCGCTTCCGGAAGAGATGACACATGACCACTGGTTCAGCCTCTGGGCTGCGAGCCGGGGAAAACTGGTCTATGTGGAGAAGCCGTTGGTGGAATACAGGGTACATGGAAACAACCAGTCGGCAGTGCTGAAACAAATTCGCACAAAGCAGGAATATATTGAAAAGCGGATTAAAAGCCTGGAGATACGGGCGAGATCCTGTAAGGGAAGGTTTGCCCATGCGCCGGATGTGGAAAAAAGGATCCGGGAAGTAGAGTCCTGGGTACAGGCAAGGTTGCGTTGGCAGAATAGAGACTGGAGTGCATTTCCGAAATTTTGGAAAAATCGCAGTCTTTCCCACAAAGCGGCTTTGTTTGAAGTTGGAATGCCGTTTTTGCCCTGGAGTATTTTTCGCCGGGTGCTGTCCAGGCAGGTATAAAAAATTATAGAATGCAAATTTGCAAGACAAAGGAGTAATTATGCGTTCGAATCAGTTGTGGACGAATATCTTGAGGATCGGGCTTCCGGTATTGATCTTACTGAGCATCGTATATTATTTTGCGGGAAAAGAAGATCAGACCTATAAGTATTTTACGGAAGATTACAGTGCGGTTGAGTCGCTCCAGACTTTGGGTGAACTCGGTGATGGGGCTGTTGTCACGCAGAGTATTGTGAATCATGCCGATTATTTAAAAGGAATCTCTCTTCGTTTTGCGAACTTTGGAAATATTCCGGAGGGTGAAATCCTCATCGAGGTCTCGACTGCCGATGGAACGCTTCTGGCGAATAAAACTGTTCCGGCTGAGCAATTACCGGATAGTCAGGAATATTATGTGAATTTTGACGGGCTGATTCCGGTCGAGCGCGGAGAAACGATTGAAGTAACGGTGACGGCGCAGGGAAGTGCCCCTGGAAAAGCCGTAACGCTGTGGACAGGGGAACAGCAGCCGGAATGTGAGCTTCAGGTTAATGGTCAGGCGCAGGAACAGATGCTGTATCTGGTTCCGGACGCATATCGTGATGCCTATTATACCGCCTGGTATTGGGGCAGCGCTGTAATTCTGCTGGCCCTGTTTACAGGTTTCTGCCTTCGCCAGAAAAGCAACGAGGCTGCCGGGCGGAAAACACCGGCAGTGGAATTTGGGCATATTTTTGATCGTTATCAGTTCCTGATGTCTCAGCTGGTCAGCAGGGATTTTAAAACCAAATACCGACGCAGCTATCTGGGCATATTGTGGAGCCTGCTGAATCCGTTGTTCATGATGATCATTGTATCGTCTGTTTTTTCGTTTGTGTTCCGGTTCGAAATTGAAAACTTCCAGGTATATCTGATCCTAGGCCAGGTTATGTTCAATTTCTTTTCAGAGGCGACCCAGGTGGGTGTTACCACCATTATCGGTTCCGGTCAGCTGATCAAGAAGGTGTATCTGCCAAAATATATCTTCCCGCTGAGCAAAACTGTTTTTTCGTTCCTGAATTTCCTGATTTCGTTTATTGCCGTGGCGGGAGTGCTGGCATTCTATCGCATTCCTCTTACGCTTAATATTATTTATCTGCCGGTAGTAATGGTTTCGTATTTTTGCTTTACGCTTGGAATTGCGTTGTTCCTCTCCGCAATGATGGTCTTTTTGCGGGATACCCAGCATTTTTACGGCTTATTCCTGATGGGGTGGAGCTATCTGACGCCGATTTTCTACCCGGTTTCTTCGCTGGCTGATTGGATGCAGAAAATTATGCAGCTGAATCCGCTATATCATTATATTACCTATCTGCGGACGATCCTTTTGTACGGCACAGCGCCCAGCGTAGCACAGAATGTTGTGTGTGTCGTATTGGGAATCCTGTCTCTGACAATTGGCGTAAGTTTCTTCTTTAAGCGGCAGGGCAAGTTTATTTTGTATATTTAAGGCGGTGAAGGCAGTGGCTGTAAACAATAAGGATTATGCGATTAAAGTTGATCATGTAACAATGAAGTTCAACATGGCATCTGAACGTGTGGACGGTCTGAAAGAATATGTGATCAAAATGCTGAAGCATCAGTTGTTTTATCGCGAATTCATTGCGGTAGACGATGTTTCCTTTGAAGTAAAAAAAGGCGAAGTTTTCGGAATCGTAGGCACCAACGGAAGCGGCAAATCTACGATGCTGAAAATCGTTTCCGGCATTCTGGAGGCCTCCAGCGGCACGGTGGAAACGGTTGGCAAAATTGCTCCGCTGATTGAATTGGGTGCGGGCTTTGACGGCGATCTGACCGCCCGGGAAAATATCTTCCTGAACGGCGCGGTTTTAGGATATGACAAGGAGTTCATTGAAGAAAAATTCACCAGCATCGTGGATTTTGCGGAGCTGTGGGATTTTCTGGACATGCCCATCAAAAACTACTCCTCCGGTATGGTGGCGCGTATCGCATTTGCCATTGCGACGGTGGTGAAGCCGGATATTCTGATTGTGGATGAGATTCTGGCGGTGGGCGACTTCCTGTTCCAGCAGAAATGTGAGAATCGTATTCGGGAACTGATGGCTGGCGGAACCACGGTGCTGATCGTTTCCCACAGCATCGATCAAATCGAGAAATTGTGTGATCGTGTGCTGTGGATCGAAAAAAGTAAGCCCAAAATGATTGGCCCTACTTTTGAAGTATGCAATGCATATCGTAATATGGAGCGTGGGCAGGAAGAACAAAAACGGGAATATCAGACTGTGTATAAAGGAAAATGCCATTTGTGTGGGGAAATGGTTGAATTCCACAATGAACCCGGCATGACCTATCACACGGAAGCCTTCTGCTCTCATTGCGGGGTTACGCTGAGAAATTCGGATGCGGTAGGAGTATATTTGAGTGAAATACTTCACTTATCCGATGCAGATTTGGTGACATGCAAAGAAAAAATTGCAGATAAAAAAATTCTTTGTTCCTCTAATCAGGGCGCTTTGGTAGCGTTTCTTAAGCAATTTGATGGCTTCCGTAATCTGGAAGGAACATCAAAAGAGCGCAGTGCCATGATTGAGCATCCCGAGAGCTTGGGGGTGCAGGACTCCTCACTGGATTTGATTTTTGTGGAAGAGTTAATGACATGTGTTTCTGATCCACGGCGTGTTATTGAAGGACTGGCAAAACTTTTAAAACCGAATGGGGCATTGATTTTAACGGTTCCTGTGTATGAGTCTATGGACACACGGTCCAGAATCAAAAACAAACGAAAAGTCTATCGAAATGGTGCGTTGGTGCAAACACAATGGGGTAAAGATGCCGCAGATTATTTGCAACAAACTGGACTAGATAGTAAAATGATTTGCTGCCACCGATGGTATCAACCCGAAGAACAGCCGGATTTGGATAAAACGTATGACATCCTCTGCAATACTCATCCGTCGTATTATTATAAATTTAACTCGTGGGTTGTAATTGGGAAAAAACGTTAAGGAGAAGTATAAAGGAGAAATTATCATGTCAAAAAAACAGGTATACCGAATCGCACAGATAGGAACCTTTGATGTGGAAAATTATGGAGATATCCTGTTTCCGGATGTTTTCAAAAATAATATAAACCGGTTGAATTTAGAAATTGAACTGGATATTTTTTCTCCCCGAGGAAATTGCAATAAACCTTTTACAGATTGGCATGTGTTTCCGATTTCTCAGCTGGAACAACTTTGCCGAGAGAAAAAATATGACGCATTAGTAATAGGCGGAGGCGATCTGATTTGTTTAAGCACCATGATATCGCACATCTATGAGGATGTGAATTATCACTCTTATGATATATGGCAGATCCCTATCCTTCTGGGCGAAAAGTATAATATTCCTGTTATTTGGAATGCTCCGGGCGTTCCGTTCCATTTCTCGCAAAATGAAAGAGCTCTGGTTCAGGATTTCCTGAAGGCAAGCGAATATGTGGCGGTAAGAGATACCACCTCAAAAGAGATCTTGGAATGTTGTGGAGACGCTGAAGTTCAGGTAGTACCCGATACAGTTTTTTCGCTAGAGCGACTGTATCATAAAAATGATATGCTGAATTTGCAAAAAGAATTGTATCAACAAGGGAAAATTCCTTTTGATACAAATTATATTGTATTCCAGCATAATATCAGCCATTTGAATGATACAAAATATATAGAGTGTATCAAGGAATTTCTGAAGCAAGTTGTCGAACAGACTGATTATCAGGTGTTGTTGTTCCCCATTGGCTATATACACCAAGATGAAAACTTTTTGCAAAAATTGAATCAGATCAATACTGCTCGAATAAAGTTGTTAAATGGTAAACTGGATACCAGAGAGATGACGGCGGTTTTGGCAGCAAGCAGCGGATACGTTGGAACGAGCATGCATGGTGCGGTTGTCTCTTATGTGTACGATAAAACGGCTCTATGCATTAATGCTATGAAACTGTGTAAAATCAAGGGTGTATTAATGCAAATGGGGCATCCGGAATGGGAAATCACTGAAGTTTCAGAGCTGTTTGAGCGCTTCAGAGAGGAGATTAGCCGTCCGGTACAATTTGATGAATCGTTGTTGACGGAAATTGATGATCATTTTAAAAAGATACAAGACATTATCATAACTGGACGTCGGAAAGAAAGTTGGCTGGGGAAAGAACTTCTTGAAAGATTCTACCAGATAAATACGTTTGTGAATGATAGACGAGATCAAGTAATGGAAGTTGCAAATGTCTATTATGATTATGGCAACGGATACAATATAGAGAATATGGTGCAAATACCGTACACAAGGAAAGAAGGTGAGTATTACTTAAACTGGGAAATTCCTGTTGGTGTAAAAGAGGTACGCATTGATCCGGTAGAAGACCAGATTTTAATGGTAGATAATGTACAATTGACTTTGGATAAACAGCCTGCAAATGTACATTCGAGCTGTGAACTGAAAATCAACGACAAACAGGTTCTTCTATCGTTGGATCCAAGTTATACTGTTCCGGTGGGTGGTGAAGAACTACTGGAATTTTCGATGAAGGCGTACCCAATGGATCGAAAGCAATTAGTTGAATTATTGGGAAGTTTTAACATGGAGAAATTGGTTCTTGCAAAGCAAGTGGAAGATACACAACTGAGTCTGCGTGGGCAAAAAGATCAAGAGAATAAGCTGATGCAGGAAGTGGAAAATGCAAAAAAAGAACTGCAATTAATTCGTCAGGAATTAACCGAAAAAGATCAGCAGATACAGCAAACACAAAGTGCTTTGTGTTCTGCTCGCCAGGAACTGGCTGAGAAAGAGCAGCAGGTACAGGATGCGCAGAGTACTTTGATTGCGGTTCGCCAGGAATTGTCCGAAAAGGAACAGCACATTGAGGATATTCACAATTCTTTTACCTGGAAAATTACCCGCCCGCTGTATCATATGGGTCAAGCACTGCGCAAGCTGATGCATAAAACCAGCTTTACGACCAAGGCATACAAGGCACTTTCGGTGCTGCGTCATAAGGGATTCGGCGAACTGAAGCGTGCGTTTAAACGCTATCTGGAAAAGCGTGCGCAGAAAAAGGAAATCGCCGCGCTGACCGGGCTGCCGGTGGATCAGGTGAAGCTGCCCAACAATAAGGATGGTTACGCAGCATACGATGCGGATTATCAGGACAACCAGGATTTCACCGGGCAGAGCACTGATGTAAAAATGCTGGCGTTCTATCTGCCCCAGTTCCATACCTTCCCGGAAAATGATGAGTGGTGGGGCAAGGGATTCACGGAATGGACAAATGTTCGTTCCGGCGATTCCCGCTTCCCGGGACATTACCAGCCCCGGGTGCCTCATAAAGATATCGGATATTACAGCCTGGAAGACATCGACACCATGCGCAAACAGGCAGAACTGGCCAAGCAGCATGGAATTTACGGATTCTGCTTCTATTACTACTGGTTCTCGGGCAAGCGTCTTATGGAAAAGCCGGTGGATATGCTGCTGGAGCATCCGGAGATCGATCTGCCGTTCTGTCTGTGCTGGGCGAATGAAAACTGGACCCGTGCATGGGACGGCCAAAACAAGCATGTGCTGATTGGTCAGGAATATTCGGATGCGGACGATGAGCGCTTTATGCGGGATATGAAGAAGTACATTGATGATCCCCGTTATATCCGTATTCACGGCAAGCCGCTGGTCATGGTCTATAATCCCGGCCACATTCCCGATTGTCATAAGAGTTTTGCTACCTGGCGCAGGGTGGCAAAAGAGATCGGCCTGGGCGAGATCCTGATCTGGACCTGCCAGACCGCAAACAATACCGCCGAGATTCTGAAAATCACCGATTGCATTGATGCAGAGGTGGAATTCCCGCCCCATAACATGTGGCTGGAGTCGATTGCTGTTCGCGATATGGAATTGAACGGAAAATCTGCATTCCTGTATAATTACCAGTGTCTGGTGGATTATCTGTGCGAAAAACTGAAAAAGAACGAGCCTACCCCGGTTCCGGTCCATCACAGCTGCATGATGGCGTGGGATAATGCTGCGCGCCGGAAAAATGCTTGGTTTACCTACTATGCCTTCTCTTTAAAGTCGCTGTATCGTTGGGTGCTGGCTATTGCAGACCGAGCCCGCAAGGATTTTGACGAAGAGGAACGGTTCGTCTTTGTGAATGCATGGAACGAATGGGGCGAGGGTACATATCTGGAGCCGGATGAAAAGTATGGATATGCAAACATCAACACGGTAGCCAAAGCGCTGTTCCGCATGCCGCTGAATGACGATCTGCAAATTGTTGATCTGGATTCATCGGTGGTGGATGCAGAATCGTTTGATGCTGCACAGGAGAATCCCCGCATCGCGGTGCAGGTCCATATGTTTTACTTGGACACACTGGATGAAACCATCCGGAATCTGAACTATCTTCCGTATGCGTTTGACTGCTTTGTTACCACGGATACTCCGCAAAAAGCACAGCAGATTCAGGCGGCTTTTGAGAAAAACTGCCGTTGCCGTAATGTAACGGTGGATGTGATGAAAAACCGGGGTCGCGATGTTGCGCCGTTCCTGCAGCAGATGGCACCAGTTGTGAACAACTATGAATACTTCTGCCATATCCATTCGAAAAAGACGCGCACCAATGACCATGGCAATGAATGGCGCACCTACATCTTCAAACATCTGTTTGGCAGCGAAGCGTATCTGAAACGCCTTTTTGCTTGTTTCGAAAACGACAAGCAGCTTGGCTTGATCATGCCGGAAACCTATCCTGTGCTGGAGCTGCAGGCAGAATGGGGCGGAAACCGGGAAGGATGCAATGCACTGTTGAGGCGTATGGGCATTGCCAAGGAGCTGCCGGAAGTGCCGGTATTCCCGGTGGGCAACATGTTCTGGGCACGATCTGCCGCAGTAAAACGGTTGTTTCAGCTGGGGCTGACGCAGATGGATTTCCCTGCGGAGGCCGGGCAGGTGAACGCAACCATTGCACATCAAATTGAACGTTGCTGGGTCTACATTGCACAGGCTGCGGGATATCATTACTGCAAGCTGTTCAATAACTGCCCGATTCCAATGGAGGTTCCCCAAAAGAAGCGGCTGGGGATCTATGTCCATTACGATGTCCGAAACATTCTGGTGGAAAGCGACGTGGATACGCTGCGTGTGTTTTCCGGGCTGTGTGATGAACTGGTCTTTGTAAGCAATTCCAAGCTGGCGGAAGAGGAACTGGAGCCCATCCGCTCTTTTGTGAACCGTGTGGAAAGCCGGGAGAATATCGGTTTGGATTTCGGTGCATGGAGAGACATGCTGTTAAAGCTGGGCAAAGAAAAGGTTCTTGAGTTTGATGAACTGGTCCTGTTTAACAACAGCTTTTTTGCGCCGCTGTATGACCTGAATCAGGTTTTTGCGCAGATGGAACAGCGAAATGTGGACTTCTGGGGGAATACAATTTTCCCGTATAGCCCGGACGGAGACTATATCAAAAAGGACTGCATTCCGGAACACATCCAGAGCTATTTTATGGTATTCCATCGGAATGTGGTTGAAAGCGATACATTCTGGAATTTCTGGCAGCAGATGCCTGATTACACCAGCTTTATTGATGTAGTGGCGAATTGCGAATCCCAATTCACTAAAAAATTGGTGGATGCGGGATTCAAATGTGAACCGTATTTGAAGGAAAGCTATTATATGAGCCGTTTCCTGAACAACTACGCCTTGTTGTATGAAAAGCCGGTGTCAATGCTCTTGCTGGGCAATGCATTTACCAAAAAGAAATGCTATCAGTATATGAGTGAAGAAGAAAAGATAAGACTGGAATATCTGGTGAAAAAGATTTCTCCAGAACATTGTTGGCTTACCGAAGAAAAAGGAGAGCAGAGCGATGTCTAATTTTAAATTTGAAGAAACCAAGATTCCGGGTGTGATCATTGTTACTCCGAAAGTATTTGGCGATGAGCGCGGCTACTTCATGGAAACCTACAAAAAAGAGGACTTTGTACAGGCGGGAATCGATAAGGAGTTCGTACAGGACAATCAGAGCAGCTCGGTGCGTGGTGTTCTGCGTGGCCTGCATTTCCAAACAAAGCATACCCAGGGAAAACTGGTCCGGGTGATTTCCGGTGAAGTGTACGATGTTGCGGTGGATTGTCGGCCCAACAGCAGTACCTTCGGGCAGTATGTGGGCGTGGTATTGAGTGCAGAGAATAAAAAAATGTTCTATGTACCAGAGGGCTTCGCCCATGGATTTAAGGTGCTGAGTGATACCGCGGAGTTCTGCTACAAATGCACGGATGTCTATGATCCGACAGCAGAGGGCGGAATTCCGTTCGACGATCCTACGATTGGAATCGAATGGCCGGATTGCGGCTGTGAACCGATCACGAGCGCGAAGGACAAGCAGCATCTGCCCTTTGCTCAGCAGAAGTTCGAATATTTTAGCGAATATTAATTTCAACTGATAAGACACATTGCCAGGCCGGCAAACAGCGGGCCTGGCAATGTTCTATCGTTAAGTAAAAGAAAATGGGAAGACAAACTATGAGTTTTAAAATTAAAAGATTCATTGCAGCTGGTTTGGCGGTCCTTCTCTTGGCTTCTTTTCCTCTGCAAGCGGCCGCAGAGCATGAAGAGTTGAAAGTATCAGCGATCAGTAACGCAACGGTAGTTTCAAATGCTTCGGATGAAAATACGAATGAGGAATCCCCGGAGGCTGGAACTGAGGAGATAAGCAGTTCAGATGCCTCGAGGGAAGAGGACATGCTGCTGCCGGAAAATAGCGAAATATCTGAATCAGAGCCGATTGCAACGCCGGACGCAACCGCCACACCGGCTCCAACTGCCACACCGAAACCGACTGCGACTCCGGAAGCAACTGCTACACCAGAGCCGACTGCAACGCCTCAGCTGGCTGATGAGAAGATTGTAGAGCTGTTCGAAAACTGGCAGGTTCAGGAGAGGGTTGACGAAATTGTTGGGAGCGCCGCAAACATTGGCTGGCTGAGCGAAGAAGAACTGCGGCAGCTTTCTCAGGAGATCAGGGAGTTTCAAAATGCCTTAAAACAAGGGTTGAATGATTCACAGCGTGTGGAGCTGGAAGAAGAGCTGAATCGACTGGAAAATGCGGCGGCATCTGTACAAGAGATGTGCAATGTATGGGATGCGCTGCATAATGGAACGCTGTCCGAGCTGGAACAGAGCGGAAAAGAAAACAGCTGGCGTTACCAGAATGGTTCTCTGATACAATCGGGCGATGCGGTGCCGTATGCAGACCTTCAGTTGCAATCGGAAACCGGAAATTATTGGGGAATTGACGTAAGCCATCATCAAGGCAAAATCGATTGGGATGCAGTAAAGGCTGCCGGCATTGATTTTGCAATCATTCGCTGTGGATTTGGCAGCGATTACAGTGATCAGGATGATAGCCGTTGGCGTGAGAATGTGGAAGCGTGTGAACGATTGGGGATTCCTTATGGCGTATATCTCTATTCCTATGCTACTTCTTTGGACCAGGCGCGAAGTGAGGCAGCACATGCCCTCCGCCTTTTGCAAGGAACATCGCCTTCTCTGCCAGTGTTCATTGACCTGGAAGAGCCTCGTACTCAGGTACTGGGTGGAGAAATGATCACTCAAATTGCGGATACATTCTGCAGCATTCTGGACCAAAACGGTTATGCAGCGGGTGTATATGCAAGCTTGAGCTGGTGGCAGTACTATTTCCAGGATTGGTTCACGAGTAACCCGAACTACTATCATTGGATTGCGCATTGGAGCAGCTCCTGTGGTTACGATGGACGATATGAAGCCTGGCAGTACAGCAATGCGGGATCAGTCAGCGGAATCAACGGGCGAGTGGATCTGAACTACTGGTATGGAGCGTCCCTGGATGTGTACGAGGATGCGGAATTCCGGTTTTATGCGCCGATATTTGATTATGAGTATTACGTTTCCAACAATCCGGATTTGGCGGGAATGAATCGAAATGAGGCACTAAATCATTTTCTGACGCGAGGAATGATTGAAGGGCGGCAGGCCTGTGCAGATTTTAATGTCTACATCTATCGAGCTCGCTATTCAGACCTTTATAATGCTTTCGGGAATGATCTTACACAATATTATCTGCATTATGTAATCAGCGGAAAAAACGAAGGCCGAACTGCGCGTCTGACGGACCCATACCAGCACTTAACGGTTTACCAGGGCGTGGATTATTCTGCGGTTTACAATTATGAAGATTACTTGAGCAAAAATCCGGATGTGGCGCAGGCAGTAGGAAAGAATGACTATCTGGCACTGGAGCATTTTGTGGTGCGCGGAATGATGGAAGGGCGCTGCGCAAGCAAGGAATTTGACGTGAGAGCCTATCAAAATCGTTATTCCGACCTTCGGGATGTATATGGCGCAAACTGGCTTAATCTGTTTCAACACTACCTGTATGTCGGGCGGTATGAAGGCAGAACTGCACGGGATACAGACCCCACCTATCCGACAACTGTATACAACAACGTGGATTATTCTTCGATATATGATTTCGATACATATTTGAATAATAACCCTGACATTAAAACGGCGTTCGGCAACGACGATGAAAAAGCGATTGAACATTTTGTAAACTGTGGTATTTCTGAAGGCAGAATCGCAAGCGACCGGTTTAATGTATATACGTATCGAGCTAAATATCAGGATCTTTATCAAACGTTTGGAAGCGACCTTTCGGCCTACTATAAGCATTATATGGAAAATGGCAGATATGAAGGGCGGACTGCCGGAAGCTGGGAAGGCAGTCTTCACATAACTGTATATCAGGGTGTTGATTACTCGCTGGTATATGATTATGATGTTTATGTGGCAGAAAATCCGGATGTAGCGCAAATGGCAGAACGCGATGACTATCTGGCATTGGAACATTTTGTGGCACGGGGCATGATGGAAGGTCGCGTATCAAGCAATGTGTTTAATGTAAAAACATATCGGCAGAAGTACGATGATTTGAATATGGCATTCGGTGACGACTGGAAGCTGTATTTTGAACATTTCATGAACGTGGGAGTTTATGAGGGACGAAATACGGAGCAATAATATATGGAAATGATTGCTATAAAGTCTGAAGAGTGTGAAAGCGCAGAAGTGTAAGTGGATACACGGAGGGATTAACCATGGCCTCGCATGCGGATTTTGTGGAGTATGTGGTGGACCAGATTCAGCAGGCGGGGAGCATCCGCAGCAAAAAAATGTTCGGGGAGTACGGTCTGTTTTGCGATGGCGTGTTCTTTGCCGTTATCTGTGATGACCAGCTGTTTGTAAAAATCACGCCCCAGGGCGAGGCTGACTTTCCGAATCTTCCCAAAGCTCCACCGTATTCAGGGGCAAGGGACTATTTTCTTGTGGAAGATGTGGATGACCGGGAACAGCTTGCTAAACTTGTTCGAATTACCTGTGAAGCGCTGATGCTGCAGCCGAAGAAGAGGAAGAAATGATCATGCCCTTCGATTACAAAAAGGAATACAAGGAATTTTACCTGCCACCGAAAACGCCGGAGCTTGTCACGGTACCGGCTATGGATTTTCTGGCGGTCCGGGGTGCAGGTGACCCTAACCAAGAGGACAGCGCATACAAGCAGGCCATCGGACTGCTGTATGCAGTGGCGTATACCATTAAAATGAGCAAAAAGGGCGGCCACAAACTGGAGGGATACTTCGACTATGTGGTGCCTCCTTTGGAGGGTTTGTGGTGGCAGGATGGCATTCATGGGGTGGACTATTCCCGCAAGCAAGACTTCCAGTGGATTTCTCTGATTCGACTGCCGGAGTTCGTCACTCGGGATGCCTTCGACTGGGCGATGCGGGAAGCCACAGAAAAGAAGCAGCAGGATTTTTCCCCGGTGGAATTTCTCCATTGGGAGGAGGGCCTTTGCGTGCAGTGTATGCACATCGGGCCTTATGATGACGAGCCCGCCACCGTGGCTGCCATGCAGCGTTATGCGCAGGAAGAGGGCTATGTGGAGGACTTCGGGCAAAACCGTTTCCACCATGAAATCTACCTGAGTGATGTGCGTCGCTGCAAGCCGGAACGGCTGAAAACCGTGATCCGCCACCCGGTAAGAAAAATCAGCTTGTAAAAACACAGCTGCATAAACCACGTTATAAAAAGCAAGGGGCTCCCAGCTATTCGGCGGGAGCCCCTTGCTTTTACTTAATCCAGCAGACGACCGCGTCCCGCAGAAAGCGGGCACAGCCGGGCAGATGCTTGTCATAATAGGCGGTAAAGCGTTCGTCCAGCACATAAAGTTCTGCGATGCCCCGGTGCTTGGCCGGGGTATAGGGGATGCCGGTCTGGGTAAGCCACTGGCGGTGCAGCTCGGCGATTTGCCGCCCCTCTTCGCTGTCAGGTGTGCAGCCGGAGCGCACCGCATCCTCCAGCTTTTGCTGGAGCGTTTCGCCCAGTTCGGTCCAGGTGGCGTGCTGCTCCCGGCTCATGCCCATCATGGCGGCGTTAGCCTGGTCCACCTGTGCGTCGCCGTATTTTTCCCGGATTTCTTTTCCGTAGCGCTTTTCATTTTCTGCCACAGCTTGCTTTTTAAAGCATTCAAATTTCTGTTCGTCGTTCATCGTCTCATTCCTTTCCTCTGCGTCGATGGTGGCTTTTACCGAGCGGATCAACCCGGCCAGACAAGCCTGTTCTGTCTCCAGCGCAGCAAGATGACTGCGCAGGGTGGCAAGCCGGTCGAAGGCGGGGTCATCCAGGCATTCCTTGATCTGCGCCAGCTCCACCCCGAGGGTGCGGTAATAAAGGATGTCCTGCAGGCGGTCCACCTGGGCATCGCCGTAGTAGCGGTAGCCGCTTTCGGCCACCCGGCCCGGTTTCAGCAGACCGATCTGATCGTACCAGCGCAGAGTGCGGGTGGTCACTCCGGCCAGGCGCGCCAGTTCCTGAATGGAATACTCCATAAAAATCCCTCCCTGTGAACAAGCATAACCGTTGACGGTACGTTAAAGTCAAGAGGAAGACGAAAAATTTTTATTGATCTTCCAGCGCAAAGAAAAAGCCGCGTCGGATCTTGTCCGACACGGCATTTTTTGTAGGTATGAATTGCAGCTTCAATGGCCTTACTTACTTCTGCCGCAAACGGCGGTAGTAGCCGTCCACATAGCTCAGGTAAACCACACCACCGATGGCGTAGGCAATGGCAGTGAGGGCGAAGCCCAGAGGCAGGCCGATGCGCTCCTGCATAAAGCCCATGAGCAGCGAGCCGATGCCGATGCCTACATCGTAGGAAAGCATGTAGGTAGCGTTGGCCACACCCCGCTGAGGAGCGGGAGTGGTGCCGGTAACGAAGGCCTGGAACAGCGGCTGCAGAATGCCATAGCCCAGACCAAAGAAGAACCCGGCGGCCAGCAGATGGATGCCGCTGTTCAGGAACAGATAGCTGAGCATGGTCAGAATCAGCACCGCCAGGCTGATGTACACCAGCACACGGTGCCGTCCCGCGTCGATCATCTTCTGGGTGGACAGCTTGGAGACCAGCATGCCCGCCACCAGGAAGATGTAGAAGTAGGGCAGAAAAGCGGACAGGCCTTTCTCCTGGGCGAAGATGGAGGAATAGGCGATCACTGCGCCGTAGGGAATCATCAGGAACATCATGTTGAACATGAAGGGCAGCGCCGGGCCGTAAATGGTGTCCCGGATGGAGAATTTCTTCCGCTGTACCTTGGGGTACCGGATACGGCAGCAGGATACGCAGATCAGCGCGGCCACGGTGATGCCGAAGATGGTCCAGAAGGAGGCGGCGCTGCTCATATGGCTCTGCACCTGCAGGCCCACATAGGGGCCCACCGCCATGCCGATGGACACGGTGAACGCAAACCGGCTGATGCCCTCGGTAATTTTGGCAACGGGCAGAACATCACCTGCCAGTGTCATGGTGGCGGAGCCGCATACCGAGTACACCGCGCCCATGTACAGACGGACGACAATGAGTGCACCGAACAGCGGGAAGGCCAGGAATGCAGGGAAGGACAGGCAGAACAGCGCCAGGAACACCAGATAGATCCGGTAGCGGTTGAAGTTGTCCAGCAGATACCCGGCCACCGGGCGGAAGAGGATGGTGGCCACCGACATGGCGGTCAGCACGATACCCACCTTGGAGCCGGTGATGCCGATCTCCTGGCAGTAGATGGAGATGATGGGGATGGACGCATAAAACGCGGCCAGAACCAGCAGGTTTGTTATGAACAGCAGAATAAACCGCCGATTCCAGATTATTTCACTCGAATTCATGGAAAAGCTCCTTTGCGTAAAATTTAAAATGGTGGCAATTGCCGCCATTTATAGAATGGCACGGAACGGCCACCGCGTCAATAACTGGTTGCAAATGCCACCGGATGAGGCTATAATAACAAAAACAGAACCAGGAGGCCTTTGCTATGTCCACCATTGCCGACAGCCTGTTCAAGGCAATCTCGATCTTGTACCGCAAATCCCACATCTGGCTGAACAACAGCTGTGCACAGTATGATCTGACCGCGGCACAGGCGGTGGTGATCCTGATTGTCTGCGATTTTAAAACACTCACTCAGGACGAGATCACCAAGCGCCTCTCGCTGGACAAAAGCGTGATTGCAAAAACGGTGAACAAGCTGGAGGAGACCGGCTTTCTTGTGCGGGAGCAAAACCCCAAGGATAAGCGCACCTACAACATTCTCCCCACGGAAAAGGCCTGGCAGGTCTATCCCTTCATCCAGCAGCAGATCGATGACGGCCTTGCCCAGATGACTCAGCGCATGAGCGAGGCGGAAAAGCAGGAGTTTATCCGTCTGCTGATGCTGGCCGCCGAAACCACCCTGGCGCAGGAGGAGTAAGACGACTCCTGATTCATATCAAAAAACAACCCAGCCCTGACCGGTGCATGCTGCTCCGGCCGGGGCTGGGTTTGCTTTTTGGCTGTGTATTTCAACGACGGGGTGGCAGTGGCTCATAGAATGATCAAGCATAGCGAAAATGAATGTTAAATCATAACAAATAAGTATTTGCTATGTGGAGATCAAGAGCGTATACTGAAAAAGATAGCGAAAATGAAGTTGGCGATTGAGCAATGGACACGGACGGAGCCTGCCGTGCCTGCGAACAGGGCAGTGGGAGCTTTTCCGGTCCGGGTCTGCAAAATCGCTCATCCGGATACGGTACATCGGATTCAGGCAAACAAGCTGCTGTAAGGAGAGAAAAGGAATGGAGACGAACGAGATGGAAACCATTTGCGGGCAGCGCTTCGATCAGGAGCGTGCCCTGTATGGAAAACAGGATATTCTGGTAAAGGATTGCGCCTTTGAAGGTCCTGCCGATGGGGAAAGCGCCTTCAAGGAGGGGCGGAACATCCAGGTGGAAAACAGCTTTTTCGACCTGCGGTATCCCTTCTGGCATGATTGGAATTTGAAAATTACCGGCTGTGAGCTCACGGAAAACTGCCGGGCGGCACTGTGGTATTCCAACCGCATTACCATCCGCCGCAGCAAACTGCACGGCATCAAGGCGCTGCGGGAGTGCGGCGATGTGACCATGGAGGATTGTGACGTCATTTCGCCGGAATTCGGCTGGTCGGTGGACGGTATCACCATGAACCGCTGCACTGCGCAAAGTGAGTACTTCATGATGCGCTCCCGTGCACTCCGCTTTACGGATGTGACCTTCCGGGGGAAGTATTCCTTCCAGTACATTGAGGGTGCGGTGTTTGACAACTGCCGTTTTGATACCAAGGATGCGTTTTGGCACGCCAAAAATGTGGTGGTGAAAAACAGCGTGGTCAAGGGCGAGTATCTGGCCTGGTACTGTGAGAACGTTACCTTTGAAAACTGCCATATTATCGGTACGCAGCCACTGTGCTATTGCAAGGGGCTGCGGCTCATCAACTGCCGGATGGATGAAGCAGACCTGGCCTTTGAAAAGAGCCAGGTGGAGGCGGAGCTCACCGCGCCGCTGATCAGCATCAAAAATCCCTACCAGGGCTGTATCCGGGTTCCCCAGGTGGGGGAAGTGATCCGGGACGACCCGGCCGCCAGGGCGGAGATCTGCATCCAGAGCCCGGCTGCGGAATTGGAATAAAAGACAACGCAAAGCAGTCTGCTGAAAACGGCGGGCTGCTTTGTTTTGTCCCACCCGGGGCAGAGGAATTGACAGGAGGAAAGCCCGATTGGTATAATAAAAAAGATTGTATACGATAATTGTGTACAATAGGAAAAGAGGGTAAACAGCCCGACTAACCAAACAGCGAAAGGAGCTTAGCGATGCTGAAAGTATGGATCGCCGGTGCGGAAGGCCAGATCGGCACGGCGATAAACGAAATCCTGGACCCCTTGGAAATGGAGACCTTCAACACCGACCGGGCTGAACTGGATATTACCAATACCGACGAGGTGCTCAGCTTCGGCGAGATCAACCGGCCGGATGTGATCATCAACTGCGCGGCCATTACCGACATTGCCCTGTGTGAGCAGAACCCGGAGCTGGCCTACCGGGTCAACGCCCTGGGTGCGCGCAACCTGAGCCTGGTGGCCCGCAAGGTGGGGGCGAAGATGGTGCAGCTTTCCACCGATGATGTATTTGACGGCCATGCCGAAAAGCCCTACAGCGAATTTGATGACACCAATCCTCAAACGGTGTACGGTGCGTCCAAGCGGGCGGGCGAGAACTACGTGAAGGAGTTCACCCACAAGCACTTTATCATCCGCAGCAGCTGGGTATATGGCAAGGGCAACAACTTTGTGAATGGTGTGCTGGCGGCGGCTCAAAAGGGCCAGAGCCTGTACGTTCCGCAGGACCAGTACGGCAGTCCCACCAGTGCCAAGGATCTGGCCCGGCTGATTCTGCATCTGATCCACACCAATGAGTACGGCACCTACCATGCCACCTGCAAAGGCGTATGCAGCCGTTACGAGTTTGCCCAGGAGATTCTGCGGCAGGCGGGGCTGCAGGGCCAGCTGTGCCCCGGTGCCACCGGCGAGGCCGAGCACTATCTGGCTCGCCCGGCCTACGCGGTGCTGGATAACTTCATTCTGCGAATCATTGACCTGTACTCGATGCCGGTATGGCAGGCATCGCTGGAGGAATATCTGGAAGAAAAGGAGGGCTGAGATGGAGCGCAGCGTAAAGAAAACCAAAAAGATGGGTCTGACCACCCGAATTTTCATTGCACTTCTGGCGGGTGTTGTCTTCGGTGTGGCCCTGTGCTACCTGGTTCCGGATGGCTCCTTCAAGAATGACATTCTGGTGGAGGGTGTGCTCTATGTGGTGGGCCAGGGCTTCATCCGTTTGATGAAGATGCTGGTTGTACCGCTGGTGTTCTGTTCCATCGTGTGCGGCAGCATGTCCATTGGCGACACCAAGAAGCTGGGCACCGTGGGTGTGCGCAGCCTGATTTTCTATCTGTGCACCACTGCCTGTGCGGTGACAGTGGCTCTGCTGGTGGGTAATCTGCTCAACCCCGGCGTGGGGCTGGACCTGAGTGTGCTGCAGAGCACCACCACCCAGGTGGAAAGCATGCAGGCCACCTCTCTCACCGAGACCCTGCTCAACATCATCCCGGACAACCCCATCGGCGCGCTGGCCAAGGGCGAGATGCTGCAGATCATTCTGTTCGCATTGATTGTGGGCGTTATTCTGGCTAAGCTGGGGGAGCGGGCCGAGACCGTGGGCAGCTTCTTCAGCCAGTTCAACGATGTAATGATGGAGATGACCATGATGGTCATGTCGCTGGCTCCGGTGGGCGTATTTTGTCTGATTTCCCGCACCTTTGCCACCATCGGCTTCAGCGCTTTTCTGCCGCTGGCGAAATACATGGTGGCGGTGTTCCTGGCGCTGGGCATCCAGTGCTTCGTGGTCTACCTGAGCATGCTGAAGCTGTTCACCGGCCTGAATCCCATCAAGTTTATCAAGAACTTCTTCCCGGTCATGGCCTTTGCCTTCTCCACAGCCACCTCCAACGCCACCATCCCTCTGTCCATCGACACGCTGGCCAAGAAGATGGGTGTATCCAAGCGGATCTCCTCCTTCACCATCCCGCTGGGCGCCACCATTAACATGGACGGTACCTCCATCATGCAGGGTGTGGCCGTTGTGTTTGCAGCTCAGGCCTTTGGCATCCATCTGGATATGATGGACTACATCACAGTCATCGGTACCGCCACCCTGGCTTCGGTGGGCACGGCGGGTGTTCCCAGCGTTGGCCTGGTCACCCTGACCATGGTGTTCAACTCGGTGGGTCTGCCGGTGGAGGCCATCGGTCTGATCATGGGCATCGACCGTATTCTGGATATGACCCGCACCGCGGTGAACATCACCGGCGACGCAGTGTGCACCACCATTGTGGCCCATCAGAACAAGGCGCTGGACAAATCTGTGTTTGAGCGCTCGTAAACGATAAAGATAAGGCAACACCGTACAATGCACGCCTCGCGGCTCAGGCGGCGTATCACGCCAAAATTTCCGGCGCGCTCCACCACCTGGAATTGTGCGGTGCTGCCATAAAACGGGTGGCAGATGCCGCCGGAAGGGAAATGGCATATGATTCAGGCAATTTTTTGCGATTTTTACGGCACACTGGTGCCGGAATACGGCCCCGCCTCCTACGAGGTGATCCGGCGTGTCTGTGAAAGCGGCAGCGAGAAAAACCCGAAGACGGTAGTCGCCGCTTGGTGGAAACGTTACGGCGAAAAGCAGCAGGCTGCCTGGGGGGATGCCTTCCGTACCCAGTACGAACTGGCGCTGGAAAGCTATCAGGAGCTGCTGGAAGAGTACCATTCCAGCGAGGATGCGAAAGCCCTCTGCGACAAAATGGCCGAGCACTGGGCTGCGCCGGGCCTGTGCGAGGGTGCTGCAGAATTCCTGACCGGGTGCGGTCTGCCGGTCTGGCTGGTCACCAACAGTGATACCGGCTTTGTGGAGCAGGCGGTGCGCCAGTGCGGAATCGCCCCGGCGGGCATCGTCACCAGTGAAAAGGCCCGCTGCCCCAAGCCTCATCCGGGCATCTATGAGCTGGCATTGGAGCTGGCAGGCCTTGCGCCGGATCAGGTGGTGCACATCGGTGACTCGCTGCAGGGCGACGCCCTGGGCCCGGCCAAGCTGGGCATCCGTACCATCTGGCTGAATACCGAGGGCCGACCGGTTCCGGAGGGCGTTACCGCGGCTGCAAGTCTTGCCGATGCACTGGAGATCCTGCGCGGCTGGCAGCAGGCAGAACAGCAGTAAAAAAGAATGCCGCCGGGCGGTTTCCACAACAGGAATCCGCCCGGCGGCATTTGTTTTGCTTTGTGTCAGGACCGGGGCGCAGAGGCCGGGGCCTTTTCGATGTAAACGCTGGTGGAGGGGAAGGCGAAGCTGCAGCCGTTTTTATAAACCAGATCCATCAGTTCCAGATTGATGGATTCCTGAATTTTCAAAAATTCAGCCAGCGCACCGGTGGTTGCATAGAACTGAATGAGAATATCGATGCTGGAAGCGCCGAAGCCGGTCATCTGTACCCGGATGGTGTCCGGATGAACATCCTCCCGGGCGGCCAGCATGGCGCGGATGTCCGCCAGCAGGCTTTCCAGCTGGCTGCGGGTGGTATCGTAGGTCACGCCCAGGGTGAATTTCGCCAGCCGTCGGTTGATCTGGCTGTAGTTGATCATGGCGTTGCTGACCAGAATGCTGTTGGGAATCACCAGCACTGAGTCATTCAGCTGGCGGATGCGGGTGGAGCGGAAGGCGATATCCTCAACCTCGCCCTCGCCATCCTTACACCAGATCCAGTCACCGATGGCAAAGGGCTTTTCAAAGATGACCACCAGACCGCCGAAAAAGTTGGTGGCGTAATCCTTGGCTGCCAGCGAAAGGGTCAGGCCGACGATGCCCAGGCTGGTGATCAGGCTGCCCACCGGGAACCCCAGCTCCTGCAGCAGCATCAGAATGGCAAACACCAGAATGGTGCCCTTGAGAATCTTGTTCAGAAAGTTGGCAACGGTGTTGTCCACTTCCAGGTCCAGTTTACCCCGCACATCGTGGAAGAGCACCGGGCCCAGGTCGCTGCTGCCGATCAGACCCCAGGCCAGCAGGCAGATCATGGTCACGCGCAACAGTTTGCTCATCAGGTTTCCAAAGGGAAGAGCCAGATCCGCAGGTAAGGGAAGCAGAATGCAGGCCAGAAAGATGCCGGTGGTCCACACTGCAACCGGGGCCGGGCGAGAGAAGCCCTTGGCCAGCACATAAGGGCCCTTCTTCTCCTTTTTGTTTAGAAGATTCATCAGCCAGGGCATGACCTTGTAGCGAACCAGCCGACTGATCAGATAGGAGACGGCGAATACGATCAGACTGATGGCCAGCTGAAAGAGCGCCCCTTCGGTGTTCAGAATGTATCCTGTGATTTTTTCAATCATAGTAGTGATCCGTCCTGTTGAATTTTTTATTCCGTGCAAATCGCTGAACACGGGTATATCCATAGTATACCATACACCCCGCTTTCAAAAAAGTTATATGCGCCTTTTGCAAAACAAAATTCACAAAACTCTTGCATTTTCTGGCAAGCGCGCATATAATGAAAGTCAAGAAAGCAGTTTCAGGGCGGGGTGAAATTCCCCACCGGCGGTACAGCCCGCGACCACCCGGTGTTTCCGGGTGCTGATCTGGTGAAATTCCAGAGCCGACGGTATAGTCCGGATGAAAGAAACGGCAGCGTTAGGTTTGTTGTTCGCCCTTTTGCAGGTGTACCCGTCTGCAAAAGGGCGTTTTGTTTTACCTGCCGGGCAACACACTGGGGCCGACTTTCCAAAATTTATTGGGCATAATGCCCGGGAGGAAAATACTTATGACAAACGCAAAAACTGCCGAACCCACCACTATGGCCCGTTCTACCCGTCGGGTGCGCAACATGACCGTTACCGCCATGCTGTCCGCCGTGGCTGCCGTGCTCATGTTCTTCGATTTCAGCCTGCCCATGTTCATTCCCAGCTTTGTGAAGATGGATATCTCCGAGCTGCCCGCTTTGCTGGCTGCCTTCAGCATGGGCCCTGTGTCCGGCGTGGTGGTCTGCCTGGTGAAGAACATTCTGGCGGCCATCTTCCATGGCTCCACCGGCGGCATCGGCGAGGTGTGCAACTTCCTGTTGGGTGCAGCCTTTGTGGGCAGCGCCGGTGTGATCTACAAGTATAAGAAGACCCGCATGGGTGCTGTCATCGCCGCTCTGGTTGGCTCGGTGGTTATGGCTGTGATCTCGGTGCCGGTGAACTATTTCCTGAGCTACCCGGTCTACAGCGCCATGTTCGGCGGCATCGACCTGATCATTGATGCCTACCGTGCTCTGCGTCCCAGCGTGAACGGCCTGCTGGAATGCCTGCTGATCTTCAACATGCCCTTCACTCTGGTCAAGGGCCTGATCGTTTCGCTGATCACCTTCCTGATCTACAAGCCCCTCAGCCCGGTGCTGCATGGCCGCAACCGGTAAAAAAGTGCTTGACAGACCTTTTGGGTTGTGTTACACTGTATTTCGAAAATTGAATAGCAACTTATCAAGAGTGACGGAGGGAACAGGCCCTGTGAAGTCCGGCAACCTGCATGATGCAAGGTGCCAAATCCTGCGGGAAACCGAAAGATAAGCGTAACAGCGCTCAAAGGCTTTCGGGCCTTTGGGCGCTTTTTGTTGCAGTTTCCGGCAAGTTGCTTTTCAGCCAAACGCTGCGTTCTGAGCGCATACAAATCAAGGAGGGCAACACCATGCCGAAATGCTTTTTTACTTCTGAATCCGTAACCGAAGGCCATCCCGACAAAATCTGCGACCAGATCAGCGACGCTGTGCTGGACGCCATCCTGGAAAAGGACCCCGATGCCCGCGTGGCCTGCGAGACCACCTGCTCCACCGGCCTGGTTCATGTGATGGGCGAGATCACCACCAGCTGCTATGTGGACATCCAGACCATCGCTCGCAATGTGATCCGTGACATCGGCTACACCCGTGCCAAGTACGGTTTTGATGCCGACACCTGCGCCGTGCTGACCAATATTGACGAGCAGAGCCCGGACATTGCGCTGGGCACCAACGACCAGGTGGGTGGCGCCGGCGACCAGGGCATGATGTTCGGCTATGCCTGCACCGAGACCCCCGAGCTGATGCCCCTGCCCATCAGCCTGGCCCACAAGCTGGCCAAGCGGCTGACCGAGGTGCGCAAGAACGGCCAGATGGCTTATCTGCGCCCGGATGGCAAGAGCCAGGTGACCGTGGAATACGACGACGGCAAGCCTGTGCGTGTGGACGCGGTGGTTATTTCCAGCCAGCACAGCCCGGATGTGGAGATGGAGCAGCTGCGCCGCGATGTGATGGAGCAGGTGATCCGCCCGGTGATTCCCGCCGAGCTGCTGGATGAAAACACCAAGTATTACATCAACCCCACCGGCCGCTTTGTGGTGGGCGGTCCTCAGGGTGACTCCGGTCTGACCGGCCGCAAGATCATCGTGGATACCTACGGCGGCTATGCCCGTCACGGCGGCGGCGCCTTCAGCGGCAAGGACCCCAGCAAGGTGGACCGCAGTGCCGCTTATGCTGCCCGCTGGGTGGCCAAGAACATCGTGGCTGCCGGTCTGGCGGAAAAGTGCGAGGTCCAGCTGGCCTACGCCATCGGTGTGGCCGAGCCGGTGAGCATCCTGGTGGATACCTTCGGCACCAGCAAGTACAACAGCGAGGAGCTGGAGACCGCGGTGCGCAAGGTGTTTGACCTGCGTCCCGCTGCCATCATCAGCGCGCTGGAGCTGCGCAAGCCCGGCTACCGTGCCGTGGCCGCCTACGGTCATATGGGCCGTGAGGACCTGGGTGTGGCCTGGGAGCGCACCGACCGTGTGGACGCCCTGAAAGCCGCTCTGGCCTGATTGAATCCAACATAGAAAACAAGCAGAACACCCGCCTGCCGGAGGCTTCCGGCGGGCGGGTGTTTTTTCAAAGGATCTTTACTGTGCAGGTTTCGGCCGCCTGCTCCACCGTCCGGGCCAGCCGGGCCAGCAGCTCGGACTGGGGGCTGCCGGGCAGGCAGACAAAGTGAAAGGGCCGTTCCAGCTGCAGGTCCTCCAGTTCCATCACCTGGAGCTGATTCTGTGTCAGCAGGTTTCGGGCAGCGGCTTCATAGGCGAAGGTGATGCCCTTGCCCGCGGCAACCAGCCCCAGCAGGGTGGGAATGTGTTCGATTTCGCACAGGCTCACGTAGTCGGTCACAGCCAGATTGTGGGCCCGGCATTCCCCTTCGAAGATGTCCCGGGTGCCGCTGCCGCTTTCCCGCAGAATCAGCGGAGCCTGCAGGGTATCCCGCAGGCATCGAAAAGCCCGATAGGGGCTGTTCGGACTGCACAGCCCCACAAAGCGGCTGACAAAGAAGGGGTGGTAATCGTAGCGCCGGTGGTCGAAATTGCCTTCAATGAGGGCAAAATCCAGCAGTCCGTTTTCCAGCTGCTCCAGCAGAACGTGGGTGTTTTGCTCCACCATGTGAAACTGGATCTCGGGAAAATGATCCACCAGCTGGGGCAGCACCGTGGGCATCAGACCGTCCGCAATGGAAAGAGTGGCTCCAAAGCGCAGAGTGAGCGCATCGCCCTGGCGCATTTCCCGGGCAATCTGCTCATCCAGCGTGGCCAGACGGCGGCAGAGCTGGGCCAGTCGCTGCCCCTGCGGGGTGAGCGCCAGCCGCCGCCCTTCCTTTATAAACAGCTTTACCCCATAGGCTGATTCCAGCGCCTTGATGTGTTGGCTCACGGCGGGCTGGGTCAGGTGGAGCAGCTCGGCGCAGCGGGTGGTGCTTTGGCATTGCACCAGCAGTAAAAAGGTATGAAGCTTTGGGTCCAGCATGTGATCACACTTTCTATAAATATAACTTATAAATTGGCGATAAATACTAATTTGATTTTATATAAAATCGGCCGTATAATCAAGTGCAGGCAGAGAAATGTTGCCAGGCAAGGCAGCATTTTTCCGCGCCGGGCGGCGCAGAACAGCAGCCGCCTTCCGGAACATGCAACTACGAAAGGAATGCGGCTTTACTATGAAACAGTTCGTCACCAAACACGCTCCCGGCTTTCTGGTTTGCCTGGTGCTGGCACTGATCGCCCAGGGAATTGCAAAGTTTTTCCCCAGCATCGGCGCGGCACTGTTCGCCATCGGTCTGGGCATTTTGTGTGGAAATACCTTTTTGAACAAGTCCTGCTTTGACGCGGGCACCAAGTTCTCCGAGCGGAATCTGCTGGAATACTCCATCGTTCTCACCGGCGCGAGCCTGCTGCTCAGCGACATTCTGGCCCTGGGCCTGCGGGGCCTGGGCTTCATCGCCTGCCAGATGGCTCTCACCGTGATGGTGGCTTACCTGATCGGCCGTAAGATGGGCTTCGGCAAAAAGTTCAGTCTGCTGATGGGTGCAGGCAACGCGGTATGCGGCTCCTCCGCCATTGCCACTGTGTCGCCGGTGGTCAAGGCCGACAGCAAGGACAAGGGCATCTCTATCACCATCGTGAACGTGACCGGCACCATTTTGATGGTGGTGCTGCCCATCCTCACCGGCGTGGTCTATCAGCATGAGGTGATGCACACCTCCGCCATGATCGGCGGCACCCTGCAGTCCATCGGTCAGGTGATTGCCTCCGCTCAGCTGGTGGGCGGCGAGGTGGTGGAGACCGCCACCATCTTCAAAATCATCCGCATCGTGTTCATCGTGCTGGTAGCGCTGGTCTACTCCCGCATGAATGTGGAAAAGGACGATACCCCGCTGTTCTCCAAATCCCAGGCAGGGGGGAACGGTGCGGTGAAGGCGGGTGTGCCCTGGTTCATCATCGGCTTCTTTATCATGGCCATCCTGCACAGCGTGGGCGTGATTCCTCCGGTGGTCAGTCATGCGGCCAAGCTGGTGAGCCAGCAGTTCGAGATCATCGCCCTGGCTGCCATCGGCATGCGGGTGAAGTTCCGCGACCTGGCCGCCGAGGGTCCCCGTGCCATGCTCTACGGCGTGGGCGTGGGTGCCTGCCAGATCGTATTTGCTCTGGTACTGATTCGTGTGTTCATCGGCTGATTGCCCTGTTTGTAAAACAGAAAAATAAAAGAAAAACCGTCCTCCGGAAGGCCTGTTCAGGTGCCGGCGGGCGGTTTTTTGCAGCAAAGCGGACGGCGAGGGCTCAGCGCTCCTGAATCTCCTTACCGCTCAGATGCTCGATCTCAATCACAAACATCCGGACGGCCGCGCCGGAGGACGCGATTTCCATATCGGCGGTGGCTTCGTCCGGATAATATTTCATGGCCAGCTTTTTTACCAGACGCAGGGTTTCCTCTCGGTCCTCCACCATGCGGCACTGGCCGAACACCACCGTGCTCTGCACAAAGGGAGCCCAGGGCTCGGCTTTTACTGTTTCGCTGCCCACCACGGTGAAGCAGACTTTGCTGCAGGCCCGCAGGGCGTCCGTCTTGTGCCCCGCGGCCGCCCCGTGGAACACAATGCGCCGGGTTTCCTCCTCATACAGATAATTCACGGGCACTGCATAGGGGTAGCCGCCGTCCCCCTGAACAGCCAGCACGCCGTATCGGGCACGGTGCAGCAGCTCTTTGGCTGCCTGCAGGTCGATTTCCTTGCTTTTCCTTCGCATCGGTCGGAACATTTTGCATTCCTCCTGAATTTATTTTTGTCGGTTTTATGCCATTGTATCACAAAGCAGCAGCCGGAGTAAAAGGGCTTGCCCAAGGCAGCTGACAGCGTTGAAAAACGCCGGTCACTGTGCTATGATAAAATGTATTGCGGCAGTTTGGCACTCCGTCCGCCCGACAGGGCCGGGCAAGTGTGCGGCTGCCGAAAAATTCGGATGCTTTTCAGAGCGCTTCCGTGCCGGGTAAACGCCCGCGATACGGCAGGCGGGGAGGGTACTATGCAGAACGATCGCACTTATCTGTTCGAGCAGGCTCCGGTGTCGAAGGCGGTTCTTTCCATGGCCATGCCCACCATTGCCAGTTCGCTGGTGATGGTGCTGTATAATCTGGCGGATACCTATTTTGTGGGTATGCTGAACAATCCGGTACAGAATGCGGCAGTCACCCTGGCTGCACCGGTGCTGCTGGCCTTTAATGCGGTCAACAATCTGTTCGGTGTGGGCTCCTCCAGCATGATGAGTCGGGCGCTGGGCAGGGGAGATAAACAGACCGCTCGTCAGAGTGCATCCTTCGGTTTCTGGTGCTCTCTTGTCTGTGGGGCATTGATCTCCCTGTTTTTCCTGCTCTTTTCTGTTCCGGCTCTGCGGGCGCTGGGTGCCAGCGATGAAAATATGGCCGCCACGCAGGCTTACCTGTTCTGGACTACCTGCTGCGGCGCGGTGCCGGCTATTCTGAATGTGGTAATGGCATATATGGTGCGCAGTGAGGGAGCGGCACTGCATGCCAGTATCGGAACCATGAGCGGCTGCTTTTTGAACATGCTGTTGGACCCCTTCTTTATTCTTCCCTGGGGTCTGGATATGGGTGCGGCGGGCGCGGGCCTTGCCACGTTCCTGTCCAACTGTGTGGCCTGCGGTTACTTCCTGGTGCTGATGGTGGTTCGGCGCGAAAGCAGCTGTATCAGCCTGCGGCCCTGCAAGCCGGACCGGCAGGTGGTGCTGGGCGTATGCGGCGTGGGCATTCCCGCCGCAATCCAGAACCTCTTGAATGTGACCGGAATGACGGTGCTGAACAACTTCACCTCCGCCTACGGGTCCAATGCGGTGGCTGCCATGGGCATTGCCCAGAAGATCAACCAGGTGCCGTTCTATGTGTCGTCTGGCCTTTCGCAGGGGCTGATGCCGCTGGTCAGCTATAACTACGCCTCCGGGAACTATCGCCGCATGAAGCGCTGCTTCTTCTTTGCAGCGCGGTTGGCGCTTTCCTTCCTGGTGGTGCTCAGTGTGGTGTACTGGTTCAACAGCGATCTGCTGATTGCCCTGTTTATGGAAAACCCCGAGACGGTGGCCTATGGCTCCCGCTTTTTGCATGGCATGTGCCTGGCACTGCCCTTCCTGTGCATGGATTTTCTGGCAGTGGGCGTGTTCCAGGCCTGCGGCATGGGCCGGCAGGCGCTGCTGTTTGCGGTGCTGCGCAAGATCGTGATGGAGATCCCCGCGCTGGTGATTCTGAATCTGATCTGGCCCCTCTATGGTCTGGCTTATGCCCAGACCGTGGCCGAGGTCATCTTGAGCATTGCGGCAGTGTTGGTGCTGCGCAGTATTTTTGAGCATCTGGGTGACCCGCCGGAAAAGACGGCTCAGCGAAAAACAAACCAGTAAAAAACGCGAAAGGCGGGCAAAGGAGGGCAGAGAAAATGGATCAGGAACAGCAGCTGCTGCGGATGGAAGGCACCATCGAGCATCTGATTTACGAAAATAAGGATACCGGCTATGTGGTGTTCGAGGTGAACGCCGGGGGCGAGCTGCATGTGGTCACCGGTGTGCTGGGGGAGGTGAACGTGGGCGAAAGCGTCACCCTCTACGGCCATTTTGAAAATCACCCCACCCATGGCCCCCAGTTCAAGGCCACCTCCTGCGAGGCCTCCATGCCCCAGGACGAAGCCGCAACCCTGGCTTATCTTTCCAGTGGAGCGCTGCCCTACATCGGGCCCGCCACTGCGAAAAAGCTGGTGGAAACTTTTGGCGCAGACAGCCTGGAGGTGATCGCCAATCAGCCGGAGAAGCTCACCATCCTGCGGGGCATCACATCGGATAAGGCAATGGCCATCAGCAATGAATTCCGCCGCATGTTCGGCGTGCGGGAGGCGGTGGCCTACCTGGGCCGGTTCGGCATCAGCCCGGTGCGGGCGGTGGAGGTCTACCGCCATCTGGGCCCCAATACGGTGGAGGCCATCCGGCAGAATCCGTATCTGTTGTGCGGCGAACCGCTGCGGCTCAAATTTGCCCAGGTGGATGCCATCGCCGCCGAGATGGAGCTGGCGCAGGACGGCAGTCTGCGCCTTTGGGCGGGCATTCTGTATGTGCTGCGCCACAACGGGGGCAACGGCCACACCTGTCTGCCCCGGTCCCAGCTGCTGACTACCACAGCCAAGTTTTTGAAGATCGGCGAGGATGCCATCGACCGGGAGCTGGACGCCGCCATCGCAGAAGGCGAGGTGGCCCGATACATCTGCGAGGGAAGGGAATACCTGTACCTGCCGGACCTGTTGCGGGCCGAGCAGGATATTGCCGCCCGTTTGTGGGAGCTGACCCGGTATCCGGCCACCCAGCCCCGGGATCTGGAGGCGAATATCCGGGCGCTGGAGCGTGCCCAGGGCTTTGCCTATGCGCCGGAGCAGCGCAAGGCCATCGAAACGGCCCTGTGCAGCAATGTGATGGTGCTCACCGGCGGTCCCGGTACCGGCAAGACCACCACCGTGAATGCCATTCTGGCTCTGTTCCAGAATCAGGCGGACCGGGTGGCTCTGTGTGCCCCCACCGGCCGCGCGGCCAAGCGGCTGAGCGAGCTCACCGGCCAGAAGGCCCAGACCATCCACCGGTTGCTGGAGGTGGACTACGACCCGCAGATCCATCTGCTGCGCTTTATCCACAACGAGAAAAATCTGCTCAAGTGCGACGTGGTCGTGCTGGACGAGATGAGTATGGTGGATGCCAAACTCTTCCAGAGCCTTTTGGCGGCGCTGAAGCACGGCTGCCGGATCATCATGGTGGGCGACGCGGACCAGCTGCCCAGCGTGGGACCGGGCAACATCCTCAGCGAAGTGATTCGCAGCGGGGTGGTGCCCACCGTCTGTCTGACCCGCATCTTCCGCCAGCAGCATCAGAGTATGATCGTGGAAAACGCCCATCGCATCGTGCATGGGCTGGTGCCCCAGCGGGGCGACCGGAACAGCGATTTCTTCTTTTTGCAGGCCAGCGGACTGGCTTGCCAGCAGCTGGTGTGTGACCTGGTGGCCACCCGGCTGCCCAAAAGCTACGGTCTGGACCCCATCCGGGATATTCAGGTCCTGTGTCCCACCAAGATCGGCCCGGTGGGCACCGCCGCGCTGAACCAGCGGCTGCAGGCTATGCTCAATCCGCCCGCGCCGGACAAGCCCCAGCTGGAAATGGCGGGGCAGGTCTTCCGTCTGGGCGACAAGGTGATGCAGGTGCGCAACAACTACCTGATTCCCTATGAGCGGGACGGCGGCGAAGCGGGCGTGGGTGCATTCAACGGCGACCTGGGCGTGATCCTGGGTGTGGACCCGGGCGAGCGGGCGCTGCTGGTGCAGATGGACGACCGCAAGCTGGTGTATACCGCCGAGAACATCCCCGAGCTGGAGATTGCCTACGCGGTTACGGTGCACAAAAGCCAGGGCAGCGAGTTCGCGGCGGTGGTCATTCCGGTGAGCGATCTGCCGGAGAAGCTGTGCTACCGAAATCTTCTGTATACCGGCGTGACCCGTGCCAAGCGGTTGTGTATCCTGGCCGGTCGGCCGGACACCGTGGCCCGCATGACCGAAAACATCCGCCAGAACCTGCGCTACAGCTGCCTGGCGGACCTGCTGCGAAACGGGGCCAAGCTATGAAAAGAGCAAGGCTGTGGCTGTGGGGCGAGCAGGTGCGGGTGCTGCTGTTTCCACGGCGCTGCCCTTTCTGCGGGCGGGTGCTGGGTTTTCTCACCCGCTGCCCGGACTGTGAGCCGGAGCTGAAAACGCTGAAGCTGATGATCCCGCGCCTGCCGGACAGTGAGCACTGCATGGAGCATCTGAGCGGCGCGGCGGCGGTTTACCGCTACGACGGTTGTGTGCGCGATGCCATTCTTCGGATGAAAAACGGCGGCCAGGGCTACTGCGCAAAGGAGCTGGGCATCTGGATGGCAGCGGTGATTTTCGGATGTACTTTCCGGCAGCAGCGTGGTATAATACGATTGGAAGAACAACAGGTGCTGCGCCGGTTTGATCTGGTGGTTCCGGTGCCTGCGGGCGACCGCGGCAGGGGCTACAATCTGCCGGAGCTTCTGGCCCGGCAGCTGGCCTGGGCGCTGGATGCTCCGCTGGAGCCGCATGCTCTGAAGAAGACCCGCCGCACCGAAAAACAGGAGGGCAAAACCTCCCGCCAGCGAATGGAGAACGTGAAGAACGCCTATCAGGCAACAGACCCGGCCTGTGTGGAGGGCAAACGGGTGCTTCTGGTGGACGATGTGATCACCACCGGGGCGACCTTGTCCAACTGCGCCAAGGCGCTGCGTGCAGCCGGTGCGCTGGATATCTTTGCGGTTACTCTGGCAGAAACACAATCCGCGCGGTGAATCCGCGCATGCAGATAGAGAGGGAATGAAGTTATGGCACAGTATGATATTGGCATCGACCTTGGCACCACCACCATCATCATCGCGGTGGAGGGCAAGGGCGTTATTCTGAATCAGCCCAGCGTGGTTGCGGTGGACAACCGCAAGGATCAGGTGCTGGCGGTAGGCGACGAGGCACTGGCCATGGTGGGCCGTACCCCCAACTACATCTCCGCCATCCGTCCGCTGAAGGACGGCGTGATCTCCAACCACATGCTCACCCGTGAGCTGATCTGCCGTTTTGTAAATAAGGTTTACGATTCCCGCCTGATCAAGCCCCGGGTGGCTGTCTGCGTTCCCGCCGCCATCACCGGCATTGAGAGTGATGCTGTGGTGGAGGCTGTGGTGGCCGCGGGTGCCCGTCAGGTCTTCCTGATCGACGAGCCCATGGCAGCAGCTATTGGTTCCGGCATCGACATTCGCGAGCCGGCCGGCCACATGGTGGTGGACATCGGCGGCGGTACCACCGACATTGCGGTCATCAGCCTGGGCGGCAAGGTTCGTGCCACCAGCGTGAATGTGGCGGGCAACACCTTTGATGACGAGATTATGAAGCTGGTGCGCTCCAAGTTCAGTGTGGCCATTGGTCTGCGCACTGCCGAGGAGCTGAAAAAGCAGGTGGCCTGCTGCAAACCCAGCGCCTTTACCTCCAGTATGGAGGTAAAGGGACGCAGTCTGCTCACCGGCCTGCCCCAGAAGTTTACCGTGAAGACCGAGGATCTGTACGAGGCGGTGATGCCTCTGGTGGAGCAGATCACGGTGGCGGCTCATCAGGTGCTGGAAAAAACGCCCCCCGAGCTGGCGGGCGATATCTTCACCGACGGCATTATGCTCACCGGCGGCGGCTCCATGCTCAAGGGCCTGGACGAGTACATGAGCCAGGAGCTGAAGGTAAAGGTTCGTGTTTCGCCGGACCCGGTCAACTGCGTGGCACTGGGCACTGCCCATTGCCTGGCCATCGGCGAAGATCTGGAGACCGGCTTCCAGGACGCCACCCCCCGGCTGGGCCGGCGCTGATTCTCGATATTCTTGCGGCAGCCTTCCTGTCCCCTCCATGTGGGGCAGGGGGCTGCCGTTTTGCGTGAACCGGCTTGTTGCCTTGGCCACAGACAGTGCGTTCTCAGGCTGCTATGCTGGTTGTCTGTGACTAGATCGCCGATTTCCGCCAAACCCGTCTTTCTCTGGCGAAGGCTTTGTGCTATAATGTTAACCAATAGTGCATATCTGCGCGGCTGGCCGAGGATGTTCCGGTCCGGCCGGGACAAGGAGTTTCCATGAACGTGACCAATGAGTTTTTGAAATACCGCGACGCTTTTATTGAGAAGCAGTTCGGCCGGCTGAACCCGGTGCAGAAAAAGGCCGTGTTTTCCATCGAGGGCCCGCTGCTGATCCTGGCGGGCGCGGGCAGCGGCAAGACCACCGTGCTGGTCAACCGCATCGCCAACATCATCCGCTTCGGCAAGGCCCACGGCTCCGACTGGCTGCCCGGGCCGGTGGGCGAAGCAGAGCTGGCGGCTCTGAAGGCCGCGGTGGAAACCGGCGCGCCCCTTACCCCCGGGCTGGAGCGACTGCTGCGGTATGAGAACGCCCGCCCCTGGAACGTGCTGGCCATCACCTTCACCAACAAGGCGGCAGGGGAGCTGAAGGCCCGTCTGGCCGCCATGCTGGGCGAGGAGATGGGCGCGGACGTAAACGCCTCCACCTTCCACTCTGCCTGTGTGCGGATGCTGCGGCGGGACGCCGACCGGCTGGGCTTCCCCAAGAGCTTTACCATCTACGACACCAGCGACCAGGAACGGGCCATGAAGGAGGTCTACAAGGAGCTGCTGGTGGACGACAAGTTCCTGCCCATCAAATCCGCTATGGGTCAGATCGGCCGCATGAAGGACCAGCTCATCAGCCCGGACGAGGCCATGGAGGCCCCGCAGGACACCAAGGCCGGTTTGCTGGCCAAGGTCTACCGCAATTATTCTGCCCGGCTGAAAAAGGCCGGTGCCATGGATTTCGACGATCTGATCTACTATACCGTGCTTTTGCTGCGGGAAAATCCCGATGTGCTGGAGTATTATCAGCAGAAGTATCGTTATGTATTGGTAGACGAGTATCAGGATACCAGTGTGGCTCAGTTCCATCTGGTGCGTCTGCTGGCGGGCGGCTACAAGAATGTCTGCGTGGTAGGTGACGATGACCAGAGCATTTACCGGTTCCGCGGTGCCACCATCGAGAATATTCTGAATTTCGAGCAGCATTTCCCCGGTGCGCAGGTCATCCGGCTGGAGCAGAACTACCGCTCCACCTCCAACATTCTGGATGCGGCCAACTGCGTCATCAAAAATAACCAGGGCCGCAAGGGCAAGACCCTGTGGACCGAGAACGGCGCGGGCGACCGGGTACACCATTACCTGGCCGAAAGCGAGCAGGACGAGGCGTCTCACATCGCCACCGTGATCGGCCAGCACCTGAAGGAGGGCGCCCGCCTGCGGGATCACGCGGTGCTCTACCGTATGAATGCCCAGTCCGGCCCGGTGGAAACCTACTTCGCCCGGGCAGGCATCCCCTATAAGATCGTGGGCGGCCAGCGGTTCTACGACCGTAAGGAAGTGAAGGATATCATTTCCTACATGTCCATCGTGGCGAACCCCAACGACGACCTGCGCTTAAAGCGCATCATCAACGAGCCCGCCCGCAAGATCGGTGCCACCACGCTGGATAAAATGAGCGAGATCGCCGCCGGGCTGGGTGTCAACCTGCTGAGCGTATGCGAAAACGCCAAGGACTACCCGGCCATCAGCCGGGCGGCCAGCGCGCTGAACGGTTTTTACGGTATCTACCTGAAGCTGGTCCAGGCCAGCGAGACCCTGCCGCTGGATGAGTTCGTGAGCCGCCTGCTGGAGATCACCGGCTACAAAAAGATGCTGGAAGCTCAGGGCGACGAGGGCGCATCCCGGCTGGAAAACCTTGGTCAGCTGATTTCCAGCGTGAAAACCTACGCGGACCAGAAGGGCGAGGAGGCCACCCTGGCAGGCTTTCTGGAAGAAGTGGCCCTGATCTCGGATCTGGACAGCTACGATGAGGAAAACGATGTGGTGGTCATGATGACCATGCACTCCGCCAAGGGCCTGGAATACGACTATGTGTTTATCGTGGGCATGGAGGAGGGCATCTTCCCCAGCGATATGTGCCGCTTCTCGGACGAGGAGCTGGAGGAGGAGCGCCGCCTGTGCTACGTGGGCATCACCCGGGCCAAGAAGGAGCTGTATCTCTCCTCCAGCCAAAGCCGGATGATCTTCGGACGCACCCAGCGCAATCCGCCCTCCCGCTTTCTGGACGAGATCGATTCCGATCTGCTGGACATGGAGGAGAGCCCGGCGGTGTCCGGCGGACGTTCCTGGGGCGGCGGCTTCGGCAGCTTCGGCGGCTTTGGCGGTGCGTCCCGCGAGAGCAGCCACGGCTTCGGTTCCGGCGCGGGCTTTGGCGGCGGTGCAGCGGCTTCTCCCCGGCGGGAGTGGGGCAGCTCCGGGAGCTTCGGCGGCCGGACTGCATCGGCATCCGCTGGCGGCGGCAGCCGGTTCGGCTCCGCGCCCTCCGGCCGGTTTGGCACTTCCACCGTGGGCGCGGCAGCTCCCGCGCGCCCGGCAGCTTCGGCAGCGGCCGGGTCCAAGAGCTTCAAGCCCGGCGACGTGGTGGAGCATAAGGTGTTCGGCCGGGGCGTGGTGCTCAAGGCGACCCCCGCGGCGGGCGACACCATCGTGGAGATCCGGTTTGAAAAGGCCGGTGTGAAAAAGACCATGGCGAACTACGCCCCCCTGACCCTGATTAAATAACCTTTGGAGGCAACCCAATGTTGAAAGTATCTCTGATCGCTTATACCCCGGAACCGGAAAAGGTGGTGGCCGCAGCGGCAAAGCTGTGCTATTCCAATGCGCACATCGACGATCTGCTGTCCGGCCTGACCCCGGAGAAGAGCCGGGAATTTGTGGAGCGGCTGGCCAAGCTGGGGCACGAAAGCCCCACCGAGCACGTGAGCTTTACCTTTGGCATTGAGGGGGTGTCCCGCAGCCTGCTGGCGCAGATCACCCGTCACCGCATTGCCAGCTACAGCGTGCAGAGCCAGCGTTATGTGCGGCTGGATCAGTTTGACTATGTGACCCCGCCCGAGATTGAGGCGGACCCGGCGGCCCTGGAGGAGTTCCAGGCCGCCATGGCCCAGGAAAACGAGAACTACAAGCGCATTGCGGCCCTTTTGAAGGACGGCCACATCCGTCGCTTGATGGCTCAGGGCATGAGCGAGACCGAGGCAGTCAAAAAGGCCGAGAAGATGGCCATTGAGGATGCCCGTTTCGTGCTGCCCAACGCCTGCGACACCAAGATGGTGGTGACCATGAATGCCCGCAGCCTGCAGAACTTCTTCCGGCACCGGTGCTGCAACCGGGCCCAGTGGGAGATCCGGGCTCTGGCGGACGAGATGCTGCGTCTGGTGTACCCCATCGCTCCGTCCCTGTTCAAGATGGCCGGACCCGGCTGCGTGAAGGGAGCCTGCCCGGAGGGGGCCATGAGCTGCGGCGAAACCCTGGCCATGCGGGAGAAATACGCCGCGCTGAAAGAGGAGGCGCTGAAACCGTGAACGGCAAGCTGATCGTGATCGAAGGGCTGGACGGCAGCGGCAAGGCCACCCAGGCCCGGGCACTGGCCGAGGCCCTGCAGGCCCAGGGCAGGGACGTGATGCAGATCACCTTCCCGGACTATGCCAGCGATTCCTCCGCCCTGGTCAAGATGTACCTGGGCGGGCAGTTCGGCAACCATCCGGACGATGTGAACGCCTACGCCGCCTCCGCCTTTTACTCGGTGGACCGGTTCGCCAGTTACAAGATGAAGTGGGGCGAATTTTACCGCAAGGGCGGCATTGTCATTGCCGACCGTTACACCACCAGCAACGCGGTGCACCAGTGCTCCAAGCTGCCGCCGGATCAGTGGGATGCGTTTCTGGATTGGCTGTTCGATTTTGAGTATAATAAAATCGGAATTCCCACCCCGGACAGCGTGATCTATCTGGAGGTGGACCCGGCGGTAAGCCAGGCGCTGATGACCGGCCGCTACCAGGGCGACGAAGCGAAGAAAGACATACACGAAAAGGATACCGAGTATCTGGCACGCAGCCAGCAGGCGGCCCGGCATTGCGCCGCCGCGCTGGGCTGGGTGACCGTCGCCTGCTGCCATGCGGGCGAAATGCGCACCATCCAGCAGATTCATGAGGATGTGCTGCGTGCGACCAAGGAGATTTTATGCTGACATTCAAACCTATCGAACCGCAGGATGCCCAGTGGGTGACCCCGCTGCTGCATGCCAGCGGTTACATGACCAGTACCTACGCCTTTGTGACCCTGTATCTGTGGAGCAAGGCGTACGACACCCAGGTGGCCCGTTTCGGCGATCATGTGATTGCCCGCAGCCACCGGGGCGGTATTTTCCATTATCTGTACCCCTCCGGCCACGGCGACGAAAAGGCCACCGTGGATGCCATCATCGAGGATGCCAAGGCCCAGAGCGAGCCCGCCTGGTTCTACGGCGTTTCGGTGGAGGCCAAGCAGCGGCTGGAGCAGTGGTACCCGGGCCTGTTCACCATCGAGGCGGTGCGGGATGACTATGAGTACATCTACGACCGGGCCGAGCTGGCCGAGCTGCCGGGCAAGAAATTCCAGAAAAAGCGCAACCATGTGTCCCGTTTTATCCGGGAAAATCCGGACTGGGAGTTCCACCCCATCACCGAGGAATCGCTGCCTCTGGTGCGGCAGTTCAACCGGGAATGGGCCGCTTTGGCCGACAACAAGGATGACCTGGGCATCCAGATGGAGCACGAGGCCATCGAAATGGTATTTGATCACTACACCGAGCTGCCCATTGAGGGCGGCTACATCACCGCAGGCGGCCGTGTGGTGGCCTACTCCTTCGGCAGCGCCATCAACGACCGCATCTTCGACACCAACGTGGAGAAGGCGCTGTATGAGGTGAACGGCGCCTACAATATCATCAACCGGGAAATGGCCCGTCAGGTCTGCGCCCGCTATGAGATGATCAACCGGGAGGACGATGTGGGCTCCGAGGGACTGCGCAAGGCCAAGCTGTCCTACAATCCCATCATCATCGAGCCCAAGTACCGGGCGGTACTGAACAAATAACCTTTGCCGCGCAAGGCGGTCAGGGGGGAGGGAAGAGAAGCCATGTTTCGTGTGGCAACAAAAAGCGATGCGGCCCAGCTGACCGGGCTGTTTTCGGCGGTGTTCGGAGACCCGGAGCTGGTAGCTGCCAATATCTTTGAAAAATTTGCCGGGTACGAGAATACCTTCCTCGCCGAAGAGGATGGCCGGGTCATCGCCAGTCTGTGTGCGGTGCCGGTCACACTGCAGGGGCGCAAGGGTGCTTACTACTACGGCGTGTGTACCCAGCCGGACCAGCGGGGCAAGGGGCTGATGACTGGCCTGATGGACTACACCCGCGCTCAGCTGCTGCTGCGCGGCTGGAGCTTTGCGGTGCTGATCCCCGCCAGCGCCAGCCTGTTTGACTTCTATGCCCAGAGGGGCTTTCAGAAGGCCTTTGGGCTGCGGGAGTTCACCCGGCCTATCCGCCGCAACCTGTGGGCTCAGGCGGATTTTGACTCGGTGACTGCCAAGGGGCTGGAGGCGCTGCGCCGCCGTTTTGCACCGGACAGCGTGTTCTTGAACAACGCGGGATACATTCTGGTGCTCACCGATCTGTATACCCTGGGAGCAACCATCGTTTCCAATGAGGACGGCTACGGCATCTACTTCAAAAAGGATGACGATACTCTGGATTTTGTGGAACTGTTCGCCGAGGGCGACCGGGCTGCGGAAAAGCTGATGGAGGCCGCGCGGGACAAAACCGGTGCCAGTAAGGCCCACATCACTCTGGGGGCTCAGCAGAATCTGTTTTTGGGTGAGGGCGCGCCCCGGGATTACGGCATGATCCAGTTCTTTGATCAGCCCTTCGATGTGCAGGAAGGCTACATGCGCCTGATGCTGGATCTGGAGTGAATCATGGAGCGGCGCACCCCGTGCCGCCCAAGGAATAAGAAAGTGCAGGGAAGTTACTATGGCTAAATACCGTCGTGAAACCTACCAAAACCCGGACCAGCCGGCAAAGCGCGGTCACAAGGGCTGCTTTGTGGTGATTGTGCTGGTCATTGTGCTGCTGGCGGCTGCCGCCTTCGGAGCCTTCAGTGTGATGCAGGATGTGAACGGCCGCGACAAGCTGGGCGATGAGGTTCTGGTCACCGTGCAGCAGGGCGAAAACAGTGCGTCCATCGCCCGCAGCCTGAAGGATGCGGGGGTCATCAAATACCCCAACATCTTCCGCTACTACCTTAAGTACACCGGCAAGAGCGCCAATCTGCAGTATGGCGATTTTACCCTGGTTCAGGGCCAGAGCTACGATTCCATCATCGAGACCATGAGTCAGTATGTGAAACGGGAGACCGTGAGCGTCACCTTCCCCGAGGGCATCACCGCCCAGCGGTTTGCCCAGCTGATGGAGGAGGCCGGCCTGTGCACCGCCGAGGAATTCCTGGATGTGGCAAACAACGGCGATTTCAGCCAGTACGAATTCTGGAATGAGATCCCGGAGGACCCCAACCGCTTCATGAAGTGCGAGGGCTATCTGTTCCCGGATACCTACGAGTTCTTTGTGGATGACACCGTCTATAACTATGTGGACAAGCTCTACGCCGAGTTTGACGCCAAGGTTACCCCGGAGATGCGCCAGCGGGCCAGCGATCTGGGCATGACCCTGGAAGAGGCCATCACCCTGGCCAGCTTCGTGCAGGAGGAGGCCGGCAACGCGGAGGATGCGCGTGTGTCTGCCGTATTCCACAACCGTCTGGCAGAGGATTCTCCCTATCCCCGGCTGGAGAGCAACGCCAGCAGCTACGTGCAGAACCCGGAGGACAACAACTACATCTACAACTGGATTGCCCCCTACTACGGCGGCTGGGACAATATCCCCGAAAATATCTACAATGCCTACAACACCTACGAGCTGAACGGTCTGCCCGCAGGTCCCATTTCCAACCCGGGCATTGATGCCATTGAGGCAGCCCTTTACCCGGATGAAGAATACCTGGAGGGCAAGTACTATTTCTTCGTGACCGACAAGAACGGCGTATACTACTACGCCAAGACCAAGGCCGAGCACGATGCCAATGTGTCCAAAGCCTTCAGCGTAAAATAACAGGAAAACAAAACCGGCGGGCGCACGGGAGCGAAAAACTCCCTGTGCGCCCGCCCGGCTGTGAGAAAGGAAAACGATTATGCTTCCCATTCCGGAATTACTGGCCCCCGCGGGGGATCTGGAGCGGCTGCAATATGCCATTCGCTACGGCGCAGACGCGGTATATTGCGGCCTGACCGAGTTCGGCATGCGTGCTGCACCCGGTAACTTCACCCCCGAGCAACTGGCCGAGGGCGCAGCCTTCGCCCATGCCCGGGGCAAAAAGATCTATCTGACCATGAACACCCTGCCCACCAACGAGGAGCTGGAGCGTATTCCCCAGGCCATTCAGGATGCGGTGGCCGCCGGTGTGGACGCCTTCATCGTGGCCGATCTGGGCGTGCTGGCCATGGTTAAGCAGTACGCTCCCAATACTGAGATCCACCTTTCCACCCAGGCGGGCATCACCAACTGGGCCGCCGCCAAGGCCGCCTATGATCTGGGTGCCAAGCGGGTGGTTCTGGCCCGGGAGCTGGACCTGCGGGCCATTGCCGAGATCCGCGCCCACGTGCCCGAAGATCTGGAGCTGGAGGCCTTTGTGCACGGTGCTATGTGCATGAGCGTGTCCGGCCGGTGCCTGCTCAGTCAGTACATGACCGGGCGGGACGCCAACCGGGGCCAGTGTGCCCAGCCCTGCCGCTGGAAGTACCATCTGGTGGAGGAATCCCGCCCCGGCCAGTTCATGGAGATCGGCGAGACCGAAGAGGGCAGCTACATCCTGAACGCCAACGACATGTGCACCGCCCCCTTCATCGACCTGATCTGCCAGGCCGGTGTGGACAGCCTGAAGATCGAGGGCCGGGCCAAGACCGCTTATTATGTGGCCAGTGTGACCAGCGCCTACCGCAAGGCGCTGGATGCCTTCCTGCAGGACCCCACCGCCGAGGAATACACCTGCCCGGATGATGTGTTTGAGGAGCTGGATCGCACCAGCCATCGGCCCTATTCTCCCGGCTTCTACTTCGGCCGCCAGCAGGCCAAGCAGGAGACCAAAAACGGCGGCTACCTGCGCCACTGGGAGTTCATCGGCGTGGTGGAGGGCTGGCAGGATGGCGTGGCTCAGTGCAGCCAGCGCGGCAAGTTCTGCCTGGGCGATACCATCGAGGCACTCACCCCGCTGGGCGAGCGCATCACCCTGACCCCGGAATGGATCAAAAATGAGCTGGGCGAAGAGGTGGAAAGCACCCCTCACGCCACCATGAAGTACACCATTCCCTGCGAGACTGCGCTGCCGGCCTACAGCCTGCTGCGCCGCCGCGTCCCGTCGGAAAAATAAACAGATAAAAGCCTCCGCAGAAGAAGCTTCTGCGGAGGCTTTTTTGTGGATTTTGTTTTAGCAAGGACGGGTCATTCGTCCGCATAGATCACGAACTCACGCTGCAATTTCTCCAGAGTAAGTTCCTCACTCTGAGTGCCTGCAAAGTAAGGTTCGCAGATTGCAAGATACCGCTCGTACCGCCGGTCCATCAGGGTGATGTGGGTCACGCTGTTCTGGAAATCCTCATAGCGGGCGATGGTGGCATCGCTGATCTCATCCCACACAAAGCCGCCGGCGGGACCGTAGCGGTTGCGGTCCCGCAGCATGGCAGCCAAGGCAGTTTTGCACACCGGAAGGCCCTGGTCGGCACTGCTCAGCTCCCGGTAGCCGGGGTTTGGGAAATTGGTCTCCCAGGTCTGGATGTGTTCGCTGAGCAAGAGCTGGATCAGCTCCCGGGCCTGGTCCAGATGGGTGGAGTTTGCCCGCACGCCCACGTAGCTGGTGACCATGGCGGTAACGCCGCCTTCCAGATTGGGCACCGCCGAAAAATAGGGTTCGCTGTTTTGGGCAGCCAGCAGACTGGCCTGCTCTAAAAACGGGTCGTAAAGAGGCAAGCCGGTCCAGCACAGGGCATTGCCGCCGGCGGGGGATTCCTTCAGCGAAGAAACGGAAGGCCGAGCGGCGGCTCCGGTTTGCATCAACTGCTTTTGCAGACGCAGCAGAGCCGGAAAACCCTCCCGGTCAATGGTCTCGCTCAGATCACCAGTGCCACCCGCCAGCGGCAGCGCCCGGGCCAGGCCGGAAAGCTCTCCCGAGTGGTCATCGCCCGCCTGACTGAGCAGCGAGGGCAGGTAGTCCAGCAGGGGAGCGGTGCTCTGAGCCGCCTGGGCAAAGGCATCCGGCATCCTGCCGGTATAGCTCACGGTGAGGGGCAGATAGCCCAGCGGAAGCAGATACAGCGGTTCGCCATTGGTTTTGTATTCGGCCAGCGCGGGAATCAACCCGGCGAAATCCTGGTCGCTCAAAAGGGTGGTCAAATCGCAGAACAGCCCGGCCGTCTGCGCCTTGTGCAGATCCTCAAACAGATATTCACTGGAATCCGAGGGGTTCAGCAGGCTATCGGTGCCCCGCAGCAGAAAAACATCCGGCCCTTTGCCTGCCATGATCTGGGTGCGCAGCTGACGAATCAGCTGCTCGCGTCCCTCCGGGTCCACCTGCGGGTCCGGCAGCCAAAGCATTTCAAACTGGGCGTTGGGATAGTAGCGCACCGAGTAATAGTTCACACCCTTCATCACGTTGCGGTAGTCCCGCAGTTCGGCGCAGATGACCATCACGTCCTGCTGCGGCTCTTCTTCGGTCGTTTGCACAGAACAGCCGCAGGCAAGACCCAGCAGCAGCGCGGCCGCCAGCAGACAGCGGAAAATGCGATTTCGTATCATGCAAGATCCCTCCCGGCATAGCCTCTGCCTTTTGACTTTACAAAGCGTAGAGGGTGTGCTATGCTGAAATGTACAGTACACTACTATGATAAACATTCAAAGTGCATTTGTCAAAAATTACTGCAAAGGAGGCGGGCCGCCATGAACAAACACAGCCGATGGAAACGGCGCCAGGCCCTGACCGGCTATGCGCTGGCCGCCCCGGTACTGTTGGGAACACTGATTTTTTTCGCGCTGCCCTTTGGGCTTACCTTCTGGTATTCGCTTACCTTCGGACCTGGGGGCCAGACCTTTGTGGGGCTGGATAACTACGCCTATGTGCTGAGCACCCGCAGCTTCCGGCTGGCGGCAGGCAACACCCTGCGCTTTCTGGGGCTGGGTGTACCGCTGATTCTGGTGGTGAGCATGCTGCTTGCCCTGGCGCTGCAGAAAAAGTTTGCGGGCACAAGGCTTTTCCGCAACGTGCTGCTGTTCCCCATGGTGGTGCCGGTGGCGGGCATTGTGATGGTGGTGGATGTGTTCCTGGCCGAGCAGGGAGCGCTGAATGCAGTTCTGGAAGCGGTGGGCCTTTCGCCGGTTCGCTGGATGGAAAGCCCGGCGGCCTTCTGGGTGCTGATGGCGCTGTATGTGTGGAAAAACTGCGGTTACAATGTGATTTTGCTGCTGGCCGGGCTGAACATGATTCCGGAGGAGCTGTATCAGTGCGCCCGGCTGGAGGGCGCAAACGAGCGGCAGGTGTTCTGGCGTATCACCGCGCCCCTGATGCGGCCCACAGTTTTTTTTGTGGTGGTTATCAGTGTGATCAATGCCTTCAAATCCTACCGGGAAGCCTTCCTGCTGGGCGGTGAACATCCCCATACCAGCGTGTATTTTCTGCAGCATTACCTGAATAACAACTTCAATAACATGACCTATTCCCGGCTGTCGGTGGCGGCGATTCTGCTGTTCACAGGCATGATGGTGCTGGTGGCAGTGCTGTACCGGATGCAGTCAGAGGATGGGGAGGCGGTCTTGTGAAGCGGAAACGAAGAAAGCGGGACTGGATTCTGGCGGCGCTGTTTCTGGTGCTGTCGGTGATCGTGCTGTTCCCGGCGGTTTATGTGCTGTGCAACAGTTTTCTGTCTCCCCAGGAGGCAGTGCAGCGATACGGTGCGCTGGCCTCCGGTACGGGGGAATTGGATTTAAGCCTTCTGCCGGAACAGTTTTCTTTGCAAGGGTATTTGCAGGTGTTCTTGCGGCGCACTGCTTACTGGCTGCGCTTCTGGCGCACGCTGGCCATGTGCGGTGTGATCGTGGCCGGGCAGCTGCTGGTGAGCATTCTGGGCGGCTTTGCTTTTGCGAAGTTCTCCTTCCCGGGCAAACGATGGCTGTTTTACCTGCTGGTGGTGCTCATGCTCATGCCGGTACAGGTGACACTGGTGCCCAACTACATCGTGCTGGAACGGCTGAATCTGCTGGACAGCTACGGCGCGCTGATTCTTCCGGCCATGTTCCTGCCCTTCGGAACCTTCCTGATGACCCAGATCTTCAAGGCTGTGCCGGACGAGGTTCTGCAGGCCGGGCAGATCGACGGGGCGGGCACCCTGACCGTGCTGTTCCGGGTGCTGCTGCCCGCAGGACGGGCGGGTGCGGTTAGTTTGTGTCTGCTCACTTTTATCGATGCCTGGAACATGGTGGAGCAGCCGCTGGCCTTTTTGAAGGACAGCGCAAAATATCCCTTTTCGGTGTTCCTGGCCAGTACCAGTCGGGATGCACTGGCCGTGGTGTTCCCCTGCGGTGTGCTGGCCATGCTGCCGGTACTGCTGCTGTTCTGGTTCTTCAACGAGGAACTGGTGGAGGGCATCGAATTTACCGGCATCAAATAAGCGCCGCCCGGGAGGAAAACAGCATGAAACGAACAAAAAACAACAAGCGGCGTTTTGCCATTTTTCTGGCGGTGGTGCTGGCGGCAGTGCTGTGTACCTCGGCCGCCTGGCTGGTGGAATGGACTCTTGCGCCCCAGGTGGAGGCAGTTTTCACCACCCGAGGCAGTGTGAACCAGGAGTACTTTTTCAACGGGACAGTCTACCGCACCGAGGACGAGCGTCCGGCGCTGCGCATCCGCGTGCCGGTACAGGGCAAAGATGCTCAGATTCTGCAGACTGCCTCGCTGTTGGCCTTCCCGCCGGAGAGCGAGATGAACCTGCTGGCCCTGGAATTGGCCGCCGAAGAGGAACAGACCGAAGACGCAGTAATCCTGCGGCAGAAAAATCCGCTGCCGGAACTGCCGGAAGGCCCGGTGATCATCCAGGCCCGCATCCTCACGGAAGGATGGTACAAGCTGCCCCTGTCCGCCATCCAAACCCAGGAGGATGGCTCCACCATGGTAATGAAGCTGGAGGAGCGCTGGACCCCCTGGGGCAAGCAGAACTATGCAGTGTCGGTCGCAGTGGAGGTGTACGCCTCCGACGGCCAGAGCGCGGTGGTGAATCTGGGCGAGACCGGAGAGTTTCGAATTGCGGCCTATGGGGCTGCGCCCATTCAGGACGGGGATTTGGTAAAGGTGGTGCAGCCGGATGGAGCGAATGAAAACGAGCAGACCGCGCAGTAAGGCAGCGGTGGCCCTGCGTGTGCTGGCTCTTTTGCTGCTGGCGGCCTGTGCGGCGGTGTTTGCCCGGCAGGTGCTGCTCTGCCGCAGTGCGCTGGAGTACATCCCCATGCTGCTGGAATACCCGGAGCTGGGCGAAACGCCGCCCCTCACGCTGGAGGTGTTCCAGCGCCGGGTGGGAGAAAAGACGGAAAACAGTGCCGCCTGGCAGGGAGAGTTGGAGGTGGAGCTGCCCGGCGGAACGCAGCAGATGACGACCCGGGTGGCGCTGTCCAACTGGGGCCAGGTGGCAGGCCTTGCGTTTATTGAGGGCGATTTCTACCAGCCTCAGGCGGTGCTGCTGCGGCAGTACCAGGCGGTGGTGCCGGAGGGCATCGCGGCAGCAGGGCAGACGCTCTCCGTCGAGGGCGTGGATTACGCGGTGTGCGGTGTATACCAGCCGGAAGGTGAAACCGCGCCGCTCTATCTGAGCACTCATCCCGATCAGTCGAACAGTACGCTTGCACCCAACCGGATGCTGCTTGCCCAGAACGACCGGCTGCGGCTTTCAGTGCTGTATGATTTGCAGGCAAAAGCAAACTACACCCCGAAGACAGAGGGGGTGGATCTGGGCCTGTGGCGGCAGCTGCTGCGTCAGGAGGTGTACGCAGTGATCCTGTGCTGCACGGTATTGCTCTGCGCTTGCGTGCTGCTGCGGGGCTATCTGAATGCGGTGCGGCTGTATGGCCGGTGGGGCAGTATGCTCAGCGGCCGTAAACAGGCGTTTGGCTGGTGTCTGGCCCGGCTGATTTTACCAGTGGCGGTGTTGAACCTGGCCTTCTGCGGAGTGGATCTGCCGGCGGAGTTTTTTAAGACAGATGAGCAGAATCCGCTGCTTGCCGCGCAGGCTCTGGCCGAAAACAGCGATTATTTGGCCGAAGCGGTGCAAGCGGCGAGGCAGCTTGCGGTGCTGGGTGCGGCAGCGGTTGTACTGTTTGCCTGTGGGCTGCTGCTCTGGCAGCTGGCAGGCCGCAGAAAAACACCCGGCAGCAATGAGGCGGAGAAGCCGGCTGTCAAGCCTGATTCAGAGCACCCGGACAAAGATGTCCGCTGGCGTTATCACGCCCCGGCAAAAGCTGTCGGAGATCTCCGAAAGAATGGATAAAAAGCATCAGAGGGGGCCTTCCTGTATCGAAGGCCCCCTCTGATTTTTTATGAGGTTGTTTTAAATGCCCCTGGCAAGGCGTTCAAATCCGGCGGACTGTCACCAGGATGGTGTCACCGGATTATTTCAGCTTTGCGCCATCCTGGAAGGCATGGCCCGCGACCTCGCCCAGCTTGCGATAAACATTGTGCACCGGGTCAAAGGTAATGGGCGCAAGCTTTTCCACATCGATTTTTCCCTCGCTGTCCAGCACGGACTCCTCCGCGCATACGTTCACGATCTCGCCCACCAGACAGCAGCTTTCCGGGTCGTAGCTCACCAGGCGGCACTCCACTGCCATGGGCAGCTCATCCACCAGAGGAGCATCCACAAATTCCGATTTGGTGGTGTGCCAGCCGGCCTTTTCCAGCTTGTTGGCCACGCACTTGCCGGATTCAATGCCCACATAGTCGCAGGCGACAGCCTGGTCGGCAGTGGCCATACTCACGGTAAAAGCCTTGCGGGCCAGAATGTTGGCGGTGGTTTTGTGGCTGGCGCTGATGCACATGGTCAGCTCCTTGTCGTCACTGATACCGCCCCAGGCGGCGTTCATGGCATCCGGAACACCGTTCTCATCATAGGTGGCCAGGATGAATACCGGCTGCGGATAGGTCCATGGCTTGGCTCCAAAATTTTTACGCATCGAAAATACCTCCTTTGATGTTCACTAAAAGAAAGAAAAAGTACGTAAACTTTCTGGTTTCATTCAGATAAAATCCGGAATGGAACAACGAAAAGCAACGCGATCGGTAAACGAATCGCTTGCGATCCTTACATGGAGATCCCTGCGACCAGCTGCTCTATTTCCCTGGAAATGCGGGCCAGCTCTGCGTCTGTCTGGTTCATCAATGTGTGTAAATGGTTCAGAACAATTTCAATCTGATTCCGGATGCGCTGTATCTGCTGCTGGGACTGGCGAATCTGATCCAGTACGGCCCAGTCGGCAAAGATTCCATCAAAAAAGTAATCGGCCACACGCAGGAAGCCATCAATGCTGACCTGAATGTCCGCATCGATTGTTACATCGGCCAGCTCGGTTTTGAAGCGGCGAAGCTGTGCCTGCAATGTTTCCACCGAAGCCTGGGCCTGGTCCAGATGGCTGTGCTTTGCAAGATCCGTGAGCAGTCCGCCGCCGACCAGATCCCAGGTTCCCCAGCCTTCTGCACTGTTCAGTTCGGATAGAATTTGATCCGCGCAGGACAGTGCGGCATTACCGGCGATCAAAGCTTCCTGCAATTCCCGCTTTTGACTGTCCAGATAGCCGTTCCGTTCTTCCAGCTGCAGAATCTTTTCCGCAGTGGGCCCGCCGGCTGCCTTTACGGCAAGCGTTTTTTCCTGCAAAAGGGAATCGTACCGAGCCTCACAGCCCCAGAGCGAATTCCGCTCGTCTTCGCATCGCTTCAAATCCCGCTCAATGCCTTCCAGCTCCCGAGCGGCGGCGTCATATTTTACCTGAGCGGCATAGGCTTCCTGCTGCTCCTTGGTCAGCTTTTCGTCCATTTTGCCAACCATCTGATAAAAGAAAGCAGCCAGACTGCGCCCCTCCAGCCGTTCCACATCTGACTGCTCTTTGGAGAGGATCTTTCGAAGCTCATCCGCACGGTCGGCATAAACTTTGCGCTGGGCGCGCAGTTCATCTATGGAAGCTTCCAGCTTTTTCTTGCGGGCGCACTGGGCCTGTAGTTGACGCAGCTGTTCATCATAGCATTTCATGAGCCAACATCCCTTTCTGCTCGATTGAATTTGGTGCCTTTCAGATGACGAAGCGCACGGTGTTTTAAAACTGTCTTTGTACAAACAATACAGGAATTGAGGCAGGGTGTCAATAGACGGGGCAGGTATTCCGTGCTTTCTGAGAAGGGGCTGAGAATCCCTTGTTGAGCGGGTGGATAAGGGGGACTCTACTGCTGTTCGGTTGCTACTCAGCTGGATCACTGGTATGATTTTCTCGAGGTGAGCAAAGTGTTTGCAATCGATAAAGAAAAATTTGGAGCCTTTGTGGCGCAGCTGCGCAAGGAGAAGGGGATGACGCAGAAGGAAGTGGCAGAGCGACTGTTCGTGTCGGATAAGGCGGTCAGCAAGTGGGAAACGGGAGCATCTATTCCGGACACTGCTCTGTTGATTCCGCTGTCGGAACTGCTGGGAGTGACCGTTACGGAACTTCTGATGTGCCGCCGTCAGGCTAGCCAGCAGCCAATGGATGCAAAGGCGGTGGAGGATGTGGTGAAAACAGCAATCGCATACTCCAAGAAGGATGGAAAAAGAGTCTGGCGCAGCTGTGGCTGGTGGCCCTTGTGGTATGTACTTTCATTGCTGCTGGGAATGGCGGAGCTGCTGCTGAGCCTACGGCTGGAAATCCCAATGGAGAGCGTGCAAACGGCTGTGCTGCTGGGAGCTGTTTTTGGGGCATGGTTCTGCTTTTTTGCCCGGAAGGATCTGCCACGGTTCTATGACGAGAACCGAATATACGGAATAATGGATGGGCCGTTCCGCATGAATGTGCCGGGGCTGCGTTTCAGCAATCGCAACTGGCCGCATATTCTAACGGTGGGCCGGATCTGGTCCTGCACAGTGATGGCAGCCTTGCCTGCTTTCTGTATGGGCCTTTGGTGGATGTGGCCTGTGGTATGGCCTCAGATGGAGCTGTCCGTGATGCTAGGTACAACGTTGGGCGGCTTATTTGCCCCTCTTTATGTGGTGGGAAAGCGGTTTGAATAAGGGAACGGCTGACGGAAGCGTTTCCGGAAAGGAAAGAATGCAAAAGAACAGCCCCTGCAGCAGAAATAAAAAACGGGCGGTTCCGAACCTCGGAACCGCCCGCAAACCCGCATTACAGCAACAAAAAAGCCACCAGCTTTTCAGCTGATGGCTTTTGGTCCGAGTGGCGAGAGTCGAACTCACGGCCTCTTGAACCCCATTCAAGCGCGCTACCAAACTGCGCTACACCCGGATGTCCGGCCCGGTGTTCTCACCGGCGACATTGTCTATTATAGACCATGCAATGGGTTTTGTCAACGGAAAAAATCCGGTTTTCTGTTTTTTATAAAAGTTTTCCGGATAATATCTATGCGATTGGTCATACTATCTGCAAAAGGCAGCGCACGAGGCGGAAAAAGCCCGAAAACAGGGAAGAAATCCGTTTTATCGGTCTGTCATACATCAGAAAAGAGGGAAAATACAATGGATAACAACTATACACAGCCTCATCATCAGGGGCAGAACGCTGTTGGTCAGGTGGATCTGGGCGACAAGCCCAGCCAAAGCGGTGCGAAAAAGCACCAGACTGACCCGGAGGAGGGCTTCGGGGCCTATCTGCCCTGGGTGGACCCGATGATCCTGCCCGGTGGCGTGCAAAAAATTCAAGGTGATTCCGTGCAGGCGGTGCAGCCTGCGCCGGACCAGCGGGGCGGCGGCTGTGAGCCGGAGCCCTGCGAATAACAGGCAGAAAACCAGCCGGACGGGGATTTCCAGTCCGGCTGGTTGCCTTTGGGAAAATTTTAACCGTTTCTTTCTTGGAATTCGGAGCTATCGGTGATAGAATACCAGTAAGCAGCGGAGCGGCCGAGATCCGGTGAAAACGCATCCGCACAGCAGAGAAAGGAACAAAAATATGAAACATTGGAAAGCGAAGGCGGTGCTGCTCACATTATTGGTGGCCGTGCTGTATGTGGTGTTTCAGCACCCGAACCTGAACCCGCTCTATCCGGAGTCGGCATTCCTGTATTGTGTACTGATCACGGTGCTGGTGGGTATCTTCACGCTGGATCGGATCGGCCGGGTGGTGGCCAAGCCGGGACCGGTGCAGGGCGTGCCGGGCAGCGTGCGTTTTGAGCGCTTCCAGAATGGCAGCCGCTGGCCGCTGATTCTGGTGGCAGTGCTTTGGGGCGTATACTTTATTGTATGGGCCGGGTCCAGCGTTCTGTTCCAGGTGAATGCTTTCCGGGACCAGATGCCGGAACTGATCCAGATGGACTTCGCCGAGGACTTCGACACCACCGATACCAGCCAGCTGCCCATTGTGGATAAGGCCATGGCTCAGAAGCTGGCGGATAAAAAGCTGGGCGAGCGCCCCAGTCTGGGCAGTCAGGTGGTGCTTGGTGAGCCTACGCTGCAGCAGGTGAACGGCAAACTGGTCTGGGCGGTGCCCACCTACCATTCCGGCGTCTTCAAGTGGCTTACCAATCTGGAGGGCACTCCCGGTTATGTGGTGGTGTCCGCCATCAACCCTCAGGATGTGCAGTATGTGGACGGCTACACCATTAAATACCAGCCGGGTGCATATCTGTGGCAGAATCTTTTGTTCTATGCCCGCTTTACCGCCGCGCCCTTCACCGGCCTGACCGACTACAGCTTTGAGCTGGACGATTCCGGCCAGCCCTATTGGGTCATTACTACCTATAAATACCTGCGGGGCTTCTCGCTGCCGGAGGCCACCGGCGCGGTGGTGCTCAACTGCTCCACCGGCGAGAGCCAGCGTTACAGCATTGAAGAGCTGCCCGACTGGGTGGACCGTGTTCAGCCGGAGGACTTCATCGTAACCCAGCTGAACAACAAGGGCGAGTACGTACACGGTTATCTGAACTTCAGCGACAAGGACAAATACCGCACCAGCCCCGGCGAGACCCTGATCTACAACGACGGCAGCTGCTATCTGTTCACCGGCCTGACCAGCGTGGGCGGCGACGAGAGCGCCATCGGCTTTGTGATGGTGGACATGGTCACCAAGGAACCCCACCTGTACCGCATCAGCGGTGCCACCGAGACCGCGGCCCAGCAGTCGGCCCAGGGCGAGGTGCAGCAGTACGGCTACCAGGCGGCCTTCCCGCTGATCGTTAATCTGAACAGCCGGCCCACCTACTTCATGACCCTGAAGGACAACGAGGGCCTGATTAAAAAGTACGCGTATGTGTCGGTGGAGGACTACCAGACCGTGGGCGTGGGCGATACCATCGACGAGGCACGCCTGAGCTATGAAAAGGCTCTTCGTGCAGGCGGCAGTACCATGGTAGGCAACGTGAACAGCGAGCTGAGCAGCCTGACCGGTACCGTGCAGCGCATCGGCAGCGAGTACAACAGCAGCGGCACTACCTATTATCTGGTGCTGAACGAGCATCCCGAGCTGCTGTTCAGTGTGCAGGGCAGTCTGTCCGCCGAGCTGGCCATCACGCAGCCGGGAGATCAGGTGAAGGTGGAGTACTACACTCGCACCAGCCAGGCCCAGGAGCTGACCGGCTTCGACAATCTGCAGTTTGATCAGTCGGTTGAATGACCAAGCGGAGAGGAAAAGCGTAAATAACAAAAAGTAACCGGCGGGCGTACCGAATATGAGGTGCGCCCGCCGTCTTTTTCTTCCGTGCATCTTTACATACACACGAATTTATGTTAATATATTTTTGTTGCTTCTTCACGAAGGAGAGGCGAGAAATTCTGCAACAGCGAATTGAATGCCACGAAGGCATGATGCTTCGGCACGTTATGGCCGGGGCTCTTTGCCTGCGTGGTTTTTTTGTGCCCATCCGGGGTGCGCCTGCGCGGCAAGTTCAGCGAAGGGAAGGAAAGACGAGCATGAAAAAAACGAAAATCCTTGCAGCGGTCATGGCCCTGTGCCTGGCGATTGGTGCCGCGGGCTGCAGCCAGACGGCCAGCCAGTCCACAGCTGCGGCCAGCACCGCCAGCCAGCAGCAGACCGACACTGTGGTGGTGGCAATGAATGTGGAATCCGAACCGGCATCCGGCTTTGACCCGGCGTATGGCTGGGGTGCGGGCGAGCATGTGCATGAGCCGCTGATCCAGAGCACGCTGGTGGTCACCAATGCGGATATGAGCATTGGCTATGACCTGGCCACTGACATGCAGGTCAGTGAGGATGGCCTGACCTGGACGGTCACCATCCGGGATGACGTGAAGTTCACCGACGGCGAGCCCCTCACCGCGTCGGATGTGGCCTTTACTTATAATACAGTAAAGGCAGAGAGCACGGTGAACGATTTCACCATGCTGGACAGCGCTGAGGCAGTGGATGACACCACAGTGGTGTTTCACATGAACCGGCCTTATTCCACCTGGCCCTATTCCATGGCGGTGGTAGGCATTGTTCCTGAGCACGCTTATGGCCCGGATTATGGCCAGAATCCCATTGGTTCCGGCCGCTATATCCTCAAGCAGTGGGATAAGGGCCAGCAGGTGATCCTGGAAGCCAACCCGGATTATTACGGTGAGGAAGTAAAGATGAAAAAGGTTGTCATCCTCTTCATGAGCGAGGATGCTGCCTTTGCTGCTGCCAAGGCCGGTCAGGTGGATGTGGCCTACACCGCCGCTTCCTATACGGACCAGACCATTGACGGCTTTGAATTGATGGCCGTGAAGACCGTGGACAACCGGGGCATTAACCTGCCTGCAGTGGAGGAAGAAAACAGCATCGGCAACGATTTCACCGCCGATGTGCGGGTGCGTCAGGCCATCAACATCGGCTTTGACCGGCAGGAGATGATCGATAACGTGCTCAACGGCTACGGTACCCCGGCCTACAGTGTGTGCGACGGCATGCCCTGGTATTCTGAGGCGGATGAGGTGACCTACGATCCTCAGAAGGCTGCCGCCCTGCTGGAGGAAGCGGGCTGGACCTTGAACAGTGACGGCGTGCGGGAGAAGGACGGCCGGACCGCCAGTCTGAACCTGCTGTACCCCATGGGCGATTCCACCCGCCAGGCTCTTGCGGCCGACATGGCCAACCAGCTGGCTGAGCTGGGCATCCAGACCAGCACCGAGGGTGTGGGCTGGGATACCGCCTATGACCGGGCCCAGAACACTCCGCTGGTCTGGGGCTGGGGAACTCACAGCCCCATGGAGATGTACAATATCTACCACACGGTGGGCGATCTGGCCCGGTATTCTCCCTATGCCAATGCTCGGGTGGATGAGCTGATGGACCAGGCATTGGCCTGCAGCGATCTGGAAGAGTCCTACGCGCTGTGGCAGCAGGCCCAGTCGGAGGAGATCGTGAACGACGTGCCCTGGGTCTGGATGGTGAATGTGGATCATCTGTACTGGGTGAATCAGAATCTGGAAGTGGCGCAGCAGAAGCTGCATCCCCATGGCCACGGCTGGTCGCTGGTGAACAACGTGGATCAGTGGACCTGGAACCAGGCCTGACCGAAGACAAAGCGGCCGCATTGCTTTGAACGGAGCAGTGCGGCTGCCCGTTAGGAAAAAGGAGAAGAAGTTTTTATGGCAAAACGAATGGCCCGCATGGCGGTCAGGCAGCTGATCCGGATGCTGCTGCTGATCTTCTGCGCCAGTCTGGCAGCCTTTGTGCTGCTGAGCCTGTCTCCCATCGACCCGCTGCAGCAGAATGTGGGCCAGGCGGCGATGGGCAGCATGAGCGCGGAGCAAATCGAGCGCCTTCAGGCGTACTGGGGTGTGGATACCCCGCCCCTGGAACGGTTCGCAGCCTGGGTAAGCGGAATGCTGCAGGGGGATTTCGGTGTCTCGCTGCTTTACCGTCAGCCAGTGCTTACGGTGATTGGCGCAAAGCTGGCAAATTCCCTCTGGCTGCTGGTGTTGGCCTGGGTGATTTCCGGGCTGCTGGGCTTCGGCCTGGGCGTACTGGCCGGAGCGACGCAGGGCCGCTGGCCGGACAAGCTGATTCGGGGCTGGTCCATGATCATTGCCAGCACGCCCGCCTTCTGGGTGGCTCTGCTTTTGTTGATGATCTTCGGCGTCTGGCTCAAGCTTTTGCCGGTGGGGCTCAGCGTACCCATCGGGCTGGAAGCCACCGCCGTCACACTGGCGGACCGTCTGCGCCATGCGATCCTTCCAGCGCTGGCCCTCAGCATTACCGGCACCGCATCGGTCTGCCTGCATACCCGGCAGAAAACCATTCAGGCGCTGGAATCGGATTTTGTGTTGTTTGCCCGGGCCAGGGGAGAGAGCGGAAAGGGCATCCTGCTGCGTCATGTGCTGCGGCATGTGCTGCTGCCTGCCATCACTCTGCAATTTGCCAGTCTGGGCGAGCTGCTGGGCAGCTCGGTGCTGGTGGAAGAGGTGTTTTCCTATCCGGGGCTTGGTCAGGCCACAGTGACGGCAGGCCTTGGCGGAGATCTTCCGCTGCTGCTGGGCATCACGGTGATCTGCAGCGCCATGGTCTTCGGCGCAAACTTTGCGGCGGACTGCCTGTACGGTCTGGTGGACCCCCGCATCCGAAAGGGGGCGGACCGAGCATGAAGCAGTGTTTTTATGAGCTTCGCCAACCCCGCACCGCCGCGCTGCTCCGGCTGATTTTTGCTGCTGCAATCCTGCTGGCAATCATGATCGCAGGTATGGCCTGTCGGGAGCAGGCCCTTGCCACGGATTTCACCCGCAAGAATCTGGCCCCCTGCGCGGAGTATCTGTTCGGCACCGACTGGATGGGGCGTGATATGCTTACCCGTACCCTGAGCGGCCTTTCCCTGAGCATCCGCATCGGTGTGGTTACCGCTGCGGTGAGCGCAGTGGTGGCGCTGGCGGCGGGCGTGAGCGCCGCATTGCTGGGCCGCTGGGCAGACAGCGCCCTCACCTGGCTGATTGATCTGTTTATGGGCATCCCGCACATTCTGCTGCTGGTGCTCATCTCCTGCGCCTGCGGGCGCGGGTTCTGGGGTGTGACCATCGGCATCGTGGCCACCCACTGGATGAGCCTTGCCCGGCTGATCCGGGGCGAGGTGATGCAACTGCGGCAGAGCGGTTATGTGCAGGTGGCCCGCAAGCTGGGGGCATCCCCGGCAGCCATCGCGGCCCGGCACATCCTGCCCGGCGTGCTGCCCCAGTTCTTCACCGGGCTGGTGCTGCTGTTTCCCCACGCTATCCTCCACGAGGCCAGCGTGACCTTTCTGGGCTTCGGTCTGACCAGCGAACAGCCCGCGGTGGGCGTGATCCTGTCGGAAAGTATGCAGTATCTGGCCACCGGCCGCTGGTGGCTGGCGCTGCTGCCCGGTCTGTGTCTGGTGGCGGTGGTGCTGCTGTTTGAGTTGGCGGGCAAAAGCCTGGCAGCGCTCTGGTCAGTGAACGCGGAACAGGAGGCGGCATAATGGAAGAAAACAGACAAAAAGCCCCGCTGCTGCAGGTGCAGGGGCTCACCGTTTCCTTTTCCCGGTATGCAAAGGGTTTCCGGCGGGTGACGCTGCCCGGCGTGCGGGATCTGAGCTTCTCGCTGGATGAAGGCGAGCTGGTGGCGGTGGTGGGCGCGTCCGGCAGCGGAAAAAGCCTGCTGGCTCACCGGTTGCTGGGGATCCTGCCCTACAATGCCCAGGTGGGCGGACAGGTGCTCTACCAGGGCCAGCCGCTGGACGACAAGCGGGCCGAAAAGCTGCGGGGCCACGAGATTGTGCTGGTGCCCCAGAATGTGTCCTATCTGGACCCGCTGATGCAGGTCGGGGAGCAGGTGAAGGGGGAAAAGGGCGACGCAGAGAAAGCCTCGGCGGCACTGCGGCGTTATGGCCTTGGCCCCGAGGTGGAAAAGCTGTATCCCTTTCAGCTGTCCGGCGGCATGGCCCGGCGGGTGCTGATTGCCACCGCGGTGCAGCATTCCCCGAAGCTGGTGGTAGCGGATGAGCCCACTCCCGGCCTGCATCCCGAAGCGGCCCGGCGGGTGCTGGGCCACTTTAAGGAGCTGGCTCAGGCGGGCGCGGGCGTACTGCTGATTACCCACGATCTGGAGGCCGCACTGGAAGTGGCGGACCGGGTGATCGTGCTCTATGCGGGCGCGGCGGTAGAGGAGGCTCCGGCGGCCAGCTTTGCAGCAAAGGAGCTGCTGCAACACCCCTATACCCAGGCACTCTGGCAGGCCAGCCCCAACCATGGCTTTGTTCCGCTGCCCGGTACTCAGCCGGTGGGCCAGCTGCCGGCAGGTTGTGCTTTCGCGCCCCGCTGCCCCAAGGCGGGGCCGGAATGTCATGAGGGTGCGGTCGCCTATGAAAAACGGGGTGCAGGCTATGTGCGCTGCCTGCACCCGGAAGGAGAACAGCTATGACGCTGGAAGCAAAGAATCTCTGCTTTACCTATCCTTGCGGGAGAAGCGTGCTGCAGAACCTGTCCCTGCGGGTGGAAGGCGGCGAGCGAGTGGGTATTTTCGCCCCCAGTGGACGGGGTAAGACCACCCTGTGCAAGCTGCTGGCGGGCTACGAGAAGCCCCAGTCCGGCCAGGTGTTGCTGGACGGCAAGCCTCTTGCCAGCTATCGGGGCTACTGCCCGGTGCAGCTGATCTGGCAGCATCCGGAGCAGGTTGTGGACCCCCGCCTGACGTTAGGGAAAACCCTGCGGGAGGCAGGAGAGCCGGAGGAGCGGCTGGTTCAGGCGCTGGGCATCCAGCCGGAATGGCTCAGCCGTTATCCGGCAGAGCTGTCCGGCGGTGAACTGCAGCGGTTCTGCATCGCCCGGGCACTGGGGCCCGCCACCCGGTTTGTGCTGGCGGATGAACTCAGTGCCATGCTGGATCTGGCGACTCAGGCACAGCTGTGGAGCTTTCTGGTGGAGGAAACCACCCGCCGGGGCATCGGTCTGGTGGCGGTGAGTCATTCCGCCCCGCTTCTGGATCGGGTCTGTACCCGCCGGATTGAGCTGTAAAGTCTTTTTTTAATCGTGTATAATCAAGAAAAAACAAGGAGCAACCACTCACCATGACATTGCAGGAGTTTTTTGTGCAGCATCCCCGTCTGGCCCTGGGCCTTTCCGGCGGGGTGGATTCTGCCTATCTGCTGGCTGAGGCCGTGCGCTGCGGCTGCCAGATCCAGCCCTATTTTGTGGACAGCCCCTTCCAGCCCCGCTTTGAGCTGGAGCATGCCCGCCGCCTGTGCGAAGAGCAGGGGGTGGAGTTGAAGGTGCTGCTCGCCCAGCCGCTGGCGGACGAAAACGTGCGGCAGAACGGTCCGATGCGCTGTTATTACTGCAAAAAGCAGGTGTTCGGGGCGATTCTGGCCGCCGCCAAAGCGGATGGCTTCGAAGAGATTATCGACGGAACCAATGCCTCGGATGATGCATCCGACCGCCCCGGCATGCGGGCGCTGGAGGAGATGCGGGTCTACAGTCCGCTGCGGCTGTGCGGCGTGACGAAAGCACAGGTGCGGCAGGCCTCCCGGGAACTGGGCCTGTTCACCTGGAACAAGCCCGCTTATGCCTGCCTTGCCACCCGCATCCCCACCGGCACCGCCATTACTCCCGAGGCGCTTCAAAAGGTGGAAGCGGCGGAAAACGAGCTGTTCCGGCTGGGCTTTTCCGATTTCCGGGTGCGCTGCATGGGCAACACCGCCAAGCTGCAGCTGCCTGCCGCCCAGTTCGGCAAGGCGCTGGAGCGGCGAAAAGAGCTGGTGGATGCATTGAAACCGCAATTTGCAGCGGTCGTATTGGATCTGGAACCCCGAGGGGAGGAATAAGAATGGAAAAACAGGAGATGCTCACTCTGCTGGAGCAGGTGCAGCAGGGAGCGCTCACGCCCGAACAGGCACTGCTTCAGATGAAGCTGCAGCCTTTTCAGGACCTGGGCTATGCCAAGGTGGACCATCACCGGGGCCTGCGCCAGGGCGCGCAGGAGGTGATCTACGGCGCAGGCAAGACCGCCGAGCAGATCGACGGCATCCTCACCGCCATGGAAAGCCGGGACGCCACCGATATCATCGTGACTCGCATGAGCCAGCAGGCGGCGGACTATGTGGCGCAGCGCCATCCGATGGACTACGACCCCATGTCCCGGTTGGGCATCGTGCACCCCACCGGAAAAATCACCGCACCCGGCTACATTGCCGTGGTCTCCGGAGGTACCAGTGATATGGCGGTCTGCGAGGAGGCTGCCCGCACCGCCATCGCCATGGGCAATAAGGTGGAGCGGCTGTATGATGTGGGCGTGGCCGGGCTGCACCGGCTGCTGTCCAAGCTGGATGTGCTGATGCAGGCCCGTGTGGTGATTACCGTGGCAGGCATGGAGGGTGCGTTGGCCAGTGTGGTGGGCGGCCTTGTGGATTGCCCGGTGATCGCGGTCCCCACCAGTGTGGGTTACGGCGCTAATTTCAACGGCCTGTCTGCACTTTTGTCCATGCTTAATTCCTGTGCCAGCGGAGTGAGCGTGGTGAATATCGACAATGGATTCGGTGCGGGCTATCTGGCCAGTATGATCAATCATATGGGAGGCAGTGACCAATGAAAACTTTATATATTGAATGTGCCATGGGCGCGGCGGGCGATATGCTCACCGCCGCCCTGCTGGACCTGCTGAGTGTGGAGGAGCAGCAGGCATTTCTGGGACAGATGAACCGGCTGCTGCCAGGGGTTCAGGTCAAGGTGAATCCCGCACAGAAATGCGGTGTACAGGGCCTGCATGTGCAGGTGCTGGTGAACGGGGAAGAGGAGCACAGCCACGACCACGGCCCGGTTCATCCGGAGGTGCATCCCGCTCCGGCCGTTCATGACCATCCTCACGAACATATGCATGAACATGACCACCATCATGACCATGATGATCCCCATGACCACGACCACGTTTACGAGCACGAGCATCATCATGACCATGTGCACGAGCACGGCCACGACCATCCCCATGAACACGATCATGGCCACGGGCATCATCATCACGCCACCATGGCATGGGTGGAGCAGACCATTCAGAAAACTGATTTGCCCCCGGAGGTGAAGGAGCAGGCGCTGCAGGTCTACCGCGTTATTGCCCAGGCGGAAAGCGCCGCCCACGGATGCCCGGTGGACCAGGTTCACTTCCACGAGGTGGGCGCGCTGGACGCAGTGGCGGATGTGACCGCCGTCTGCCTGCTGCTGCACATGCTGGCACCGGAAAAGATTATTGCCAGTCCGGTGCATCTGGGCAGCGGTCAGGTGCGTTGTGCCCACGGCATTCTGCCGGTGCCTGCGCCCGCCACCGCCTATATCCTGCAGGGGGTTCCCGCCTACACCGGTACCATCCGGGGCGAGCTGTGCACCCCCACCGGAGCAGCTCTGCTCAAGACCTTTGCCCAGTCCTTCGGTCCCATGCCGGTGATGGTCACCGAAAAGGTGGGCGTCGGCGTGGGCAACAAAGACTTTGAAGCCGCCAATGTGGTGCGGGTGTTCTGGGGCTGCGACGCAGAGCAGGAGCAGAAGAAAAAGGAGCAGATCGTGGAGCTGCGCTGCAATCTGGACGATATGACCGGCGAGGCCATTGGCTACGCTTCGGAGCTGCTGCTGGAGGCGGGCGCACTGGATGTGTACACCGCGCCCATCCAGATGAAGAAGAGCCGTCCGGCGGTGCTGCTGTGCTGCTTGTGCCGTCCGTCCGAGCAGGACAAGCTCACCCAGCTGATGCTGCGCCACACCACCACCTGGGGCGTGCGCGCCAGTGTGATGGACCGCAGTGTGCTCACCACCCGCATCGTGCCGGTGAAGACCAAATACGGCGTTGTCCGTGTCAAGCAGGGAACCGGCTATGCGATCAAGAAGTGCAAGGTGGAATACGGCGATATGGCCGCCGCTGCCGCCCAGGCCGGGGTGGAGCTTGTCCGGGTGGAACGCGCTGCCCGCAAGGCGTTCAAAAAGCAGGGCTGAATCCTTTGTAAAACCTGAGAAAAATCCTTGTGAATAAAAGAAAACGCAAGGATACAGGAGCAAACCAAAAATAAACCCATAAAACGCTGGATTTCCGCTTGCAGGTGAGGAAATCCAGCGTTTTTTTGCATTTTTTGAAAAACTGCTTGACATTGTCAGGTCCAGCTTGTATAGTAGCAGTTGTGCCCGGCACTCTATAAGGGGAAAGTGCGCCTTTTTGCCGGGTACATAGGCGCTGGATGTACCGCTGTAACCGGCCAAAGCTGCAACGCTTCGGCTGGTGTAACAAACCTTTTGCGGGGTGGTACCATGTGCGCCGCCTGTGTATGCAAACCACGGCAAAATTCCGCAAAGGGGGAATCAAAAACAATGAGTAAAATCGTATCACTGCAGAACATTGTTGTTGGCTTCGACGGGGAGAACGTGCTCAACGGTCTCTCGCTGGACATTCACGACAAGGAGTTCGTCACTTTCCTGGGCCCTTCCGGCTGCGGTAAGACCACGACACTCCGGGTCATCGGCGGATTTGTCCAGCCGAGCTCCGGCAATGTTTTTTTTGACGGGCAGGACATCACCAATCTGCCGCCCTACAAGCGTCAGGTGAACACCGTATTCCAGAAATACGCCCTGTTCCCGCACCTGAATGTATACGAGAATGTGGCCTTCGGTCTGCGTCTGAAGAAGATGGACGAGAAGGAGATCCGCAGCCGCGTGCTGGAAATGCTGGAAGTGGTGGGCCTGAAGGGCTTCGAGCGCCGGGATACCACCAATCTGTCCGGCGGTCAGCAGCAGCGTGTGGCCATCGCCCGCGGTCTGGTGAACCATCCCCGGGTGCTGCTGCTGGACGAGCCTCTCGGCGCACTGGACCTGAAGCTGCGCAAGGAGATGCAGCTGGAGCTCAAGCGGCTGCAGCAGGCCATGAATATCACCTTTATCTATGTGACCCACGACCAGGAAGAAGCGCTCACCATGTCCGATACGGTGGTGGTTATGAAGGATGGCAACATCCAGCAGATCGGCAGCCCCATCGACATCTACAACGAGCCGGAGAACGCCTTCGTGGCCTCCTTCATCGGTGAGAGCAACATCATCGACGGCATCATGCTGCGGGACTTCTGCGTGGAATTTGCCGGCAACGAGTTTACCTGCGTGGATAAGGGCTTCGGCCACAATGAATTGGTGCAGGTGGTGATCCGCCCGGAGGACATCCAGGTGGTGCCCGCCATCCAGGGCCAGCTTACCGGCGTGGTGAAAGAGGTCATCTTCAAGGGCGTTCACTACGAGATGCGCGTGGAGCAGGCCGGCTACGAGTGGATCATCCATTCCACCCAGGCCAGCGCTCCCGGCGAGCTGATCGGCATGTGCATCGGGCCGGATGAGATCCACATTATGACCCGCACGGAGGGTTAAGGCCATGATCAAGAACCGTAAACTGGCCGCGCCCTACCTGGTGTGGATGGTTGTGTTCATCCTGGTACCGCTGGCCATCGTCACTTACTTCGCCTTCACTGACAAGGAAGGCAGCTTTACCCTGGAAAACCTGATGATCATCGGGCAGTACAGCACGGTGTTTGTGCGCAGTCTGCTGCTGGCGGCGGAAGCCACTGTGATCTGCCTGGTGCTCAGCTTCCCGGTCAGCTATTTTCTCTCCCGCCAGCGTGCGGCCAAGCAGAAGATTTTCCTTATGCTGGTCATGCTGCCCATGTGGATGAACTTTCTGCTGCGCACCTACGCCTGGATGAGCCTTCTGGAGAACAACGGCATCATCAACCGGATTCTGGGCTTCTTCGGCATCGGCCCCTTCCAGATGATCTATACCAGCGGCGCGGTGGTGCTGGGCATGGTGTATAACTTTTTGCCCTACATGATTCTGCCGCTGTACACTGCCATGACCAAGATCGACAACAGCGTCATCGAGGCCGCGCAGGATCTGGGCGCGGGCATGTTCAAAACCCTGACCAAGGTGCTGATCCCTCTGTCCGCTCCCGGTATCGCCACCGGCATCACCATGGTGTTTGTGCCCAGTGTCTCCACCTTTATCATCAGCCGGATGCTGGGTGGCGGCTCCAATATGCTGATCGGTGATCTGATCGAGCTGCAGTTCTTGGGCAACAGCTACAACTACAACCTGGGCAGCGCGCTCAGTCTGGTGCTGATGGTGATCGTGCTGCTGTGCATGAGTTTCACCAACGGCTTTGACGACGAGGATATGGAGGGCGTGGTGTAATGAAAAAGCAACATTTGGCCGCCCTGCAAAAGGTTTACCTGTGTCTGATTTTCTCGTTCCTGTACGTGCCCATCGCGGTAATGATGGTGTTCAGCTTCAACGAGAGCAAGAGCCGCACTTTGTTCACCGGTTTCACACTGAAATGGTATAAGAGCCTGCTGCACAATGAGATGATCCTGGAAGCATTATGGCTCAGCCTGGTGGTGGCCTTCCTGGCCGCTACCGTGGCAACCATTCTGGGCGTGATGGCCTCCATCGGCATCAGCGGCATGAAAAAGCGTACCCAGGGTGTGATCAACACTGTGAGCTACCTGCCGGTGGTCAACCCGGAGATCATCACCGGTGTTTCGCTGATGATGCTGTTCGTGGTGTATGTGAACGTCGCACACTGGCTGAACTCCAATCCGTCGGTGCCCGGCTTTCTGAAATTCCTGCCGGAGAACATCTTCGGCTTCGGCACCCTGCTCATCGCTCACATCACCTTCTGCGTGCCCTACGTGATTTTCAATGTGGCGCCCAAGCTGCGCCGCATGGATGTGCGCATGTATGAGGCGGCGCTGGATCTGGGCTGCAATCCCCGTCAGGCTTTCTTCAAGGTGGTCCTGCCGGAGCTGATGCCCGCCATCCTCTCTGCTTTCCTGATCAGCCTGACCTACTCCATCGATGATTTCATCATCTCTTACTTCAGCTGCGGCACGCTGCAGACGCTGCCCATTGCCATCTACAGCATGACCCGTAAAAAGGTCAGCCCGGAGATCAACGCCCTGTCCACCATCATGTTTGTGGCCATCCTGTGCATTATTCTGGTGAGCAATGCGCTGGAAAGCCGCAGCTACCGCAAAAAGCGGATCAAGGAATAAGGGAGGATGCGTGCGATGAAAAAAGCGATCAGCCTGCTGCTGACCCTGGTGCTGGCGGCCGGAAGTTTTGCTCTTCCCACCTTTGCGGCGGAGGACAAGATCCAGGTCACCGAGGACATCTCCGTCAGCGCCGACTACGACTGGACCCGGTTCAAGGGACAGGGCGTCTCCCTGAACGTTTACAACTGGGGCCTTTACATCTCGGACGGCTCGGACGAAAGCGTGGATGTGATCTCCGCCTTTGAGGAGCTGACCGGTATTGACATCAACTATACCACCTTCGACACCAACGAGAGCATGTACGCCAAGCTGAAAAGCGGCGGCGCGGTCTACGATGTGATCTTGCCCAGCGATTATATGCTGGGCAAGATGGCCAACGAGGGTATGCTGCTTCCCCTGAACAAGGAGAACATCCCCAACCTGGCGGGCATTTCCGAGCTGTATCTGGACAAGGAATACGACCCGGGTAATGTGTACAGCGTGCCTTACATGTGGTGTATGGTGGGTATCACCTACAACAAGGATATGGTGGACGAAGCGGACCTGGAGCAGGGCTGGAATCTGCTGTGGGACCCCCGCTACACCGGCCAGATCCTGCAGTTCAACAACAGCCGCGACTGCTTTGCCATGGCGCTCAAAACCCTTGGCCGCAGCATGAACCCCACCAGCACCCAGGACATCGACGATGCTCTGGTCAAACTGCAGGAGCAGAAGCCCCTGGTGCAGGCCTACGTGATGGATGAGGTGTTCGATAAGATGGAGGGCGGCGAGGCTGCGCTGGCTCCCTATTACACCGGCGACGGTCTGACCATGATCGCCGAGAATCCCAGCCTGGGCATGTTCATCCCGGAAGAGGGCACTCTGCAGTGCGTGGACGCCATGTGCATCCCGGCTTCCAGCCAGAATCAGGAAGCGGCGGAGATGTTCATCAACTACATGTGCGAGGTGGATGTGGCGCTGCAGAACGCACTGTTTGTGCAGTACACCTCGCCGGTGGAGGCGGTGCGTGAGCTGCTGCCCGCTGAACTGCGGGACAGCGAGCTGATGTACCCGGACCCCGCTCTGATCGAGCGCAGCGAATACCCCAGCGTCATCTCGGACGAGCTGAACAGCGCCATGGATATGGCCTGGAGTCAGATGAAGAGCTTCGACGACACCGGAAACCAGTGGCTGGTCCCGGTGTTCCTGCTGGTGGCCATCGCCATGACGGTATTCAATGTGTGGCGCCGCCGTGCCCGCAAAAAGCGCCGTCAGATGTATTAATCAAAAATAAAAAGCCTGTTCCCGTTCCGGTTTTCCGGAAGGGAACAGGCTTTTTTGTGCTGAAATTCAAATTACAACAGCAAGCAGGCTGACGGCAAGAAAAGCAAGGATCAGCGTGGCCACCCATTTTCCCCAGCTTGCCAGCCGATGGTCGGAAAAACGCCATCCGAGCACTGCAGCCGGTACAAAGAAAACCAGTGCCGCATAGGGAGGATAATGAATTCCGCTTCCGGAAGACCAGGGTGAAATTCCAACCAGCCCGAACAGCCAGTCGCCAAGGCAGAACCCGCCGGGCAGGGTGCAGCAGAACAACACGCCCACCAGGCAGAGAAGAGCCGAAAGGGAACCGGGTCCCCAGATTTTTTGGACCATTGCCAGATGCCTCCTTGTCAGGCTGAGCCGACCAGCCCTAATGCGATCAAAATCAGTTTTCTTTAGTATAGCACAGGGGGAAAATCTGTGCAAGCAAGGAAGTGGTTGTGCGCCTGCTGCTCCGTAAAAAGAAGCGGAGAACAGGCAAACAGATCAGGACACGTGGAGCGAGCGGCCGGTCTTTCGATATTCAGTGGGACTGCAGCCCATGGTCTGATGAAAAATCCGGGAAAAGTAGTTCGCATCCAGAAACCCGCAGTGCTGCGCCACGGTCTGGATCTGCAGGCGTGTGGTAAGCAGCAGATTGGCGGCCAGACGAATCCGTTCCTGCAGAATAAAGTCGGTCAGCGTTTGGCCGGTTTCTTTTTTGAAACGAGCCGAAAAATAGCTGGGATTGCAGTTCAGCACGGCGGCAATGGTACGCAGGTTCAGCGGCTCGGCCAGGTGCTGGCGTACATACAGCATGGCAGTCTGTACTGGCAGAGAACAGCCGATGGCGCTGTATTGTTGCACCAGCAGGCAGTATTCATCCGACATTTCACTGATCAGCTTCTGGGCATCTGTGGTGGTGGGCAGCTGTTCAATACGGGCGGCAAAGGTGCGGGAAAGATCGTCCAGATAAATGGGGTGCACACCGCCGTACTGAGCCGCTTTGCGCAGTGCGGTATTCAGCACAATGCAGTAATTTTTTATGTTGCGCACGGGGTCGGCCAAACGCGGCTCCACTGCCATGTTAATGTCGGTGCCGTGCAGCAGCTGGTGCAGCCGGGTGCGATTTCCGTCCGCTACAGCCTGCAGCAGCTCATCCTCCAGGCGGTAGCGGTTTTCCAGCCGACGCATGACGGTGGGCAGATGAATGTCCTCCGGCGCAGAGGAAAGGGCAGTGGAAGAAAGCGCGTCATCCAAACTGATGGAGCGTACCTCCACCCGAGGACCATACAGCGCTTCGCACAGGCAGTACACCATGGCATAGAAGGGGCTGTTATCGGCAATTTGCGGCAGGGAGGAATAGAACTCCTCCAACAGATGAATGCGGGCAGGGGACAGCTCGTATTGCTCCGCTGTCTCAAAGATCTGGCGGTCAAGCGGCCGCATCGTGAGAAACGGCCCAATCGCCATACAGCGGGGTGTACCGGGCAGCAGAAAAACAGATAGTGCAGGTAGAAGCAGTCTGTCACATGATAAATGGCGCCTGGCTCCATATTTTGAAACAGGGCACGGCATCCTTCAAACACCGAAGGGGTCACACCCAGCTGCCGCCGAAGCCCGCCGTCGATTTCCAGATCCTCCGCAACAGGCAAAGGAAACTCCTGATGGGAAATCCCGGATTTTTGGAGTACTTGTATAAAAAAAGAGAATTCATTTGAGCAAAACATACAAAACCGGCCTTTCAAGTGCAGAACGATCAGCAAACTGTACGAACAGTATGCGCTTTTTTCTGCACAATGACAAGAGGAAAAACAAAAATAATGAAGATTTCACACGAAATACTTCTAATTCAATGTGAGGGAATTCTGGTAAGATACTTACATCGTCCGGACAACGTGATATATACCTTCAATGTATTGGATAAGGAGTGATCGTATGAACCGCAGCACAACGGTGCGTCCGTTTGGGATTCGGGACAAGGTCGGTTACCTGTTCGGAGATTTTGGCAACGATTTTACGTTTATTTTTTCCACCATGATGCTCATGAAGTTCTACACCGATGTTATGGGTGTTTCCGCAGGTGTAGTCGGCTTTATCATGACGGTGGCGCGCATTGTGGATGCCTTTACCGATGTGACCATGGGCCGCATCTGCGACAGAAGCCGCACCACGGCGCACGGCAAGTTCAAGCCCTGGCTGCTGCGTATCTGTGGGCCGGTGGCACTGGCATCCTTCCTGATTTATCAGAGCGGACTGGCCGGCCTGCCCATGGGGGTAAAAGTCGCATATCTGTTTGTAACCTATATCCTGTGGGGCTCGGTCTTCTACACCGCCGTAAACATTCCTTATGGTTCCATGGCCTCCGCCATTTCGGAGGACCCGGACGACCGGCAGTCCCTCTCCACCTTCCGCACCATGGGCGGTACTCTGGCCGGCGTTGTGATCGGCGTGGGTCTTCCTCTCGTTGCTTACGAAAAGGTGGACGGTGTGGAAACGCTGATCGGCTCCCGGGTTACCCTGGCAGCGGGCATCTTCTCTGTTCTGGCGGTCATCTGCTATCTGCTGTGCTATAATTTAGTTACCGAGCGTGTGCGTATCGAGGCACCGCAGGGCAAACAGGAGTCCGTTGTGCAGATGATGAAGAGTGCCATTCACAACCGTTCGCTGATTTCCATCATTGCCGCCTCCATTGTGATGCTGCTGGCTCAGCTGACCATCCAGAACATGAGCGGCTATGTATATCCGGATTACTACAACAATGCGTCGGCGCAGTCGGTTTCCAATCTGGTTATGATGGTGGCCATGCTGCTGGCTGCCGCTCTGGTCAAGCCGCTGGCCAAGCGCTTCGGCAAATGCGAGGTCAGCGTGGTATCCAGCGTTGCCGCGGTGGTTATCAATCTGGTGCTCTTTGTGGTGCGTCCGGCAAATGTGTGGGTCTATGTGGGCTTCCAGTTCCTTTGCTGGCTGGCTCTGGGCATGTTCTCCATGGTTTCCTGGGCTCTGATCACTGACGTGATCGACGATTCGGAATGCAGAACCGGACGCCGTGAGGACGGCACTGTGTATGCGCTGTATTCCTTTGCCCGCAAGCTGGGCCAGGCGGCTTCCGCCGGACTGAGCGGCCTGCTGCTGGAGCTTATTGGTTACTCGGCTGCTACCCGCACCGATCCCAAGGTGCAGGAGGGGCTGCTCAATATCTCGGTTCTGGTACCTGCGCTGGGATTCGCGCTGCTGGCGCTGATCCTCTGGTTCTGGTACCCGCTGCACAAAAAGCAGGTTAACGAGAATGTGCTCACGCTGAAGAAAAAACGCGCTGCCGGGCAATGATCGATCAGGAGGGTTTTGTTATGAGAAATGTTGTGAATATCAATCATAAATGGGCATTCCGCAAGGGCGCGCCCCTGCCGGAGAACTTCCCGGCGGATTGGGACATCGTCAATCTGCCGCACACCTGGAACAACATCGACGGCCAGGACGGCGGCAACGATTACTGGCGCGGCACTGGTGTCTATGTGCGCACGCTGGAGCGGGCGGATCTGCCCGAAGCCGAGGCCTGCTTCTTGGAGATCAACGGTGCCAACCTGTCGGCGGATGTTTATCTCAACGGCAAAAAGCTGGCTCACCACGACGGCGGCTATTCCACCTGGCGAGTGGAGCTAACCGATGCCCTGCAGGAGAAAAACCTGCTGGTCATTACGGTGGACAACGCCCCCAGCGACCACGTTTATCCCCAGGTGGCGGACTTTACCTTCTACGGTGGTCTGTACCGGGATGTGAACATCATTTGTGTCCCTGAGACCCATTTTGACCTTTCCTATTATGGCGGCTGCGGGCTGCATCTGACCCCGGATGTGAGCGGCCGTGTGGAGGTGGAGCGCTGGCTCACCGGCCCTGCCGATGGCACTGAGGTACGTTATACCATCCGCAACGCCGAAGGGGAGACGGTGGCTCAGGCTTGCAGCCGGGAAGAAAAAAACGCGCTGCAGGTGGAGCAGGTTCACCTGTGGCACGGCCGCAAGGACCCTTATCTCTACACCCTGACCGCCGAGCTGCTGCGGGACGGCACCGTGCTGGATACGGTCAGCCGTCGGTTCGGTTTCCGCAGCTTCCGGATCGACCCCGAACAGGGCTTCTTCCTCAATGGGGAAAGCTATCCGCTGCGCGGTGTTTCCCGCCATCAGGATTGCTGGGGCGAGGGCAACGCGCTCAGCCGGGAGGATCACATCCGGGATATGGATCTGATCTGTGAGTTGGGCGCCAATACCATCCGGCTGGCGCATTACCAGCACGACCAGTTCTTCTATGATCTGTGTGACGAGCGGGGCATGGTGGTCTGGGCAGAGATCCCCTACATCTCTCAGCATATGCCTGCCGGCCGGGAAAACACCATCAGCCAGATGCGTGAGCTGATCGTGCAGAATCATCACCATGCGTCCATTGCTGTGTGGGGCCTGAGCAACGAGATCACCATGAAGGGTGACCGTGACCCGGATATGATGGAAAACCATCGTGAGCTCAATGACCTGTGCCATGCCATGGACCCCACCCGTCCCACTGTGATGGCGGTGATCAGCATGTGCCCCATGGACAGCCCCTATCTGGAGATTCCCGATGCGGTATCCTACAACCATTACTTCGGCTGGTACGGCGGCAATACCGACATGAACGGCCCCTGGTTTGACAAGTTCCACGAAATGCATCCCACCCTGCCCATTGGCTGCAGCGAATACGGCTGCGAGGCGCTGAACTGGCATTCGGATGCCCCCCAGCAGGGCGATTACACCGAAGAGTACCAGGCATATTACCACGAAGAGCTGATCAAGCAGCTGTTCACCCGGCCCTACCTGTGGGCGACCCATGTGTGGAATATGTTTGACTTCGGCGCTGACGCCCGCAACGAGGGCGGCGAAAACGGCCAGAACCACAAGGGCCTGGTGACCATGGACCGGAAATACAAAAAGGATGCCTTCTATGCCTACAAGGCCTGGCTTTCCGACGAGCCCTTCGTCCACCTGTGCGGCAAGCGGTTTGTGAACCACACCGGTGACACGGTGAAGATCACCGTCTATTCCAACCAGCCCGAGGTGGAGCTGTTCGCCAACGGAGTCTCGCTGGGCGTGCAGCACGCAGAGGATCACTTCTTCCGTTTCGTTGTGCCCAACGAAGGGGTAACGAAGCTGGAGGCAGTGGCAGGCGATTGCCGTGACCAGGGAGAGATCTGCCATGTGGATACGCCGGACGAAAGCTACCGCCTGAAGGAGCAGGGGGCAATCCTCAACTGGTTTGATGTGACCGAAAAGGAGGGCTTCTTCTCCCTGAATGACCTGATCGGAGACATCATGCAGGCCCCGCAGGGCAAGCAGATCATTCTGGAGCTGCTTGCTTCGGTGGGTATGGGCGGAAAAGGCGATCTCAGCGGAGATTTTGCCAAAATGATCGGCGGCTTCACGGTACTGCGTATGGCAGGTCTGGTGGGTACTCTGGGCGAGAACAAGCTGACCAAGGAGCAGCTGCTTGCCATCAATGCCCGACTCAATCAGGTAGCTCGTCCGTAACCATTTCCCCGGGGTTTCAGCACCCGGATTGATATCCTCCAATTGTGCGGCGCTCTCTGCAAAGGCAGGGGGCGCCGTGCTCCGTTCCGGCGAAAATGCAGCAGGTCAGAGTTTTTATTTTTGCGTGAATTTGTGCTATAATAAGAAGGAAATTTCAATGCAAAAGAAGGCGAAAAAGAAAATGCAGGAGCTGACTACCTACACCCAGACCTTTCGGGTGAAGGACACCGATTGCGATCTGAATGGATACCTGATGCCCGGCGCATTTCTGCGTATGGTGCAGCAGCTTTCCACCGATCACTGCGAGGCAATCGGGCTGAATCAGGAATTTTACGAAAAGAACAATGCGATTTTTCTCATGGCGAAAATGGCCCTTCAGTGGGAGCGGGTTCCCCGCTGCGGCGAGGTTATCACCCTGACCACCAGGCCGGAAAACTGCAAGCGAGCCACCTATAAGCGCGTGACCACGGTGCAGGATGAGCAGGGGAATGCCCTGGGCATGACCGACAGCCGATGGGTTCTGGTGGACCCGCAGGCCCGCCGTATCATCCGCCGCCCGCCTGAAGCCTTTCAGAATCTTCCCTTTGGAGACGATGTGGACTATCAGCTGGACATGACCATCGAGCGCCCCCAGGAGGTAGAGCAGGTGGGTCAGGCGGCTGCCTACTATACCTTCTGCGACATCAACGGCCACCTGAACAATACCCGCTACGCAGACATCGCCTGCGATGCACTGCCGCTGGAGCAGCTGCGCCAGAATCCAGTTCGCCGCATCAGCATCAGCTATCACAATGAGGTCCCGGCGGGCGAGCACTTCCAGGTTCAGCGGGGCAGCACGCAAAACGGCTGGTATGCATCCGGTACTCGCGAGGGAAAATGCTGCTTTGAGGCAGAGCTCCGCTTCTGAGGGGAGCAATTCTATCAAAAATAGTAGAAAAGCGCTTTCACGCAGCCCGAAGGCAAAGCCAATAAGGTTTTTGTCGGGCACTGCGTGAGAGCGCTTTTTCTCGTTTTTGCCCAAAATCACAATTTTGTTTTCTCATCGAGAACAAAATTGGCTATATGACGGACAGTTCCAAAGGATTACTTGTCAAAGTTGTGAAAAAAGGCAGTTGTCATTTGCTCTGCAATGTGCTAATCTATTCAATAAGCTAAAGCAGTGAACTGATGCGGCGCGAAAGAGCGCTGCCCATTGCTGGCAAATCTAAAACAAAAGGAGTGGATCGAGAATGAGCAGAGTGTACAACTTTTCCGCCGGACCGGCGATGCTTCCCGAGGAGGTGCTGCGCCAGTCTTGTGCGGAAATGCTGGACTATCAGGGCTGCGGCATGAGTGTAATGGAGATGAGCCATCGATCCAGTTCCTTCCAGAACATCCTGGATCAGGCCCAGCAGGATCTGAAGGACCTGCTGGCAGTGCCGGATAATTACAAGATCATGTTTTTGCAGGGCGGTGCATCTCAGCAGTTTGCCATGGTGCCCATGAACCTGATGAAAAACGGCGTGGCGGATTATATCGTTACCGGTCAGTGGGCGAAGAAGGCATATGCAGAGGGTGCGAAATATGGAAAGGCCAACAAGCTGGCCACCAGTGAGGACCGCACCTTCGCCTATATCCCGGACTGCACCGACCTGCCGGTCTCGCCGGATGCGGATTATGTGTATATCTGCGAGAACAACACCATCTATGGCACCAAATTCAAAACCCTGCCCAACACCAAGGGCAAGCCTCTGGTGGCTGACCAGTCCTCCTGCTTTTTGTCCGAGCCGGTGGATGTGAGCCGCTACGGGCTGATCTTTGCCGGAGCTCAGAAGAACATCGGCCCGGCGGGCGTGGTGGTGGTTATCATCCGGGAGGATCTGATCCCGGAGGAGGTTCCGGTTTTTGTGCCCACCATGCTGCAGTACAAAATCCATGCGGACAACAATTCTTTGTACAATACACCTCCCTGCTACGGCATCTATATCTGCGGAAAGGTGTTCCAGTGGATTAAAGCCCAGGGTGGCCTGGAGGGGATGCAGCAGCGCAACTTGGAAAAGGCAAAGCTGCTGTATGATTTCCTGGACGAGAGCCGCCTGTTCCGGGGCACGGTGGACAAAAAGGACCGTTCGCTGATGAATGTTCCCTTTGTGACCGGCGACAAGGATCTGGATGCGAAATTTGTGAAGGAAGCGGCCGCCAAGGGCCTGGTGAATCTGAAGGGGCACCGCACCGTGGGCGGTATGCGCGCCTCCATCTACAACGCCATGCCGCTGGCAGGCGTGCAGGCGCTGGTGGACTTCATGAAGCAGTTTGAGACCGAGAACGGCTAAGGGGGGGCAGAAACGATGACAAAGGTAACATGCCTGAACCCCATTGCCAAGGTGGGACTGGAACGATTCGGCGCGGGCTATCAGCTGGATGCCCCGCTGGAGGAAGCACAGCTGGCGCTGGTGCGCAGTGCCGACATGCACGCCGTGACCGCGCCTGCCGGGCTGCTGGCCGTGGCCCGGGCGGGAGCCGGTGTGAATAACATTCCACTGGACGCGCTGGCAAAACAGGGCACCGTGGTGTTCAATACCCCCGGCGCCAATGCCAACGGCGTGAAGGAATTGGTGCTGGCGGGAATGCTGCTGGCCGCCCGTGACGTGGTGGGCGGCGTGGAATGGGTCCGCGCCAACCAGTCGGACCCGGACATTGCCAAGGACACCGAAAAAGCCAAAAAGCAGTTTGCCGGCGGTGAGATTCTGGGCAAGCGCCTGGGCATCATCGGTCTGGGCCATATCGGAGTAAAGGTGGCAAACGCCGCCCTGGCTCTGGGTATGGAGGTCTGGGCTTACACCCTGCCGGAGGGCGATGGCACCATCCCCGGCTTGGCCCAGGAGGTTCACCTGCTGGATGGACCGGAAGAAATCTACGAAAGCTGCGATTACATTACGCTGCATCTGCCGCTGAACGATGCTACCCGTCAGATGATCAATGGGGCGGTGTTCGCAAAAATGAAGCCCGGTACGGTGCTGCTGAACTTCTCCCGGGATAAACTGGTGGACGACGAGGCGCTGGCTCAAGCCATGGAGCAGGGGATTGTGCGCCGCTATGTTTCGGATTTCCCCAACCCGGCCGTGGTGCATCTGCCCGGCGCGCTGGTGATTCCTCATCTGGGCGCTTCCACCGAGGAATCGGAGGACAATTGTGCCTGCATGGCAGTGGACCAGCTGAAGGCTTTTCTGGAGGAGGGTACCCTGCGCAACGCAGTGAACTACCCGGATTGCACGCTGGGTGCAAAAACTGCTGCGCCCCGGCTTTGTGTACTGGGTGAAAACCTGAATGCAGGTCAGCTTCTGGCGGGCTGGAAAACAACAGGGCGTGCAGATGCCAAAAAGGGAGAACGGTGCTGCCTGCTGGCCGATCTGGAAGCCGAGCCAGCCCCGGAGCAGCTGGATCAGCTTGCCGCACAGCCCGGTGTTCTGCGAGTACGCCTGATTTGACGGGCGGGGAAAGGAGAACACGACCATGCAGCGATGCACAAAACCTGCGGCCATGCTGCTGCCCGCCCCGGAGATTAATCTGGAAAAGTGGGCGGTGGTGGCCTGCGATCAATACACCTCTCAGCCGGATTACTGGCAAAAGGTGCAGCAGCTGGTGGGGGATGCCCCTTCCACCCTGCGGCTGACTCTGCCGGAGATCTGGCTGGAAGAGCCGGACGCGCCTGAGCGGATCAAAACCATCGGGCAGACCATGGAGGAATATCAGGTAAACGGACTGCTCCGACCCACCGCGCCCGGCATGATGCTGGTACGCCGTCAAATGGAAGACGTGGCCGCGCCCCGCTGGGGTCTGGTGATGGCGGTGGACCTGGAGGCTTATGATTACCGGGAGGGCTCCCGCTCTTTGATTCGTCCCACCGAGCGCACGGTGCCGGAGCGTATTCCAGCCCGGCTGGCGGTGCGGGAGGCAGCCACACTGGAGCTGCCCCACATCCTGCTGCTGATCGACGACCCGCAGCGGTCGGTGATCGAGCCGGTGGCCGCTCTTTGCAGCGAACTGGAGCAAGCCTACGATACACCGCTCATGCTGGGCGGCGGCCAGCTGACCGGCTGGTTTATTCCGGAGGGGGCGCTCACCGAGAAAATCCAGCAGGCGCTGGAGGCGCTGGCTGCACCGGAACACTTGAGCGAACGGTATGGCGCTCCGGCAGATGCCCCGGCCCTGCAGTTTGCCACCGGCGACGGTAACCATTCCATGGCAGCCGCCCGGGTCCGCTGGGAGCAGATTCGCGAGACGCTTACCCCGCAGCAGCGGCTGGAGCATCCGGCCCGCTGGGCGCTGGCCGAGGTGGTGAACCTGCAGGACGAAAGCCTGGAGATCGAGCCCATCCACCGCCTGGTGGCCGGTGCGGACCGCCAAACAGTCTTACAGGACGCGGTAAGCTACTTCGCCGCCCAGGGCGCGCAGGCGCAGCTTCTGGAGCAGACACCGGAAAGCGAAGACCTCTGGGCCATCCGCTGGGTGGCAGGGGAGAAAACCGGCTGGCTTTCCATCCGGCCCAATGGGCGATGGGCACTGCCGGTGGCGGCGCTCCAGGCCTTTCTGGATGACCGAATGCCCCATTGGCAGGGAGCAAAGCCGGATTACATCCACGGGGAAGAAACCCTGTGTACCCTCAGTGCCGGTCCGCAGTGCATCGGTTTTGTGCTGCCGGAGTTCCGAAAGGAGGACCTGTTCCGGGGCGTGGTGCTGGACGGCGTTCTGCCTCGCAAAACCTTCTCCATGGGCCGTGCGCAGGATAAGCGCTATTACATGGAGGCACGGCGCATCATGCCGTGACCGGGCAAACGAGCCAATCGCATCTTCGGGTGCGTAATTCATAGGGAATGTGGAATAAGTGAGAAACGAAGAACAGGGCACCCGCCGCAGCGGGTGCCCTGTTCGTTTGGTAAGCTTAGTTGTTGGGGTTGTTCTTCAGGATAACGTCGTGGCTGCCGCCCTCCACGATGCTGGTGGAGGAAACCACAGTCAGACGGGCCTTCTCCTGCAGCTCGGGAATGGTCAGAGCGCCGCAGTTGCACATGGTGCTGCGGATCTTGTACAGGGTGGTGCCCACACCGTCAGCCAGACTGCCGGCGTAGGGAACATAGCTGTCCACGCCTTCCTCGAAGCTCAGCTTGGTGGCGCCGCCCAGGTCGTAACGCTGCCAGTTGCGGGCGCGGTTGGAACCCTCGCCCCAGTACTCCTTCACGTAGCTGCCGTTGATGCGCAGCTTGTTGGTCGGGCTCTCGTCGAAGCGGGCGAAGTAACGGCCCAGCATCACGAAGTCAGCGCCCATGGCCAGAGCCAGGGTCATGTGATAGTCGTGCACAATGCCACCGTCGGAGCAGATGGGAATGTAGATGCCGGTCTCCTTGTAGTACTCGTCACGAGCCGCGGCAACCTCGATCACGGCAGTAGCCTGGCCGCGGCCGATGCCCTTGGTTTCGCGGGTGATGCAGATGGAACCGCCGCCGATGCCGACCTTGATGAAGTCCGCGCCGGCCTGTGCCAGGAAGCGGAAGCCCTCACGGTCCACCACGTTGCCGGCGCCCACCTTCACCTTGTCGCCGTAGCGCTCACGAATCCAGGCGATGGTGCGGCTCTGCCATTCGGAGAAGCCCTCGGAGGAGTCGATGCACAGCACATCCACACCGGCCTCGATCAGAGCGGGAACACGCTCAGCGTAGTCGCGGGTGTTGATACCGGCGCCCACAACGTAGCTCTTGTTGGCGTCCAGCAGCTCGTTCACGTTTTCCTTGTGGCTGTCATAGTCCTTGCGGAAAACCATGTATTTCAGATGGCCCTCAGCATCCACCAGGGGCAGGGAGTTGATCTTGTTGTCCCAGATGATGTCGTTGGCTTCCTTCAGGGTGGTGGTGTCTGGAGCGCAGACCAGCTTCTCCATGGGGGTCATAAAGTTGGCAACAGGCTCGTCCATGGACATACGGCTGACACGGTAGTCGCGGCTGGCCACGATGCCCAGCAGCTTGCCGTTGGGGGTGCCGTCCTCGGTGATGGCAACGGTAGAGTGGCCGGTCTTTTTCTTCAGCTCCAGAACATCCGCCAGGGTAGCGGTGGGCTTCAGGTTGGAGTCGCTGGTTACAAAGCCCTTCTTGTAGCTCTTCACGCGGGCAACCATAGCGGCCTCATCTTCCACAGACTGGGAACCGTAAATAAAGGATACGCCGCCCTGCTTTGCCAGCGCGATGGCCAGGCGATCGCCGGAAACCGACTGCATGATGGCGCTTACCATGGGGATATTCATGGTGAGGGGGCATTCCTCCTCGCCCTTGCGGTACTTAACCAGCGGTGTTTTCAGGCTCACAGCGTCCGGTACGCAGGCGGAGGAAGAGTAACCGGGTACCAGCAGGTACTCGCCAAACGTGCGGGAAGGTTCCTCAAAATAATAAGCCATATTCCTTGTCTCCTTTGCAATTACAATTCTCCAGCAAAACGCTTCGTTCCTTTTATTATAAGGCAGAATCGCCTTTCTAACAAGAACAACGCGGGCATTTGAAGCGCAAATTTGCACAAATCCTGCGCCGGTGGCCCTGCGTGCCGGGTGGTTTTAAAAAGTGTATCATATTTGGCCGAAAAATACAAAATGCACCGCCGCCAAACTTTTCAAACCCCGAACCGGGAAAACCGGCAATTTGTCGAAAAACTGGCCTAAGTATGACTTATCTTGGTTGAAATTTACCAAGGTAAAGCAAAAATTTTTCGGGTCAGTCTCCCCAGAACCGGCTGCGTTCCTGCTCGGTGAGCGCGGCAGCAAAGTCTGCCTTCAGCTGCAAAAAGTCCTCCAGATCGTACAGTACCCGATAAAGCAATGCACGGTTTTCAAACTCGGCGCGGCTCTGAGGCAGGGGTTCGTCCCGCATGGAAATCTGCATTCCGTGCAGCTTTTGCAGCAGTGCGGCGGCATTGTTGTGCTCATGGAAGGAGCGGCTGATCTCCTCCAGCAGATCGGCAATGCTCAGGGCCTGTTCGGGAACCTGATCCAGTCGGTGAATGTTGTCATAAATGCGGCGCAGTACCGTCAGCTGACGCTGGCGCATACTTACGTAGTTTACAAAATACCACTGGTCGCTGAGCAGGGCGTTGTCCTGGTTTTCCCGGGCTTTGCGAGCAAGCCCCTCCAGCTGCTGCTCCAGCGGAGCAAAACAGCTGTCGGTGTAGCCCTGTTTGCTGCGGGTCAGCAGCCGGTCCGCCATCCGCTGCAGAATGTCCCGGAAGGCCTGTTCCACCTGGGCCTGGCTCTGGCGAATGGCCTTTGCCGCACCCGGCATGTAAAGATTCACCAGTATCCCGATCCCGGCACCGATTAAAAGCAAGAGCAGCTCGTTGCGCAGCCAGAACAGGTTCATGGTGCGCTCTGCGTACAGATGCAGCACCAGCACGGTGTTCATCACCAGAGCCTCCTGTAGGCCGAACCACTGGCAGAAGGCGGCAAACAAAAGCAGAAACAGCCCGAAGGCGATCAGATGATATCCCAGAAGGGAAAAGCAGCCGAAGGCCAGTGCCATGGCCGCGAAAAAGGCGGTAAAACGCCGAAGCACCAATGCCAGGGTTTGCCTGCGGGTGGTCTGGATGCTCAGAATGGCAATCACTCCGGCGGAGGTGCTGTAAGAAAGCCCGAGCAGGGCAGCAAAAAAGCTGGCAAGCAGTCCGCCCAGGGCATATTTCGCTACCCGCAGCGGGGCAAGCCGGGAAAAAACAGCAGACATGGAAAACGCTCCTTTTAGATGGGACGAAAAGTCCCGTGCTGTTTTTATCATACCGTTTGCGGGCGGCAGGCACAAGAGAAAAAGGGCAAAAACAAACTCCACCGCCCGGGAATGGGCGGTGGAGCTTGCCACAGGAATTTCGAGACGCCCTGCTCAGCCGGATCAAAGAACCGCTAGGGGGGCGGAAGGAGGAGAAGAACCGGAGACGCCTCACAACACATGAAAAAGGGGGTGTAACTTTCTTGCAACTAAATTGTAACCCTTTTGACATCTTCTGTCAATGGGGTAAATGTGAATAAATTGAAAACAATTCACAGAAGCTTGCAAGGAATTACGGTAACACCGTCTGAGCCGTGAGGCGTGAATTATGCGGTATTGCCCGAAACAAAAAGAACCGCTCCGGGGGCATGCAGCTTACCCGGAGCGGTTGGTCAATTGTTGTTGGTTGCCGCAAGGCCCAGACGGGAAAAATCCGGGCGATAGAGCAGGATGGAAAACACCTCAAAGCAGGCACAGATCTTGTCCGCGCAGGTCACCACCACGCTTTCCACGAAGCGGGGCGGAGTGAGATTCAGCGGGAACATGTGCTTTTCGATGATGTCCTGTTCAATGCAGTTCAGCTCAAAATCCCGGCTGGCGTTGTCCAGGGCCCGGCGGGCGTGATGAAAGCCGTGCCAGCGGTGGCTTTCATCCTTTTCATGCCAGTCGTACAAAAAGTAGTCGTGCAGCAAAGCGCCGCGCACGAGGCTGCGCAGGTCCAGGCGAAGACCCAGCCGCAGAACGATCCACAGGCTCAGATAAGCCACGGCCAGCGAATGGTCAAAGCAGGTCACATTGCCGTGCTGGATGAACTGCTGCTCCAGCTGCATTCCCGGGGAATTCAGAATGGCGCGCCCGTGGGCCAAAAGCAGAGATTCGATGGTTTGGTGCATTGGAAACACGCTCCTTTCCGGCGGGCGGCGAGATACTTCGCACCCTGTTCTACTATTATCATAGGCATAAGATAGGAAGGAAGCAAGGGGCAATTTGCACAAAAATATACAAGATGAGGTGCAATTGCGGCAGTACGTGCAAAGAAAAAGCGAGGGGAATGTCCCTCGCTTTAGAAAGTTGTTTGGTTTTGTGTCGGGTGTCGGATCGCCTTGCTTGCAGAGGGCGCGATCTCCGGGAAGATCTTTTCCCACTGGATTCGATAAGCGGGGATCATCAATACCAGGCTCAGTGCCGCACCGGCCACCACATCGATCACCGAATGCTGGCGCAAAAACAAAGTGGACAGAGTGATCAGGATGGTCATGGCCCAGATCAGCGCATGCACCGGCAGGTTGCCCCGGAACAGCTTGCAGCGCAGCCCCACAATAGCAATGGAGACGGTGCTGGAAATGTGGATGGAGGGGCAGACATTGGTGGGGGTGTCGATGCCGCGCAGCAGCTCCACCAGCTGGCACAGAACGTTCTGCCGCAGAATCGGCTGGCGCAGATCAAGACCGTTGGGCCAGACCAGATAAGTAAGCATGGCCACCGTCATGCCAACAAACATAATGAAGCACAGGCGGCAGTAGTCGGTTTTTTCCTTGAAAAACAGATACAGCATGGTGCCGGGCATCCACAGATACCACAGGCAGTAGGGAATCACAAACCATTCGTTGAAGGGAATCAGGTCGTCGATGAAGCAGTGGATGATGGTGTATTCCGGGTCCAGCTGTTCCAGGCTGAAGAAGCCGAACAGATAGAATGCCCAGTACCCCATCAGCCAGGCGTGCGGATTTTTTCGCAGCCAGGAAAGGGCGGAATGCATGGGCGGTTACCTCACAAATAGAATCTCAAAGCGGCCGACAAAGACAGTCGGCGAACAAAATTATTATACCATGCGTCGGGAAAAGCAGCAAAGCAATGCACAAATTGCTGTAAAAGAAACACGAAAAACGGGCGGCTTTTCCGCCGCCCGTGGGGGTCGTGCCATTATTTTTCCAGAAGCCGGTACAGTGCCACCGCTTCATACAGGGCGGTGAGCTCAGGCAGTTTGTCCGGGGTGTGACCCAGCCGGTGGGTGATCTGCTGGTAGCGGTATTTTACCGTATTTTTGTGCAAAAACAGCTGCTGAGCACAGCGGGCAATGTTCTGGTCCGCATCCAGCAGGTAGACCGCCAGTGTATCCACCAGAGGCAGCTCCTCGGAAGAGCTGTGCAGCGGAGCAAGCACTGCCCGGCAGCGGGTCACGCTGGCCTCGTCCTGTACCAGATCGTTCTTGCAGTGCAGCGCAAAATCGATCTCGCCCAGCGTATGTACGGTGCGGGTGGGCCAGATGGTCTGCGCGCTGGGCAGGCCCTCGCTGCTGCGCAGAAAGGCGGCGCGCACCTGAGCGGTGTTCTCTAGACCCTGGCAGCACACAAAGCCTGCGCCCAGCCCCTCAGCCTTCAGCTGCTGACCCAGCTGGGCGGCCAGTGCCTCTCCTTCGGGACCAAACACGCCGTTGTCGGCCAGAACGATCACAAAGTCCTGGTAGCTGCCGGCAATGGCGGCCTGGCAGTGGGGCTCCAGCAGTTGGGAGGCAATGGTGGGCACCCGGCGCAGAAACTCCTCCCGGCAGGCGGGGTCCAACGGGCTGAGCATCCACATGCAGTGGATGGAAGCCACGTTCAGACGGAACAGGGCAGCCAGACGGCGCATCTTGATGGGCTCGTCCCGCAGGATGGCCCGCACCAGCTCTTCAATGGCCAGCTCCGCGTGCTTCAGGCTCCACAGGTTCAGTGCCAGCTGCATCACGTCCTGGGCCTGCTGCTGTACCTCGTTGCTCAGCGGCTGACCCGCCTTCAGCAGGCACAGCTCCATGGGGGCCGCGTCGCCGGGGTCGATGGTCAAACGGCAGCACTGATCCGCGTTGCCCTGTCGGGCCTGGATCAGCAGATCGGTCATATCCGTCTGAGAGCCCCGGGGCCAGGCGCAGGCGCCCAGCAGCTGCCCGGTGCCGTCCAGCAGAAGCACGGTAGCCCGCAGCCGGTCACTGAGCAGCTGCAGCACGGTGTCCACCGTGCGCTGGTGCTCCGGCAGCAGGGTCATGTGCTCCAGAATATCTCCCAGAAGATGAGTGTTGTCCGCCTGATCCCGCAGGATGGCGTCCATCACATCGCCGATCACCTCGCTGTAGCGCAGCTCCATACGGGGCGGCATTACCAGCAGCGGGAAATTCAGCTCCTGAGCCAGCGTTACCAGTGCAGGGTCCACCTGAGGCATTACGGTACCCACATAATACAGCACCAGACCGGCCTGCCCCACCTGGGCCAGAGCGCGCAGACATTCACACTGGGCGTTCACGTTGGTGGGGATGGAAGAAAAGCAGGTGAGGACCAGCTCGCCGCCGGCGAAGCGGCCTGCTGTTTCGTTCTGCTGGTGCAGGGGTTCCGTGCCGATGTATTCCAGCACGTTTACCGAGGTGATGGGCCGGTCCAGATTATCAAAGCCGGCCAGCAGGGTGGCCTGGCGCAAGCTGGGCAGTACCAGTGCCTGTTTTAATGTAACGCTCATGAGGGGTCCCTCCAGGATAGGAATGTTGTGCACAGGGGTTTCGCGCGCCGGTGCCCTGTTATTTTTCAGTGGGCACACAAGCACAAAAAGCCCTTACTGCCGGCAGACGGTTGCCTGCCGGGCAATAAAGGGCTTGAGAATCGATGGATTCAGGCGTTCGGGGCGTAGTGATTGGCGTTGGGTGACTTCAGCGGAATCTCCGGCATCAGCTCGTCGGAAATGATGGTAAGCATCTCCTCAATCTTGGCCACATCCTCAGGGGAGAACCGATCCTTGATCCGGTTCATCACGGTGGACAGATAGCTGTAACTGATGTTGTAGTAATCCTCGTACTTCTGGGTCACCACCAAAAAATACTCCCGGCGGTCATTTTCCGACTGCACCTTTTTCAGGTAGCCTTTTTTGATCAGACTGTTCACCTTGTAGGCCGCATTGGGCGGGGAGATCTGTACAAAGCTGGCAAACTCGTTGATGGTGGGCTTCCCCAACGCCTGGATGATCTCCATGCAGAAGGTTTCCACAGTAGTCAGGCTGGCTTCCCGCGCCTGGAACCGACTGAATACCTTCTGATAGAAATGTAATTTGAATTTCGAATACACATCTGCAAATGCTTGCTCCAGCATTCGTTCGATCCTCCTTGACTGCGCGGCCCAGGCAAAAGAGCATGGGACGGTGTGAAAAAACCGTATGCCTGCTGCGGTGATAATATTATACCAAGATGCGTCGGTTAAGGCAACACCGCACAATTCACATCCATTTAAAATTGTGCGGTGCTGCAGCAAATCAACTGATGGCGAAGGTCAGCTCGCCCATGGCGGCAATCTGGCCGTCCACGGTGGCAACCGCCTTGCCAAAGCCCACAGGGCCGCGGCGTGCGGTCAGCTCGCATTTCAGCTCCAGCACATCGCCGGGAACCACCTGACGCTTGAAGCGGGCATTCTTGATGCCGCCGAACAGCACGATCTTGCCCTTGTTCTCCTCTTCGGTGAGAATGGCAACCGCGCCCACCTGAGCCAGTGCTTCGATGATGAGCACACCGGGCATCACATGCTTCTGGGGGAAGTGGCCGCAGAAGAACTGCTCGTTTACGGTCACGCACTTGCGGCCCACTGCCATCTGGCCGGGCACGCATTCGGTGATGCGGTCCACCAGCTGGAAGGGGAAGCGATGAGGCAGAACCTCCATGATCTCGTTGGAATTCAAAGTCATTGGTTTACTCCTCCCACTTCTTCAACAGGATGCTTGCGTTGTGGCCGCCGAAGCCCAGAGAGTTGGACATGGCGTACCGGATGGCAGCCTCACGGCCGTGATTGGGAACAATGTCCAGATCGCAGGCCTCGTCCGGCACCTGGTAGCCCAGGGTAGCGGGAATGAAGCCGTCGTGCAGGGCCATGGCGGTGAAGGCAGCTTCCACAGCACCGGAAGCGCCCAGCAGGTGGCCGGTCATGGACTTGGTGGAGCTGATGGCCAGCTCCTTGGCATGCTCGCCGAAGGCCAGCTTCACGGCGGCGGTCTCGCCCGCGTCGTTCATGGCGGTGGAGGTGCCGTGAGCGTTGATGTAATCCACGCTGGCAGCGTCCACGCCCGCGTCGGCCAGAGCTTGGGTCATGGCGCCCGCCGCGCCGGAGCCGTCCGGCAGGGGAGCGGTGATGTGGTGTGCGTCGCAGGTGCAGCCGTAGCCCACAACCTCGGCCAGAATGTTGGCGCCGCGGGCCTTGGCGTGCTCGTACTCCTCCAGTACCAGAGCGGCCGCGCCCTCGCCCATCACGAAGCCGGAACGCTCCTTGTCAAAGGGGATGGAAGCGCGCTTGGGGTCGCTGCCGGTGTGCAGGGCATGCAGGGAGGTAAAGCCGCCCACCGCCAGAGAGGTGACGGTGGCCTCGCTGCCGCCGGCCAGGATCACATCGGCGTAGCCGTCGCGGATCTGACGGAAGGCATCGCCCACCGCGTTGGTGCCGGAGGCACAGGCGGTCACCGGGCAGGTGCACATGCCGTGGAAGCCGAAGCGGATGGCGATGTTGCCTGCTGCCATGTTGGAGATGGCCATGGGGATGAAGTAGGGGCTTACACGATCGTAGCCCTTTTCGTTGCCCTTCAGGCACTCATTCTGAACGGTGGAGAAACCGCCGATGCCGCTGGCGAATACCACGCCGCAGCGCTGGCTGTTCTCATTTTCCATCACCAGGCCGCTGTGCTCCATGGCCTGGGCGGCGCTGGCCAGAGCGAATTGCACAAAGCGGTCGGTCTTGCGAACCTCGCGCTTGTCGATGTACTGCTCGGGCTCAAAGCCGCGCACCTCGCCCGCCAGCTTTACCTTCTGGTTGGTGGTGTCGTACTGGGTAATGGGGCCGATGCCGCAGGTGTCGGCCTTTACGGCGGCCCAGCTTTCCTCCAGGGTCAGGCCCAGGGGAGTCACCGCGCCCATGCCGGTGATTACAACGCGTCGTTTATCCATCTGTAAGCTCCTCCTTCAATTCAGGGCTTTTAAACGGCCATGCCGCCGTCCACACACAGCACCTGACCGGTCACATAACCGGCAGCGGGGCTGGCGAGGAACGCCACAGCGGCGGCCACATCTTCGGGCTTGCCCAGGTGGGCCATGGGGATCTCGCCAAGCAGCTTCTCCTTCACGGCCTGGGGCAGCACATCGGTCATATCAGTCTCAATGAAGCCGGGGGCCACGCAGTTCACGGTCACGCCGCGGGCAGCCAGCTCCTTGGCCAGGCTCTTGCTCATGCCGATCAGACCGGCCTTGCTGGCCGCATAGTTGGCCTGGCCCGCGTTACCACGCACGCCCACGATGCTGGAAACGTTCACAATGCGGCCGCTGCGCTGCTTCATCATGGGGCGGCAGGCGGCCTTCATGCAGTGGAAGGCGCCCTTCAGGTTGGTGGCGAGCACCGCGTCAAAATCCTCTTCGCTCATGCGCATCATCAGGTTGTCGCGGGTGATGCCCGCATTGTTCACCAGCACGTCGATGCGGCCGAAGCGCTCCACGGTCTGGGCGATCAGGTTCTGGGCGTCAGCCTCACAGGCCACGTTGCCCTGAATGGCGAAGGCCTCCACGCCCAGGGCGCGGCACTCCTCGGCCACAGCCTCGGCGGCAGCGGCGCTGCCCGCGTAGTTTACGGCAACATTCACACCCTGCGCGGCCAGGGCCAGGCAGATGGCCCGGCCGATGCCGCGGCTGCCGCCGGTTACCAGTGCACTCTGTTTTGCTTCCATCAGGCTTCTCCTTTCAGCCATTCCAGGGCGGCGGTCAGATCCTCAGCGGTTTCCACCGAGCGAACAGCAGCGCCCTTCACAGTCTTCTTCACAAGGCCGGCCAGCGTTTTGCCGGGGCCTACTTCCAAAAATGCGTCCACACCGTCCTCGACCATGCGGCGGATGATGTCCTCCATGTACACGCTGGACTGTACCTGATTCTCCAGCAGGGCGGGGATGGTGTCGCTGTCGGCCTTGGGAGCACCCAGGCAGTTGAAATATACCGGGCAGCTCATCTCGCCGAAGGATACCTCCTTGAACTTCTCCCGCAGCGCATCACCGGCGGGAGCCATCAGCGAGGTGTGGAAGGGGCCGGAGACCTTCAGGGGCACGCAGCGCTTTGCACCGGCGGCCTTGGCAGCCTCACAGGCAGCGTCCACAGCGGCCTGGTCGCCCGCAATGGCCATCTGGCCGGGGCAGTTGTAGTTGGCGATCTCCACCACGCCGCCGGTGGCCTGGGCAGCCTGGGCGCAGGCGGCGCTCAGCGCCTCACGGTCCAGACCCAGAATAGCGGCCATGCCGCAGGGACGGCCGGTCACGGCCTGTTCCATGGCCTTGCCGCGGAAGGCGGCCAGGGAAACGGCAGTGGCTGCGTCGAACACACCGGCGCAGCACAGGGCGGAATACTCGCCCAGGCTCAGGCCCGCCACAGCGGCAGGCTCGATGCCCTTGTCCTTCAGCACGGCGGTCAGACCGGCGGCGAAGGCTACCATGCAGGGCTGGGTGAACTGGGTCTGGCTCAGGGTCTCATCCGGGCCCTCAAAGCACAGCTGCTTCAGGTCGAAATCCACCGAAGTGTCCGCGGCATCCAGCGCGGCGCGGAACAAGGGTTCGCTCTCGTAAAGATCTTTGCCCATCCCGGCGTGCTGAGCGCCCTGACCGGCATACAAAATCGCAAGTTTCATTGTGTCTGTTTCCTCCATTCGGCGGCAAGCTCATCCATCAGCTCCCGCACATGAACCAGTTTGGTCATGCGGCCCACATTGGCGCCGCAGAAGAAAAGTCCCTCCTGCCAGTTGCCGCGCACTGCTTCAATCAGCGCATTGGCAATGCAGTAGATGGTATCGGCTTTTTTGCAGGGGACCAGGCAGTTTACGCAGCGTTTGGGCGGGAAGGTCTCGCCTGCAGCCAGCCGCTGGATCAGCGGACTGTTCAGCGCCCGGCCGGGCATGCCCACCGGGCTGTGCACGATGCGCACATCCTCGGGCTTTGCGTCCAGCATGGCCTGCTTGTAAGCGGGGGAGGCGTCGCACTCGTAGGTGCCGATGAACCGGGTGGCCAGCTGCACACCTGCCGCACCCAGCTGCTCCAGCCGGGCCGCATCCTCGCCGGTGTAAACACCGCCCGCCGCAAACAGCGGAATGGGGCGGCCTGCCAGTTCCTCAAAGGGGCGCAGCTGCTCGGTGATGGCCGGAACCAATGTCTCCAGGCACTGAGCAGAGCCGTTCTTCACGTCCTGCTCCTCAAAGCCCAGATGACCGCCCGCCAGGGGACCCTCCACCACCATGAAGTCGGGCAGCACGCCGAAGCGCTTGTACCACAGCTTGCACAGGGTGGCAGCGGCCCGGGAGCTGGACACAATGGGCGCCAGCGCCACATCCGCATCACCGGCAATGGCGGGAAGATCCACCGCCAGGCCCGCGCCGCAGACCACCGCGTCCACACCGGCCTTGATGGCGGTGCGGATGCTGTCCGCATACTGGGTGGTGGCGACCATGGCATTGATGGCCACCATGCCCAGACCGCCGGCCAGCTCCTTGGCCTTTTTGATTTCCTTTTCCAGAGCACGCAGGTTGGCTCCGTTGGGGTCGCGGTCGAAATCCGGCTCGTTGAAACCGGCCACCGCGGTGCTGATGGTGCCCATGCCGCCGCAGGCAGCCACGGCACCGGCCAGACCGCCCAGGGACACGCCCACACCCATGCCGCCCTGCAGAATGGGCAGCTGCAGCGTGCGGCCGCGAATGGTTACAGCCTGCATAAGCTTACTCCTGTTCCAGCTGACGCAGCCGCTCGGCGCAGCCGTTGTTCAGCTCCTCGAAAATGGCGCGCAGGGGGCGTACCTCATGCAGCATGCCTGCTACCTGACCGGCCATCAGGCTGCCGGTGTCGGTGTCGCCCTCGAATACGGCGCGGCGCAGAGAGCCCAGCGTGTACTTCTCCAGCTCCATCTTGTCGGCGCCGGCCTTCTCCTGCGCCACATAGGCCCGGGCCATCTTGTTCTTCAGGATACGCACGGGAGTACCGGCGATACGGCCGGTGACCACGGTGTCGTTGTCCTTGGCCTTGAGCACGGCGTTCTTGTAGTTCTCGTGAATGGGGCATTCCTCGCTCACCAGCAGGCAGGTGCCCAGCTGTGCGCCGCAGGCACCCAGTGCAAAGGCAGCCAGCAGCTGGCGGCCGTCAGCGATGCCGCCGGCGGCGATCACGGGCAGATTGTACTCCTTCATAGCATCCACCACCTGAGGCACCAGAGCCATGGTGGTCATCTCGCCCACATGGCCACCGCTCTCGGTGCCCTCGGCGATGATGCCGTCCACACCCAGACCGGCCATGCGGCGGGCCAGCACAACAGCAGGCACAACAGGGAACACCTTGATGCCCGCTTCCTTCCACATGGGAACGTAAGCGCCGGGGTTGCCAGCACCGGTGGTCACAACGGGAACCTTTTCCTCCACCACGATGTGAGCCATCTTCTCAGCGTCCGGATTCATCAGCATGATGTTCACGCCGAAGGGCTTGTCGGTCAGGCTGCGGCAGATGTGGATCTGCTCCCGCAGCATGTCGGCGGTCATGCCGCCCGCGCCGATCAGACCCAGCGCACCCGCGTTGGAAACCGCGGCGGCGAAGGTGCCGGTGGCGATGTTAGCCATACCGCCCTGGATAAAGGGGAATTCGGTTCCGAGAATTTCGTTCAAACGCATATTGTTACTCCTTTTTTATCAGAGGGGCCTTTCCTTAGAAGCGCAGCAGTACCGCGCCCCAGGTCAGCCCCGCGCCAAAGCCCACACAGGCCACGGTCTGACCGGGCCGAATCGCGCCGGATTCCAGCATCTCGTCCAAAGCGAGGGGAATGCTGGCGGCGGAGGTGTTGCCGTAGCGATGCATGTTCTTGTAGAATTTGTCTTCCGGTGCGCCCAGCTTTTTCACCACATGGTCGATGATGCGGCTGTTTGCCTGGTGGCAGACCACATGGTCCACCTGCTCCAGACTGGTGCCGCTCTTTTCGAACAGCTGGTTCAGGCACTTGGGAATGATGTCCACCGCAAAGCGGAAGATCGCCCGCCCGTCCATGAACAGATAGCGGTTCTGGCCGGGCAGCAGGCTGTTGGCATGCAGACCGGCAGCTTCGCCCCGGCCGCCCAGAATGCAGGCGTAGGGCACATCGGCCAGACGAACCACAGCAGCGGCCGCGCCGTCGCCGAACAGAACGCAGGTGGAGCGGTCCTCCATGTCCAGCACGCGGGAGATGCACTCCGCGCCGATGACCAGGGCATATTCCCCGGCGCTGCCCGCCATCAGAAGGGAGCGGGCGGTCTCCAGCGCGTAGATGAAGCCGGTGCAGGCGGCGTTCAGATCAAAGCAGGGGATGGTGGCGGTGCAGCCCAGCGCCTCGTGGACCTGGCAGGCCACCGAAGGAGTAAAGCTGTCCGGGGTGAAGGTGGCGGTCAGGATCAGCCCCAGCTGATCCGCGCTCACACCGGCCTTCTCCAGTGCCTTGCGGGCTGCGCCCGTGGAAAGGCTCACAACGCCCTCGTCTTCCCCGCAGAAATACCGCTGGCGGATGCCGGTGCGGGTGGAGATCCACTCGTCGCTGGTGTCCACCATGCGGGCCATATCGTCGTTTGTCACACAGCGCTGAGGCAGGCAGCGCCCGGTGCCCAGAATTTCCAGTCCCGTCATCAGAAAAAGTCCTTTCCGGGCTCTTGCAGGAATGCGGAACCCATGGTTCTGAATTTTTTGTGCCGGTGAGCCGCAGGATCGGCAATGCGGTCCGCCTGGCGCAGGGCCTTCTGCAGCGCCGCATCCACCGCGTCAAACATTGCGGCGGGATTTGCGTGTGCGCCTTCCGCCGGTTCGGGAATGATCCCGTCGATGATGCCCAGCTGCTCCAGATCCTGGGCAGTAAGCTTCATCACATCGCAGGCCTCGGCACTGCGAGAAGAATCCTTCCACAGAATGCTGGCAAAGCCCTCGGGGGAAAGTACCGAATAGATGGCGTTCTCCAGCATCAGTACGGTGTTGCCCATGGCCAGCGCCAGCGCGCCGCCGCTGCCGCCCTCGCCGGTAACCACCGCGATCAGGGGCACGTTCAGCTCGCTCATCACAGCCAGGCTGCGGGCAATGGCCTCGCCCTGACCGTGGGCCTCGGCCTCCAGGCCGGGGTAGGCACCGGGGGTGTCGATGAAGGTGATGATGGGCCGGCCGAATTTGTCTGCCTGGCGCATCAGCCGCTGGGCCTTGCGGTAGCCCTCAGGACTGGGCATGCCGAAGTTGCAGCGGGTGTTCTCCTCCAGATTACGGCCCTTGCGATGGCCGATCACCGTGACCGGGCGGCCATGAAACATGGCGATGCCGCCCAGAATGCCCGCGTCCTCGCCGCACAGCCGGTCGCCCTTCTGCTCAAAGAAATCGGTGAACAGGGCCTTGATGTAATCCGCCGTACCGGGGCGGCCCGCATGCCGGGCCAGCGCTACCTTCTCAGCGGGGGTATGCAGTTCAGCCACGGCGGGCACCTCCTTTGGCGTGCAGCCGAAGCAGCTGCATCAGTGTGGATTTCATCTGACCGCGGGGAACCACCGCGTCCACAAAGCCGTGCTCCTCCAGATACTCGGAGCGCTGGAAGCCCTCCGGCAGCTTCTGGCCGATGGTCTGCTCGATCACGCGGGGGCCGGCAAAGCCGATCAGAGCCTTGGGCTCAGCCAGGGTGATATCGCCCAGGGAAGCAAAGCTGGCGGTCACGCCGCCGGTGGTGGGATGGGTCAGGCAGGCAATGTACAGCCCGCCCGCCTGCTGGAAGCGGGTGATGGCTTCGGCGGTCTTGGCCATCTGCATCAGCGAGAGGATGCCCTCCTGCATCCGGGCACCGCCGGAAGCGCAGAAGATCACCAGGGGCAGCTTCGCCTTGCGGGCGGTGTCGGCGGCCAGAGCCACCTTTTCACCCACCGCAACGCCCATGCTGCCCATCAGGAAGCGGCCATCCATTACAGCCACAACAGCGGGCCAGCCGCCGATGAGTCCCTTGGCGGTGACCACCGCCTCAGACAGTCCGGTGCGGCGGCGCAGGCCCTCCAGCTTGGCGTCGTAACCCTCAAAATCCAGGGGGTTATCGCCGCACAGGCCGTCGTTCAATTCCTGGAAGGTGCCGGAATCCAGCGTGAGAGCCAGTCGCTGGTATGCGCCGATGGGCCGGTGATGGCCACAGTGGGGGCAGACGTACAGCTGATCGGCCCACTGCCGCTTGCTCACGGCTTCGCCGCAGGCAGGGCACTGCTCGAAAATGGCCGGCGCGTCGATGCGGCTGGAGGAGGGCAGACGTCCGCCCTCCCGCATTACCTTCAGGCGCAGCAGCCGCTGCCGCCGGTCAGAAAATCGTTCGTTCAGCATTTAGCGTTCCTCCTCGTCGGCCAGAGGCGCACCCTTCTCCATCCAGCTGAGCACCTCGTCCAGGTTGTTCTCGATGAAGGAGGTATTGTAGTCGCCCTTCAGGTAATCCGGGTGATACAGGATCAGATGAGCCAGATCCGCGCCGGTGGGGTAGCCCTCCACGATGAACTCCTCCAGCACCCGGCGCATCCGACGGATGGCGGCCAGGCGGGTGGGGGCGTGCACGATGAGCTTGGCTACCATGGAATCGTAGAAGGGGCTCAGCTCATAGCCGTTGTACAAAGCGGAATCCACCCGCACGCCGCAGCCGCCCGGGAAGTGCACGAACTCGGTCTTGCCGGGCATGGGGGCGAAGTTCTTGGCGGGGTCTTCCGCGTTGATCCGCACCTCGATGGCGTGGCCGTTCAGCTTCACATCCTCCTGAGTGAAGGAGAGAGGCAGCCCGGCAGCTACACGGATCTGCTCTTTCACCAGATCCTGCCCGGTGACCATCTCGGTGACCGGGTGCTCCACCTGAATGCGGGTATTCATCTCGATAAAGTAGTAGTTGCCGTCCGGGTCCAGCACGAACTCAATGGTGCCCGCGCCCTCATAGCCACAGCTCTGGGCGGCCTTTACCGCATCCCGGCCCATGGCCTGGCGCAGCTCGGGGGAGAGCGCCTTGGAGGGGGATTCCTCCATCAGCTTCTGGTTCTTGCGCTGGATCGAGCAGTCGCGCTCGCCCAGATGGACCACATGGCCCTGCTGGTCGGCCATGATCTGGAATTCAATGTGCCGGGGGGAAAGAACCAGCTTTTCCAGATACATCTCGCCGTTGCCAAAACAGGCCACAGCCTCCGCCTGTGCAGAGGCAAAGGCAGCGGGCAGCTCCTCCGGGCTGAACACCCGGCGCATACCGCGTCCACCGCCGCCGGCGCTGGCCTTCAGCAGCACCGGGTAGCCGATGCGCTCGGCTACCTTCAAAGCGTCTTCGGCGCTTTCAATCACGCCGTCGGAGCCGGGCACCACCGGCACGCCCGCCTTGATCATCAGTTCGCGGGCTGCGGCCTTGTTGCCCATCTTGCGGATCACATCGCCGCTGGGGCCGATGAACTTGAGCCCGCACTGAGTGCACAGATCCGCGAATTCGTCGTTTTCGGAAAGGAAACCGTAGCCGGGGTGGATGGCTTCACAGCCGCTTTCCACCGCAGCGGTCAGAATGGCGGTCTGGTTTAAGTAACTCTGAGCCGCCTTAGCAGGGCCGATGCATACGGCCCGGGTAGCCAGCTGCACATGCAGGGCGCTGGCGTCGGCGGTGGAGTACACCGCCACAGTCTCGATGCCAAGCTCGCGGCAGGCGCGGATGATGCGCACCGCGATTTCGCCGCGATTGGCAATTAAAATTCGTTTGAACATGGCTTACAGCTCCCGGATCTGGAACAGCGGATCGCCAAAGCCCACCAGAGCGCCGTCCTGCGCGACCAGACTTTCAATCACGCAGTCGCAGGGAGCGGGGATCTCGTTGATCATCTTCATGGCTTCGATCAGGCCGATGGTCTGACCCTTATGCACCGTGTCGCCGGGCTTCACAAAGGGGGCTTCACCCGGTGCACTGGCCACATAGAAGGTGCCCACCAGAGGAGCATCGATGGTGGCCCCGGCAGCAGGGGCAGCAGCGGCGGGTGCGGCTGCGGGCTGGGCCACAGCAACAGGGGCAGCCTCCACGACCGGCGCACAAACGACGGCGCTCTGGGCGACTGCTTTTTCCAAAGTGATCTGCTCCTCACCGCAGGTGTACTTCAAACGGCTGGCGGAGCTTTCGTCAAACGCCTTCAGCAGGCTGGTGATTTGTTCCAAGGTCATGCCGGGAACCTCCTTATAAATCGTAGTCGGGCACAGGAAGGCGGCGCGCTGCGCTGCCTTTTGCGCCAAAAGAAAATCAGCCCCGGCAGAGAGCAGGCCGGAACAGGCGGCGGATCGCCGCGTTCCGGCCGCCCTGCCAGAGCTGATGCAAAACGCCGGTAAAAAGCGCTTTGCTTTACGCCGCAAAAATCAGGCGTTGGCCTCCAGGTAATTCACGATGTCGCCGACGGTCTTCATGTTGGCCAGCTCCTCGTCGGAGATAGCAACGCCCAGGTTGTCCTCCAGAGCCATGTTCAGCTCAACAGCGTCCAGGCTGTCAGCGCCCAGATCGTCGGCCAGGCTGGCCTCCATGGTCACTTTGTCAGCGTCGCAGCTCAGGGTGTCCACAATGATGTCGCGTACTTTCTCAAACATGATAAAACTCTCACTTTCTTGGGTTGTTTTTTTGATGTGTTGAAATGTGTCAAAAAATGGTTTTATAATTTTAATTAAAATTATTTAACTAAAATTATTTAAGTACATTTTAGCAAGAATCCAGGAATTGTCAAGGGGAAAACTTAAAAAAATTGAATCTTTTTTTGCCTGCTGCATCGGGCAGCATGGTTGTTACCTATATAATAGGGGGTAGTCCCAAAAGAGGCGAAAACGGATAAAGGCGAAGAAAATTTTGCCGCACAGGCCATTTATCCAGCCGAAGGGCCCGGCAACATCTTGCGCACAATAGCTGATATGGAGTAAAATATTAAAAGAATTTTGCTGTTTTTATAAAAATCTATAATGTGGAAAATGCCGGGAAAGGAGGCAGGAGATGGCGCTCCTGAAAAAGAACAGAACAGTCAAACGGGCGTCACGGCCTCGGATGCATCAGCGCTTTGTGCAGATCACCCTTTCCACGGTGTTGATCGGTGTTTCGTTGATTGTTGTTTCCTGTATGGGAATTGCATCGATCCAGCAGGCCAACCGAAAGTCCTATAATACACAGCTGCAAACCTCCATGAACGAATATTGGCTGGAGATGCGCAACCGAATGAGTACCGACCGGGAGGCACTGCAGATTCTGGCGGAGTTTATGCAGGGAAAATCCAGCACTGAGTTCCGCAGCTTTGCGATCGATCTGCAGGATGCTCGCCAGGAAAATTCCTTTTTGCGCATGGGATATTACACCTGGCAGGGGATGCAGAGCCGCGTCCGGGCGGATGGTACATTGGAAGAGAACATCTCCATGGAGTCTCTGGAGCCGGAGGTGCAGCAGCTGATTCGCTATGCGCTGCAGGGCAAAAAAACCGCTTCTCAGGTTTATTACGATCTGGGCATGGAGCAGCAGCTGATTATGTATGCTGCGCCGGTGCAGTCTGCCGATGGGCAGGTGACTGGCGTGGTGGCAGCGTCCAAGGATCTGAGTGCCTTCCAGAAGATTCTCGCACAGCCTCCTATCTCTCAGAATAAGCTGGATGTGGTCTGGGTGGATCAGAGCGGACAGATCATTGCGGCTTCGGAAAATAATCCGCTTGCCCCGCAGGGAACGGAGAATTTCCTCAGCCAGTCCGGCGTGGAGGAACAGGCTGCACAGTCGGCTCTGCAGCAGATGAAAAATAATGAAGCGTTTCATTTCACCTTCCATCTGGAGGGAAATGACCAAACCGTTTATATGCAGCCTTTCGGAATGAATGGCTGGTATCTGGGTTATGCAGATACGGTGAACTCCGGCAAAAGCCCGATTTATTCCATTCTCATCACCTCCAACGTGCTCAGCGGAATGATCATTTTGCTGTGTCTGGGCCTGTTGTGGTATGTGCGTTGGGCCATGTGGGGCAGCAATAAGGAATTGATGAAGCTGGCCTACTATGACCGGCTGACCGGTACCTATAATTTCGAAAAATTCACGCAGTGTGCCGAGGATCTGTTGGAGGAGGATACTTCATACGCGCTGGTCACCATGAACATCCGGCAGTTTCAGTATATCAACGAGATTCTGGGCAAAGCGCAGGCGGACCAGGTGTTGAAAAAGCTGGCGGCAGTGCTGAGCCAGCTGATGGGGGAGAAGGAATGTTTCTGCCGCTCCAGTGCAGACCAGTTCTATCTGTTCCTTCACACCAATGAGGAGCAGCAGGTTCGTGTTCGGGTGGAGCAGATCATGGAACGTGCCGGAGGCATTGCTCAGGAGCTGAATGTAAGCTATCCCATCATTCTGTATGCGGGCGCAGCGGTGGTGCAGGAGGACGCGCCGCCGGAGGATCAGGTACGGCTTCTGCTGCACAAGGCGGAATTTGCACAAAAGCATGCAGTGAAAAAATATCAGAACGTGCTTGCTTTCTACGATTGGGCCATGCATCGGAAGGAGAATTTCCAGAACAGCATCGAAAGCAGCATGCAGAATGCGCTGGCCAAGCAGGAATTCCAGCTGTTCCTGCAGCCCAAGGTACGCCTGCAGACCGGTCAGATAGAAGGTGCCGAGGCCCTGGTGCGCTGGATTCGCCCGGATGAAACGCTGGTCTATCCCAATGAGTTTATCCCTGCGTTCGAAAAGAACGGTTTTTGCGCACGTCTGGACCTTTATATGGTGGATCGGACCTGCAGCCAGCTGCGGGAATGGATCGATGCGGGCTATGAGCCGATTTGTATTTCGGTGAATCAGTCCCGGCTGCTGTTCTATCAATCCGATTATGTGGACCGGCTGTGTTCGATTCTGCAGCGGTACGGCATTCCGAACGGATTCATTCAGTTGGAGATTCTGGAAGGATTGGCCATCGAGAACATCGAACAGATGAACAAAACGCTGACCCAGCTGCATGAAAAAGGGTTCCGCCTGTCGCTGGACGATTTCGGCAGCGGATATTCTTCTCTGAATGTGCTGGCGGGCATCCAGGTGGACGAGGTAAAGTTCGACAAGGACTTTTTGCTGGAAAGTGCGCCGGATAAGAAGGAAAGAAACAAGCTGGCTCTGAAAAATGTGGTCAAGCTGGCCAAAGACCTGCAGATCACCACCGTGGCCGAAGGCGTGGAGGTGCAGCAGGATGAGGAGTTCGTTTCTTCCATTGGTTGTGAATATGGGCAGGGTTTCTTCTACAGCTGCCCCATTCCACCGGAGGAATTCGCTTCCCGCTATCTGAAAAAAGCGCCGCCTGCAGATGCAGAGGCAGCGGAATAATACAAGAAAAGGAAAGCCCCGGGCCGATTGGCCCGGGGCTTTCCCTATGTAGAGATGATAGAGAGCAAAGATAAAGGATATAATCAAACAACGCCTTTCAACATGGCGCGCAGGCAGTCCTTCAGTTCGTCCAAAGAACGGCAACGGTCTGCCAAATCCAACAGCCGGAGACGTTCCGCCTCCTGGGTCAGCTGAACCAACAGTTCGCGTGCGGTAGGTTCGCTCATTCCGTACACCCCCTTCTAAAATCTGTCGTTCAGTGTGTTGATATATAGTATAAATATTTTATGCAATTGTTTCAATTGATAAATTAGACAAACAATTATACAAAAATATGGCGTAATGATGAACAAGTTTTATGAAAAAGCAAAAAAGAACCGCATTTGCATTGACCTGTTGGTCAAAATGCAAATGCGGCTTTATAAATTACTTATACCTGCATGGCACGCAGATTCTCCACCCGGCGGGAAATATAGGCATGGACCTCCTCTTTGGGAATGCCCAGTGCAACGGCAAACTCGCCGAACAAACTGCTTTCCGCCTGTTTCATAAAGCGCTCGTCCACCTGGCCGAAGCGCCGCCCGCGCTCCTCCTGTTCCTTTTTCTTCGCATGGATCGACATGGTGAGCCGGATCAAATCGGAACAGTTATGGCTGCAAGCGGCGGTGCGGTAGTGTTCCCGCAGCTCCTGCAGGTTTTTGGTCCAGTCCGGCCGGGCAACAATCTGAGGAATCTGATCGATCAGCGCCTCCGCCTCGTCACGGCTGATGACTGGCCGCATAAAAACCTTGGGATGCTCAGCAGGGGTATAAATGGTGCCGCTCTCGTACAGAGGAGATAAAACATAATAAAGACCAAGTGGAGGCTTCTCCACCACACCTTCCACCCTGCATACGCCGGTGCTGCCATAAATGATGTATTGTCCGATTTGATACATGCTCCACCTCACATTTCAAGCCCGTGTGATTTTGCCTGTAAGAAAGCGCCTTGCCGCCGATGTGATCGGCAGCAAAGCGCGGGAATATCTGCCTGCTTCACCCACAACCGGGCTTTCCACTGGGGGACAAAGCAGGCAATATTTCTTTCGTTAATAGTATAGCACTTTTTTCGAAAAAAGCCAAAGACGGACATGTTTACCGCACCTTTAATGTTTAGATGGAGAAAAATCCTGTATGAGCGCTATGTGTTCCCACAAATCGTAAGAAATTTTCGGTGGCCACTTTTGTGCCCGGTTAATGGATACTGGCGAGGTAACAGCGGAAAAAATTACTGATGAAGAGGGGGGACGGCTTGGAAAATGTAATCTTTTCTCATTGAAAACAAAAGGAATGGATTATCGTTTTGATAAAAGAAAAATTAAGATAAAAGCAAAAAGTCAGCATTGTAATTTGTAAGGAGGATTATATATGGATGTTATTACAATTTTTCAAACCCTGTTTCACTGGGGAATCATTGCGCTGGTTGGCACAATGATTCTGCTGCTGACACTTGGGGGAGTTTATCTGATTTACAGAAAACTCTTTCATGGAAAGAAAAGAATAACAATAGAAAAGGTGATTTGTGCAGGGCTGCTGATTTGCTGGCTATTCCTGGTGTTTTGCCTCACATCAATGAGCCGTGGTGCAAACTTTACTGATTCTATTAACGTCGACTTCCTTAGTGGGTATATCAGCGCATGGAATAACTGGTCGATCAGTGAGTTGCAGCTGATTCTTTTCAATATTATCATGTTTACGCCACTGGGCTTCCTGTTGCCACTGTTATGGAAAAAGGCGGAAAAAATGTGGGTTACGGTTGTGGTATCCCTTTGCCTGACCGGGGGAATAGAAGTATTTCAGCTCCTTACGGGAACCGGAGTTTTTGAGTTGGATGATCTGTTTCACAATCTACTTGGCAGCATGTTTGGATATTTCTGTATTATGGCGGGTTTGGATGTTGCTCGAGAAAAGAAACTCCGTCTTGCTCCATTCGGAAAAGTCTTTTTGATTCCTTCACTGATTGCTCTGATTCTGGGAGTGGTATTTTGGGCCTATTACAATCAGCCATATGGAAATATGGACATCCTACCGGCGGCAGATCAGGATCTGTCAGCAATCAAAATTGTACAAGAATGGGAGTCCTCGTGTCAAAAGGTATCAGCTGCAGTGTATCAGAACAAATTTTCCGGGGATAAGAGCAGGTTCGAGAAGATCAGAGGAGCCATTGCAGAATTGGAACCGCTAACCTTTTCCAGAGCCATTCGTCGAGAGAATGAGAATATTGGATGTCTGGGGGAGAATGCGGAAGGAGCGGAATGCCGAATGATTTTTTTCTCCCGAACAGGAGAGTGGAGCTATACTACGTTTGTAGAAACAGCTGCGCGACTGACAGAAGAAACCATAGATTCGCTGCGAGTGCGCTATGAAGTATGGATGAACGAACAGGAGTTGCTTCCGGAAAATGTAGAGTTTTCTGTCCAGAACGGTGATACTCTGAGGTGGGATGTTCTGCCAATTTCCAGTTTGTTTGAAGGGGAAAAGGCATTTCAGCAGGGTTCTGTGATGATTCGATTGGATAAATCCGGTTTGCTGGCGGATTTCTTTTATCAGGTTACCTGGAATGAATATGTGTGCACCGAACCGATTATTTCAGAAAAGGAAGCGTATGAGCAGGTGCGGCGGGGCAAATTTGAACAGTATGTACCATTCCAGCCAGGGGATACACTGCATATCACGGAATGCAAACTGGAGTATCGTTACGATACAAAGGGTTTTTATCAGCCGGTTTACGAATTTAGCGGATACATCAACAGCAGTGAGAATCTGTGGGTTTGTCAGATTCCTGCGCTTCAACAATGAGCGGGTGATGTATTATGGTACAGCTTTATTTGAGATAAGCAGGAAAGGGGCGGAAGCCAAAAACTCCCGCCCCTTTTCTGCTTTTTGATGGTTTTCTGGATAACACAAAGTTAAAACAAATAAAGACAGAGTCATTATTTAAGATAAGGGCACTCAAGCCCGTTGTCCTTCAGCCAGACCTTGAAGTCCTGAAGCATTTGAAACTGCTGCTCCATGGTCAGCCGTTTGCCCAAGCCGCGCTCCTTTATCGGTTCCCGCTGAAACAGAAAATAAGAAAAGCCCCGGTCAAAGACCGGGGCTTTTCTTTTCTGGTGCGAGGAAAGGGACTTGAACCCTCAAGGTAAAAACCACATGCACCTCAAACATGCGCGTATGCCGATTCCGCCACCCTCGCATAATCCTGCGGCCGATTGTGACCGCAAGAAATAGTCTATCAGGTTTAAAGCAAAAAGTCAATACTTAACTTTCATTTTCTTCCAGGCCGCTCGAAACGATCATGGCGGCAGGATCGCTGTCTGCCGGGAGCTCGGTCACCTGGCGCAGCTTGCGCTGGATCTGCCGGGTGCGCACGCCCACCAGATTCTCCAATTCATGGCTGGCCTGGTTCAGTCGGTTCTGCGCCTGTGCCAGTGCCTGGCCAAAGGTGTCGAATTCCGCCTTCACGCTGGCGAGCACCTTCCAAACTTCACTGGAACGCTTCTGGATCGCCAGGGTGCGGAAGCCCATCTGCAGGCTGTTCAGCAGCGCTGCCATGGTGGTGGGGCCTGCCACCACGATCTTGAATTCCCGCTGCAGCCGCTCCGCAATGCCGCGGCGCACCACTTCAGCATAAAGCCCCTCCACCGGCAGGAACATGACCCCGAAATCGGTGGTGTGAGGAGGAGCAATGTACTTGTCGCGAATGTCTTTGCCGAAGCTTCGGATACGCTTGTCCAGCTCCTTGGCAGCGGTTTCCACTGCGGCCCGGTCGCCCAGATCGTAAGCGGCCAGCAGGGCGGAATAGGCGTCCGAGGGAAACTTTGCGTCAATGGGCAGCCATACCTGGCTGTCACCGTCACCGGGCAGACGCAGGGCAAACTCCACCCGGTCCGAGCTGCCGGGTACCGTGGCCACATTTTCAGCGAACTGCTCCGGGGCCAGAATTTCATTCAGAATTGCTCCCAGCTGAATCTCACCCAGAATGCCCCGAGTTTTTACATTGCTCAGAACCTTTTTCAGGTCGCCCACACCGGCGGCCAGAGTGCGCATCTCGCCCAGCCCTTTGTAGACCATCTCCAGCTGCTGGCTTACCAGACCAAAGCTCTTCTGCAGTTTGTCCTCCAGGGTCTTCTGCAGTTTTTCATCCACAGTCTGGCGCATCTCGTTCAGACGGCGGTCGTTGCTGGCCTGCATGGAGTTCAGACGCACCTCCATGGTGGTACGGATGCTCTCCAGCTTCTGCTCGGTCTGGTTGGCGCCCGCCTGCATGCCGGCCATTACGCGGCCGCTCAGCTCCTGACGGGTCTGGCGAATCTCCGCCAGCAGGTCCTGCCGTACCTTTTCCAGGTCCTCCCCGGACAAATCGCTCTGCGGCGGACGGCGCAGCAGAGCCAGCAGGCTGAATACACAGGCCAGAGCGGCCAGTACAAGGGTTGCAATTTCCATGTTTTTCTCCTTTAAAAAGGGGATAACCCATCCCCGAACTTCATAGCTATAAGTATAAAAGGTTTGCCGGGGCAAATCAACAACGGAAAACGAGGGGATCGGATATGAAAGCATCCATGAAACGAAAGCGTATTTTCTGGCTGGCCGCGTGGGGAGTGTGCTGCGCGGCAGTGGCCGGGGCAATGCTCTGGGCTGCCGGGCAGAGTGCGGTATGCAGCAATGCGGACTTGACCAACGTGCCGGTGGTTCCGGCGGCAGCGGGACAAAGCGAGACACCAGAGCAGGAAAAGCGGGTGTTTCTGACCTTTGACGACGGCCCCAACGTCACCACGGAATCGGTGCTGGATATTTTAAAAGAGAAAGGGGCGTGTGCCACCTTTTTTGTAGTGGGAGCCGAGAATAACCAGAAATATCTCCCTCTGCTGCAGCGTATGACCGAGGAGGGGCATCAGATCGGCCTGCACAGCTGCAGCCACAGTTACAAGACCATTTACGAAAGTCCCACGGCTTTCTGGGCGGACATCAAGCAACTGCGTCAGACCATTGAACCCTATGTGGATCTGGATGCCATTCATTGGCTGCGGTTTCCCGGCGGCAGTACCAATACGGTGAGCCACAAGTACGGCGGCAGCGGGATCATGAAAACCCTGAAGGAGCAGGCGGAGGAAAAAGGGTATCGGTATGTGGACTGGAACGTTTGCGCGGAGGATGCGGCGGGTGGCCATCCCAGCGCTGAAACGATTTACGAAAATGTGGTGAAGGAGGCTGAGGGCAAAACCACCTGCGTGGTGCTGATGCACGATACAAAGGCTACCAAGAATACGGTGAAGGCTCTGCCAGATATTATTGACTGGTTTTCGGAAAACGGCTACCGGTTCTGCGGCATCAGCGAACTGGATCAGCAGATTTGAGTCAGAAAGGCCGGGGTACATCCATGCCCCGGTCTTTCTGTGTGCTCCCGGGTTTCGGGCCGGAGATTTTCTTTGTAAATTTTTTTGGAACTTTGTCAGGAAAAGGTGCATTCGCGTTGTAAAGCGCGATAAAATATTGTATGATAGCCTAGTGCAATACCGCATGATTCCAAGGAGAATGGATGATACGGCGTTGCCAGATGTTTGCCCAGGGCTTCACACAAAACGCGGAAAGGAAACGGTGGAATGTTCGGATATGTCACTCCGGAAAAACCGGAGATGAAAGTGAAGGAATTCGAGAGCTACCGGGCCATGTACTGCGGGCTGTGCAAGCAGCTTAAAGCAGATTACGGCTTTTTGCCCCGGATGCTGCTGAACTACGACTTGGTCACGGTGGCCCTTCTGGCCGACGGCCTTTCCGGCGAGACGGGAAGCCCCTGCCGGGAACGGTGCATTGCCAATCCGCTGCAAAAGCGCTGTGTGCAGAAGGGCACCCAGGGGCTGCGGCTGGCGGCTGCGGGTCTTGTACTGCTCAGCTGGTACAAGCTGGTGGATGATGAAGCGGACGAGATCGCTTTCAAGCGGCTGGCGGCCCGTATGCTGCGGTTTGCTTTGCGGCGGGCCTATAAACGAGCGGCGGCGTTTTATCCTGAAATCGACGCAGAGCTGGCGCGCCAGACCGAGCTGCAGCAGCAGGTGGAGCAAAAGCAGACGGCTATTTATGACGAAGCGGCCGAGCCCACCGGAAATATGACGGCTCAGATCCTGGCGGCCTGCGCCGAAACGCCGGAGCAGGAGCGGGTGCTGCGCCGCCTGGGGTTGTTTCTGGGCAAGATTCTCTATTGGCTGGACGCGGCGGAGGACTACGAGGAGGACCGGGAAAAGCACCGGTACAATGTATTTCTGCAAAATGGCCTGAGCAAGGAACAGGCTGTGGAGCAGGCCAGGCTGCAGTGCAGGCTGGCAGCGGGGGAAGCAGCCCGCTGCTACAATCTGCTGGAGCTGCGGCTGAACCGCCCGATTTTGGATAACATTATTTTCCTGGGCATTCCCGGCAGTATTCAGCGGGCGGGAATGCCGGCACGCGGCGCACGGCGCGGCGGTTTGAATTGAATTTGCATGGAATGAGAGAAGGAGAGGACGAGAATGGACTCATATCAGGTTTTGGGCCTTGCGCGGGGCGCAAGCGAGGAAGAGGTAAAAGCAGCCTACCGGGCACTGGCGCAGAAGTACAACCCGGAAAACTACGAGGCAGGTCCCCTGCGGGAGGATGCCGAGCGCAAGATGAACCAGATCAACGAGGCCTTTGACACGGTGATGAGCGAGCTGCGCACCGGAAGCTCCGGCAACAGCGCGCAGAATCCCTATGGCCAAAATCCCTACGGGCAGAATCCCGGCCAGCAGCAGGGCGGCCCCCAGGGGGCGACCGGCAGCTACCCGGAGATCCGGGCGCTGATTCGCGCGGGCCGTGCGGATGAGGCGCTGGCTCAGCTGCAGAGCATTCCCAACGGCCCGGCCAATGCCGAGTGGAACTTCTTGATGGGCAGTGCCTATTATTACAAGGGCTGGATGAACGAGGCGCTGCGCTACTTCCAGCAGGCCTGCCGGCTGGACCCGGCCAACCGGGAGTATGCTGCTGCCCTGCACAACCTGCAGAGCAGCGCCCAGGGGCAGATGCCCGGCAATCCCTACGGACCCTACGGCGGCGCGCAGGCCAATGCGGTGGGCTGCAGCTGCTGCGATATGTGCATGGCCATGTATTGCATGGATCTTTGCTGCAGCTGCGGCGGGCAGGGGTGCTGCTGAGATGCGCAGGCGGCAAAGCGGCCGGATCGCACTGTGCGGTGTGATGTGCGGGCTTTCCATTGTGTTGATGCTCAGCGGCAGCATTATTCCCTTTGCGACCTTCTGTGCTCCGGCAGTGAGCGGGCTTCTGCTTATGCCGGTGGCGGTGGAATGTGGGATGCGGCTGGCCTGGGTGAGCTATGGGGCCATTGGTGTGCTGTCGGTGCTTTTTGTGCCGGATAAGGAGATGGCAGCGATTTTCGTCTTCTTCTTCGGGTGTTATCCGCTTTTGAAGGCGTACATCCAGCGGATTCCGACCAGGGCGCTACAGATGCTGGTGAAGGCAGTTTTCTTCAATGGTGCGGTGCTGGCAATGTACGGCGTTCTGCTGTTCGTTTTTCCGATGCCGAGTCTGATGGAGGAATTTGCGCAAACAGCGCAGTGGATGCTGGCGGCACTTCTGGTCATGGGCAACGCCTGCTTCTGGATCTACGACGCGGCGCTGAACAATCTGCTGCATGTTTATGTACTCAAAATGCAGCCCCGTTTGCGGCGGATATTGTGAGTTCCGGCGGAATGTAAATGAATAAGGAATCGATTTAACGGAGGAAACAGTGTGAACAAATGGCGGCCCAACCACCGCTTTTTTTCCAATCTGGCGGTGGTGTTGATTGGAATTACCTTTTATCTGGCCATGTCCAATCTGGATCTGGTCCATGGCGCTTTGAAAACCGTAATGGATGTTCTTGCGCCGTTTATCTGGGGCTTTGTGGTGGCTTATCTGCTGGATGCCCCGGTGCGCTGGTTTGAAACGAAGCTTGGCGGACGGCGGATTCTGAGCATTCTCATCAGCTATCTGCTGGCAGTCGCCATGCTGGTGGTGTTGCTCAGCTTTGTAATTCCGCAGCTGGTACAAAGTGTGACCATGCTCATCAACAATGCATCGGGTTATCTGAACAATCTGAACGGGGTAGTGAACAATTGGGGCGACCGGCTGAACATTGACCCGGAGGTCACCTCCGGCATGCTGGTCTCCTATACCGATCTGATGAATCAGGCTACTCAGCTGGCGACCAGATTTATGCCGGAGATCCTCAACTACGGTATGGCAGTGGGCAGCGGCGTGGTGAGTGCCCTCACGGCCCTCATCGCCTCGGTTTACATGCTGATGGACAAGCACAAGCTTTTGAGTCAGCTGCACAAGATCACCTATGCTTTCCTGCCGCTGCCCAAGGCCCGGCGAGTGCTCACGGTGTGCAGCCATGCCAACCAGGTGTTCAGCGGGTTTATCATTGGCAAGATCATCGACAGCGCCATCATCGGCGTGATCTGCTTTGTGGGTATGAGCCTGCTGGGCATGCCTTTCACTCTGCTGATCAGCGTGATCGTGGGTGTGACCAATGTGATTCCCTTCTTCGGTCCCTTCATTGGTGCGATTCCCAGCGTTATGATCCTGCTGATGGCAAGTCCCATCGACGCCATCAAGTTTGCCATCTTTGTGCTGGCGCTCCAGCAGTTTGACGGCAATATTCTGGGCCCCAAGATCCTGGGCGATTCCACCGGTCTGTCCGCTATCTGGGTGCTGGTGGCCATCATCGTGGGCGGCGGTCTGTTCGGCTTTGCCGGTATGGTGGTGGGCGTGCCCACCTTCGCGGTGCTGTATTCGCTCACCAGTGATTTCCTTGCCAGCCAGCTGAAGGCCAAGGGCATTACTGCAAATGGCGAGCCGTTGGAGCCGGAAGCGGTTGCTCCCGGAGAGAAAACTCTTTCGGAAAGTCAATAAGCATAACGCGCACAGAGTTTTCGTTCTGTGCGCGTTTTTTTGTGTAATTTTAGGCAAATCTATGGTATACTGGAAAGCAGAAACGGATGCCTTTTGGGCATAAAGGAGAGAACGCGATATGTGGTTTGACGAAGCAGTGATTTACCAGATCTATCCGTTGGGCCTGTGCGGTGCGCCCGCGGAGAACGACGGAGTGCAGGAACACCGGATTCTCCGGGTGCTGGACTGGGTGGAGCACATCAAAGCCCTCGGGGCGGACACCGTGCTGTTCAACCCGCTGTTTGAGAGCGATCGCCATGGCTACGATACCCGTGATATGACCCGGGTGGACTGTCGCCTGGGCGCCAATGAGGACTTTGCAAAGGTCTGCGCGGCGCTGCATGAGGCCGGGCTGCGCGTCATGCTGGACGGCGTGTTCAATCATGTGGGCCGGGGCTTCTGGGCCTTCCAGGACGTGCGGGAAAAGAAATGGGACAGCCCCTACAAGGACTGGTTCCACATCAGCTTCGATGGGAACACCGAGTACAACGACGGCTTCTGGTATGAAGGCTGGGAAGGCCACAACGAGCTGGTCAAGCTGAATCTCCACAACCCGGCGGTGGTGGATTATCTGTTCCGTTCCATCCGCGGCTGGGTGGAGCAGTTTGACATCGACGGCCTGCGTCTGGACGTGGCTTACAGTCTGGCACCGGAGTTCTTAAAGCAGCTGCGCGGCTTCACCTCCGGTCTGAAGGAGGATTTCGCACTGATGGGCGAGACCCTGCACGGGGACTACAACCGCTGGATGAACGACGAGATGTGCCACTCCGTCACCAACTACGAATGCTACAAGGGTCTGTATTCCAGCTTCAACTGCATGAATATGTTCGAGATCGGCCACAGTCTGGCCCGCCAGTTCGGCCCCGAGCAGTGGACCCTCTACAAGGGCAAGCACCTGTTGGCCTTTTTGGATAACCACGATGTGGAACGCATTGCCAGCATTCTGCAGAACAAGGAACACCTGCGCCCGGCCTATGGCCTTCTGTTCGGTATGCCCGGCACTCCGGCGGTGTACTATGGCAGCGAGTGGTGCATTGAGGGTAAAAAGAGCGATGGCGACGCCGCCCTGCGCCCGGCCATCGAGCTGCCCCGGGAAAATGAGCTTACCGAGTGGATCGCCAAGCTGGCGGCAGCTCACAAGGCAAGCAAGGCTTTGTGCTACGGCAACTACCGCAACGTGATGCTCACCAATCACCAGATCATCTTCGAGCGCAAATTTGAGGATGAGCGGGTGCTGGTGGCAGTGAACGCCTCCGGCGAGACCTACACCGCCCATTTCGATGCCCAGGCCGGCCGCGCGGTGGACCTGATCACCGGTGCGGACCATGACTTCGGCGGCGGCAGCCAGATGCCGCCCTACAGCGTGGCCTACTGGCGCACCGAGTAATCGTGAGTCGGATTTACTTCATAATCAGAAAGGACCAATCTTCATGCCCTATATTCATATTGTGACCAATGCTTCCATTCCGGATAATACCGAGGAGATGCTGAAAACCCAGTTGGGCCGCGCCATCGAGATTCTGCCCGGCAAAAACGAAAACTGGCTGATGCTGAACTTCACCGGCGACGCCCGCCTGTGGTTCGCGGGCAGCGATGCCCCGGCGGCTCTGGCCGAGGTGAGCCTGTACGGCGGTGCCCGCTACGATGCCTACGACGATCTGACCAGCCGGATCACCGAAATTCTGGAAAGCACGCTGGATGTGCAGCCGGAGCGCATCTATGTGAAATACGCCGAAACGGAATACTGGGGCTGGAACGGAAGCAATTTCTGACCAGTCTGTTATGAATGACCGCCCGCGGGGGAATTTTCCTCCGCGGGCGGTTTTCTGTTTTCCGTTGTCTTGACAAGGCTGGAAGTGCGCCGTATAATCAAAAACGCAACTGGTCCTACCAGTTGCGCAATGCTTGGATAAAGTGGGGAAGTCGAATGAAGTTTTTAAAGCAAGCGACCCGCATCCTCGCCATCTCCTTTGTGGGTGAGGTGCTGAAAGCGGTTATTCCGCTGCCGATTCCAGCCAGTGTATACGGGCTGGTCATCCTGTTGGTGCTGCTGTGCACCGGTCTGCTCCGGGTGAGTCAGGTGCGGGAGGCGGCGCTGTTTCTCATCGAGATCATGCCGGTTATGTTCATCCCGGCGGCGGTGGGCCTGACCGATGCCTGGCCCAGTTTGGCTTCGGTGTTCTGGCCGGTTGCGCTCACTGTTGTGTTCACCACCGTGTTGGTGATGGTGGTCACCGGCCGGGCCACTCAGTTTGTGATCCAAAGGGGAAAGGGGAAAAAGGATGCGTGAGTTTTTTGCCTCGTCGCTGTTTTATGGGGCGGCGGTCAGCCTGCTGGCCTACGAGCTGGGCCTTGCGCTGAAAAAGAAATTTCGTCTGGCGGTGCTCAACCCGCTGCTCATTGCGGTGATCTGCGTGATCGGGGTGAACCTGGTGCTGGGTGTGGATTACCAGAGCTACAACGCCAGCGGGCAGTATCTGTCCTACCTGCTCACCCCGGCAACGGTCTGCCTGGCGGTGCCCCTGTATGAGCAGTTGAGCCTGCTGAAGGAGAATCTGAAGGCAGTGGTTTGCGGCATCCTGTCCGGCGTTCTGGCAAGCCTTGTGGGTGTGCTGGCCTGCGCCAAGCTGTTCGGGCTGGACCACGAGCTTTATGTGACCCTGCTGCCCAAGTCCATCACCACGGCCATCGGTATGGGCGTGTCTCAGGAGCTGGGCGGCATTGTCACCATCACGGTGGCATCCATCATCATCACCGGCATTCTGGGCAATGTGATCGCGGACGGTGTGTTCAAGCTGTTCCATATCCAAGAGCCGGTGGCGAAGGGTCTGGCGCTGGGCAACTCCGCCCATGCCATCGGTACCGCCAAGGCCATGGAGCTGGGTGCGGTAGAGGGTGCCATGAGCAGCCTGGCCATTGCGGTGGCGGGCCTGTGCACCGTGGTGGGCGCTTCGGTGTTTGCCCAATTTATGTAACCTGCGGAGGGGATAACCATGAAACAACCATTGATCGTGGCGGTGGGCCGTCAATACGGCAGCAGCGGCCGTCTGGTGGGCGCAAAGCTGGCCGAGCGCCTGGGTGTGGATTTTTACGATAAGGAAAAGCTGATGTCCATTGCCCGCAGCACGCCGGATTACAGCGAGGTCAAGGCCTTTTATGAGGAGCGGCCGGTGAACAGCCTGCTCTATGCCATTGCCATGAATGAGGAGCCTGCCGTAACAAGCGAGACGGTGTTCCGCCGGATTCGCGCCTTGATGCAGGATCACAGCGGTGTACTGATCGGCCGGTGCGGCAATGTGATTTTCCGCCCGGATGCAAACGCCGTGAGTGTGTTTATCCATGCGGCTCCCGAGATCCGCTGCCAGCGCATTGCCCAGCTGGAGAACATCTCGCCGAAAAAGGCAGCGATACGCATGCAGGAGGTGGACGAGGAACGAACTGAGTTCCACAAGTATTTCACTGGTGAGCAGTGGGGCCAGGCCGAGGGCTATGAGCTTTGTCTGGACAGTGGGATTCTGGGCGTGGACGGCTGCGTGGAAATGATTCTGAACTATCTGCGCTGGAGGGGATTGCTGGATGAAAGCGAAGCCACCAGCAAGTGAGGAGAAATCCACCGCCCGTACCTACGATCTGGTGCTGGAATACCTGAAAGGCCAGATTCTGGAGGGCAAGCTGACTTTGGGGGCGAAGCTGCCCTCTGAGCGCAGCCTGATGGCGGAGCTGGGACTTAGCCGCAACTCGGTGCGGGAGGCGCTGCGCCAGCTGGAAAACATGGGCTTTGTGCGCAGTGTGCACGGGCAGGGTAGTTTTCTGGTGAACGAGGCCGGGCAGGGGTTTTCCTCCATCCTTTCCATGATGCTGCTGCTTCGCCAGAGTGACCGGGGCGAATTCCTTACCTTGCGTGAAAGTCTGGAAGGTGCCGCTTACGAACGGGCGGTGCGCCTTGCTCCTCCGCAGCCAATCCAGGCGATGGAACAGGCGGTGCAGGCGATGGAGCAGGCACAGGAGCCGGGCCAGCTGGAAGAGGCCGAGAGCCGGTTTCACCGGAGCTTGATCGAGGCGGGGGAGAATCAACTCATCGCCGCGATCATGGAGGCACTTTCCAGCCAGGGGGATCTTTACCGGCGGGAGACGCTTGCCCAGCTGGACGAGGCCACCCGCACCCCTCTGCTGGATACCCACCGCCGGATTCTGAAGGCGCTGCAAACCGGCGATGCTCCACTGGGCCGCGCCGCACTGGCGGAGCACTTCCGGTTGATTCAATGAAAAAAACACCCTGATCCCGTGAAAACGGGTTCAGGGTGTTTTTTCTTACAGACTTGCCTGGTAGGCAGCCACGTCAAAGGGGTCCAGAGCGGAATCCTTTTTCAGATACAGCGGGTGGTGGGGATGTCCCTTCACCGAGGGCTTGCCCGCCTGATACCACACCGCACCAAACTGCTGGCCCAGCTCCATCATGTCCGCCAGGCACTGCTTCAGGTAGGGACGCTTTTCGATGATGGTGCCCCAGGCCGCCCACAAAGCCGGATGTTCGCCGCTGCGCTCCAGCACCCAGCGGAAGGCGTTCATGTTCTCCCGGTGCAAAGGCTCGTTGAACTCCTTGTCCATCTGGTCCGGGTTGGTGGCTCGCTGGGCGTACACATTGAACATGATGAAGGAGTCAAAACCGTTACCCAGAGCGATGCGCTGCACGGATTTCAGGGTGTTGTCCAGCGCGTCGGGGGCGGCGGTGGAGGGATTGATGCCGATGGTGATCAGCGGGCGCTTGCCCACGGTGCCTAGAATATACCGGTATTCCGAGTAAAAATCCGGGATGTATAGCCAACGGCTTCGGTCGTATTCGGCGCTCTGGTCCCGGTGCTCCATGGCTTGCTGAAAGGTGAGGATCTCAAGCTGCCGCGTTTCGCAGGCGGGAATGTGCATGGAAAAATACCTCCTTGGTGAGATAAAAAAATGCCCCGGGCAGGCGGGAAGGATCACCCGGCTTGCCACGGGGCATTCGGTTCAGAATAAGGCGGTGGACCAGAAAACGGCTCCGGCGATGAAGATCACCGCAACGATCAAAAGAAAGCCGAGCAGATACCCGGCGGTCAGATGCTCGCGGAACATCCGGGTCCACTCCTTCGGTGGTTTGGCGCCTCCCATAAGCCAGGATAGCTTACTTCAGCAGCGCCTGCACCGCGTCGGCTGCGGCGTTCAGGTACTGGCCGCCATACACCTCGATCAGGCCCTGGTCGGCGCACTCTGCCAGCTTGGGGTCGATGGGGCACTTGGCCAGAACGGAGATGCCGTACTTGGCGGCAACCTCGTCCACATGGCTCTCGCCGAATACCTTGATCTGCTTGCCGCAGTCCGGGCATTCCACGTAGCTCATGTTCTCCACCACGCCCAGAATGGGAATGTTCATCATCTGAGCCATCTTCACGGCCTTGCCCACGATCATGCTTACCAGCTCCTGCGGGCTGGCAACCACGATGATGCCATCCACCGGCAGGGTCTGGAACACGGTCAGGGGAACGTCACCGGTGCCCGGAGGCATGTCCACGAACAGGAAGTCCACGTCCTTCCAGATCACGTCCTGCCAGAACTGCTTCACCGCGCCGGCGATCACGGGGCCACGCCATACAACGGGGTCCTCCTCGTGCTCCAGCAGCAGGTTGATGCTCATCACATCAATGCCCATGCGGCTTTCGATGGGCCAGATGCCGTTCTCGTCGCCCATGGCGCGGCCATGGATGCCGAACAGCTTGGGGATGGAGGGGCCGGTGATATCGGCGTCCAGGATGCCCACGCCGTAGCCGCGGCGGCGCATCTCCACGGCCATCAGGGCGCTGGTCATGCTCTTGCCGACGCCGCCCTTGCCGCTTACCACACCAATAACCTTCTTAATGCTGCTCAGCTTGTGGGGGGCCTCATGGAAATCCTGAGGATTCTGACGGCTGGAGCAATTTTGACTGCAGCTGCTGCAATCATGCGAACATTCGCTCATGATTTGTTTCTCTCCTTTTTTCTATTACAGCTCGGCAATGATGCCGCTCACCAGATTCTGCAGCACCTGTGCGCGCTGGTTGGCGATCTCAATGACTTCATCACCGGAAAGCTTCTTCTTTTCAATGCCCGCGGCCATGTTGGTGATCAGGCTCATGGCCAGAACTTTCAAGCCGCAATGGCTGGCAGCGATCACCTCGGGCACGGTGCTCATGCCAACTGCGTCCGCACCCAGGGTGCGGAAGGCGCGAATTTCGGCGGGGGTCTCGTAGCTGGGGCCCATGTAGCCCAGATACACACCCTTCTGCAATGCAACGCCCTGCTTTTCAGCCACCTGCTCAGCAAGCTCACGCAGTGCCGGGGTGTAGGCGAAGGTCATGTCGCAGAAGCGGGGGCCGACGGCTTCGTCGTTGGGGCCGGTCAGGGGATTGGCACCCATGAAGTTGATGTGATCCTCCAGCAGCATCAGATCGCCCACCGAGAAGCTGGTGTTCACACCGCCCGCGGCGTTGGTCAGGATCAGGGTTTCCACACCCAGAGCCTTCATCACCCGGATGGGGAACACGATGTCCTGCATGGAGTGGCCTTCGTAGTAATGCAGCCGACCCTGCATGCACAGCACCTGCTTGCCGGCCAGCTGCCCGGCCACAAAGCGGCCTGCATGGCCCGGCGCGGTGGAGACCGCAAAGCCCGGGATCTCGCTGTAGGGCACATATACCGGCGCTTCAATGCGATCGGCCAGCCCGCCCAGTCCACTGCCCAGAACGATGCCCACAGTGGGCGTTTCGGGCAGACGGCTGCGCAGCAGATCGGCCGCCTGCTGAATGGTTTCCATCATCATTGTAAATCCTCCTGCGGCCCGCCGCAAAACGCGCGCGGGCAAAGTGAAAGTGTCCGGTAATGATTTTACCACACCTGTCAACAAAAGAAAAGAATCCGCCAACAAACCAAAAGCGATTGCCGCATCAAAGCATATTCTGTCACCCGAATGAATACCCATGGAACAGGCAGCTTGAGCCGAAAGAAAGGGTGGGCCCATGGGCAGACTAAAAACCTATTTAAAGAATGTGGCAATCCTCACGATCACCGGCCTGGGGCTGCGGGCGGCGGGCATGTTTTTTCGGGTATACATCGCCGCACGCATCGGGGCCGAGGGTATGGGCCTGTATCAGCTGATCTTCACGCTTTACAGCCTGTGCATCACGGTGGCCACTGCGGGTGTTTCGGTGGCAGCCACCCGGCTGGCAGCGGAGGAATTGGCCCGCCCGCAGCCCGTCCGGGCAAAAGGAGTTCTGGGCCGGGTGATGGCGCTTGCCTTAGCCTTTGGTTTTGCCGCAGGGGTGGTGCAGCTGATACTGGCCTGGCCTGCCGCCCGCTATTGGTTGGGGGATGTACGGGCAGCGCCCTCGCTGGCACTGCTGGCGCCCAGTCTGCCCTTCATGGCAGTGGGCTCAGCGGCCCGGGGTTATTTCTTCGCCCGACGCAAGGTGGGTCCCAATGTGGTCAGTCAGATTCTTGAACAGATCATCCGTATTGTCCTGGTGCTGCTGATTCTTCCCGGTGCGGTGCAGCGGGGTGTGCAGTACGCCTGCGCTGCGGTGCTGGTGGGCAGCATGGTCAGCGAGGTTGTATCTACCCTGCTGGTGATGTGGTACTACCGGCGGGATATGAACCGGACCTTCGGCGATGCCCCGGCCCAGGTGCCCAGGGGCACCTCCGGGCGAATCTGGCGCATTCTGGCCCCGGTGGAAGGAGGCCGCTGCCTGGACAGTGCCCTCCACACCGTGGAAAACACGCTGGTTCCCGCCTGCCTGCTGGCCTTTCTGGGCAGCCGGGAGGAGTCGCTGGCTCAGTTTGGCGCACTCAAGGGCATGGCCATGCCGATACTGCTGTTTCCGTTTTCCTTCCTCACTCCGCTGGCCACCCTGCTGATGCCGGAGGTCACCGAAGCTCACATTTTAGGACGGCAGAAAACGCTGGAAACGCTGGTGGGGCGCATCATGCTGTTCACCACCACCTTTTCGGTGCTGGCCGGGGGCCTGATCGCTTTGTATGCCTACCCGCTGGGCCGCATTCTCTACCACGATGAGACCATCGGCTTTTATCTGGCGGTGCTGGCCCCGGTGCTGCCGGGCATGTACCTGGACGCCATGGGCGATTCCATCTTAAAGGGCCTGGGCGAGGAGGTGGCTACCTTCCGCTACAGCATCTGGGATTCCCTGATTCGAATCGGTCTGGTGATTCTGCTCATGCCCCGCATGGGCATGAAGGGCTTTTTGTTTGTGATGATCTGCTCCAACGTGCTGTCCGCGCTGCTGAACATCTTCCGCATCGAGAAGGTGGCACGCATTCGCACTCGCTGGTACCGGTGGTTTGTGCAGCCTGCCTTGATCTTTCTGATCTCAGCGCTTTTGGGGCAGAGGAGTTTGCGCCTGATGGGAGTGAGTGGCGACTGGCCGCAGCTGCTGCTGGGCTGCCTTGTCACCGGCGGGCTGTACTGCCTTTTGATGCTCCGCTTTGGCCTGTGGGACGCGGTGCAGGCCATCCTGGCCCGGCGAAAGCCTGCAGGCAGTGCCGCCTGAATTTGTGGCCGTTTTGCCTATACAAGCAGCCGATTTTGTGGTATAGTGTATAGGTTAAATCGCCGCCGGGTGCCCGGGGCCGTGTAAGGCTGTCCGGGAGAATAGGGAAATGGGTGCAATGCCCATGCGGGACCGCCGCCGTAAAGGCTGAGCTCCGGCAGAAAAAGCCACTGGGAAGTTATTTCCCGGGAAGGCGCTGCCGGTGCGCGCAAGGCCTGAGCCGGAAGACCTGCCTGACGGACGAATCACTGCCAAAGGCAGGAACCCCCGCGCCGGACGGACCAAACGTGCGCAGGGCAAAGCACCGGCTGCTGGGCCGGTGTGGGTTGTACGTTTCCGGGCCTTTCTTCGCTTTGCTATCCGGCAAGGCGGGAGAGGCCTTTTTCTCTGTGCGGCGGCAAAGCCCGCTGTTTGGATAAGGAGGAGCAATGCTCGAAGTGATGATCGCCGCCCCGGCTTCCGGCAGCGGCAAAACTTCCGTCACCTGCGGCCTGCTGCAGGCGCTGAAAGACCGGGGCCTGGCCCCCGCGGCCTTCAAGTGCGGGCCGGATTACATCGACCCCATGTTCCACCGCTCGGTGCTGCAGGTACCCAGCCGCAACCTGGATGTATTTCTCGCCGGAGAAGAGCGGGTGCGCGGGCTCTACCGCCGCCACACGGCGGGCTGCGATGCTGCGGTATGCGAGGGCGTGATGGGCTTTTATGACGGCATGACCTTCGGCGGCGACAAGGCCAGCGCCTGGGACGTGGCCCGCCTGCTGGAACTTCCTGTGCTGCTGGTGCTGCATCCCTACGGCTCCAGCCTGACGCTGGCGGCTCAGGTGAAGGGAATGCTCTCCTTCCGGAAGGACAGCCGGATCAAAGGGCTGTTTTTGAACCGGTGCAGCGCCGGATTGTACGCCGCGCTTAAACCCATGCTGGAGGAGGAGATCGGCGTACCGGTGCTGGGCTATCTGCCCGAGCTGGAGCAGGCGTCCCTGACCAGCCGGCATCTGGGTCTGGTCACCGCCGGCGAGGTGGAGGATCTGGCCCAGCGGGTGCGGGCCATTGCAGCCTGCTTGGAAACCACAATGGACTGGCCCCGCTTTCTGGCAGTCTACCAGACCGGGCGGCAGTCGGGGCCCGCAATTGCGGAGCAGCCCTGTGCGGATGGCCCGATGATCGCCGTGGCCCGGGATGAGGCCTTCCAGTTCTATTATGAAGAGAGCCTGGACGCGTTGCGCCGGGCCGGAGTGCGGCTGCACTTTTTCAGCCCGCTGCATGATGAGAGCCTTCCGGCCGGTGCGGCGGGCCTGTATCTGGGCGGCGGCTATCCTGAACTGCACGCCAAGGCTCTCAGCGAGAACCGCCCCATGCGGCATGCCATTCGGGCGGCAGTTGAGCGAGGGATGCCCACTGTGGCGGAATGCGGCGGCTTTTTGTATCTGGGCCAGAGTCTGGAGGACGCAAACGGCGACGCCTGGCCCATGGCCGGGGTGCTGCCCGGCGCGGGCCATAAAACCGGCGGACTGGTGCGATTCGGCTACAACCGGCTGACCGCCCGCAGCGACAGCATGCTGCTGCGCACCGACGAAAGCACCAACGCCCACGAGTTCCATTGCTGGGACAGCACCGAGAACGGCGCGGCCCTGCAGGCGGAAAAGACCTCCGGCGGCAGGCAGTGGAGCTGCTGCTTTGCCACCCAGAGCCTGTACGCAGGCTTTCCGCACCTGTATCTTGCCGGAGACCTGCCGCTGGCCGAGCGTTTTGCGGCAGCGGCAAAGGAATATGCACAGCGAGAGGAGAAAGAGGCGTGACACTGGCACAGCTTTTAAAACAGATCGAGCCGAAAAACGAAGCGGCAGAGCAGGAAACCCGCCGCCGCTGGAACGCCTGTGCAAAGCCGCTGGGCAGTCTGGGCCTTCTGGAGGATGCATTGTGCCAGATCGCATCGGTCACCGGCTCAGCGGACATCGATCTGAACAAAAAAGCCCTGCTGATCTTCTGCGCGGACAACGGCGTGGTGGCCCAGGGGGTGACCCAGACCGGCAGCGAGGTAACGGCAATGGTGGCCCGCGGCTTTGCCGAGGGGACTACGCCCGCCTGCCGGATGGCCCGGCGGGCAAACTGTAAGCTGATTCCGGTGGATATGGGCATCAAGGATTTTACCCCGCAGACCGGTGTGCTGGACCGGCGGGTGGCCAACGGCACCGGCGATATTTCTAAAGGGCCGGCCATGACCCGTGCGCAGGCCGAGCAGGCCATTCTGGCCGGCGCGCTTTTGGTACAGGACTGCAAGCAGCAGGGCGTGGGCCTTCTGGCCACCGGAGAAATGGGCATCGGCAACACCACCACCGCCAGCGCGGTGGCCAGCGTGCTGCTGGGCTGTGAGCCGGAAGCCATCACCGGCCGGGGCGCGGGCCTTTCCGATGAAGGACTTGCCCGCAAAAAGGAAGCCATTCGCCGGGCGATTCAAATCAACCGACCAGACCCGGAAGACCCGCTGGATGTGCTGGCCAAGCTGGGCGGCTTTGACATCGCAGGCATGTGCGGCGCATTTCTGGGCGGCGCGGCCTTTGGGGTGCCGGTGCTTATGGATGGTGTGATCAGCGCGGCGGCGGCTCTGCTGGCGGTGCGCCTCTGCCCGGATGCGGGCAAGGCAATTCTGGCCAGCCATGTATCGGCGGAGCCTGCGGGTGCGCTGCTGCTGAATGCGCTGGACAAGCATCCCCTGATTACCGCCGGGCTTCGCCTGGGCGAGGGCACCGGAGCGCTGGCGGCCATGCCGCTGCTGGATATGGCCCAGGCGGTGTACGAGGAATCCAACACCTTTGAAAATTACGGCATGGAGGCCTACCAGCCCCAGGGAGGCGAGCCATGTTTACCCTGATCGTGGGTGGTGCGGCCAGCGGCAAAAGCGAATACGCCGAGCGATTGGCGGTGGCGGCTCCGGCGGCCCGCCGGTTTTACATTGCCACCATGCAGCCCTGGGGTGAGGAGACCCGTCAGCGCATTGCCCGGCACCGGGCCATGCGGGCGGGCAAAGGCTTTGAGACGGTGGAGTGTCCGCTGAATCTGGCGGGCCTGCAGCTGCCGGAAAAAGGCACCGTGCTGCTGGAATGCCTGAGCAATCTGGCGGCCAACGAACGATATGATCCCGCGGGTGCGGGTGAGGATGCCTTCTGCTCCATTTTGGACGGGGTGGACAAGCTCCTCAGCCAGTGCAGCGATTTGATTCTTGTGAGCAACGAGGTATTCAGCGGCGGCAGCGAATACGAGGGCGATACGCTGGAATACCTGCGGCTGCTGGCCCGGCTCAACCGGGAGCTGGCCGCCTGGGCGGACAATGTGTGCGAAGTACAATGCGGCATTGCCCGGTATTATAAAGGAAAGGAGCCCTATCTGCATGATCGTGCTTGAGACCATCGCGGTGGCCTTTGCCATGTTTTCCGCCATCCCGGTGCCTCAGCCGGTGTGGGGGCCGCGCAATATGCGGTATGCGCTGTGCGCGCTGCCCCTGATCGGGGTGGTGATTGGGCTGGCGCAGGCACTGTGGCTGATTGCAGCTAATTGGCTATGCATGCCGGAAATGCTGCGGGGCGCGGGACTCTGTTTGATTCCCATTTTGCTCACCGGGGGCATCCATCTGGACGGCTACGCCGACACCAGCGACGCGCTGGCCAGCTGCGCGCCGCCGGAGAAAAAGCAGGAGATTTTAAAGGACCCCCGCTGCGGTGCCTTTGCAGTAATTCGGTTGGGCGTCTGGTTCGTGGCCAGCTTCGCCCTGTGTACTGCGGTGCGGCTGGACAGTCCGGCCCTTGTCTGCTTTGGGATGAGCTTTGTGCTCAGCCGGGCGTTGTCCGGCTGGGCGGTGGCCATCTTCCCGCTGGCCAAAAACACCGGCCTTGCCCACACCTTCGCCACCTCGGCGGACCGGGCGGCGGTGCGCCGGGTGCTGCTGGTGCTGGCGATCCTGCTGGCGATTTGTATGTGCGCGGTGGGCCGGGCCGAGGGCGCGGCCATGGCGGCAGCGGCCTTTCTGGTGCTGCTCTACTACCGCCGCATGAGTGACAAACAGTTCGGCGGCTTGTCCGGCGATCTGGCGGGTTGGTTCTTGCAGACTGCGGAACTTTGGATGCTGGCTGCCCTTGTGGCGGTGCAGCTGTTGGAGGCAGCGTTATGATTTTTATCACAGGCCCGCTGTTTGCGGGCAAACGGGACTTTGCCTGCCGCATTCTAGGCTGTAAAGCGGAAGAGCTTGCCAGACATGCGGTGTGGGATGTACAGGAGTTGGCCGGGCAGCAGACCCCGGAGGAGCTGGCGGAACAGCTCGCAGCCTGGCCGGTGGTCATCGCCACCGAGGTGGGCGGCGGCGTGGTGCCGGTGGATGCAAAGCAACGGGCCGACCGGGAAGCGGCTGGCCGTCTGGCCTGCCTGCTGGCCCAGCGGGCGGATACCGTGGTGCGGGTCTTCTGCGGCCTGCCCATCTTATTAAAAGGAGAATTGCCGGAATGAATATCTATCTGCTTCGTCACGGCGAAACGGAATACAACAAACAAAAACGCTACCAGGGCACGCTGGATATCCCCCTGAGCGCCGAGGGCCTTGCCCGGCTGCAAAAAGCGCCGATTTCACCCAAGGCGGTATATGTTTCCCCCCTGATTCGCGCCCGCCGCACCGCCGAGATCCTTTTCCCGGAGGCTCAGCTGGTGGAGGTGGAGGACCTGAAGGAGATGTGCTTCGGCGTGTTTCAGGGCCGCAACTACATCGAGATGGAAAAGGACCCGGACTATCTTGCCTGGGTGGGGGAGGACTGCACCGGCCGCTGCCCCGGCGGCGAGACCAAGGCGGAGTTCACTCAGCGCACCTGCGAGGCCTTCTGTCGCCTGCTGGAGGATGCTTTAGCAGCCGGGGAGAAGGAGCTGGTGATTCTGGCTCATGGCGGTACTCAGATGGCATTGATGGAGCAGTACGGCCTGCCCAAAAAGGATTATTACAGCTGGTGCGGCCCCAACGGCGGTGGCTATCTGGTGACCACCGATGCCGAGTGTTGGCACAAGGACCACACGCTGGAATACCAGTGCACGGTGTGCTATGAAAGAGGCGGGCAGGTATGACGATCTTACTGGCTGTTTTGCTGGGCTTTTGTGTCGACCTGATTCTGGGCGACCCCCGCTGGATGCCCCACCCGGTGGTGTACATGGGCAAGGCCATTACCCGGCTGGAACGGCTGCTGCGCCGCCTTCTGCCGGATACACCTCGCGCTCTGTTCTGGGGCGGTGTGGTGCTGGCGGTAGTGCTGCCGCTGGGAACGCTTGCTTTCAGTGCAGGTGTTATCTGGCTGGCAGGCCGGATTCATCCCGCGCTGGGCTTTGCGGTGCAGGTGCTCTGGTGCTGGCAGGCGCTGGCGGTGAAGGACCTACGGGTGGAGACCATGCATGTGTACGAACCGCTCTGTAAAGGTGATCTGCTTGTCGCCCGAAAAGCGGTTAGCCGTGTGGTGGGGCGGGACACCCAGTCCCTCACCAGTGAAGGCGTGACCAAGGCCGCGGTGGAAACCATCGCGGAAAACTTCTCGGACGGCGTCATTGCCCCCATGCTCTATCTGCTTATTGGCGGCGCGCCCCTGGGATTGGCCTACAAGGCCATCAACACCATGGACAGCATGGTGGGCTATAAAAACGACAAGTATCTGTACTTCGGCCGGGCCGCAGCCAAACTGGACGACGCGGCCGGATACATCCCCGCCCGGCTGTCCGCCCTGTTCTGGATCGCCGCAGCCTTTTTCACCGGCGGCAACGCGGCAAACGCCTGGCGCATCTGGCGTCGGGATCGGCGCAAGCATGCCAGCCCGAACGCGGCCCAGCCGGAATCCGCCTGTGCGGGTGCGCTGGGGGTTCAGCTGGCCGGCCCGGCCTGGTACTTTGGCAAGCTGCACGAAAAGCCCACGCTGGGCGACGCGCTGCGCCCGGTGGAGGTGGAGGACATCCCCCGCACCAACCGGATGATGCTGGCCGCCAGCCTGTTGGGTCTGGCGGTGCTGGCGGCGGTGCGCTGGGCGGTGCTGCTGGCTTTATAAGAAAAAGGAGAATCAACTGCAATGCAGCAAAAACTGACCCATGGCGGAGACTGGGCGGGCTTTGAGGCCGAGTATGGCCGCGCGCCGCTGGATTTTTCCGCCAATGTGAGCCCTTTGGGAGTGCCCTGGGCGGTACGGCGGGCTGTGGCAAAGGCAGCCCGGCAGGCAGCCCGTTACCCGGACCCCCTCTGCCGCCGGCTCACCGAGGCGCTGGCCCGGCACGAGAGTGTGAAGCAGGAGCAGATCCTGTGCGGCAACGGCGCGGCGGACCTGATCTTCCGGGTGGTGCTGGCGAAAAAGCCCCGCACGGCTCTTGTCACCGCGCCCACCTTCGCGGAATACGGCCAGGCGCTGGAAACGGTGGACTGCCAAGTGCGGCATCACATGCTCACCGAAGAAACCGGCTTTGCTGTCACGCCTGCCATTCTGGAGCAAATCACCCCGGAACTGGATATGCTGTTTCTGTGTGAGCCCAATAACCCCACCGGAGCGCTCACCGAGCCGGATCTGCTGCGAAAGATTCTGGAGCGGTGTGCGGCCTGCGGTACTCTGCTGGTGGTGGACGAGTGCTTCAACGACTGGCTGGATGACTCCGCCGCCCACACCCTGAAGGGGGAGCTGGGCCGCTTTCCCAATCTGCTGATTTTAAAGGCATTCACCAAGCTGTATGCCATGGCAGGTCTGCGCTTGGGGTACTGCCTGTGCGGGGACGAAGCCCTGCTGAAGGCCATGGCCCGCTGCGGCCAGCCCTGGGCGGTGTCCGGCCCGGCGCAGGAGGCGGGGCTTGCGGCCCTGGGCCAGCACAGGTATGTGGCCCGGCTGCGGGCGGTCATTCAAGCAGAGCGCCCCTGGCTGACGGGTCAGCTGGCCGCTCTTGGCCTGCGGGTGCTGCCGGGCAGTGCCAATTATCTGCTTTTGTACAGCGAAACGGAGCTGGCATCCCCGCTGCGAACGCTGGGCGTGCTGATTCGGGACTGCTCCAATTATCCCGGCCTTGACAAGGGCTGGTACCGGGTGGCGGTGCGCACCCGGCGGGAAAACCGGCAGCTGATCGCTGCCCTCAGAAAGGTGTGTGGCTGCGAGAATGGCTAAGGCAAAATGTATTATGATTCAGGGGACCATGAGCGGGGCGGGCAAGAGCCTGCTCTGCACCGCACTGTGCCGTATTTTTGCGCAGGACGGCTGGCGGGTAGCCCCCTTCAAAAGCCAGAACATGGCACTGAACAGCTGCATCACCGCCGACGGCCTGGAAATGGGCCGCGCCCAGGCGGTGCAGGCGCAGGCGGCCGGGTGCGAGCCGGATGTGCGGATGAATCCCATCCTGCTCAAGCCCAGCAGCGATACCGGCAGTCAGGTGATCGTGAACGGCGAGGTCTGGGGTGATTACTCGGCGGCGGATTACTTCAAAAACAAAACCCAGCTGGTTCCCCATGTGCTGAAGGCCTACAACAGTCTGGCAGAGGAGAATGACATTCTGGTCATTGAGGGCGCGGGCAGCCCGGCGGAGATCAATCTGCGGGAAAACGACATCGTGAACATGGGCCTGGCCGAGCTGGTGGATGCACCGGTGCTGCTGGCGGGCGATATCGACCGGGGCGGCGTGTTTGCCCAGCTGTACGGCACGGTGGCGCTGCTGAAGGAAGAGGAGCGCAAGCGGGTTAAGGGCCTTATCATCAATAAATTCCGGGGCGATGTGGGCATTCTGCGTCCCGGCCTTACCCAGCTGGAGGAGCTTACCGGCTTGCCGGTGGTGGGTGTGATTCCCTATACCCGGGTGGACATCGACGATGAGGACAGTCTGGCTCCCCGGCTGAACGCCCACGAGGCTCACCGGCCGGTGGATGTGGCGGTGATCCGGCTGCCGCACATCTCCAATTTCACCGACTTTTCCCCGCTGGAAAGCCATCCCGCACTGGGTGTGCGCTATGTGGAGCAGGCCGCCGGTCTGGGTGCGCCGGATCTGATTATCCTGCCCGGTACCAAGAGCACCATGGCGGATCTTGGCTGGATGCGGCAGAACGGCCTGGAGGCGGCGGTGCGAAAGCTGGCGGCAACCGGAACCCCGGTGCTGGGGGTCTGCGGCGGCTATCAGATGCTGGGCCAGACCCTGCGGGACCCGGAGAGCGTAGAGCAGGCGGGCGAGATGCGCGGCATGGGCCTGTTGCCCTGCGAGACGGAATTCACCCCCAGCAAGGCACGCATCCGCACGACGGCAAAGGTGATGGCCGGTCCCTTTGCCGGGGCGTCGATTCAGGGCTATGAGATCCACATGGGCCGTACGAAGCGGATGGCGGGTCAGCCTCTGTGCCTGCTGGAAAACGGTCAGGAGGAAGGTGCAGCACAGGGCAATGTGTTTGGCACCTATCTGCATGGCCTGTTTGACGAGGGCTCGCTCACCGAGGCGCTGGCTGCCTGGCTGCTGGCCCGTAAGGGCATTGCCCGGGAAAACTTCCGGCCCCAGAGCCACTGGGATTACCAGCAAAGCCAGTATGATCTGTTGGCGGATGCGGTGCGCGCCAGTCTGGACCTGGACGCAGTTTACCGGACCATGGGGTTAGAAAATCCCAATTTGACTCAATAACACAAAATGCGCAGAGCGCGCGGCATTGCCGAAACGGCAAACCGCGCGCTCTGCGCATTTTTATAGGGGAGAAAACAAAAAATTAGAAGAAATCAAACATAGAACAGCATGTCGCTGTAGGTGGGCAGCGGCCAGACGGAACGGTCCACCAGCTGCTCCAGACGGTCAGCCGGGGTGCGTACCGCATCCATTGCGGGAATCAGCGTCTGGGCACACCAGCTTGCAGCACCGGCAACATCCTCGGCCATCGGGTCGGCCAGATGGCCTTCCAGCTGGTCGGCAGCCTGGATGAGCTGACCGGTGAGGGAGGAAATGTGGCGGGCCAGTGTTTCCTCCTGGGGAACCTCAATGCCCAGCTGCTTTTTGGTGCTCACACCCTGGGCCAGGCCGGTGGCATAGGTCACGCAGGCGGGCAAGATGCGGCAGCGCACCAGATCCAGCAGGGTCAATGCCTCAATGCGGATGGCCTTAGCGTACTCATCCAGCAGGATGTCCTGACGGGACTGGATCTCATCCCGGGTGTAGACGCCATGCCGGGCGAACAGCTCCACATTCTTCGAGTCGGTGTAGTGAACCAGCGCCTCAGGGGTGGTGCGGAAGTTGGAAAGCCCGCGGCGCGCGGCCTCAGCCTCCCATTCCTGGCTGTAGCCGTTGCCGTTGAACAGGATGCGCTGATGAGCGGTGAGCTCGCTGCGGACCAGCTCCAGCAGAGCACGGGGAAGATCGTCGGCCTGCTCCAGTACATCGGCAAACTGCCGCAGCGATTCCGCCACAGCGGTGTTCAGCATCACGTTGGTGCAGGCGATGTTGAAGGAGGAGCCGGGCATGCGGAACTCGAACTTGTTGCCGGTGAAGGCGAAGGGACTGGTGCGGTTGCGGTCCGAGGTATCCTTGGGCAGATTGGGCAGCACCACAGCGCCGGTGTCCAGCACGGTGGGAGCGTTGGGCTGGCAGGGCTTGCCCGCCACCAGGCAGTCAATTACGGCCTGCAGCTCGTCGCCCACATACATGGAAACGATGGCCGGGGGTGCTTCGTTGGCGCCCAAGCGATGGTCGTTGCCCGCGCTGGCCACGCTGATGCGCAGCAGGTCCTGATAATCGTCCACCGCTTTGATCACAGCGGTCAGGAACAGCAGGAACTGGGTGTTCTCGGCGGGTGTGGTGCCGGGGTCCAGCAGATTTTCGCCCCCGTCGGTGGAAAGCGACCAGTTGTTGTGCTTGCCGCTGCCGTTCACACCCTCAAAGGGCTTTTCGTGCAGCAGGCAGGCAAAGCCGTGACGGTCGGCAACCTTCTTCATCACCTCCATGGTCAGCTGGTTGGCGTCGGTGGAGATGTTGGCGGTGGCGAAGATGGGAGCCATCTCATGCTGGCAGGGGGCCACCTCGTTGTGTTCGGTCTTGGCCAGGATACCCAGTTTCCACAGCTCCTCATCCAGGTCGGCCATGAAGGCCTTGACCCGGGGCCGCAGGGAACCGAAGTAGTGATCCTCCAGCTCCTGGCCCTTGGGGGCGGGAGCGCCAACCAGGGTGCGGCCGGTCAGAATCAGATCGGGGCGTCGGGCGTAATCTTCCTTGTTGATCAGGAAATACTCCTGCTCAGGTCCGATGGTGGCGTTTACCCGCTGCACGTCCTTGCCGAACAGAGCCAGCACACGAACCGCCTGCTTGCTGATGGCATCCATGCTGCGCAGCAGGGGAGTCTTCTTGTCCAGCACCTGGCCGTTGTAGCTGCAGAAGGCAGTGGGGATGCACAGGGTGTCATCCTTGATAAAGGCGTAGCTGGTGGGGTCCCAGGCGGTATAGCCGCGGGCCTCGAAGGTAGCACGCAGCCCGCCGGAGGGGAAGCTGGAGGCATCCGGCTCGCCTTTGACCAGCTCCTTGCCGGAGAAATCCATGATCACGCTGCCGTCGCCGCAGGGATTGATGAAGCTGTCGTGCTTTTCGGCGGTGATGCCGGTCATGGGCTGGAACCAGTGGGTGAAATGAGTCGCGCCCTTGCTTACGGCCCAGTCCTTCATGCAGGCGGCCACCACATCGGCCACACTGGGGTCCAGGGGAGCGCCCCGCTGGATGGTGTTTTTCAAAGAACGGTAAACTTCCTTGGGCAGGCGGGCTTTCATGACTTTGTCGTTGAATACCATACTGCCGAACAATTCAGGTACATGATTCATATATGTCACAGCTCCTTTTCAAATTCAGATCAAAATGTGCGGATACGCTTACAGCAGGGGGATTCCGGCAGCCTCGCACTGCTCCCGCATGGCCTTGGGCCACAGGCTGGCCTGTACTTCACCGATGTGAGCCTTGCCCAGCAGCAGCATGCACAGGCGGCTCTGGCCGATGCCGCCGCCCATGGTCAGGGGCAGAGTGCCGCCCAGCACGCCCTTGTGGAAGGGCAGCTCCAGCCGCTCGGGGCAGCCAGCCGCCTTGCACTGACGCTCCATGGCTTCGGCGTCCACCCGGATGCCCATGCTGGAAACCTCCAGCGCACAGCCCAGAACGTCGTCCCAGAACAGCAGGTCGCCGTTCAGGCTCCAGTCGTCGTAATCAGGGGCGCGGCCGTCGTGGGGCTTGCCGCTGGCCAGAGGTGCGCCGATCTGTATGATAAAGGTGGTAGGGTGCTGCTCCACATAAGCGTTCTCCCGCTGACGGGGCGTCAGGTCGGGCCACATATCCTCCAGCTGCTGGGTGGTCACAAAGCTCACATGCTCGGAAAGATTTACGCACAGCTGAGGATAGGCTTTCTTGACCTCCTCCAGTGTGGCGCAGACGGCGCTCACGATGGAACGCACGGTGTTCTTCAGGTATTCCTCGGTACGGGTCTCTCGGGTGATGACCTTTTCCCAGTCCCACTGATCCACATACACCGAGTGCAGTTCATCCAGCTCCTCGTCCCGGCGGATGGCGTTCATATCCGCATACAGACCGGTGTCCGGTGCGAAGCCGAAGCGGCCCAGTGCCTGGCGTTTCCACTTGGCCAGGCTGTGTACTACCTGAGCATCCTTTTCCAGTTCGGGAATGGCGGGAATGTCAAAGGAGACCGGACGCTCCACGCCGTTCAGATCATCGTTCAGTCCGGTGGTGGGGTCCACGAACAGGGGAGCGGTGGCCCGGGTCAGCCGGAGCTGGCGGGTCAGGTGTGCGGGAAAGCACTGCTTGATCATGCCGATGGCACTCTGGGTCTCGTAAAGGCTCAGAGCAGGTCGATAGGTCTGTTTCATAATAAATTCCCTCCTTAAAAGTTACCCTCTATCTTCACGCCGGGCAATTGCCCAGGAACGTGCGCAGAATGGCAAGTCCCACCTCGCCGCTTTTTTCCGGGTGAAACTGTACCCCGGTAATATTGCCGCGCTGAACGGCGGCGCAGATGCGGTGCCCACCATACAGCGTATCTGCCAGCCGGTCGGCCTGGCGGGCGGGCATCGCCCGGTAGCCGTGTACAAAGTACACCTGGCTCTTTGCTGGGATGGCTTCCAGAGTGCTGCCCGAAAAGCCCTCCCGCTGCTGGGCGGGATAAAGCGGTGCCCAGCCGATGTGCGGAACCCGCAGCGGCTGCCCCTGGGTGGAGTGTGCAGGAATGGCCTGCACCGTGCCCGGTAAAAGACCCAGGCCGGGAGTAATCCCGCCTTCGCTGCTGGAATCAAACAAAAACTGCATTCCCAGGCAGATACCCAGCAGAGGAACGCCCTGCCTTGCTCTGGTGCAGACCGCCCGGGCCAGGCCGCTTTCCCGCAGCAGTGTCATGCCGTCTGCAAAGGCGCCCACGCCGGGCAGCACCAACGCGGTGGCCTCGGTAACCTGTTCAGGGGTGGAGGCGTATTCCACTGTCGCGCCGCAGTATTCCAGGGCGCGCTGCACGCTCAAAAGATTACTGCGCCCGTAATCCACAATGGTCACTATTGGATGCATGGTCTCACCTCCACACCGTTTCCCGCCAGTTCCTTTTTCAGCTGGGGGATTGTGGCTTGTTTGTAATGCAGCAGGCTGCCCATTGCCACGGCTCCTGCGCCCAGGCGGGCGGCCTGCATCAGATCACCGGAATTGCTTGCGCCGCCTGCCGCGATCACCGGGATGGTTACCTCACTGCACACCGCCTGGATCAGTTCCTGGTCCAGGCCGCGGCGTACGCCTTCCCGGTCCACACCGGTGAGAAGAATTTCACCCGCGCCCAGCTGCTGGGCTTCGCGGGCCCATTCCAGAACATCCCGCCCGGAGTGCTCCCGGCCGTTGTCGTAATAGGCCTCCCAACCGGCGGCGGGATTCAGCGGGTCCCGGCGCTTGGCCTGAATGCTCAGCACCATGCACTGGCTGCCAAAGGCCCGGGCCACCTCGCTGATCAGCTGGGGACGGAGCAGGGCGGCGGTGTTGATGGCCGCCTTGTCTGCACCGGCCTTCAGTACGGTGCCTACATCCTCCACGCTGCGCAGGCCGCCCCCGGCGGTGATGGGGATGAACACATCCCGGGTGACCTGCTCCAGAATGCCGCTCAGGTTGTTGCGGCCGTACAGGCTGGCCACCGTGTCCAGATAGAGCAGCTCATCGATGCCCTGCCGGTAATAGTCCAGCGCAAAGTCGTGGGGATCGCCCAGCTTGCGCAGGCCCTCATACTGGATGCCCTTCACCAGATACCGGTCTTTTACGTCCAGCCGGGCGATGAGCCGAAGTGCCGCGCTCATTTGGCACCGCCTTTTTCCGGTGCGCCGAAGCCGCACAGGCTCGGCCCCTCAAAGGGAGTGTGCCGCAGGCTCCAGACGCCGTTCTCGTACTGCCACAGATGGGGCGAGCGGAACCGGTCCGCCAGATGCATAAAGTAGTCCAGATCCATTGTGGGCTGCTCGAAGCAGTCGGCTGCTTTGCCGAAGTGCTCCTTGTCGATGGAGATGTAACGGAAGAACTCATCGGCGAATCGGCTGGGGAATTCGCCGTCGTATTTCTTGCACAGCAGCACTGCCTCATCCCGGTCGATCTCGTTGTTGCGGATCTCCTGAGCTGCATCGTAGGTGCAGCGGCCGATGCCGTATTTGATGTAGGTGGTGTAGTAGAAGAAGTCATCTACCTTGTCGTCGATGGAGTTGTATTTGGAGTAGGTACCGGCGGTGCGCTCCGGGCTGGGCATGAACCCGCCGTGCTCCACGCTGTAGTAGTATGCACCCTGAGGATGCCATTTTTCGTAATAGCCCATGTAGTGCACCTGAATGTGGTTTTTTTCCAGATCACTGGTCTCGCAGGGCAGGTAGATGGCCAGGTCCGCCTTATCCACACCAAAATCCTCCTCCAGCTGGCGCAGCGAAACGCCGCCCAGATAGATGTGATCGAAGTCGTTGGTGGCAAAGAAGTGTTCGTCCCGCAGGGCGCTGTCGTTATCCGCGATGGGGTTGCCGAACTCGGCCTCATTCTCGCCGTAGAACACCAGAGGAATGCCAAACTTCGCGGCCATCTTGGGTGCCAGCTGCTTCTGGCCCAGAATGAAGGGCTGGAAGGGATGGAACAGATTCTCGGTGGCCAGGCGGGTGAGCAGCCGGTGGGTCAGGCCGTTGGGGGTGCACAGGTAGTTGTCAAACCCGGCATGAATCCAGGCCTCGAAGTTCTTCCAGCCCCAGTCGGTGTAGATGTGAGGCGCCCAGGTTACGGTGAGCGGATGCATGCCGTATTTGTACTTCAGAAGGTGGGCGGCGTAAAAGCTGTCCTTGCCGCCGCTGCCTGGTACCAGGCAGTCGTAGCTGCCGTCATTTTTGCGGTATTTGTCGCACAGCTCTCGTAGCTGACGCTCCCGGTCGGCCCAGTCAATTTTGCCTTCCTTGTTGTGGCAGGCGTGGCAGGCATCGCAGACGCCGTCCTCCTGGATAACCATAGTCTTCTTTTTGGAATGAATGGTGTGCTCAAACTCGTAGCAGCTGTTGGGCTTCTGGTTGCTCATCACACACTCACGGCAGAACTGCACGTTTTTGGGCAGACCGTAAAATGCTTTGCGCTGCTCCGGTGCGAGATCAGGTGCGTAGTCTTCGTAATGAATCGGCATATGCCGGGGAAGTTTCTGCATAAAAATGTCCCTCACTTTGTATGGTTTAAAAGCAAAGGCGCCTGCACAAAGCCCGGGGAGAAATCTCCTCAAGCATTCATGCAGGCGCCTTTGCCTGTTTGGCGTATTTATTATCAATTGTGAAATGGAAAAAGCAGTTATAAAAGGCCTTCGTCTTCCAGTCTTCGCATGATTTCCAGTGCGGCCTCCCGGCTGGAGATGCGGCCGTCCATGGCCTCTTTTTCGATTAAACGGTGGGCCTGTTCTTCGGTCAGCCCCCGGCAAAGCGCCAGCGCACATTTGGCCTGGCTGATGATCCGGGCTTCGTCCAGCCGCTTGGTCAGGCGGCGGTTTTGCGCGGTGAGCTTCTGCAGCCGCTGGCGGCCGGTTCGGATCAGCCGCAGCGCAAAAGCGGTTTGCTGGCGGGAAAGGGGTTTGGCAAGCACGAAGACTCCGTATTTTTCCAGCCCGGCGGCCAGCTTGTCGGCCTGGGGTCCGGGGCAGAGGAGAATGGCATCCATACCGGCATCCGCCGCCTGTACGGCCAGCTCCCGGCCGAATTCATCGGGGAGCGGCGCGTTGATCACCAGGGTTTCGAAGGAGCCGCCGCACATGGCTCGTCGGGCTTCCCCGGCGTTGGCGCAGCACTGTGCAGGCTGACCGGCGGCAAAAAATGCCCGCAGCGTTTCGTGGTATTGCTTGTCGCTTGCGATCAGAACACCCGGCATCCCCGTTCACCTCACTTTTCGAAACCAATGGTCAGATCCGTTCAAAGTACTGGCGGATCTCATATTCATAGGGTTTGCTTTCTGCGGCGTAAGCATCCGCCTCCCGCTGCTTGTGGCCCAGATAATCCACCAGCAGTTTTTCCGGCAGAACCTGCTTTAAGAACTCGCTTTCCCGGGCCAGAGCCAGCGCTTCGTCCAGGCTGGCGGGCAGCGGGGTAAGTCCGGCAGGCCGGGCAAATGCGTCATAGTCCGCAGCGGCGGGCAGGCTTAGTCCTTCCTGTACACCCTCAAACCCGGCAGCCAGCAGCAATGCGGTTACATAATAGGGATTGCAGGAGGGGTCCGGACTGCGCAGTTCCATGCGGCAGTCGGGTCCGCTGGCAGCAGGCACACGCACCAGAGAAGAACGGTTCTGGCAGGACCAGCTTACCACACCCGGCGCTTCGCAGCGGCCCAGCCGTTCATAGGAGCCGGGCAGCGGGTCAGCAAAAACGGTGATCTCGGGAATGCGCCGCAGAATACCTGCCAGGAAAGCGGCAGCAGTGGGGTGCGGGTCGGTGCGGAAATTCTCAAACAGATTCACGCCGTTCTGGAAGATGGAAAGATTGATGTGCAGCCCGCTGCCGCTCTCGTCCTGCAACGGTTTTGGCAGGAAGGAGGCGAACAAGCCGTTCTGGGCGGCAATGGCTTTTACTGCGGCCCGCATGGTCATCAGGTCATCTGCCGCGTGCAGGGGAGAAGCGCACCGGAAATCGATCTCGTTCTGGCCGGGGCCTTGTTCGTGATGGCTTCGCTCGGGCTGGATGCCCATCTCCTCCAGCGTCAGGCAGATTTCCCGCCGAACGTTTTCGCCCCGGTCCATGGGAGCGATGTCGAAGTAGCCCGCCCGGTCGAAAGGCTCCAGGGTGGGGCGGCCCTTTTCATCGGTTTCAAACAGATAAAACTCACATTCCGGACCCAGCAAAAACCGGTATCCGGCTTGTGCCGCCTTTTGCTCCATGGTCTGCAGCAAATGCCGCCCGTCGCCCTCGAAGGGGCGGCCGTCCGGATATTTGATGTTGCAGAAGAACCGGCCCACGCAGCCCTCACTGGGCCGCCAGGGAAGAATGGCGAAGGTGTCCAGATCCGGAGCGAGGAACAGGTCCGACTCCGCAACGTTGGCAAAGCCCGCAATGGCGGAAGCGTCAAAGGAGATGCCGCTTTCCACCGCGTGAGGCAGCTGGCTGGCCATAATGGCAATGTTCTTCTGTACGCCGAACATATCGCAGAAGGCCAGGCGAATGAACTTGATGTCGTTTTCTTCTATGAACTGCATAAGCTGCGAAAGGGTGTGGCTCATGGACAATTCCTCCTTGAATGCCGGGAATAAAAAAGGACAAAGGCGCCGCAAATCCGTGGGGGATCGCAGCGCCTTTGCTGTGCCAATAGCTGCATTATAGCCCCCAAACGGCGCCGCGTCAAGGGGGCAAGCGACTGCAAAAAGCAATTTTTTGTCTTTGCACAAAAGTTGCACGCATTTGCCCAGAGTGCTTTGTCGGAACTGCGGGAAAGTGTTAAAAGAGTAAAAAAACACTTGACTTTTGCTTTAATGCGGTGCTATGATAACGCATACGAACAAAGGCGTTCGCATCGATGCAAAGGCACCGGTGCGGGCGCCTTTTTGTTTTCCGCGCGGTGCGCGGTGAAAAAGGAGGAGGACCATGTTAAAGGAAGGCCAGGTGCGCATCCCGTCCGGATGTGCCATCAGCGGAGTATTTGCCAGGGACGGTCAGCCCATCAGCGGTGAGGTGATCCGCCGGTCCATCGCGGTGATGCACGAGCGCAGCAACGGGTTGGGCGGCGGTTTTGCCGGTTACGGCATCTACCCGCAATACAAAAATCATTATGCACTGCATGTGTTTTATGATGATATGACCGCCCGGGAGGAGTGCGAACGGTTTCTGGATCGCCATTTCGATGTGATCAATCTTTCTAAAATTCCCACCCGGCCCACCCCCAAGATCAAGGATGCGCCGCTGATCTGGCGATATTTTGTGCAGCCGCTGCCCCACAAGCTGGCGGACAGCCATCTGGACGAAAAGGAATATGTCGCCCGCTGTGTGATTCGCATCAACGACCAGCTCAAGAGCTGCTATGTGTTTTCCTGCGGCAAGAATATGGGCGTGTTCAAGGCAGTGGGCTACCCGGAGGATGTGGCGGATTTCTACCGCCTGGAGGAATATGAGGGCTATTCCTGGACCGCTCATGGCCGGTATCCCACCAATACACCGGGCTGGTGGGGCGGTGCGCACCCCTTTGCACTGCTGGATCTGTCGGTGGTCCACAATGGTGAGATTTCTTCCTACGATGCAAACCGTCGTGCGGTGGAGATGTACGGCTATCGCTGCAATTTGCTCACCGACACCGAGGTCATTACCTATACATTAGATTATCTGCTGCGCCATCAGGGCCTCACATTGGAGGAGGCTGCCCAGGTGGTGGCGGCTCCCTTCTGGAGTGAGCTGGCTGCCATGCCTCAGCCGGAGCAGAAGCAGCGCCGTTTCCTGCGCCAGATGTACAGTGATCTGCTGATCACCGGCCCGTTCTCTATTCTGGTGGGCTTCGAGGGCGGCATGATGGCCCTGAATGACCGGCTCAAGCTGCGCAGTCTGGTGGTGGCCGAGCGGGGCGACCGGGTATACTTTGCCAGTGAAGAGGCCGCCATCCGGGCGGTTGAACCGGAGCTGGACCGTATCTGGGCGCCAAATGGCGGCGAACCGGTGATCGTGCGGCTGAAGGAGGAGGAACGGAAATAATGAAGATACAATGGGATACGCCCCGCTTTGCGGTTCTGCGGGATCGGGAGCTGTGCGTGAACTGCCGCATCTGCGAGCAGCAATGCGCCTTTGGTGTGCATAAAAAGGACGAAAAAACAGGCCGGATGCAGGCAAATGCCACCCTGTGCGTGGATTGCCAGCGCTGTGTGGCCTGCTGCCCCACCGGGGCGCTGGCAATCCGCCCGGCGGAAAATACCTTCCGGCCCCATGCGGGTTGGAGCCAGGACTCCCGGCAGGAAATCTACCGCCAGGCGGCCACCGGCGGTGTGCTGCTGTCCAGCATGGGCAGCGGGCAGGAGGAGGTGCCCTGCTATTGGGATAAACTGCTTTTGAACGCCTCTCAGGTGACCAATCCGCCCATCGACCCCCTGCGGGAACCCATGGAAACCGAGGTCTATCTGGGCCGTCGCCCAGATAAGGTCCACCGTGGGCCGGACGGCAAGTTGGATACCACCCTGCCGCCGCATCTGGAATTGAAGACCCCCATCCTGTTTGCGGCCATGAGCTACGGAGCAATCAGCTACAATGTGCATGCGGCCCTCAGCCGGGCGGCCCAAGCGCTGGGCACCTATTACAATACCGGTGAGGGCGGCCTGCATCGGGATCTGTATCCATATGGAGCCAATACCATCGTGCAGGTTGCTTCCGGCCGGTTCGGCGTGCACCGGGAATACCTGATGGCGGGCGCGGCCATCGAGATCAAGATTGGTCAGGGCGCAAAGCCCGGCATCGGCGGACATCTGACCGGCGCCAAAATCGTGGGCGATGTGGCCCGCACCCGCATGGTGCCCGAAGGCATGGATGCCATCAGTCCCGCGCCCCATCATGATATTTATTCCATTGAGGACCTGCGCCAGCTGGTGGCCTCGCTGAAGGAAGCCACCGGCTACACCAAGCCGGTGATCGTGAAGGTGGCGGCGGTGCACAACATCGCGGCCATCGCCTCGGGCATCGCCCGCAGCGGCGCGGACGCCATTGCCATCGACGGCTTCCGGGGCGGTACGGGTGCAGCTCCTGCCCGTATCCGGGACAATGTGGGCATTCCCATCGAGCTGGCCCTGGCTGCGGTGGACGAGCGGCTGCGCCAGGAGCAGATCCGCCGCCGTATTTCCGTCATTGCCTCCGGCTCCATCCGCAACTCGGCAGATGTGGTCAAGGCCATTGCCCTTGGTGCGGACGCGGTGTCCATCGGCACAGCTGCCCTGTGCGCGCTGGGCTGCCATCTGTGCGCCTCCTGCCATACCGGCCTGTGCAACTGGGGCATTGCAACCCAGCGCCCGGACCTGGCTGCCCGTCTGGACCCGGACGAGGGCGCACGGCGTCTGGTAAACCTGGTGAACGCCTGGACCCGTGAAATCCGCGAGATGATGGGCGGCATGGGCATCAACTCCATCGAGGCGCTGTGCGGCAACCGGTTGGCGCTGCGTGGAATTGGGCTTACCCAGAAGGAGCTGGATATCCTGGGCGTGAAGCACGCCGGGGAATGAGAGAGGGGAGAAACATAAATGAAAATCGATGCCACGGGAATGGAATACGAGGAGCTGGGCCGCTGCCTGCGCTCCTGTACTGATTCCCATGTTCAGATTCACAACTGCTGCGGCCAGCGGTATATTGCCAGCGGCATGCAGGGCCGTGAGCTGGAAATCTGGGGGACACCGGGCAATGCGCTGGGTGCTTATCTGGACGGCGGCAGCATCCGGGTCCACGGCAATGCTCAGGACGCGGTGGGCGATACCATGAATGCGGGCACTATCTGGGTAGAAGGCCGTGCGGGTGATGCTGCGGGCTATGCCATGCGAGGCGGTGCGCTGATGATCCGGGGCGATGTGGGCTACCGGGCGGGCGTTCATATGAAGGCCTTCGGCGACTCCTGCGCCAACATCGTGATCGGCGGCACGGCGGGCAGCTTCCTGGGCGAGTACCAAGCAGGTGGTGTGATCGTGGTGTTGGGCCTGGGAGCACCGGAGGGCCAGCCGGTGGTGGGCGGCTTCTGTGGCCGCGGCATGTACGGCGGCCGGATCTATCTGAGAAGTGCGATACCGCCCCGGGATCTGACCGAAAAGATCCTCTGCCGTCGGGCACAGCAGGCAGACAAGGAGGCCATCCGGCCCCTGCTGGAGCAGTTCTGCACCGCCTTTGATGAAGATCTGGACTCTTTGCTGAATAGCCCCTTCTGGGTGCTGGAGCCCAATCCGGAAAACCAGTACAAAGCCCTTTACGCACCCATGTGACCATGAGATAAAACAAAACACCCTGTTTGCGGAATCGTAGAAAATACGATGCTGCGAACGGGGTGTTTTTTCGTCGAGCAAAAGTTGCTCGCTTCGGTCTGCTGGGTTGGCCTGTAAAAGGAAAGCGCGCCTTCCATCTGCACAATGCGGACGGAAGGCACGCTTTTGTTGAAATGGTGAGAAAGTGCTCAGCCCTTCAGGCAGGCGCGGATCAGCTCACGGAACAGGGGATGAGCGTGGTTGGGGCGACTCTTGAACTCCGGATGATACTGCACCGCCACAAAGAAGGGATGCTCCGGCAGCTCCATGGCCTCCACCAGACGGCCATCCGGCGAGGTACCGGTGAAGCGTACGCCCGCCTCTTCCAGCACCGGGCGGAAAGCGTTGCTTACTTCGTAGCGATGGCGGTGGCGCTCATGAATCAGTTCAGCGCCGCTGTAAATATCACGCATCCGGCTGCCCACTGCCAGCGCGCAGGGATACGCACCCAGACGCATGGTGCCGCCCTTGGGCAGCTCGCCGGTCTGATCCGGCATCAGGTCGATCACGCACTGGTCGTTCTCCGGGGTGAATTCCCGGCTGTTGGCCCGGGTCAGACCGGCCATATTCCGGGCTGCTTCGATTACGGCGATCTGCATGCCCAGGCAGATGCCCAGATAGGGCAGGGAGTGCTCCCGGGCGTAGCGCGCCGCCAGAATCATACCCTCGATGCCGCGCTGGCCGAAGCCGCCGGGCACCAGAATGCCGTCCACGCCGGCCAGCTGCTCGTTCAGATTTGCTTCGCTCAGCTGCTCCGCATCCACCCAGCGGATGCTTACTGCCGCGCTGTTCTCATAGCCGCCGTGGCGCAGCGCCTCCACAACCGAGAGATAAGCGTCGTGCAGCTCCACATACTTGCCCACCATGGCAATGGTCACCGAACGGTTCAGCCCGTTGATGCGGGTGCACATCTGCCGCCACTCGGTCAGATCCGGCTCCGGCGCGGCAAAGCCGAACCGGCGGCAGACCAGCTCGTCCAGCCGTGCGCCGTGCAGCATCAGCGGCACATCGTACAGGCTGGGCAGGGTGCGGTTTTCGATCACACAGTCCTGCTCCACGTTGCAGAAGGCGGCGATCTTCTGCAAAATGCCGTCCTCCAGAGGCTCGTCACAGCGGGCGATGATCACATCTGGCATGATGCCCATACTCTGCAGCTCATGCACCGAATGCTGGGCGGGTTTGGTTTTGTGCTCGCCGGAGCATTTCAGATAGGGAACCAGCACCACGTGCAGGAACAGGCAGTTTTCCCGGCCGACCTCCCGGCTGATCTGCCGGATGGCCTCCAGAAACGGCTGGCTCTCAATATCGCCGATGGTACCGCCGATCTCGGTGATGACCACATCTGCCTTGGTGTATTCGCCCAGGCCGTAAACAAATTCCTTGATCTCGTTGGTTACGTGAGGAATGATCTGCACCGTGTGGCCCAGATATTCACCAGCCCGCTCCTTGTGCAGTACGTTCCAGTAGACCCGGCCGCTGGTCAGGTTGGAGAGCTTGTTCAGATCCTCGTCGATGAAGCGCTCGTAGTGGCCCAGGTCCAGGTCGGTCTCCACACCGTCCTCGGTCACGAATACCTCACCGTGCTGGTAAGGGCTCATGGTGCCCGGGTCCACGTTCACATAAGGGTCCAGCTTCTGGGCAGCCACCTTCAGGCCGCGCTGCTTGAGCAGCCGTCCCAGGCTGGCCGCGCTGATGCCCTTGCCCAGGCCGGAAACCACGCCACCGGTCACAAAAATATGCTTGCTTGCCATAATCCCAATATCCCCCTTGAAGATGGTGTCTTTCATAACGCAATAATAGAAAGAAAAGGCGCCCATCCCGTGAAAGCGGATACTACCGCCTTGGGATGGACGCCTTTGTCCTAACATTTTATATATTATACGCATCCGCAAAGGGAATGTCAATTCCAAAGGTAGCAAAACCGCCGGGAAAAATATTTTCAAAAAATTTGAAAACAGGTGTTGACATTCTCTGAATCCGTGCTATAATAAAACACGTCGCTGAGGTGAACGGCCGAAGCGAGAGAGAATATGCGGATGTGGCGGAATTGGCAGACGCGCTAGATTCAGGTTCTAGTGGTAGCGATACCGTGGGGGTTCAAGTCCCTTCATCCGCACCAGTTAAAACCCCTGTAAACTCAATGGTTTACAGGGGTTTTGCTATATATTCCTATTATGGAATTCCCCTGATGTGAAGGTTTTTTCTACCGCTTTTCTACCATCTTCTACCCTGATTCCTTATATTGCGCGGGAAGCTGGGAAGTAGATAATCTTTTCTACCGGTGCTTCTACCGGTGTTTGAGGCGGTGGATCATTCAGACTGTTTAATAATCCCCCCATGCTGCCAGCCATTTCTTTCTTGGTTTGATTGCTCACATGTGCGTAGATGTTCATGGTTGTGTGAATATCACAGTGCCCCAGGAACTCAGAAACGCACTTCATATTATAGCCATCTGCTAGAAGTTTTGTGGCTGCTGAGTGTCGAAGATCGTGAAACCGAATCGGGGGAAGATCGTTGTCTGCTAAAAGTTTCTTGAAGTTGCTGCTGATTGCTTCAACGGAGAAAACTCTTCCATCTGCCTGTCGGCATACAAAGTCGGATGGGTGATAATGAGCGCCTAAACTTTGCTGCTGCTGTTGCTGCCTATTATAGAGGTTCTGCAAGTATTGCTTAATCTCTGAACTCATAGGAAGCACACGGCAGCTTTTCTTTGTTTTGGTGCGCTCTTTGTAGACGGTGCCGCCTTTGCTGATAACGGCAGTTTTGGAAATGAGTATAGTTTCCTTTTCAAAATCGACCTGTGACCATGTAAGCCCGGCAACCTCGCTTCTTCTCAGGCCATAGGTGCAGGCTAAAATAATCTCAGTTTCAATTTTGCTTTTCCGTGCTGCCTGGAAGAGCTGGGCAATCTGCTTTTCATCGTAGAAGTTCGGAATAAACTTCTTGCTCCCCCGAAGGATCACATCATGGGCGGGGTTATAGGGTATAATGTGATTCTTTCGGGCCTCTTCTAAAGCACAGGAAATATTGCTTAAATGCTTTTTGACGGTAACAGGGCTGAGGGTTTTCAGCTTATAATTACAATATGCCTGAATATGGGCGGTCTGAATCTTTCTCAGCTCTATGGGGTGTTCCAGGAAATAGGGTTGAAGGTGAGCACGGAAAATAATCTCATAATTGGAATAGGTGTTAATCTCCAAATGAAGTTTGGCGTGCTCCAGCCACTGCTCTAGAACATCAACAAACGGTTCGTTTGGGCTAAATAAAAGATTGGCCCTCTCATACTCGTTTAGAATCTTTCGCATCTCTTCGGTGGCCCTTGCCTTGTTTCCTTTTACCGGCAATCCTGTGGCAATCCATTTTTGTTTGCGGTTTCCGTCCGTGTCTCTCAGTTGAAGTACCACATAATAATAATCGTTTTTCTTCTGCAATCTGCCTGTCATATACAGCATCCTTTCCAATTACTGCGGCAGGTCTGCTTGCAGAAGAACCGGGTACAGATAAAGTATAACACCCCTATAATGAACATGCTATTACTTTTTCATCTGCTGGTTAATAAAGTCCGTTAGGTTGGACTTTGGAATCATATACTCTCTCCCGATCTTGAAGCTTTGAATTTGCCCGGTTTTGAGTAGGTCATAAATGGCCCCTTTGTTTTTGGGAAAAATCTGCTGCAAATCTTTGGTGGTCAGAATCTCAGGATAGCTTTCAAACATATATAAAACACTCCTTAAAATGCCTGGGCTAAATCGGTTTGTTCAGATGAAATGAGACGGGGTTCCCTATTATATTGGTTCTTGAATGGGAGAGGATAACGGGCAGGATCAAGGGTTATAAAGCCATGCAGGTATTCTTCTATTGTATATTCATGGACGCTGCCATCCTTATGATAATCCTTGACGGTGTGGATTCTGCGCAACAAAGCGTTCCAGGTTTCTTTGTCACTCGTCTGCACATTGGGGTATTGCTCATATAATGGAATGTTGCTTATAATATAAACGGTAGTAAAACAGGCCACCTTGTTTGCATAGCGGCATCGCAAATCAATCGGATAACCGTCCAAAATATTGAGCATTTCAGAAATCTTTAATTGACTTCGGAACTCGTCCAGCACCAGAACCTCTTGACCAGCATAGGAATCGAAGGGGTGTTCATAATCAGTCACACGATACACAGCTTCATATCCGTTTTCTTCCATGACAGTTCTTGTTTTTCCTGTGCCGGTGGCTCCTGATATATAAATGACTTGAAGATGGCGGAAGGTGTTCTTATATTGTTCTCTGCGAATTGTTGCACGAGCACGGTCTATATCAGTTAGTCGGGTCATAAACATGGGGCAGCGTTCCAGAATCTCATAGTTGGAAAGACCGTCTTTCACATAGTCGTAGAGCAGCGCCAAGTCACTTCG
>NZ_NFKA01000049.1 GCF_002160145.1 Gemmiger sp. An194 | reverse complement strand
TTGAAGATGATGCCCTCTTCCTCGGCATGCTCCACCTCTTCCTTACGGGCGGGCAGCTCTTCCATGCCGCGGCGGTACACGATGTAAACGTTCTCGGCGCCCAGGCGCTTGGCGCTGCGGGCAGCGTCCATGGCCACGTTGCCGCCGCCTACAACGGCCACATTCTTGCTCTTCTTGATGGGGGTCTTGCTGCCCTCCTGGTAAGCCTTCATCAGGTTCACGCGGGTCAGGTACTCGTTGGCGGAGTAAACACCCTTCAGGCTCTCGCCGGGGATGCCCATAAAGCGGGGCAGACCTGCGCCGGAAGCCACATACACAGCCTCGTAGCCGTAGTCGCCCATCAGCTCGTCGATGGTCAGCACCTTACCGATGACCATGTTGGTCTCGATGTCCACGCCCATGGCCTGCAGGCCCTCGATCTCCTTCTGCACGATAGCCTTGGGCAGACGGAACTCGGGGATGCCGTACACCAGCACGCCGCCTGCCAGATGCAGGGCTTCGTACACGGTGACCTTATAGCCCAGCTTGGCCAGGTCGCCGGCAGCGGTCAGGCCGCTGGGGCCTGCACCGATGATGGCCACCTTATGGCCGTTGGATTCGGGAACGGTGGGAGCGGTGGTGTTGTGCTCACGGTGCCAGTCGGCAACGAAGCGCTCCAGACGGCCAATGCCCACGCTCTCGCCCTTGATGCCGCGAACACACTTGCCTTCGCACTGGGTCTCCTGAGGGCAGACGCGGCCGCA
>NZ_NFKA01000048.1 GCF_002160145.1 Gemmiger sp. An194 | reverse complement strand
TTGAAGATGATGCCCTCTTCCTCGGCATGCTCCACCTCTTCCTTACGGGCGGGCAGCTCTTCCATGCCGCGGCGGTATACGATGTAAACGTTCTCAGCGCCCAGGCGCTTGGCGCTGCGGGCAGCGTCCATGGCCACGTTGCCGCCGCCTACAACGGCCACGTTCTTGCTCTTCTTGATGGGGGTCTTGCTGCCCTCCTGGTAAGCCTTCATCAGGTTTACGCGGGTCAGGTACTCGTTGGCGGAGTAAACACCCTTCAAGCTCTCGCCGGGGATGCCCATGAAGCGGGGCAGACCTGCACCGGAAGCCACGTACACGGCCTCGTAGCCGTAGTCGCCCATCAGCTCGTCGATGGTCAGCACCTTACCGATGACCATGTTGGTCTCGATGTCCACGCCCATGGCCTGCAGACCCTCGATCTCCTTCTGCACGATGGCCTTGGGCAGACGGAACTCGGGGATGCCGTACACCAGCACGCCGCCCGCCAGATGCAGAGCCTCGTACACGGTGACCTTGTAGCCCATCTTGGCCAGATCGCCGGCGGCGGTCAGGCCGCTGGGGCCGGCGCCGATGATGGCTACCTTATGGCCGTTGGATTCAGGAACGGTGGGGGCCGTGGTGTTGTGCTCACGGTGCCAGTCGGCAACGAAGCGCTCCAGACGGCCGATGCCCACGCTCTCGCCCTTGATGCCGCGAACACACTTGCCTTCGCACTGGGTCTCCTGAGGGCAGACGCGGCCGCA
>NZ_NFKA01000047.1 GCF_002160145.1 Gemmiger sp. An194 | reverse complement strand
TGGGATGTGCCAATAGTGCGCTCAATATGAGCAGAAGGGAAACGCTTTTTCAGGGTGCTAAAACGAATCGGAACATCGGAAGCCAAATAGATGTGAACATGTTTCGTTTTTGTTTCCAGCCCGATCTCATAAGCGAAGCAGAAATAAAGAAGTGAATTGAAGGTAAACACTTTCTGCTTAATGATTTCGGGGGTCATGCTATATTGATCCGGGTTGTTGATGGTCAACTGCCACTTTCGCCCCTGTTGATTATTGTTATTTGCCATACGTGTTTAAAGTCCCCCTTGTGGGTGGTTCTGGGTTGTTTGGTTGTTGCTGGTTAAATGGGAACTAGCAGTAGTTTTGCTACTGCTACATAAGTCACCAAGGGTAATACTAGCCTTGGCGACCCTGGGCGCTTCGCACCCAGGCACCGGGGGCTTTTGCCGGCCTTTTGGCTTCGCCACCGGCCAGCAAGCCCCCAGTGATGACGGATCAGTTCAGAGCCTCTTGAATGGCCCGCTCCATCTTATTCATATCCTGAATGGGTAGAGTGTGAACCCGCATGAGCGAATCTGGCGAACCGTTCACCAGCACATGGCCCATGCCGGGATAAGGGCAGGCCCCCAGTTTGCTTTTGTCCAGTGAGAACATGTCGCAGGTTTCTTTGGAAAGTTCCCCCAGCAGCATGATAAGACCGAGATTGTCACGGGCACCGGCTGTCCATGTGCTGGCATCCGCACGCTGCACACCAGAAAGGGTGTACATATTTTGGGCACGGGACAGCATATAGATTGTGCTCAACCGGGAACGGAATAGATCAGCGTTTTTCTTGTCCAGATATGTAACAAGAGCGGCCAGTTCGTCAATGTA
>NZ_NFKA01000046.1 GCF_002160145.1 Gemmiger sp. An194 | reverse complement strand
AAAAGGAGATTCGCATGTTTCTGCGATCTGATACAGCTGCTCCGCATTTACAGCAGCGCATACAATATTCATCACCGCACCTCCGTGAACTTCTTCAGCAGCCGCTTGATGGCCGATGCCCTCTGTAATGGATTCACTGACTTTCACCAACCTTTTCCGACTTAACTCGCGTGTCAAAATAAGTCACCGCAACCGCCATAGCCTGCCATGCATCGGCACTGAACCCGTAGAAGAACCCGGGATTCTTTTTGGTTCCTTTGCCCCTGTTGGGCTGCCCTGTAGCGTATCTGTCCACCAGCGCCTGAATAATATTGGAATCGTTTGCTTTTGCCGAGTGGCACAGATTACTCTTTTCATCAATCCGGTAAACAAGGTGTTTTTCGGTGTTATCGGGAAGAATTCCGCCGGCCTGGAGAAAGCGCCCGATCCATACACAGGTTTCAAACACCTCCCGGCCAACAGCCATCCCGTAACTGGCCACCATTTCTACGGCAATTTCATTCACACCCACATGATAGGGTAGCTCACGGAGCAAAGCTTCGTTCTGAATTTTCCCTTTGTGAATCACCCGGACAATCTCATCCCCATCGTGCTCCACAATCACAAACCCGCTGTGAGTGGTGCCCGGGTCAATTGCAAAAATCCGATTATTCAACCTCTTCATTCCTTTCGATTTTGCCCGGGCCGCAAGTGCAGCCCGGGCTTTTCTTTTAATTGATCGTTCAGCAGCCCAAACGGTGGGGTCCGGATAGTGTTCTACGTTATAGAACACGGAGATCAATCCTCCCGCTTCATACGTCTCTCGCTTAGCGGAACGTGTTTACCAATCATCCAATCAGTTCCGCTGGGCGTAGGCCTGTCCACTCTCGCGTTGCAGCCGCCCTTGCGGCGGATCTGCTCTGCTTCATAGACCGATAAGCTCATTCCCTTTCGCTTGCACTCCGAAAGGGATTTTTCCAGATACGGCCAGGTCCTGCCTCCAGCCTGAGCCGTAACCTCGATGACTTTGCTCACGAAATCAGCACCCAGATCATCCACATAGTCTCCCAGCATCCGTTTAACTACTGGTGTGGCAGTGCCATACGCTTCCTCGTACGACTTTAGGATTGTGGTCATCGTCGTCAAAACAACCCCTTCTTCTTT
>NZ_NFKA01000045.1 GCF_002160145.1 Gemmiger sp. An194 | reverse complement strand
ATGCCCACGCTCTCGCCCTTGATGCCGCGAACACACTTGCCTTCGCACTGGGTCTCCTGAGGGCAGACGCGGCCGCAAACAGCGGGCAGCGCGCTGGAGGCGCTCAGCACCTGATAGGCGCCCTCAAAATCCTCTTCCGCCACCTTGGCGATGAAGCTGGGAATGTCAATGCCAACCGGGCAGCCGGTCTGGCAGGGCTTGTTCTTGCAGCCCAGGCAGCGCTTGGCCTCGTTGACCGCCATCTCAGGGGTATAGCCCAGAGCTACCTCCTTGAAGTTTTTGTTCCGAACGTTGGGGTCCTGGTTGGGCATGGGGCAACGCTTCGGGTCCATATTATGCAATGCCATTTTCGGGTTCCTCCCAATTGTTTTTCAATAGTCTTACGAAAAGTGTTGCGCTGTACGCGGAATTACTGCACGTCCTTCTTGAACAGGTTGCAGTGCTCCTCACGAGCGTGAGTCTCGAATTCCTTGTACATGTTGCCGCGCTGCATGGCCTCGTCAAAGTCCACCAGATGGCCGTCGAAGTCGGGGCCGTCCACGCAGGCGAACTTGGTCTCGCCGCCCACAGTCAGGCGGCAGCCGCCGCACATGCCGGTGCCGTCGATCATGATGGGGTTCATGGACACAACGGTCTTCACGTCGTACTTCTTGGTGGTCAGGCAGACGAACTTCATCATGACCAGAGGTCCGATGGCGATGACCTCGTCGTAGTTCTCGCCGCTCTTGATCAGCTCTTCCAGGGGAGCGGTGACCACGCCCTTCTGGCCGTGGCTGCCGTCATCGGTCATCATGACCAGCTTGTCGCTGCAGGCCTTGAATTCATCCTCCAGGATGACCAGATCCTTGTTGCGGAAGCCCACGATGCTGTGTACCTCGCAGCCCATTTCGTGCAGCTTCTTGGCGATGGGGTAGGCAATGGCGCAGCCCACGCCGCCGCCCACAACGGCAACCTTCTTCAGGCCGTCCAGATGGCTGGCAACGCCCAGAGGGCCCACGAAGTCGTGCACGCTCTCGCCCTCACGCAGCTCGTTCAGCTCCATGGTGGAGCCGCCCACGATCTGGAAGATGATGGTCACGGTGCCGGCTTCGCGGTCATAGTCCGCTACGGTCAGGGGGATTCGCTCGGAATCCTCCTTCGCACGCACGATGATGAACTGGCCCGGCTGAGCCTTCTTTGCCACCAGCGGCGCTTCGATCACCAGCTTGGTGACCGTGGGGTTCAACTCTTTTCGTTC
>NZ_NFKA01000044.1 GCF_002160145.1 Gemmiger sp. An194 | reverse complement strand
TTGGGGGCTTCGGAAAGCCCTTCATAGGCTTCGATCAGTTCCAGCATCTCGCTGGCGGTCGAGGCAAAGCACGATGCATCACTGAGCACCCGGAACGTATTGAGGCGGGCCACTCCGCCAACATTCAGGTAATCGTGCATGGTGGAAAACTTGACGTATTCCCTTTCTACCGCCGCGGCCCACTCTTTAAAGGTTTTGATTTTCATAAATGCTCCTTTCCGCCCGCCTTGTGCGGGCTTTTTATTTGACTGCCCCTTCGCTCAGCTGCCTGATCTCCTGGGCAATGCACTCTTCCCAGAAGCGCACATTGTCGCGAATCCCTTCCCGCGTCTTGCGCCACTCGTCATAGCATTTCCGGGCTTCGTGCGCTTGCCTGCCGGCCTGAGCGGTGATGCGTTCAATATCCGCCAGCAGCTTGCGGTTCCGATCCAGCTTTGCCTGATATTCATCCAGCTTGGCCAATCGTTCCGGCGGCACGCCATAAGCTCCGGTCTTACGGATGCTGGGCAGCACATCGTGGGTCACCCAGCGCTTGAACTGTTTCGCCTCCGGCTTGTCCGACCGAAGGATGACGGAGTAAAGACCGGGTTCGTTGATGATGGTGGTTGCCTGGACACGCCCCATCGAATCGATGAGGTCGGTCAAATCGACCTCATCCGGGTCGAGCCGCTTTTTGGTGTCGGTTACATTCCCGATATTCAGCACCCGGCAAACATCCCGCAGCACCCACCACAGGCCGTCATCCCGCTGGACGGTGCGCAGCTGCTCGCCGCTGTACACAAAAATCTGTAAGTTGTTCATGTGGTTCTCCTTTCGATGGTTTAATATTTTTAAACTTTTGGGGTAAAAAAATATTCCCCAACACGCTCTTTGGGAATTTCCAACAGTTCAGAAATGCGAACAATATCATCGGAAGTAAATCTCGTTTTATTGTTCATTTTTCTTGAAAGGGAGTTTACTGAAACGCCGTATTTAGACGCAAAAACGTTTTGCGAACCATACTTTTCAATAATCTTCCCTCTGAGCTTGCTATAGTCGAATGCCACTCAATCACCTCCCTTCGACACGAACAGTTTAACACTTTTAAACTACATTGTCAACACAAAAATTTAATTTTCTTAAACTTTCATGTTGAAATTGAAGACCACCTATGATACAATTAAACCGGTCAAAGTTGAGGTGAATTTTGTGGATGAAATAAAAAATCGTCTGAAAGCCGCCTTGTCGGCGCGTGGAATATCCCAAATAGAACTATGTCAAGCAACTGGAATCCCTAAATCATCAATCTCTCAATACCTGAGCGGATACGCCAAACCAAAGCAGGATAGGATTTATCTCATGTCTCAAACCTTAGACGTAAGCGAAGCATGGCTGATGGGCTATGACGTACCGATGGACCGGAACGCCGCTTCGGCAGAGAAGGACAATACCCTCCACCTCCCCTCCAACAT
>NZ_NFKA01000043.1 GCF_002160145.1 Gemmiger sp. An194 | reverse complement strand
CGCATTCTGGACGGGGATATCGTATATATCCGCAAACAGCCCGACGTAGAAAACGGCGAGATTGCTGCCGTGCTGATCGGCGACGAGGCCACGCTTAAGCGAGTGTATAAGTACCCTGGGCAGGTTGTTCTCCAACCTGCCAACCCCAAATATGCCCCGATGATCTATGCCGGCGAATCCATCAATGATATGCGGATATTAGGCAAGGCGGTATTTTTTGTCTCTATGGTTAAATAACAATAGTCGAGGTGTACCGTAATGAAACTTCTGTCAATCGTCAAGTCGGCTCTCGCTTCTTCCCTTCGCACTTCCCCCACCGAGAAATTCGACTTAACCACTGTAGAAGGTATTAGAGCTATTCCGAAAACAGCTGTTGCAAAATCGCTATTTTTTTCGACTGACCAGATTGAATATGTTTTGCAAAGAAAAGCAACCCAGTATAAAAGCGAGGGAAACCTCGACCTGGCAATCGAGTGTTTGCGAAAATCAAACGAATTGAAACAATACTCCCACACGGTTTATAGCGCGAAAGATTACTACCGCTTAGTGGATTACTTGAAGCTCGCAAGAAGATTTGATGAAGCCAGAGAAGAAAAAGCCAAATTAGACACAATGTTTAACGAAAAGGGAGTATCTCTGGATTTAATAGATGAATGCGAAAAAAAAGCAATCCCGCCCAAAAATCAAAAAAACGATTTGGTATCTATCGGTTACCTTGGTTGCTGCTGTAGCGAATGCGCAAAATTCAGATGCCGCGTTTATTCTTATTACGGAAAAGATCCAAGATTTCCACGCTACCCAGATTTTTTAAAGCAAAACCCAGATCATTGCGGGCTCATGGCTTTCCCTTTCCTTTTTGATTGTCAATCTCTATCTATGCCGTCTGGAAAAGAATTGAGAGGCGCTTCGCTTATTAAGTATTCCAATCGCCCTTTTGTGGATGATCGCTCCGCTGAAGAAAAGGAACTATACGAAAAACAGATTGCGGACGCAGAAAAGGACAGAATTGATCGTACTGCATATGATTGGCTTTGGGAGTATATGCCGGAAATATGTCCGAAAGGATATGGTGCCTACAGAAGAATGAGGAATTCAAACTCTCGGAATTTCCAGCGTATACAACAAGCGGCTTTGGAGCATGGGTTTGATTTACTAACCGGAACAATGACGAAATAATAAAAAATCCCCCACCGGCGCCAACCGGTGGGGGATCATGAACAGGCTTACTCACAAGGGTGAATAATCCGTCCGGACAACGAGATTATACCACCTCCTGGGTAGGCTTGTCAAAGTGCACCTACAGGGAGGTATTTTTATGTCAATTCGCACCAATACGGCCGTCTGGGTCGAAAGCCGCCAGCGATGGCAGATCAATGTGCAGAAGGACGGTGTGCGCAAAACCTTCACCAGCGCAAAGCCCGGCCGTACCGGCCAGAGGGAGGCCAACCGGAAAGCCGATGAGTGGCTGGAGCACTCGGTTATCAGCACATCCACCAAGGTGGACGTGCTCTATCCTCAGTTTTTGGCGTCCAAGCGGGCCACCACCAGTCTCAGCAACTGCCGCCCAATGGATGGCCGCTGGCGGAACAAGATTCAGCCGTTGATCGGCCAGAAGTCCATCGGCCGGCTGACTGATGGAGATCTGCAGCAGGTACTGGACAGAGCCCTTGCCGGTGGATATTCCCGCAAAAGTCTGCAGAACCTGCGGGCGGATCTATGTGCGTTTTTGAAATGGGCTCGCCGGAACCGTTACACTACACTCACCGGCGAGGACCTTGAAATCTCCAAAGCCGCTCAGAAGGGCCAGAAACGCATTTTGCAGCCGAAGGATGTCCTGATACTCTTCAACGTAGACACCACCATTCTGCGCAAAAATAAGGCCGTGGAGGATTACATCAACGCATACCGGCTGGAAGTGCTTACAGGCCTGCGCCCCGGGGAGATCAACGGGCTGGAATGGGCCGACTGGCACGGCGACCGGCTGGAGCTGCGCCGGGCCATCAACTGCTACGGCGAAACCACCACCGGGAAGAACGATAATGCCCGCCGGG
>NZ_NFKA01000042.1 GCF_002160145.1 Gemmiger sp. An194 | reverse complement strand
TATTCGGGTCGGGCGAAACTAACCTTCAAGTGTCGGGAGTTCGCAGCCACACCTAGTCGGAAAAGATAAAGCCACTACCGATGCTCTTTTAAATCCTGTACACTGGAAAGTGCCAACAACCCAGCGGAAAGGAAAAGCGATGAAAGAGCAAAATGGTAATGGCTTTGCACCAAGTATAGCACAAGCCATAGAAGAAATGAAGGCAGAACAGGGAGACTCCTTTTCTTTGGAACGCATCAACTTAGCGGAGTTAGAACGACGAACCGGCGTATCTCGTAGTAGACTGCGCAGACTCAAGAGAAACGGCTTTCAAGACTTGCCTCGCAGCACCAAAGGCAGTAGACATAAGGTCACAAAACTCAGCGGTTATACTGGCCTGTTGGACAGCTTGCTGCGCCAAGGCGTTAAGAATTCCTCTGTCGTATTGGAGCGTTTGAAACAGGCTGGTTTTGAAGGAGGGGCGACCATTGTAAAAGAGTATATTGCCGCGCACAAACACCTGATTCCGGCCAGACGCCAGTTGGTTGCGCCGCAGGGAAATCGTGGCCGCCGGTACGTCACAAAGCCCGGTGAAGCCTACCAGATGGACTGGGGATTCGCGGATGTTCTGGATTACAACAGTCAGACCTACCGCGTTGCCTGCTTTGCCATGATCTGCCACCACTGCGGCCAGCGGTATATTGAGTTCTTCCCCAATGCCCGGCAAGAAAACCTGTTTATTGGGATGATCCATGCTTTCCAGTACATGGGGGTTCCGAGATTTGTGTTAACCGACAATATGAAGAGTGTCGTGCTGCACCGGGATCTGGAGGGACATCCAGTCTGGCAGAAAGACTATGAAACCTTTATGCAAGCCCTGGCCTTCGAGACAAAACTTTGCAAGCCACGGCATCCCTTTACCAAGGGCAAGGTGGAGCGGTTGGTTCGCTTTGTGAAAGACAATTTCCTGACTGACCGAGTATTCTGTGATCTTACAGATCTGAATTGGCAGGCGCTGGAATGGTGCAACAAACAGAACGGAACATACCGCCGTACTGTGGATGGTGCGCCTCAAAAGATTCACGAAACTGTATGCGGAGAACAGCTGCGTATGGTGCCGGAGGATGCCGTCCGATTCTATCTCTGTCCAGAAAGAAAGATCTCCTTTGACGGCTTTGTAAATTACGAGGGCAGGCGTTTCGGTGTACCCTACAGCTATCCTGGCGCAACAGCGAGAGTAGAGCGCAGCGGTGATTTATTGCGCATCTATTCTGCTGATCTGAAGGTACTGCTGGCTACACATACCGTTACCTGGAGCCGCACCGACAGTTTCTGTGAAGGACAGTACGAATCCTTGGCACAGCCAGAAGAATTTCCCACAGCGCCTGTACAAACGCAGATTTTTCAGTTACCAAAACCCTCTCAGGATCTCTCCTTTGCCAAATTCGATTTTGACAAGGAGGACCAGGTATGAAGGAAACAATCTTTGAGCAGGTGGCGTCCGCTGCTTCTGTTTTGAAGCTGGATCTTTCCGCTGAGGAATTCGCGCTGTTCGCAGAAGACCGGGAATTCTCGGAAGCGGGAATGGAGGCTGTACAGATGCTGCTCGGCTATCTCAGCGAAAAGAAACAGCAGACCACCATTCAGACCTTATTGAAGATGAGTCGTCTTCCTACAAAAGCACCCAAGACCTTTGAGAATTTTGACTTTTCGCTACTCAAAGGAAAAGATGTGGAACGCCTGAAGGTTTTGTCCTCCTTGAACGCCATCTACTCTCACCGCAACCTGGCCTTTATTGGCCCGGCAGGCACAGGCAAAACGCATCTGGCTCAGGCTTTCGGATACGCCTGCTGCCAGCATGGCTTGAAAACCTACTTTATTAAGGCATCTGAACTCCGGGACCGATTCACGGCAGCCAGACGTTCTGGAAAAACCGATTCCTGTCTCAACGGCCTTGTGCGCCCCTCTTGTCTGATTATTGACGAGATTGGCCACTGTGCCTTCGACAAGGAGAATACGAGGCTGTTCTTTGACCTGATTGACCGGCGCTACAACAAAGAAGGTAGTTTCAATATGATCTTCACCAGCAACAAGAACCCGGCTCTCTGGCGCGAGGATTTTGAGGAAGACGCTACTTTGCTGTGTACGCTGGACCGCATCTTTGACGATGCCACTGTATTTAAGCTGCGTGGTGAAAGTTTCCGCGGAAAGAAACTGGAAACCGTCTCACTGCAAACTGGCAGGGTACCTACAGTTGAGCCGGCAGTAACGAAAGAATAACTAATCTATGAGTGCTGGGTTGTTGGCACTCTTTTTGTTTATTCTACTGGCTCTGGGGTTCGCCGACAAAAATTGGTTAAATACTCCCGACAAAATATGGTCGTGATCTCCCGGCGCCAACA
>NZ_NFKA01000041.1 GCF_002160145.1 Gemmiger sp. An194 | reverse complement strand
TTCTTGCACCAGGTCATGTGGTATGCGGAGAATGCGCGTCTCTGCTTGATTCTTTGATTGCGAGAAAAGGCGGTGAATGAACGATGGAGTGTATTTGCGATCACTGCGCATTTGCGGATGCTTGCCCGAGTGCGTTTTTTCCGTGCAACAAAAAAGAGTGTGCGGATTGTCGAGATATGAGAAAGAAAAAAGGCAGTGAAGAAAATGGCTGAACAGCGGCTGATTGATGCAAATAAAGAAGTGATGCGGGCTTACGAAGATATTCCTGAGCCTTACTCTGATGTTTTAATTAGTTTTTTGCGCGGATGCGAGACCGTCGACCCCGAATCCCTGCCCATCGTGCAGCAGCTGCGGGAGAAATTAAAAAATGAAATCGCCAAAAAAGAAATTTGCGGTGAAACAATTGAAAGATTAGATAAACAACTGGAAAAGGTTACGGCGGAGCGGGACAAAATCGCACAGTATGAGCTTGATGCGTGTGGTGAATACTGCTTCGGAGATTCATCCACTGGAATTTCTGAATGCGAATGGCTTTACAGCAACGGTCGATGCAAGCTGAAGGAATGGGCCGAGGGACGAAAGGAGACTGACCGTGAATAGAGAACAATTGCTTCATGGCCTCCGGCATCTGAAAGTACAGACCGGCAGTCTGGCCTGCATGGGTTGCCAGCACGAGGATAATTGCGGTATCAAAGGCTGCGCCCTGATCCGGGCGGCAGTAGAGCAGCTGGAAGTGCTCCAGGGCTTTGAGGAATGGCTGCAACAAGCGACAAGCGATAAAAAGCAAGCGATTGGAGATGATCCGGATGAAAGCGCGCAAGAGACTGCCAGAGAACGGCTTCCGTGACGTCAGAAACCTGACGCTCGGCCGCGAAGTGCTGGTCCACCGCTTCACGCCCTGTTATCGAGATGACTGGCGGCCCAGGATTCCCGACAAGGGCGTTCTGGAGGCCGTGGACCCGAAGGGGCGTTGGGCGCTGGTGCGCTTCACGGTTACGGGTGGGAGTTATCTTGAATGCTTCTTCCCAAGTGAGATTTTGAAAATAGGATAAGGAGGATCCCATGGAGCCGGTTACAAAAGAGCGGCTGGCCCGCTACATAAGCCTGAAAAAAGAGAACGAGAACCGGCTGGAGCGGCTGGCTCGGATGAAGAGCAACGCTGAAATGCCTGCTCAGAGGGACCCTGACGGCTCCAAGCACACCGGCTCCAGTGGGGAGAGAATGGCCCAGGCCATCGAGGCCTACATGGAGTACGAGGAGCAGATCGGGCCGCTGGTAGAGACAAACCGCCGGGAGATGGCGGAGATTGAGGCGGCTGTGGCCGCTCTCCCTGACCCTCTGGAGCGTGAGGTGCTGCGGCTGCGGTATATGGACTCCTTTGGGGCCAGGCTGGTGCCTTGGATTGACGTCGCGCTGAGCATCTACCAGGATGATGGTCCCGCATCTGTGCAGGCCTGCCGCAGGCTCCACGAAAAGGCTTTGATGAATCTACAAAACGTTGAAAATGTATGAAGATGTAGTAGAATGTTATACGCTTTGTATGATATTATTGAACCATCGAAAAGCGCATGAGCGCCGATCGATAACGGCTCTGGGCATGATGAGCCACGTACCCTCCTTTACCCGCGCTGGCAGGCCGCGGGCCGAGTAGTCTGCTGGTATACACAACACCCCGGCTGGGAGATTTCCTGGCCGGGGTGTTTTCATGCCCGCTTGGTCTGCATGAGGATCAGCGGGAACGGAATTTCGCACGTTGTAGTTGTGGCTGCTCTTGATTGAGAGGAGCGACGATGGACTACAGAAATAAAATCTACAATATGGATTGCCTGGCCGGGATGGCCATGCTGCCAGACGGATGCGTGGACATGGTGCTTACAGATCTTCCATACGGAACGACCGCTGGTGCCTGGGATACGTTGCTTCCGTTTGAGCTGCTATGGCGAGAGCTGCATAGGGTGGCCAAGCCGGATGCGGCCATGGTATTCACAGCGGCCCAGCCGTTCACCACGCAGCTGATCCAGAGCAATCACAAGGAGTTTCGGTACTGCTGGTACTGGGTAAAGAACCAGGTCACTGGCTTTCCCTTCGCAAAGGTGCAGCCGCTGCGTTGTGTGGAGGAGGTCGCAGTGTTCTATCGCCGGAAGCCGACATACAACCCTCAAGGGTTGGTAGCATTGGGAAAGCCTATTGTGGCCCGAGGAAAGAAGCAAACGGCCAAAAGCGTATACCGCACCGGTGGACTGGAAAAGACCACTGTGCAGCGGTACACGGGCTATCCTCGGCAGGTTCTGACATTTCCGTGCCAGCGCGAGGGGCTGCATCCCACGCAGAAACCGGTGGCGCTGTTCGAGTACCTGGTGCGCACATACACGGAGCCGGGGCAGTTGGTCTTGGACTGCTGTATGGGCAGCGGTACAACCAAGGTAGCTTGCCGGAATGCCGGCCGGGACTATGTGGGATTTGAGATTGATGCGGGATTTTATGAGACCGCGATCAAACGATGATGTTTGGATGGCTGGCATAGAAGACGCCGGCGGGTGGGCTTGGGGATTTTCTTTATAGAGAGGTGGTGGCGTTGGCGAAAAGTGAACTGCGCACAAGATA
>NZ_NFKA01000040.1 GCF_002160145.1 Gemmiger sp. An194 | reverse complement strand
ATGGGCTATGACGTACCGATGGACCGGAACGCCGCTTCGGCAGAGAAGGACAATACCCTCCACCTCCCCTCCAACATCATCCCGGTGCCCCCGGCCTCCAAGACCGTTCCCCTGCTCGGCACGATCGCCTGTGGTGTTCCAATTCTGGCCGAGGAAAATCTGGATGGCGAAGTCTCTCTCCCTGACTTTATTCATGCCGATTTTGCCCTGCGCTGCAAGGGCGACAGCATGGTGGACGCCCGCATTCTGGACGGGGATATCGTATATATCCGCAAACAGCCCGACGTAGAAAACGGCGAGATTGCTGCCGTGCTGATTGACGACGAGGCCACCTTGAAGCGGGTGTATAAGTACCCTGGTCAGATTGTACTCCAACCCGCAAATTCCAAATACGCACCAATGATCTACACCGGCGAATCAATCAACGAAATGCGAATTTTAGGAAAAGCGGTATTTTTCCTGTCTACAGTACAATAGCCAAACTGCCGCCCCTCCCATGGGGCGTGGATAGATAGCGGAAACCGAAACTTGGTAATTCAAAGGAAAGGCGGAACAATCGTGTCACTTTTTGGTTTTAAAGAAAAGAAAGAAATCGAGCGACTGCGGGCACAGATGTCTCCCGAACAGCTGGAAATGGCCGATTTACAGGGAGCAATCGATAAAGCCCGGACCGAATTAGATGCACTCACCCAGCAAGCGGAACAGCAACAGCGCCGTTTGGACGAACTGCAATCGCAAATTATCGAAACCGATGAAGCTGTTTCTCTCCAATCTTTCGGAGTTTACATGCCCCGTTACGACCTCATGCGCGCTGATGAATACCGCGCTCGATTGCTGGAAATCCGTGCAAAGCAAAAAGAACTGATTAAAGGGAAAGCAGCTACTACCGGCCTGACCAACTGGACTGTAAACAACAATGCAGCCCAGGGGCGGAAGATGGTTGCTGACATGCAAAAATTACTATTGCGGGCCTTTAACGCTGAGTGTGACGACATCATTGAGCATGTGCGGTACAGCAATCTGGATGCCAGTGAGAAACGCATTACCGTTTCCCGAGATGCTATTTCCAAACTGGGTACGATTATGGGCATTTCCATCACTCCCGCCTATTACCGGCTCAAGATTGAAGAGTTGTATCTGGCCTTTGAATACCAGCAAAAAAAGCAGCAGGAGAAGGAGGAACAGAAGGAGGCCCGCGCCCGCTTGCGGGAGGAAGCGAAGCTTGCCAAGGAGATCGAGGAAGAGCGCAAAAAGCTGGAAAAGGAGCAGCGGCACTACCAAAATGCACTGCGCAAAATTGAAGCCCAGCTGACCGGTGCCTCGGAGGCTGAGAAAGCCGATATCGAGCAAAAGCGCGAAGAGTTGGTGCGGCAGTTGGAGAAGATCGATCAGGCTTTTAAGGATGTGGACTATCGGGAAGCCAACCAGCGCGCAGGCTATGTGTACATCATCTCCAATGTGGGCGCTTTCGGCGAGAACGTATATAAAATCGGCATGACACGCCGGTTGGACCCCATGGATCGCGTGGATGAACTAGGCGATGCATCCGTCCCATTCAATTTTGACGTGCATGCCATGATTTTTTCCGACGATGCCCCTAAACTCGAGGCGGCCCTGCACAAAGCTTTCGCCGACCGCAAGCTGAATTTCATCAATCAGCGCCGGGAATTCTTCCGGGTAACACTGGACGAAATCAAAGATGTAGTCCGTGCCAATTTCGATAAAACCGTGGAGTTCGTAGACTTTCCCCCGGCCGAGCAGTATCGCCAGAGTTTAGCAATCGCTATGGAATCTTCCCAGCCTCAAAAATAAAAAAAATCCCCCACCGGTTGGCGCCGGTGGGGGACCATGAACAGGCTTACTCACAAGGGTGAATAATCCGTCCGGACAACGAGATTATACCACCTCCCGAGTAGGCTTGTCAAAGTGCACCTACAGGGAGGTATTTTTATGTCAATTCGCACCAACACAGCTGTCTGGGTCGAGAGCCGCCAGCGCTGGCAGATCAATGTACAGAAGGACGGCGTGCGTAAAACCTTCGTGAGCGCAAAGCCCGGCCGTACCGGCCAGCGGGAGGCCAATCGAAAAGCTGATGAGTGGCTGGAGCACTCGGTTATCAGCACATCCACCAAGGTGGACGTGCTCTATCCTCAGTTTTTGGCGTCCAAGCGGGCCACCACCAGTCTCAGCAACTGCCGCCCAATGGATGGCCGCTGGCGGAACAAGATTCAGCCGTTGATCGGCCAGAAGTCCATCGGCCGGCTGACTGATGGAGATCTTCAGCAGGTACTTGACAGAGCCCTCGCCGGTGGATATTCCCGAAAGAGCCTTCAAAACCTGCGGGCCGACCTGTGCGCGTTTCTGAAATGGGCCCGCCGGAACCGTTATACCACCCTGACCGGCGAGGACCTTGAAATCTCCAAAGCTGCTCAGAGGGGCCAGAAACGCATTTTGCAGCCGAAGGATGTCCTGATACTCTTTAACGTAGACACCACCATCCTGCGCAAAAATAAGGCCGTGGAAGATTACATCAACGCATACCGGCTGGAGGTGCTTACAGGCCTGCGCCCTGGGGAGATCAACGGGCTGGAATGGGCCGACTGGCACGACGACCGGCTGGAGCTGCGCCGGGCCATCAACTGCTACGGCGAAACCACCACCGGGAAGAACGATAATGCCCGCCGGGTGGTCTACCTCTCTTCCCTGGCCCGCCAGGTGCTGGAAGATCAATATCGCATCACCGGCCCGAAGGGGTCTGTGTTCTGCATCAGCAACCTCCAGCACTACCACAGCCGCTGGAAGCGATATTGTAAGGTCAATGGGCTGCCGGATATCGCGCCCTATGAAATCAGGCACACGTTTGTGAGCATCAGCGACGCCCTGCCGGAAGCCCAGATGAAAAAGCTGGTTGG
>NZ_NFKA01000004.1 GCF_002160145.1 Gemmiger sp. An194 | reverse complement strand
GATGAATGTTGCCTTGATGCCTTTCAGGTTCTAGTGGTAGCGATACCGTGGGGGTTCAAGTCCCTTCATCCGCACCAGGCCCCCGGTCATTTATGATCGGGGGTTTTTCTTCTGTTATGGTTCGAAATATCACTGGAAAATCGCTTTGTTGAGCCATTTTCCAGAAATGAATTGATTTTTTAAGCCCGGCGGTAGCAAATCCGCCGGGCTTTTTCTTTGTGTTTTCTGGCCTCCCGCTCCAAGTGGCGCGTAAAGCTAGTTCGGTCTATTGCAGGTTAATAACGGTTTGTTATGTCGTAAAAAGTCGTAGTAAAAAGACTTAAAATCAACGCGCAATTTCTGCCTGCTGTCTTGCTCTTACGGCATCTTCCAGATTGTCAAAATATCCGAGAGATTTTCTGACTCCGCCTATCATTATCTTTGCCTCATATTTTTTATGCTTCTTATGGAATGTTACTCCAACTGGGTTTTCAAGCGTGCATTTTGATTTTCGTTTGTTGTTTGCCTGCTGCTCCCATGTGGCCCACCGGCAATTCTCCGGGCAGTAGTTCCCGTCATTGTCAATCCTGTCAAGAGTCAAGTCATCCCGATAGCCGTTTGAATAGGCCCAGTTGAAAACAGTCTGCGTCTCAAACAAAATGGTACTGCCGAGATTCAAGCTTCGCTGGGCTCACTCGCTGCAAAGAAAATAACATGGGGCAGCACTCCCGGCGGTGTTATACAGATCACCCAAGATCCAGTGGACGGAACAAAAGCCAGCGTGAAGCCCCTAAAAGAGGGAAGCGCCACGGTCACGGTTGCTTCAGAGGGAGAGCAGGAAATGGCGCTTTGCGACATCACCATTAAAGCGGTAAAAAAGGAGCCGGAAAATGTCGCAGCATCACGGAAAAGCGGCATGAGCGGCGCAGGAATTCGAGTTTTTTCCGCAGCCGGAAAAGAGATAAAAAATAGCCGGTTTTGTCAGCACGAAAAAACCGGAACAAAAGAGTTTTTGTTAAACGTTAAAAAAGGACAGGCACCCAGTCCGGGCAGATGCACCGGGCCGAGCGCCTGTCTTTTTGCATTACTGTTCATCAGCTCCCGAAGGCCGCAGCAGTTCCAGATGAATTTCTGCCTCCCGCAGAAGGGGGCAATCCACCGGCTGAGGTGGCTGGGAAGAGGAGCTTTGCGCCGTGGGCAGCAGCTCCCATACGACGGCAAGGTCAGCGGCGGGGTCCCGAAGACGTGCCTGCTCCAGAAGTTCCCGGAACACCGGGCCGGTGATATGGCACTTCCAGGCCCGGGCAGTCAGCTGAATCCAGTCTGCCTCGCCGGGAAGCCACAGGCTAACCGGCTGATCGAACCAGAGCGCCCGTACCAGTGCGCGTCCGGCGGCGGTCCGTTCTTGGGCGAGGCCCAGTAAGAGCGTGGCACCATTCTGGCTGGCCACCACAGGACAGGAAAATGACAGCGAACCCTCCAGATCCTGCGCCTGTGCCACCGCATTGTCCCATACAGGCAGGAGGGCAGCTGTTTCAGACGAAAGTGGGGTGAAAATCGGTAGTTCCATCCTCAATCACCCCTTTCCAGTTCACTGTCCGGGTGATTCCCGCAGTGCTTATAGTCGTCATTCGTGTTGTAAAGTCTATGTGCTTTACGGATATTGTGTAGTCCTTCGGCCAGCCGCACGTAGTATTCCAGCGGCGGCATGGGCCGGTAGCCCAGCCGGGTGGCCCGGTGCGGACGCCAGATGGTGCACAAAAAGTTCACTCCGTGGCTGGCGAAAAACTCACAGGCCTCAAAATTGGATTCCAGCGCGGCCTCCACATCGGAAAAGCCCTTCTTTGCGGCCAACTCCACACCGGCAACAACCTGGGTGCAGACCTTGCCGCGCCCGAATACCTCTACCGCATCCAACGTGCGGCGAATCCATTCCTCATAGCCTACCCATTGCTCCTTGCCGGGGCAGAGCTCCTGAAACAGGGCCTTGCCCCAGACCTCGATGTTGGGGGAGTAGGAGGTGATGCCAGTCTCGCGCCAGATGCGTTCCAGCTGCTGCTTGGGGTAGGCAGGTGCCATCAGCTGGCAGGGGAAGCGGCCGGTGAAGTTTTCCCCGATAGCCTGCAGAACCCGGATGTACCGGTCCGCCTCGCAGGAGAAGGGGGGCTCACCGGAAAAATCCGACCCACCGGACAGACTGATCTCGGAAAAACGGCCCGGCTCCTTGATGGCCTCCTGAATGGTTTCCCGTACATCCTGGCAGTTCACCTCACCCCAGCTCTGTCCGCCGGTGAAAAAGGCGCAGAAGCCGCACTGATGGCCACCCTCCCAGAAGCGGCAGCGCTGGAAGGCGTTCAGAATCAGCTTCTGACCGCGCACATCCGCCACCGCCGCCATGGGAGTGCCAAGGCTGGTGGTTTTGCCGTAAAATTCCGGCCGGGGCACAAAGTCGATTACATCGATCAGTGCATCGCCTTCCTTCAGCAAAAACAGCCCGCCCTCCCAGTCAATCTGATAGGGGTCCTCATAAGGGTCGCCGTAGTTGATGTAAACGAAGGTGCCGTCCCGCAGCAGAATCGGTCCGGGCACGGCAGTGCAGGCCTTGCGGCCGGAAAAACGGATATCAAAGGCATTGTCGCTGGAAAAGGCGTAAATGGAGCCTTGAATTTTCTCCAGCGCGGCGGGGGTGAGCACTGCCCCGTAACGGATCATGCTCAGCTTCAGCAGCACAAAAGGGGAAAAGTTTGGGTAGCGGGCCTGCAGTTGGGCCAGCTCCTCTTGTTTTGTATGATTCATTGCATTGCTCCTGTGGTTATAAAAGCCAGAGCCCGACCAGAAGTGCAGCGGGCAAACCGATCAGAAAGGCGATATCCGCCCAGCCGAAACGTACCCGGAAGGCCACAGCCCGGGGCGCATCATTCTGGAACCCTCGGGACTCCATAGCCATGGCAAGACTTTGGGAACGTTCCAGTGCGTGAACCAGCATGGGGAGGATTCGTTTTGGTGAAAAGGGTGTTGCCTTTACACCGCGAACCCGCAGTGCCACGCCCACGGTGCCGAACTCGCTGCGCACCACCGGGAAGAAATGATAGGCAGCCAGAATGCCATAGGCAAATTTCGGGGGCAGATGGAACTGCTGCATCAGGCTCATGATCAGCTCCATTGGTTCGGTGGTAAACGCGAACAGCATGCCCAGTCCGCCGAAGGCCAGCACCCGGGCGGCCAGCTGGCAGGCACTTTTCAGCGAGCTGGCGTAAATGACCCGCTGGCCGAATACAGCGGTCTCCACCCCCTGTGCAGCCGCCTGACTGGGGAACAGCAGGCCGGTCATGAACATGCCGAAGGCAGCGATGAGGAACGGTGTGAGCGAGATGAACAGAAATTTCCGGTCCACCCGCGGGGTGCACAAAGTCACCAGAAAGCAGCAGCCCGCCACCACCAGATCCAGCCGGGTGTTGTAGGTGACCGAGAGCATCAGCGAAGCGATGATCAGGGTGAGCAGCTTGTAGGCAGAGTTCAAAGCGCGCATGGGGCATAGCTCCTTTCCTCGGCATATTGGTCCAGCTGTTCCGGGCTGAGCAGCTGCATGCAGCCGCCCTCCAGCAGGTAGATCCGGTTGGCAAAGCAGCGAGCCAGCGCCAGATCATGGGTGGCAATTACAGCGGTCAGACCTTGGTCAATGCGGCGGCGCAGCAACTCCATGATGAATTGGGTGGCTCGCTCGTCCTGTGCGTAGGTGGGCTCGTCCAGTAAAAGCAGCGGCCGGTTGCCCGCCAGCATGGCCAGCAGAGCCAGTCGCCGCTGCTGCCCCTGACTCAGTTCATAGGGGGAGTGCTTGCGCCAGGCCAGCAGGTCAAATTCCTCCAGCAGTGCCCGGGCCTTCTGGCGCAGGGCTTGCTCCTCTGCTTTGGGCTCCAGTGCCCGCAGGGTGGTCAAAACCTCATCCTCCACGGTCAGGCTCAAAAACTGGAACCGGGGATTCTGGAACACCAGCCCCGCAGCGCCGTTTACTTTCAGGCTGCCCTTGCAGCGTCCGGCCCCGGCAAGGCAGGTGAGCAGGGTGGTTTTGCCGCTGCCATTGCGCCCTACCAGCGCGGTGATGCCGCCTCGGGGAAAGTCAAAACTCAGATGCTCGGCCACTGTGGTTTTGCCCTGCAGCAGCCGCAGGTCTTTTGCCTGCACCATAGATTCCTCCGGCTGGGGCAGGGGCGCGGGAGACTGACCCTCCAGCCAGCTGTCGTCCACAAACAGGCCACGTTCCCGGAACAGCTCCCGGTGGGCCTGCAGCTCCTCAGGCAAAACACTTTCCAGCAAAAGGTTGCCGCTTTTGTCCATCAGCAGAATGCGGCTTAAAAACGGCAGCCAGTAATCCGGCCGGTGGTCCACAACAAAGAGGGAAAGCCCTTGCCGGTTCAACTGGGCCAGCTTCACCGAGAGATCGGCGCAGGAGCCGGGGTCCAGATTGGCGAAGGGCTCGTCCAGAATGAGCAGCTTTGCCTCGGTGGCAAGGGCAGTGGCCAGCGCCAACTTCTGTTTCATTCCGCCGGACAGGGTGTGGATCAGATGATGCTCCACATCCTCCAGACCCACCAGTGCCAGCAGCTCCCGGGTGCGGGCACGCAGATCGCCCGGATAGTTGATGTTTTCCAGCGCAAACAGGATTTCGTGATCCACCCGGTCCATGCAGAACTGATCGTCCGGGTTCTGGAACAGGATGGACACACCCCGGGCTCGCTGGGCCAGAGGGTAATCCTCCAGAGGCTTACCCTCAAGAAGAATTTCGCCGCTCAGAGTTCCCGCGTAGGCAGGGTAAAGCCCGGCCAGGCAGTAGGCCAGACTGCTTTTGCCGCAGCCGGAAGGCCCCATCAGAAGCACAGCCTCCCCGGGCTGAATGGCAAAGGAGAGCTGCCGGAACACATCCTCCTTCTGGTAGCGGAAGGTCAGGTCCCGGCAGCTGAGCACCGGCTTACTCATCCCGCATGGCCCGGCCCAGGGCATAGCTCTTCAGCAGACCGGTGCGGGCCAGACTGTCGCCCATCAGCTTGCACAGCACGCCGGAGAAGATAAAGGAGCTGATCAGGCGTACCACAAAATATACCACCAGCAGCCGGGGCGCAATGGCCAGGTAGTTGGAGCGCACGAAACTCCACAAAAAGCCGGTGATGGTGCAGCCCACAGAGGCCAGGTACATGGTGGTGCGGTCGAACCGCTTGTAGCGCCAGGCAGCGAACACCAGCTCAGCGCCCGCGCCCTGTACGATACCCGCCACGATTACCATGGGACCGTACATATTGCCCAGCAGCACCTCGATCAGGGAGGCCAGAACCTCGGCAATGATGGCTGCGCCGGGCTTCTGCAGAATGTAGGCGGCCAGGGTGGCAGCCATAAACCAGATACCGAAAATCATCTCGGTGCCCAGCAGCGAAACGCCCAGAGGGGCAAAGATGGCGGTCAGAGGCGAGATCAGGTAAACGCCTGCCAGATATACCACGCCGAACACTACGCACAGCATGGCCACAAAAATAATGTCCTGCAGTTTCCAGGAATAGCTTGATTCTTTCTGTTTCATTGGTTGTTCCAACTCCTTAATTGCTGTTTTTGAATAGTGAGGAATCATTCCGCCGTGGGGCTGTTCACCGAGAGGGTGAAATGCAGAATGTAATGGGGAACCGTTTGCTCCATGTGGCGGCAGACCGCATGCAGATAGTCAAACACTGCCTGTACATCGCCGTTGATGCGGGTGGCATAATGAACGCTGGTGGGATTCAGACCGGCATCCTCTGCCATGTGCCAGACCTCGGCAATGCGGTCGATGTAGTCGCTCACGCCCATGGGATAAAGCGCCAGTTTGCACAGCACCGGGAAGTGGGCGCCGGCGATGGTCTGGGCATTGGGGCCGGGGCCTTCCCGGGTGAGCAGGCTGTCGCCGTCGGTGTCACCGGGGCAGCCCTTGGAGAACTGGCCCTCCAGTGCCATATGAACGGTGGGCTGCCATGCGTTTACGAACAGGCCCTCCACCGCGTCCACCACGTAGGGCAGGCGTCCGCGGTAAACGGTGGAAAGTGCGTCCGACTGGCTCCACACCGCCGAGGTGTCGGTCTTTTCCAGTGCACCCAAAATGATGGGCACAAAGTTCGAGTCCATGGGGTAGAGCGAGAAACGGCAGCCGGAGATATCCAGATTGGTGCCGCGGCCCGCCCAGGGCAGGTCCGGCCGGCTGCAGCCGCAGCAGGTGTTGTTTTCCATAGCAATGATTCCTTCCTTTGCAAGAAATATAAAAGAAAAAGGGATGCCTTTCACCTGGAAAAGCATCCCTTTTACTGCAAGGTCTCGGTGCTCGCACTGAAACAGGCGGGCAGAACCGGGGCTTCAGAATTGCTTCCCTACGCTGGTATGAACCAGATCAGGTTCGTGGGGTCAGGTTTTACCTTCTCAACTCCGAAGAGTCCCCCCAGAATTCCAAAACTATTCAAATTTCGCTATTTACTATAACACCGGAGGAAAGTGCTGTCAAGCGGGGCAATTCAGTCCCTGCTCTCCAGCTGTTCCAGCAAGCCCTGGCAGCCGGCCAGCACATCCTGCCAGGTGCGCTCAAAATCGCCGGTGTACCAGGGGTCCGCCACCTCGCCCGGGCGATCGGTGTAGTCCATCAGCAGATGAAGCTTGTGATTGGGGTCACCGCCGCAGATGTGGTTCATGTTCCGCAGGTTGTTCTGATCCATGCCGATCAGCAGGTCGAATTGGTCGTAGTCCGCGGCAGTCATCTGGCGGGCGGCATGGCCCTGGCAGGTAATGCCGTGCTCCGCCAGCTTGCGGCGGGCGGGAGGGTAAACCGGGTTGCCCAGCTCCTCCCGGCTGGTGGCGACGGAGGCCACCTGAATCTGCTCCTCCAGCCCGGCCCGACGCACCAGGTCCCGCATTACGTATTCGGCCATGGGGCTGCGGCAGATGTTGCCTAAGCACACAAAAAGTATTCTGGTCATAGCACAATAATCCTTTCCGGGGAAATTTTGCGTTTTCACTGTTTTATGGACCTATTGTAACCTGCTTTGCACAAAATGTAAAACCCTGCGGCAAAGGAAGCTGCCCTTGTCTGCCCGGCGGTTCCGTGATAGGATGTTGGAAAGAGGAGGGCAAAAATCATGGATCTTCGAGTGCTCAAATACTTTCTAGCCGTGGCCCGGGAAGAAAACATTACAAAGGCAGCGGCACTGCTTCATTTGACGCAGCCCACCCTTTCCCGCCAGCTGATGCAGCTGGAGGAGGAGCTGGGTGTCAAACTGTTTGAGCGCAGCCGCCACCGAATTATCCTCACCGACGACGGCATGCTGCTGCGCCGCCGGGCGCAGGAGCTGGTGGACCTGGCGGACAAAACCGTGCAGGAATTCCGCAAAGAGCCGGAGCTGCGGGGCGTGATCTCCATCGGCAGCGGCGATCTGGAGGGCATGCATCTTCTGGCCGGGTGGCTGGCCTCTTTTCAGGCACTTCATCCCCAGGTGACCTACCAGCTCTACAGCGGCAATGCCGACAACACCAAGGAGCGAATTGAAGGCGGCATGCTGGATCTTGCCCTGCTGCTGGAGCCGGTGGACATCAGCAAATACGATTTCATCCGTCTGCCGGTGAAGGAGCAGTGGGGTGTGCATGTGCGGGAGGATTCGCCTCTGGCGCAGAAGGAATGCGTCACCGCGCAGGATCTTTCTCAAGTTCCTCTGATCCTCACCCGCCGTGAAGTGATTCAGAAAGAGCTGGAGCATTGGATGGGCCACTATGCCCAGCAGATGCGGGTGGCGGCCACCGGCAACCTGCCCTACAATATGACCCTTCTGGCTCGGGAGGGGATGGGGGCGTTTCTCACCATCCGGCTCCGCTGCAGCTATGAGGGGCTGCGTTTTTTGCCCCTGTCGCCCGCGCTGGAATCCAGCACAGTGCTGGCCTGGAAAAAGACCGAGACCTTCCCGCCTGCGGTGGCTGCGTTGCTGGAACATATCAAGAAATGCCTTTCGGGTATTTCTGAAACTACAAAATAAGTATTAGACAGCTTTGGGATAGCGATTTACAATGTAGATGTCCGGCCAGGGCATCTGCATTTTTTGTTTTTGGAGGGCGGCATATGACCATTCAGGAGGCAAGCGAGCGATATCAGATCCCCATGAATATCCTGCGGGAATACGAAAGCTGGGGGTTGTGCGGAGCGGTCAAAAAAGTGATGGGTGCCTGGCAGTACGACGATTCCGACCTGGAACGCCTGAGCGTCATCATGACTCTGCACGACATCGGCTTTAACACAGAGGAAGTGGAGACCTACATGCGGCTGCTGTTGGAGGGCGAGGCCACCGGGGCTGAGCGTCTTCGCATGCTGGAAAAGAAGCGGGCCGCCGCCCTGGACGAAATCCATTTCAAGGAGCAGCAGCTCCGGCGCCTGGATTATCTGCGCCACGAAATTCGCAAAACACAAACCGGAACAGGAGGTAAGTGATCAATGATTAAACAAACGGCAGGAAGAAACGGACTGGGTGACCTTGCGCCCAAATTTGCCCAGCTCAACGACGATGTGCTGTTCGGTGAGGTGTGGTCCCGGGAGGACAAGCTGTCGCTGCGGGATCGCTCCATGATCACCGTGGTGGCATTGGTGTCCAAGGGCATCACCGACAATTCCCTGAAATATCATATTCAAAATGCAAAAAATCATGGCGTGACCAAAACCGAGATGGTGGAGATCATCACCCACATTGCTTTTTATGTGGGCTGGCCCAATGCCTGGGCGGTTTTCCCCATGGTGCGGGAAATCTATGCCGAGGAGAAAGCCGCTCCCTCGGATTCTCTGTTCGGCCTTGGTCAGCCCAACACCGCCTATGCGCAGTATTTCATCGGAAACAGCTATCTGAATCCGCTGAACGCCGAGGGGGTAAATGTGTGCAACGTGACCTTCGAGCCCCGCTGCCGCAACAACTGGCACATCCATCATAAGGGCGGTCAGATCCTGCTCTGCACCGATGGCGAGGGCTGGTATCAGGAATGGGAACAGCCTGCCCGCAAGCTGCATCCGGGCGATGTGGTCTACATCGCGCCGGAGGTCAAGCACTGGCACGGCGCCGCGGCGGATGAATGGTTCACCCACATTGCCATCGAGATCCCCGCAACGGGAGCCTCCAATGAATGGCTGGAGCCGGTGAACGACGACCAGTACAACAGTCTCGCCTGAATCTTCAGGCGGGAGTCAAGCGGGGCGGCCGCGGCCGCCTGCAGCAAGGAGAAGGCAGCGAATGGAATACAGAACCAACAAACGAACGGGCGATAAAATCAGCATGCTGGGGTTCGGTACCTCCTATATTGCCCAGGCAAAGGAGGCGGACGCAGTCGCCACAATCCGCCGGGCCTATGAGGGCGGCGTGAATTACTTCGACCTGGCAACAGCGGAGGGCAGAACCTTCCCGTACTTCGGCACGGCCCTTGGGGACGTGCGCAAAAACGTGATGTATCAGGTGCACTTCGGCGCGGATTATCATACCGGCACCTACGGATGGACCACCGATGCGGAAGCCATCAAGCGCAGCATCGACTGGAAGCTGACCCGGCTGCGCACGGATTACATTGACTACGGTTTTATCCACTGCATCGACGAACTGTCCGACTGGCAGGAGTATCAGGACAATGGGGCCTATGCCTACCTGCTGCAATTGAAACAGCAGGGCGTGGTCCGCCATATCGGACTTTCCTCCCACACGCCGGCCACCATCCAGCGAGTGCTGGACGAAGCGCCGGTGGACATGCTCATGTTCTCGGTAAATCCGGGCTACGATTACCAGAAGGGTGAATACGCCAAGGGATCGGTGGAGGAGCGTGCGGCCATCTACCGGCGCTGTGAGGCGGAAGGCATCGGCATTGCGGGGATGAAGCCCTTCTCCGGCGGCCAGTTGCTGGACGCTTCGCTCTCGCCCTTCGGCCGGGCGCTGACCCAGTATCAGTGTATACAGTATGCTCTGGACCGGCCCGGGGTGCTCACGGTGCTGCCGGGCATGAGCAGCGTGGCGCAGGCCGAGCATCTGCTGGGCTTTTTCAATGCTTCCCAGCAGGAGCGGGACTACTCCATGATCGGCTCCTTCAGCCCGGCGGATGCGGTGGGCAAATGCGTTTACTGCAACCACTGCAAACCCTGTCCGATGGGGATCGATGTGGGTTTGGTGAACAAGTATTATGATCTGGCTCGAAACGGAGATTCCATGGCTGCTGAGCATTACCGCGGTCTGGAGCAGGGTGCAGAGGACTGCGTGCAGTGCGGTCATTGCAACAGCCGCTGTCCCTTTCGGGTGGATCAGATGGCCCGCATGCAGGAGATTGCCTCCTATTTCGGCTGAGCATTTCCGGAACGATCAATAAAAATGCCTGTGCCCGGCGGTTTTCTTCCGGGCACAGGCATTTTTGTTTGTTACAGGTCAGTAAGCAGTTCCATTTCCTGCTGCAGTTCGTTTAAAAAGCATTCGGCAGCCTTGGACAGAACCTGATAACGCTTCCAGATAATGGAGGCCTTGGCTTCGATCGTGGGGGAGAGAGGGCGGAAACAAAGGTTGCTGTCTCCACTCACATTGATCAGCTTATCAAAGCAGACCGCATACCCAAGTCCTTCCTCTACCAGCAGCGAGGCATTGAACACCAGATTGTAGGTGGCCACCACATTCAGCTTTGAAATGTCCTGCCCGAACCAGTTGGACATGGGCCAGGCATCGGCTTTCTGGGCGGAAAGAATCAGCGGCTTATCCAGCAGGTCCTGAGGCTGCACAGCATCCTTTTGTGCCAGTGGGGAATCCCGGCGCATCAAAACGCCCCAGGTATCGTGAACGGGGATCTTGATGGTATTGTAGATGCTGGTATCCACCGGGCTGTAAACCACGCCGAAATCGATCAGTCCCCGGTCCAGATGTTCCTGCACAAAGGCTGCGTTTCCGCTGAGAATATGGTAGTGGATGTCCGGATGTTTTTCCTGAATGTGTTTGGCGGCTCTTGCGAAGATACGAATCAGGTCCGATTCACCGGTACCGATGTACACGTCTCCGGCAACCACTTCGTTGGACAGGGAAATCTCGCTTTCCGTCATCCGTACCAGCTCCAGAATCTCCTCCGCCCGTTTGCGCAGCAGCATGCCCTCCTCGGTCAGCAGCACCTTGCGGGAACCCTTGGTTCCACGAATCAGCAGCTGCTTGCCCAGCTCGTTTTCCAGCGCCTTTAATTGGGTGGAAAGGGTAGGCTGAGAAAGATGCAGCGATTCTGCAGCCGAGGAAATATTCTGTTCCCGGGCTACCGCCAAAAAGTATTGCAGCACGCGAAGCTCCATGTTCACCACCTCCTGGTTCCAGTATAATTGAAAATTCTATAATTTTCAATTATGAAAATGCATCAAATATAAGTATTTGATATAGCATTTCTGCCGCTTTATAATGAAGCCAGAGATCAGGACCAACAAAGGAGGTTGTTGTATTGGAAAAGGAAATGTTGAAAGGAAAGGTAGCCATCATTACCGGCGCCAGTTATGGTATGGGTCAGACCATGGCAGAGTTGTTTGCCGAGGAAGGCGCTGCCGTAGTGCTTACGGCCAGAGGGCAGGAAAAGCTGGATGAGGTGGTGCAGGGCATTCGCGCCAAAGGCGGCCGCGCAGTGGGTGTAGTGGCGGATGTCTGCTCTACCGAGGATACACAGCGGGTGTTTGAGACCGCCCTGCGCGAGTTTGGGGATGTGGATATCCTTATCAACAACGCGGGAATCGGTGAACAGAAGATGATTGACGAGACCGATGATGACTGGATGCTGTATGTGATGAATACGAACCTGGGCGGCCCCATGCGGTATATCCGGGAAGCTTTGAAAATCTTTATGCCGAAAAATGACGGCGTCATTATCAACATTTCCTCGGTGAACGGCGAGCGCCCCTTCTGCGGAGCCACCTATACTTCCACCAAGGGCGCGCTGAACACCCTGACCAAGAATGTGGCCATGCGGCTCATTGATACCAACATCCGGTGCAATGCGGTAGCCCCCGGTGCCACGGTGACCCCGGCTCACATTGCCAACAAGGCCGGGGAACAGCCCGGCGGGGCAAAGATGCTGGAGCACAGCGGGCATTTCGTGTATTTCCCCGGCCCGGAGTGCGACCCCATGGATCAGGCCTACGCCTGCCTGTTCCTGGCCAGCAAGATGGGCCGTCATGTCAAGGGCCAGGTCATTCAGGTGTGCAACGGTGCATTCCTGTGAGCAACGAAAAAGAGGAGGCGATTTGAGTGATTCAACTGCTGATTGATCTGCTGACTCCGATCTTCACATCAATGGGCGTCAGCACAACCGACGTGCAGACCTATGTGAACATGCTCAGCGGCTATATTTACACCATTATTGGTCTGTTGGCAGCGGCTGTTGCAATCATGGTGGCCGCCCATTTCCTGGTAAAAAAGGGAACGCGTCATGTGGTACGCTGGAGCGCAGCACTCGCCTGGGTTCTGGCCGTGGCGATCATCGCCAACATCATGTGCTTTGGGCCGCTTTACAACAATCTTTCGCCCATCATGAACACCCGAGCCCAGGTGAGCGAGGGGTCGATTGCAAACAGCAAAGCGGTGATCAGTGAAGTCGGTGAGGAAGGCATGGTCCTTCTGGAGAACAACGGCGTTTTGCCGCTGGCTGATACTACCAATCTGAATGTGTTCGGCTGGGCGTCCACCAATCCAATCTTCGGCGGTACCGGTTCCGGCTCTTCGGATAACAGTTCCTCTGTGGGAATTCTGCAATCGCTGACCGACGCCGGCATTTCCTACAATCAGGAAATCATCGACATGTACACTGAATACAGCCCCACCCGCAACCTGGGCGGTAATGTGGTAAGCGTTACCTATACCGACTGGTCGCTGCCGGAGCCGCCGGTAGAATATTATACCGATGAACTGATGGCCAACGCGCAGGAATTTTCCGATACGGCGATGATTGTCATCTCCCGTTCCGGAGGCGAAGGGCAGGACCTCCCCACTGATATGAATGCCATCATCCACGGTACCTACGACCTGCGGGATGCCGTGGCGAACGGCAACGAGAACTACAATTACACCAACTGTAACTACACCAACAACAGCACGGAATACGATGACTTCGACCCGGGCGAGAGCTACCTGGAGCTGAGCAACACCGAAGAGGCCATGATCGAAACGGTCTGCTCCGCCTTTGACAAGGTTGTGGTGGTGATCAATGCCAACAACACCATGGAGCTGGGCTGGGTGGAGCAGTACCCCCAGATTGGTGCCGTCATTCTGGCTCCCGGCACCGGCGAGAGCGGCATGTCTGCGCTGGGCGAGATTTTGAACGGCTCAGTGAATCCCTCCGGCCGCACGGTGGATACCTATGTGTACGACGTGAAGCAGACACCCTGGTACAATAACTTCGGCAGCTTCACCTATAACAATGTGGACGATCTACGCGCCGCCCTCACCCAGGCGGACCCCGCCTATCAGGGCGTGATTGCCTTCGTCAATTATGTGGAAGGTATTTATGTGGGCTATAAATTCTACGAAACGGCCGCAGAGGAAGGTCTGATTGATTACGATGCCGCGGTTCAGTATCCCTTCGGCTACGGTCTGAGCTATACCAGCTTTGCTCAGGAGATCACGGAGTTTTCCGACAATGGGGATACCGTGTCTCTCACAGTCAACGTAACCAACACTGGCGATGTGGCCGGTAAGGACGTGGTGGAGGTTTATTTCACACCGCCTTACACCAACGGCGGCATTGAAAAGGCTTCGGTCAATCTGGTGCAGTTCGCAAAGACCGCCCAGCTGGAGCCGGGCGCGTCCGAGACGGTCAGCTTCACCATCGACAAGGAGGATTTCGCCTCTTATGATTCCGGCTGCATCAAAACAGCCAATGGCGGCTATGTGCTGAAGGCAGGGGAGTATGTACTGTCCATCCGCTCGGATTCCCACATCGTGCTGGACAGTGTGACCTTTACGGTGGAGAGCGATGTGGATTACAGTGTAAGCGGCCGTCCGTCTGACAGCGCTGTGCCTACCAATCAGTTTCAGGACTATTCCGCAGGCAACGTGACCTACCTTTCCCGCGCAGACGGCTTTGCCAACTATGCCCAGGCGACGGCAGCTCCCGCACAAGAAACCTATGCCATGGATGCGGATACTCTGGCCCGCATTACGAAAAAATCCGTGGCCTATTATGATCCCACACGGTACGACGATCCGAATGACGAAATGCCCGTTACTGGTGCCAACAATGGCTTGAGCCTGGCGGATTTTACCGGCAAAGCCTACGATGACCCGCAGTGGGAGGAGCTTCTGGATCAGCTGACTTTCGATGAAATGTTCAACCTGGTAAATCTGGGCGGCTTCCAGACGGTGGCCATGAAGTCGGTGGGCAAGGTGCAGACCATGGACTCCGACGGCGGCACTGGACTGAACGACTGGTATATCGGCGTATTTGGAACCTCGTTCCCCACGGCAGTGCTGATCTGCCAGACCTGGAACACCGAGCTGACCTACCGCACTGGCGAGGCGCTGGGCGCGGAGTTTGCCGATTGTGAGATCTGGGGCTGGTACGGCCCGGGCATGAACACCCACCGCAACGCCTTCTGCGGCCGCAACTTTGAGTATTATTCCGAGGACGGCGTGCTGGGCGGCTATATGGCGTCCGCCATGGTAAACGGCGGCACCAGCAACGGGATCTATGCCTACATCAAGCACTTTGTCCTCAACGATCAGGAGACCAACCGCTGCTCCTTCCTGCTGACCTATTCCGACGAACAGGCCATCCGGGAGATCTACATGAAGCCGTTTGAGATATGCGTGAAGGCAAACCGGGACATGGGCGGCGCTGCTGCCGGATATCCCATGGCAGTGATGACCTCCTTCAACTTCATCGGCGATGTATACTGCGGCGCCAATCCCGACCTGCTCAACGATGTGCTGCGGGACGAGTGGGGCTTCCAGGGTATGGTGCTCACCGACTGGGATGGCTCCTATGGCTACCAGCTCACCGACGATGTGGTGCGGGGCGGCGGCGATCTGATGCTGGGCTTTTTGCAGCACGAATCCAATCAGCTGACCGACCGGGATTCTGCCACCCTGGTAAAGGCGATGCGTCAGGCGGCGAAGAATATCTTCTTCACCACTGTGAACAGCGGCGCCTATACCCGCAGTGCCTCCGGTACCGGCCTCAGCCCCATGGTGAAGACCTTCATTGCCATTGATGCAGGCATCCTTGCCGCAGTGGCAGCGGTGGAAGCCATTGTGATTGTGCGCTGGCGCAAAAAGAGCAAAACCAAGGTCTGAGTCTTGAAAAACGGTCCTCTCTGATTTGTGGAAGAAAGAAATAAAAAACACCTGTGTCCCCGGCGGAGGCTCCAGCCGGGGGCACAGGTGTTTTTGCGAGAGAGTTCTTTTTCCTTTCCGTCGCGGCATCCGTGGAGCAGGGGGCGCTTAATAGCGCGGAAGGATGTGGGCTTTGTGACATAAAACTTAAATAGTTTTTTGCTATGCAGGTGCATTAATGATAAGTATTTGATATGAGTTTTTCTCGCAACTATAATGAAAAAGGGAAAGAAATGGCAAACGTCAGGTTTTTCCCGGTACACAAAGAAACGATTGCCATCGTTACCGGCGCAGAAATCAAGAGGGAGCGTAAGGTGTATGGTCCATACCATTACGGAACAGGATTTGATTATCAATTTAAAGGCCGCGGGGGTTGACGGCGCATTGCTCCAGGAGTTTCTGGATTGCTGGAAAGCAGGAAAAACGAAGGAACAGCTTCGGCTGCTGGCGCAAAAGCGAGAAGGCCTGCTGGAGCGGGTCCATCGGGAGGAAAAGCAGATTCAATGCCTGGACTATCTGGTTTATCAAATTGAGAAGGAAGAAAAGCATTGAATCAAATCCTTCCAATGCAGCAGGCTGAACAATATGATGCATTTGTCACATGAAAGGAGAAAAACAATGAGCGAGTATATTCATGCTTTGAGTGAGAATGTGGAGCGAACCCATGTACGCTATCCCAATCGATATGGCCTGATGCTGGCCGGTGATTTGTACACTGCAAAGGATATGGACAAAACGAAGCCTCAGATGGCGTTGATCGTAGGCGCGCCCTATGGCGGCGTCAAAGAGCAGGGGCCTTGCGTCTACGCCAACGAGCTGGCCCAAAGAGGCTTTGTCGTGCTGACCTTTGACCCCTGCTATATGGGCGAGAGCGGGGGTGAGCCCCGGCATGTGTCGTCCCCGGAGATGTTCACCGAAAACTTTAGCGCAGGCGTGGATTTCCTGGGCCTTCAGCCCTTTGTGGACCGGGGGAAAATTGCCGTTCTGGGCATTTGTGGCAGCGGCGGTTTTGCGCTGGCAGCCACTCAGGTGGATACCCGTATCCGTGCGGTGATCACCACCAGCATGTATGATATGAGCGTAGCTGCCCGATTGGGTCAGTCGCAAGAACAGATTCTGGCGGCTAAGCAGGCTCTGGCGGCGCAGCGCTGGAAGGATGCCGAAAATGGATATATGCCCGAATATATCCCGTTCTTCCCGGAGACCCCCATGGAAAAGGTGCCCGAAGGCTTGGAGGAGCCTACTGCCGAGTGGTTCCGGTTCTATGCTGTCAAAAGAGGGCATCATGTGCGTGCACGGGGCGGCTTCACCACCACCAGCAATATTCCCCTGATCAACTTTGATCTGCTTAGCTACCTGGATGAAATTAGCCCCCGCCCCATTCTGTTTGTGGTGGGTGACCGGGCACACTCCCGCTTCTTCAGCGAAGAGGCATACGCCAAGGCGCAGGAGCCCAAGGAGCTGTATGTGGTGGAAGATGCAGAGCATATCGATTTGTATGACCGCACAGACCGTATTCCCTTTGATAAGATTGAGGCGTTTCTCAAAAGCACTCTGAAATAACAGGAGGAATAGATTATGTTGGGGAATTTCACATATTGCAACCCGACTAAGCTGTATTTTGGCGAAGACGCCCTGAAAGGGCTCTATCAGGAGCTGCCGAAGTATGGTCAGAATGTGCTGCTGGTTTACGGCGGCGGTTCCATCAAGAAAAACGGTATCTATGATGATGTCATGGCGATCCTCAAGGAATGCGGCAAGACGGTTGTAGAGGACAGCGGCGTAATGCCCAACCCCACCGTAGAAAAGCTGTATGAAGGCTGCGGAGAGCACAGGAAGGCAAGGTGGATCTGATCCTCGCGGTTGGCGGCGGTTCTGTTTGTGATTACGCCAAAGCGGTTTCGGTGTCCACCCATTGCGAGGAAGATCCTTGGGAAAAATACTATCTGCGCATGGAAGATGTGGATAACGAAATCATCTCGGTGGGCTGTGTGCTAACGATGGTGGGCACCGGATCGGAAATGAACGGCGGGTCGGTCATCACAAATCCGACTCAGAAGCTGAAGATCGGCCACGTGTTCGGCGAAAATGTCATGCCTCGATTCTCCATTCTGAATCCTGTGTACACCTTCACTCTCCCGAAAGAGCAGATGGTGGCCGGTTTCTTTGATATCATGAGCCACATTCTGGAGCAGTATTTCTCCGGCGAGGACGACAACACTTCCGACTATGTGATGGAAGGACTGCTGCGCTCTCTGATCCACAGTTCCCGCATTGCGGTCAAGAATCCCACCGATTACGAAGCACGCAGCAATATCATGTGGATCGCAACCTGGGCACTGAATACCTTTGTAGCCAAAGGAAAATCCACCGACTGGGAAGTGCATATGATCGGCCAGTCCATCGGGGCTTATACCAATGCCACGCACGGAATGACGCTCTCCTCAGTGTCCATTCCGTATTATCGGTTTATCATGCCCTATGGCCTGCAAAAGTTCAAGCGCTTTGCGGTGAATGTATGGGATGTGAACCCGGAAGGCAAAAACGACGAGCAGATTGCCGCAGAAGGCCTTTCCGCCATGGAAGCATGGATGCGGGAAATCGGGCTGGTGATGAACGCAAGAGAGCTGGGTGTCACAGAGGAGATGCTGGATGGAATCGCCCAGGGCACCTTCCTTCTGCAAGGCGGCTACAAGGTGCTGAGCCGTGAAGACGTTGTTCGCATTGTGAAGGAGAGCATGCAGTAAAAGGGAGAGAGTGCCCGTGAATATTTTAGTCCTGAATGGGAGTCCCCGGGCAAACGGCAACACTGCCTCCATGGTCAATGCCTTTGCAAAGGGGGCACAGCAAAGTGGCCATCGGGTAGAGGTGGTCAGTATCTGTCAAAAGAAAATTGCCGGCTGCCTGGCCTGTGAGTATTGCCATACCAAGGGCGATGGCCGGTGCATTCAGCAGGATGACATGCAACAGGTTTACCCTCTGCTTCAGGAAGCCGAGATGATCGTATTGGCGTCACCCATTTACTATCACAGCTTCACGGGTCAGCTGCAGTGTGCCATCAATCGTATCTACGCTTTGGATAAGCCGAAAAACCTCAAAAAAGCTGCCCTGATCATGAGCTCCGGCAGCAACCATGTCTACTGTGGTGCCATCTACGAGTACCAGAACTCCTTTTTAAACTATCTGAAGCTGGAGGACATGGGTATTTTCTCCGCTTTTGACAAAGAGAACAAGTCAGAGGCATAGCTGGAGGAACTGCGGCAATTCGGGCTGCAGCTGAAATAAGTCTTCCTGACCGTATTTAACAAACAAGGGGGAGGTTTCATGAAAAAAACAGGGTGCGTTCTGCTGGTGGGCCTGTGTGCGGCTTTGCTCACTGCCTGTGGCTTTGGTGGCTCATCCGCGTCGGATGTGGGCAGCCTTCCTGCTGTGGAAAGCAATGTTCAACAGGTGACGGAGGATATGCAGCTGAGTGAAACCAGTGGTTCAACTGAAAACAACAGTGAATCCTCTTCGGTTGAGGACAATACAAATGCCGACATTACTGTGGAGAAGGAAACCTCCGATGAAGAAAGTGAGGAAGAGGCCATCGTGCAGCAAAATACGTTTTATGTGAGTGTGGGAGAAAAAGTTTTTTCTGCAACCTTTGCCGACAATTCCGGTGCGCAGGCTTTGAAAGAGCTGCTGGCAGACGGAGACATTACGATTCGGATGAGTGATTACGGCGGCTTTGAAAAGGTGGGCTCCCTCGGTCAGAGTTTGCCCACAGAGAACAGCCAGACGACCACCCAGGCCGGTGATATTGTGCTCTATCAGGGAAGTCAGATCGTGATTTTCTACGGCTCCAACTCCTGGAGTTATACACGGCTTGGCAAAATTGATGACCTGGCCGGATGGCAGGAAGCGCTGGGAAACGGAGATGTTGCTGTGACTCTCTCGATGCAGGATAAATAATATGCAATAACAACAAAGCCGCAAAATCATCTGATTTTGCGGCTTTTGTGCATATTGTGCATATTGAAAAAGTGTGGCGAAGGTGGCAAGAGAGTAAGTAAAAAGTGAATAAGTAAAACCCCCGGATGCTAATGCATCGGGGGTTTTCTGGTGGACCTGGAGGGATTCGAACCCTTGACCTCTGCGATGCGAACGCAGCGCTCTCCCAACTGAGCTACAGGCCCGTATGAAGATTACCTTTCATATTTTACTCCATTTTTTTGAAAAGTCAATACCCAAAAGTAAAAAATCGAGCACGTTTTTGATTTTCCGGCCAGAGCAGTTCAAACGCAAAGAAGCGGTTTGAAAACGCTCTGGCCGAAGAAATCCAATTCAGCGAAGGCGCAGTTGCCAGAAGGCCACAGCACTGGCGGCGGCAACGTTCAGCGAGTCCACACCGTGCTCCATGGGGATCATCACGGTGTAGTCGCACCGGGCAATGGTATGATGGCTCAGTCCGTCGCCCTCAGTGCCCAACAGAACGGCCAGTTTTTTCTCCTGCCGCAGCTGCGGGTCGTCGATGGAGATCGCCCGGTCATCCAGCGCCATGGCTGCCGTGGCGAAGCCGTGCTGGTGCAAAAGTCCCATGCCGGCCTCCGGCCAATCGGCTGGGCAGTTGGCGATGCGTGCCCAGGGTACTTGAAAGACAGTGCCCATGCTCACCCGTACCGCCCGGCGGCACAGCGGATCACAGCAGGTGGGTGTGAGCAGGACCGCGTCCATGCCAAGAGCGGCGGCCGAGCGGAAGATCGCGCCCATATTGGTGGAGTCCACAATGCCCTCCAGTACGGCAATACGCTGTGTGTTGCTGAGCAGCAATTCGGCATTTTTCGGCTCAGGGCGCTGCATGGCGCACAGAATGCCTCGGGTGAGGGCATAGCCGGTAAGACTGGCCAGTACATCCCGATCGGCGGTGTAAACCGGTGTTCCGGGGCAGCGTTCCATCAATGGGGCGCCTTGCCCCTGCAAATGCCTCCGTTCCATTAAAAAGGAAAGGGGAACACAGCCGGCGTTCAGAGCCAACTCGATTACCTTCGGGCTTTCGGCGATGAAAACACCGCGCTCGGCTTCCATCCGGGCGCGTAGTTGGGCTTCGGTCAACCGGGCGTACACATCCAGTTCCGGGGCGGATAAATCGGTGATTTCGATGATCTCATTCATATTATAATATACTCGCTTGTATTACAGAGTGGATTGACGAGAAAAGCAGGCGCTTTTCTCTGTTCAGAATGTTTTTATTATAGCATGCCGGAGACCACAGCGCCAGGCGAAGTAAAACGAAGAATAAAACCTGTTGCGCGGTATGACATATTTCGCTACTATTATATTAGGCAATGATACGCCCAAGCGGCCGAAGACACTGTAGCGTGCGGTGCTAAGGTACGAAAAAGATAAATGGTGGGAAATTTTACGTGAAAAAAAGCAATCGCAAACAGGTGTGGGAGGCAGTGAAGAGCATCATGTTGGTTTATGCCGACCCCATTATGCTGCAAACCCTGAACTGCCTGCTGAATATGAACGGCTACCAGGTCGTAAATTCCTTTCAGACCGGGCGTAGCGCTCTGCGCTTTTTAAAGAGCGGCCCGCAGGTGGACCTTGTTTTGCTGGGCTGCTATCTGCAGGATATGGACACCGTGCGATTTCTGCGGCAGATGGAGCAGGAATGTGCAGACCGACACCTGCGCGTGATTCTGACCGGTCCGGCCCGGTATATTGAACTGGTGGAACAGGGTCACTTGTCAAACTGTGTGGATTATTATATGATAGAGCCATACGATTCGGACGATCTGCTGTCGGCACTGGCGATGTTTTCGCCGGCACGCCGCTTCCCTCAGGTCACACCGCTGGATAAAATCATTCACCGTCAGCTTCGCGTGCTGGGCGTTTCCGATACAATGGAAGGATATTGGTATCTGGGTGGCTGCCTGCAGGAGTGGCTGCGCCTGATCGGCGACGGACAGGTTCCCCAGATGAAAAGTGTTTTGCCGGATGTGGCGCGTTATCATGGGGTGGCGGTAAAAGCGGTGGAAAGCGGGATTCATCGGGTAATCCTGCAGCTGAAAAAGGAGGGGAAGATTCCTGCTCCTTACCAAAAGATGAAGCCGTTTCTCGGCTGGCTGGCAGATCGCGTCTGGGCGGAATCCTTGCAGGAAGGTTTGAGCGACGGTTATGAACAAGAGCCTGGAACAACAACTGTATGAAGAAAATCAGAGGGGGGCACTGTGCTCCGGCCTCTCTCACGAGATTTATCAGGCACTGTCTGCGATCCGGGCTTCCAGCGGTCTTTTGCGTCAGGCAATGGGCAAAGAGTCTCCCCAGGCTTACGGTCAGCTGAGCTGGGTTTTTGAAAACATCGATCAAAGCACCCTGCGGCTCAGCCGGGTGGCGGAAAACCTGCAGGATCTGTTGCAGGCGGAACGGGGCACGCTGGTGCCGCGTCTGGAATCCCTGGACCTGCAAAGCCAGTATTCCGAGGCCATGGAGCTGCTGACCAACGGCGCGAAGCTTTACGGCATTACGCTGGAATGGGAATGCGATTTGGAAAAGCCGCTCTTCCTTTCGGCAGACAGCGACTGGGCCGATAAGATCCTGCTGCATCTGGTGACCAACGCAGTGTTGTGCAGTGAGCGGGGGCAGACGGTGAAAGTTTCGCTGCGGCTTCAGGAAACAGCGCTTGTCCTTACGGTAGAGGACCGGGGGCCGGGCCTGCCCGACTGGGTGCAGGAGCATCTGTTCGAGGCGTTTGTGGGGCAATATAATCCCATGGGCGAGGGGGCGGCCGCGGGCGCGGGGCTGGGCCTGTATCTGGCGTATATGTATGCAGGTGCCATGGGCTGGACACTGGAGCTGAATAGCTCGAAGCAGGGAACAAGAGCCAGTGTTCTGGTCCCTCTTGCTCCGGCTGACACTTCGGTAACTCCTGCTGCCGAGTCGGTGCTGCGAAGCGATGGGGGCGGCTGGCAGGGCTCTGTGCAGCGAAGCCGCATTTTGGCAGAGCTGGGTGTATGGCAGGCCCGCAAGCTTGTCAAGGAAGAACAGGAAGATGGGTAAAAGGGTTACGCCGGGGAAGCATTTCCCCGGCATTATTTTTTGTTTATTGTTTACAAGAAATACGTTTTATTGTAAAATAGGAACAAATATAATATGGATCAGGCGGTGTATTGGTTTTGGATACAAAATACAAGCGTATTTTATTGAAGGTCAGCGGGGAGGCGCTGGCGGGCAGCAAGGGCACCGGGTTCGACGAACCCACCATGGAGGCCATCTGCCGCGGCATCAAGCAGGCATATGATCTGGGGGTACAGATCGGTCTGGTCGTGGGCGGCGGCAACTTCTGGCGTGGCCGCTCCAGCGGCAGCATGGAACGCACCTGCGCCGATAAGATCGGCATGCTCGCAACGGTGATGAACTGCCTTGCAGTGGCAGATCAGCTGCGTCAGCTGGGCGTTCCCGCGCAGGTCCAGACCTCGATCGTCATGCCTCAGGTGGCTTCGGTCTTCACCCGTGACAGTGCGGTGGAAAGCATGGAGGCCGGCAATGTGGTTCTGTTCGGCGGCGGCACCGGCAATCCGCTTTTCTCCACGGATACCGCCAGTGCGCTGCGTGCCATCGAGACGGGCTGCGACGTGATGTTCAAAGCCACGATGGTGGACGGCGTGTACGACAAGGACCCGAAAAAATATGCGGATGCCGTGAAGTACGACCAGCTCACCTTTACTGAGGTGCTGGAAAAGAACCTGGCCGTAATGGATGGCACTGCTGCCACCCTCTGCCGGGAGAACAAGCTTCCGATTCTGGTGTTCGACCTGAAGGACCCGGAGAATATCGCAAGAGCGGTGCGCGGTGAGACCATCGGTACCCTGGTCGTGGAGGAGTAACAGCGCAGTTTTGATAAAACAGCGCTGAAAACCGGCTGCGTGCTGCTGCCGGAAGAGCAAAGAGCATAGGATTCGGCCCCGGGCCGAAGAAAAGGAGTATAACACATGAGCACTTACACCAAGCCTTACGAAGACAAGATGACCGGCGCCATTCACCATCTGGGCAAAGAGCTGGCCGCCATCCGCGCCGGCCGTGCCAACCCCGCCATTCTGGATCGGGTTGCAGTGGACTACTATGGCACCCCCACCCCCATCAATCAGGTGGCCGCGGTGGCTGTGGCGGAAGCGCGCATTCTGACCATCACTCCCTGGGATACCTCTCTGATCCATCCCATTGAGCACGCTCTGCTGGTCAGCGACATCGGCATCAACCCCACCAACGACGGCCGTGTGATCCGTCTGGTGTTCCCCGCTCCCACCGAAGAGCGCCGCCGTCAGCTCACCAAGGATGTGCAGAAGCTGGGCGAGGAGACCAAGGTTGCGGTGCGCAATGTGCGTCGTGAGGCCATGGATAAATTCAAGACCCTGAAAAAGAACAGCGAGATCACCGAGGACGACCAGAAGAATCTGGAAGAAGAGATGCAGAAGATCACCGACAAGTTCGTCAAGCAGATCGATAAGGATTGCGAGGCCAAGAACAAGGAGATCATGGAGATCTGATTCTCGGGCAACAAAAATCATGTGCCGCGTGCGAGTTTTGCGCGCGGCACCACTTTGTAACAGGAGAGATTTGTGCTTATGCCACAACCGGAGAATTTTGCAAAAGGGCTCAGCATCGGCATTATCATGGACGGCAACGGCCGTTGGGCCAAAAAGCGGGGCCTTCCCCGGACTGCCGGCCACAAAAAGGGTGCGGAGGTCTTTCAGGATATTACCCGTTACTGCAATTCCATTGGGGTGGAGTCGGTCACCTTCTATGCCTTTTCCACCGAAAACTGGAAGCGTCCTTATGAAGAGGTGGGCGCGATCATGAAGCTGTTCGGGGAATACTTGATCAAGGCTTTCGATTACGAAAAGGAAAACAACCGGGTCGTCTTTCTGGGTGACCGCAGCGCTCTGGAGCCCAAGCATCAGAAGCTGATGAACGAAATCGAGACCAAGACCGCCCACAATACCGGCATGACGCTGAACATTGCGGTAAACTACGGCGGCCGGCAGGAGATTGTGCGTGCGGCGCGTATTCTGGCGGAAAAGGTGCAGAACGGCGAGCTTCGGCCGGAGGAAATCACCGAAGACATGATGAGCGCCCATATGTATACTAGCGGTCAAAAGGACCCGGACTTCATCCTGCGGCCCAGCGGGGAGAAGCGCCTGTCCAACTTCATGCTGTGGCAGGCCGCCTATTCGGAGCTGGTGGAGATGGATGTCCTTTGGCCGGATTTTACCCGCGCCGATCTGGATTTGGCCATTGAGGAGTTCAACCGGCGCAGCCGTCGCTTTGGCGGGATTTGAGCATTGCGGAAAGAAAGGAAAAGCCTGTTGTGAAAACAAGGATCATAACTGCCGCGGTGGGCCTTTGCGTGCTGGCCGTGGTCATGCTGATGTTCAACACCCTGGTGTTTGAAACCGTGGTCGCTCTGATCGCCATCATTGCCGTTCACGAAATTTACAAAGCGTTCGCATTGGGCGAAAAAGAATCACACATTTTTATCGCATTTGTCCCGTATACTTTTCTGGTAATGTTCTCCCACGTACCAGCGGTAAAGGCGTTGCTGGTTCCCGGCAGCTATCTGCTGGCGGTGTATCTGGCGGTGTGCCTGTTGTGGCACAACCAGACCCTGAGCGCCGCAAAGCTGGGGGGCATGGTAGTGTTCAGCGGACTGATGATTGCCTGTTTTTACTCCATTGTGTTCATCAAGAATCATCTGAACAACCAGTTTGAGTCCATCTATCTGATCATGATGATCCTGTGCTTTGCCTGGGGTGGTGACAGTGCGGCCTATTTTGCAGGCTGCTACTTCGGCAAGCACAAGCTGGCGCCGGTGGTCAGCCCCCACAAGACCATTGAGGGAGCCATCGGCGGTGTACTGGGCTCCGGCGTGCTGGGTGTATTGTGCACCCTGGCGGCGCAGGAACTTTCGGTCCATCTGGCGGGCGGCAAGGCCTGCCTGCTGCTGGAGCGCATGTCCGCCAGTGCGGCAAGCTATCTGGTGGTGTTTATCCTGGGTATGCTCTGCTCACTGCTGGGCATTCTGGGTGATCTGTTTGCCAGTGCGGTAAAACGCCAGTGCGCCATCAAAGACTATGGCACCATCTTCCCGGGCCATGGCGGCATCATGGACCGGTTTGACAGCGTCACTTTCATTGCGCCGGCCGCGGCTCTGCTGGTTTGGCTTACCACAACGTTTTTGAAGTAACGAGGAACAGAAAATGGCTAAGAAACTTACTTTGCTGGGCTCCACCGGTTCCATCGGTACCCAGAGCCTGGATGTGGCTCGCGCTCAGGGCTATGAAGTATACGCTCTGGCGGCAAATTCCAATGTGGATCTGCTGCTCAAGCAGATCGAAGAGTTTCACCCCGCCTATGTGGCGGTTGCGAATCCGGCCGCCTGCGACCAGCTGGCTGCGCGTCTGGGCGGCGTGGCTGGCGCGCCCAAGCTTCTGCGCGGCGCGGAGGGCATTGTGGAGCTGGCCAAAATGGAAGGCCCGGATGTAGTGCTCAACGCAGTGGTGGGCATTGCGGGCCTGGGCGCGACCCTGGCTGCGCTGGAAAACGGGCACGATGTGGCCCTGGCCAACAAGGAGAGCCTGGTCACCGGCGGCCATCTGGTTACCGAGGCTGCTGCCAAGCATGGCACCAAGCTGCTCCCGGTGGACAGCGAGCACTCCGCCATCTTCCAGTGCCTGCAGGATGCCCATTCTGCCAAGACACTCACCAAGATTTTACTCACTGCCTCTGGTGGCCCCTTCTTCGGGATGAAGAAGGAAGAGCTGGCAGGCAAAACCCGGGCGGATGCCCTCAAGCACCCCAACTGGAATATGGGTGCAAAGATTACCATCGACTCCGCCACGCTTATGAACAAGGGCCTGGAGCTGATCGAGGCAGTCTGGCTGTTCGGCCTGCCGCCGGAGAAGATTCAGGTTGTGGTACAGCGTCAGAGTATCATTCACTCCATGGTGCAGTTCAGCGATAACTCCATCCTGGCCCAGCTGGGCGTGCCGGATATGCGTATTCCCATTCAGTATGCGCTCACCTGGCCGGACCGGTTCCCGGGTTGTGCACCCGAGCTGGATTTCACCCAGCTCAAGTCTATCACTTTCGATGTGGCGGACGAGGAGACCTTCCGCTGCCTGGCAGCCTGCAAAAAGGCCATTGCCAAGGGCGGTCTTGGTCCCTGCGCGGCCAACGGTGCCAACGAGGAGGCCGTCCGGCTGTTCCTGGAGGATAAGATTGGCTTTTTGGACATTGGCCGTCTGGTGGAGGCCGTGGTGGACAGTGATTCCTTCGGCGGAAGCTATACGCTGGCCGATGTGTATGAATGCGACCGCATGGCCCGGCAGTTTGTGCTGAGCCACATTTAACAAGAAAGAGAGATTATTCGCACATGGCAACAATCCTTACCCTCATCATATCGGTGTTGATCTTTGGCCTGGTGGTTATGATCCACGAGCTGGGGCACTTTGTCTGCGCCAAAAAGGCCGGGATTCAGGTGAATGAATTTTCCATCGGCATGGGGCCTGCTCTGTTCACCACGGTGCGGGGCGGCACCCGTTACAGCGTGCGTGCATTGCCCATCGGCGGCTATGTGAGCATGGAAGGGGAAGATGAGGAGCTGGAGAAGCCGGAAACCGGCGATGCACTGCAGGAACTTGATACGGCGGAGGAGGAACAGCCCAAGGGCCTGCCCTTCCCAAAGGTAAAGGTCTGGAAGCGGATCATCGTGGTGGCGGCTGGTGCGATCATGAACCTGATCCTGGGCTTTCTGGTTTTGCTGGTTATGATGGCCTTTGGCGATCCCGGTGCCAGCAAAACCGTAGGCTTTGTGGAGGAAGGCTCCCCGGTGCAGGCTGCTGGTCTGCAGGTGGGAGATGAAATCCTGGCAGTAAACGGCCATCACTGCTTTGTGATGAACGATGTGCTGTATGAGCTGCAGCGTACCCCGGACCAGAGCGCGGACCTGACCGTGAAACGGAATGGCCAGGTCATTCAACTGGATAACGTGGGCTTTGATCTGGTGGAAAACGGCGATTCCGTGACCATGAACATCGGCTTCAAGGTCTATGCACTGGAAAAGAACGTGAAGACCGTGGTCTCGCAGGCCTTCAATTACACCCTGTTCTACGCCCGGCTGGTCTTCCGTTCTCTGATCGACCTGGTGATAGGCCGGGTGAGCGTGAACGAGCTTTCCGGCCCGGTGGGCATTGTGTCTGCCATCGGGCAGGCGGCAAGCATGGGTGTGGCTGAAGTGCTGTCCCTGCTGGCGCTGCTCACCGTGAACCTGGGCGTGTTCAACCTGCTGCCGGTGCCTGCGCTGGACGGCGGCAAGCTGGTTTTTCTGGTGCTGGAGGGCATCTTCCAGCGGCCGATTCCCAAGAAATTCGAGATTCTGGTGAATGCGGCAGGCATGTGCTTTTTGTTCGGGCTCATGCTCTTCGCCACATTCAACGACATCATTCGTCTGTTTTAAAAGCAGGAGGATAAGCAATCATGCGTAAGGTCAAACGTGAAGTGAAAATCGGCAATCTGGTCATCGGCGGGCACAACCCGGTGGCGGTCCAGACCATGCTGAATGTACCTGTGGCGGATATCCCGGGCAATGTGGCCCAGGCCAAGCGGGTGGTGGAAGCCGGCTGCCAGATTCTGCGGGCCAGTGTCCCCAGCCTGGAGGACGTGCGCATCGTGGAGGCCGTGAAAAACGCAGTGGATGTGCCCTTTGTAGCCGACATCCATTTCAACTACAAGATCGCCCTGGCCTGTGTGGATGCGGGCGTGGATAAAATCCGCATCAACCCCGGCAATATCGGCGCGGACGAAAACGTGCGCGCAGTGGCCCGGGCCTGCAACGCCAAGAACATCCCCATCCGCATTGGTGTGAATGCGGGCAGCCTGGAGAAGGAGATTCTGGCCAAGTACGGCGCGCCGGTGCCGGAGGCTCTGGTGGAAAGCGCCATGTACCATGTGGCCCTGCTGGAAAAGCACGACTTCAACAACATCGTGATTTCCATCAAATCCAGCAACGTACCCACCATGATGCAGGCCTACCGTCTGCTCAGCGAGAAGTGCGATTACCCGCTGCACGTGGGCGTGACCGAGGCAGGTACCTATCGCATGGGTCTGATCAAGTCCGGCATGGGCATCGGCGGTCTGCTGCTGGAGGGCATCGGTGATACCCTGAGAGTTTCCCTGACCGACGATCCGGAGAAGGAAGTGCAGGCTGGCTACGATATCCTGCGTGCTGCCGGTCATGCGGTGGGCGGCCCGGAAATCATCAGCTGCCCCACCTGTGGCCGCACCAACATTCAGGTGGCTCAGATTGCCGACGAGGTGGAAAAGCGCCTGAAGGGTTACAAAAAGCCCATCAAGGTTGCTGTAATGGGCTGCGTGGTGAACGGCCCCGGTGAAGCCCGTGAGGCAGACATCGGTATTGCCGGCGGCAAGGATGAGGCGCTGCTGTTCATCCGGGGTGAAAAGATCCGGATGCTGCGGGGCGACATTGTGGGCCAGCTGGTGGACGAGATCTATAAGCTGTGATGTGTTTTTGAGCCTGCGGGCGGGATTTTCCTGCCCGCAGGCCATTGCTTTGTAAGAAAAAGGAGACAACCCCATTGAAACCTTTGGTAACACAACTGTGGCCCCAGTTCACGGTGGACGAGACCTTTGCCCGCTGCTTTGCGGGGGTGCTGGTGGAGCATGTGGAGATGCTGCGCCTGAGCCGGAAGATCCGCATCCATCTGCGCAGCGGCGCGCCGCTGCCGGTGAATCTGTGCGACCGCCTGTGCACCTCGCTCAGCCCCTTGTTCGACGGCTTTCAGGTGGAGATCCAGAACAGCTTTCCCTACGAAACCATCACGCCGGAGAGCATCCAGAAGCTGATCGGTGAACTGCGGGACGAGGATTATCCGGTCAACGGCTTTTTGGACCATGCCGCCATCGACATCGAGGGCCAGCTGATCCGGCTGCACATCAAGGTGGGCAAAAAGATTCTGGAGGAGATTCAGTTTCCGCAGGCGCTGGCCCAGCGCATCGAGCAGCGCACCGGAACTCTGCCCCAGGTGGAGCTTGCCCAGACCGGCAAGACCGCCACAGTAGAGGAATGGGAGAAAAAGGTGCTGCAGAAGGTGCCCACCGTCAAGTTTGAGGAGAAGAAGGGCCTGCCGCCCATCAAGATTCCCGGCCTGGACCTGACCGACAAGCCGGTCAAGCTGTTCCATGGCAAGAACTTCAAGCCCGGCGAGCTGACCCCGCTGAAGGAGCTGGGCGGCGACGGCGGTCGCGTGATGATCTGGGGCGACGTGTTCGCGGTGGAGGTGAAGGGCAACTTCCAGAAGAGTTATATCGTCTCCATCACCGACTATACCGGTTCCATCAACCTGAAGCTCCGCAGCCGGGAAGGGGAGGACTTCAGCAAGTGGGAGGAGCTGAAAAAAGGTACCACCCTGGTGCTGAAGGGTGAATGCACCTACGATAAATACGAGCACGACTATGTGGTCTATCCTTACGACGTGCTGCAGGTGGAGCGTCGCAAGCGGGAGGATAACGCCCCCCAGAAGCGGGTGGAGCTGCATCTGCACACCAAGCTCAGCAGCATGGACGGCTTCTGCGACCCGGGCGAGATCGTGCGCACCGCACACCGCATGGGTCACCGGGCCATTGCCATCACCGACCACGGTGTGGTACAGGGCTTCCCGGAAGCGATGCTGGCGGCAGATGCCATCCGCAAAAGCGACCCGGACTTCAAGGTGATCTACGGCGTTGAAGCCTACTTTGTGGATGATATGATTCCGGTGCTGTACGGCGAAGCCACCGGCCCCATGAGCGGCAGCTTTGTGGTGTACGATACCGAGACCACCGGTCTGGACCCCAACACCGAGTTCCTCACCGAGATCGGCGCGGTGGTGGTGGAGAACGGCCAGATCACCGAAACCTTCGGCACCTTTGTGAACCCGGGCAAGCCCATCCCGCCCAAGATCGTGGAGCTCACCGGCATCAACGACAGCATGGTGGCGGACGCCCCCACGCCGGACGAGGCGGTGCGTATGTTTGCGGAATTTGCGAAGGGCCGGGTGCTCATCGCCCACAATGCCCACAAGTTCGATATGCGCTTCATGCACATTGCTGCCAAGCGGGCGGGCATCGAGCTGGAAAACGCCTACATCGATACCCTGCCCATGGCCCAGAATCTGTATCCGGGCCTGCGCAATTATAAGCTGGATACCATCAACGACCATCTGGAGATTGAGCCCTTCAATCATCACCGGGCGGTGGATGACGCCATGGCGCTTGCCAAGATCTTCTGCAAGATGCTGGAGGATCTGACGGAAAAGAAGATCGAGCGGCTGGAGGATATCAACATCGGCCTGGGCGGCGGCAACAAAGAGGTCATCAAGAAGAAGTATTATCACCTAATTATTCTGGTGCGCAACCAGGTGGGCCTGAAAAACCTGTACAAGATCGTCAGTGAGGCCCACACCAACTACTTCTTTAAGAAGCCCCGGGTGCCGCGCAGCATTCTGAACAAGTATCGGGACGGACTTTTGATCGGTTCTGCCTGTGAAGCAGGTGAACTTTACAGGGCTGTCGTGGAGGGCCAGAGCTTCGAAAAGCTGTGCCAGATCGCGGAATATTACGATTTTCTGGAGGTTCAGCCTCTGGGGAATAACGAATACATGGTGCGGGAGCATCTGGTGGATTCCATGGACAAGATCCAGGACTTCAACCGGACTATCATCAAGCTGGGCGAGGTGCTGAACAAGCCGGTGGTGGCCACCGGCGACGTGCATTTCCAGGACCCGGAGGACTCGGTCTACCGAGCGGTGCTGCAGGCCGGAAACGGCTTTAAGGACGCAGATAATCAGGCTCCACTGTACTACCGCACCACCGAGGATATGCTCAACCAGTTCAACTACCTGCCCAAGGAAAAGGCCTTTGAGATCGTGGTGACCAACCCCAACAAGATCGCCGACATGGTGGACGGGGGAGTGCGGGCCATTCCCAAGGGTACCTTCCCGCCCTCCATCGAGGGCGCCGAACAGCAGCTGCGTGATGCCACCTGGAACACTGCCAAGAAGCACTACGGTGACCCCTTGCCGGAGCTGGTGCGGGCCCGGTTGCAGCGGGAACTGGATTCCATCTGCGGCCACGGCTTTGCGGTTCTGTATGTAATTGCTGTAAAGCTGGTTGCCTTTTCAAACCAGAATGGCTATCAGGTGGGCAGCCGTGGTTCGGTTGGCTCCTCTGCGGTGGCCCATTTCTCGGGAATCTCCGAGGTAAACAGCCTGCCGCCCCATTATCTGTGCCCCAACTGCCAGTACAGCGAGTTTATCACCGACGGCAGCGTGGCCGACGGCTTCGACCTGCCGGACAAAAACTGCCCCTGCTGCGGCGCGCCTCTGATCGTGGACGGCCACGACATTCCTTTCGAGACCTTCCTGGGCTTCGACGGCGACAAGGAGCCGGATATCGACCTGAACTTCTCCGGTGAGTACCAGAGCTTTGTGCACCGGTACACCGAGGAGCTGTTCGGCAAGGAGTTCGTGTTCAAGGCAGGCACCGTGTCCGGCTTACAGGATAAGACCGCCTACGGCTACGTGAAAAAATATCTGGAGGAGCGGGGCCGCATCGTGAACCGTGCGGAGGAGAACCGGCTCACCCAGGGCTGCACCGGCGTGAAGCGTACCACCGGCCAGCACCCGGGCGGCATGGTGGTTGTGCCGGATGTGCACGAGATCCAGGATTTCTGTCCCATCCAGCACCCCGCCGACGATAAGGAAAAGGGTGTGCTTACCACCCACTTCGAATTTAAATACCTCCATGATACCCTGCTCAAGCTGGACGAGCTGGGCCATGATGTGCCCACCATGTACAAGTATCTGGAGAACATGACCGGCATCCCCATGGAAAAGGTGCCCATGAACGATACCAAGGTGATCAGCTTGCTGGTATCCACCGAGGCGCTGGGTGTTACCCCGGAGCAGATCGACAGCCAGACCGGTACCTTCGGCATCCCGGAGCTGGGTACCCCCTTCGTGCGGCAGATGCTCATCGAAGCCCAGCCGAAGAACTTCAGCGACCTGATTCAGATTTCCGGCCTTTCCCATGGTACCGACGTTTGGAACGGTAACGCACAGGATCTGATCAAGGATGGCGTGTGCACCATTTCCGACGTGATCGGCTGTCGTGACAGCATTATGACCTACCTGCTGCACAAAGGCCTGGAGCCCAAGCTGGCCTTCAACATCATGGAGCTGACCCGAAAGGGCAAGGTGGCAAAAGGCGGTTTCCCGCCGGGAGCAGAGGAGACCATGAAGGAGTGCGGCGTGCCGGACTGGTACATGGATTCCTGCCGTAAAATCAAGTACATGTTCCCTAAGGCCCACGCCGTGGCCTACCTGATTGCGGCCATCCGGCTGATGTGGTTCAAGGTGTACCATCCCCAGGCGTTCTACGCCACCTACTTCACCGTCCGCGGCGACGACATTGACTACGAAGCAGCGGTGGGCGGTGTGAAGGTGGCCCAGCAGCATCTGAAAGAGGTAAACGCCCGCCTGCGGGAGGAGCGGAAAGCCAAGGACGAAGACATTCAGGTTTCGCTGCAGCTGGTGAATGAGATGCTGGCCCGGGGCTATGAGTTTCTGCCCATTCAGCTGGGCAAGAGCCGGGCCACCCAGTATGTGGTGGAGGACGGCAAGGTTCGTCTGCCGTTCACCTCGCTGAAGGGCGTGGGTGAGTCCGCCGCCGTTGCGCTGGAGCGTGCCACCATTAACGGGCAGGAATACCTGTCCATCGAGGAGCTTCAGCAGGCCACCGGCGTTTCCAGCGCTGTGATGGAGAACCTGAAAAATGTGGGTGCACTGGGCGGTCTGCCGGATACCAGCCAGGTGAGCTTCTTCTGAGTGTTTGATTCTCGCAGCATGCCTTTTGACGCAGCAGGCGAGAAAAGAAATCTCAAACAAAAGAGCGAAACGTGTTCGTGAAACGCGTTTCGCTCTTTTTATTATGGCGCACGAGAGTAGGAAATACAAAAAATACCCGTCACAAAACGTGACGGGCGTGAAAATCTTTTTCGTCGAGGGCCATTTTTTCGGCTAGAATGGGAAAATTTGCAGTGGAATCAAGAGAAATGCAAAAATATGCACTTCGCTCGCCGAAAAAATTTAACGAGGTCCAAGCTTGGCCAGATCATTGAAGGTGGTCAGGATCTGGGGCTGTTCCAGGCGGATCTGCTTGCCGCTCAGGTAATGCAGCGAGCTTTCCTCCGGGATCTGGCCGAAGGTCAGCTGCACCGCGCACAGGGCCTGGGTTTTCAGGCCAGCCTTCTCGTTCCATTTCCGGTTGCCGTATTTGATGTCGCCCAGAACCGGCGCGCCCAGAAATGCCAGATGAGCGCGAATCTGATGGGTGCGGCCAGTCACCAGTCCGATGCGGCAGAGGGTGAAGGGGCCGATCACTTTTTCCGGGGTCACCTCGGTGATGATCTCCTTGTAGCCCTCGGCTGCGTCGGCGCGTACTTGTACCTTGTTGTTGGATTCATTGTGACGCAGCCAGGCGGTGTGGCGGCCCTTGGGCGGCTTGCCGAAGGTGATGGTCAGGTACTCCTTGCGCACGGAATCCGTGCGGATGATCTCATTCATGTCTCGCAGTGCAGCATAATTCTTTGCGGCCACCACCAGACCCTCGGTGCCCCGGTCCAGCCGGTTGCACAGCGCGGGGGCAAAGGTGTGCTCCTGCCCGGCAATATATTCGCCTTTCTGGGTAAGATAAGCGGTGAAGGCATCCACCAGGTTGGCGTCGCCGGTGCGGTCCGAGTGGCAGAGCAGGTGCGCAGGCTTGTACAGCACCGCCAGATTCTCATCCTCGTAGACTACTTGAACCGATGGCTGACGGCGGGTCGGGGCCTTGGGTGCAGGCGCGGCGGAAAAGAACTCATCGTTGATATAAAGCTCCAGCACATCTCCGGCGTGAATGCGGTAATCCGCGTCGGCCTTTTTGCCGTTCACCTTGATGCGTTTGTTCCGGAAACTCTTGTACAGCAAGCTGTTAGGCAGATTAACAGTAACGTTTTGCACAAAACGGGAAAGGCGTACGCCCTCCTCGTTGGTACCCGCGGTAAAGCGTTTCATTCAAAAGGTTCCTCTCTTTCCAATAACCTGTAAATAGTATATAATATAAAGAATAGCGCGTAAAGCGTAATTTTGAAGGGAACGGGGAACACGGCATGGCACAGCAGCAGATCCACGCAAACCACCGCCAGCGCATGCGTAAGCGGTTTGAAGAGACCGGCTTCGACGGCTTTTCCGACCATGAGGTGCTGGAATATATCCTGTTTCATGCCATTCCCCGCAAAGATGTGAACCCAGTTGCCCACGCGCTGCTGAATCACTTCGGCGGGCTGGACCGGGTGTTGGAGGCCAGTGAGCAGGAGCTCACCCAGGTGGAGGGCGTAGGTCCTGCCACCGCCCGGCTGATCTGCCTGTTTCTGGCGGTGGACCGGCGCTACCACCAGCACAAAACCCGCCCGGTGCGCACCGTGAAAAGCCTGGAAGAGGTGGGCGAGCACATGGAGTCGCTGTTTTACGGCGCCCGGGTGGAGCAGGTCTACGCCATGTATCTGGACGACCGCAACCACATCCTCAAGGTGGAAAAGTGCTTCGAGGGCACGGTGAACGCCTCGTCAGTGTTTGTGAACGTGCTCAGCAGCCGGATGATCACTCTGGGCGCCACCCAGCTGGTGCTGGCCCACAACCACCCCAGAGGCTTCGCGCTGCCCTCCCGTGAGGATATGAACCTGACCAGCCAGATCCGCCAGAAGCTGGGGACCCTTGGCTTGAAGCTGGTGGACCATGTGATCGTGGCGCCGGACGGCTATATCTCCCTGCGGCAGAGCGACCGGTTCCAGAGCCTGTTTACCTGAGGCCGCCGGCAGAAACACGCGGCCCTGCCCGCGAACAGAAAGGATGATCGAATGGATCAGTTTAAACTTGTAGCGCCCTATCAGCCAACAGGCGATCAGCCCCAGGCCATTGAAACACTGGCCCAGGGCATCCTGAACGGCGATAAGGCTCAGACCCTGCTGGGTGTGACCGGCAGCGGAAAGACTTTTACCATGGCCAATGTGATCGCCAAGGTCAACCGGCCCACACTGGTGCTGGCCCACAACAAGACGCTGGCGGCCCAGCTGTGCACCGAGTTCCGGGAATTCTTCCCGGAGAACGCGGTGGAATACTTCGTTTCCTATTACGACTATTACCAGCCGGAGGCCTATATTCCGTCCACCGATACCTATATCGAAAAGGACAGCGCCATCAATGACGAGATCGACCGGCTGCGCCATTCCGCCACGGCGGCCTTGTCCGAGCGGCGGGATGTGATCATCGTGGCCAGTGTGTCCTGCATTTACAGTCTGGGTGACCCCATCGACTACCGGAGCATGGTGATCAGTCTGCGCCCCGGCATGCAGATGGACCGGGACGAGCTGTGCAAGCGGCTGGTGAAGCTGCAATACGAGCGCAACGACATCAACTTTGTGCGCAACAAGTTCCGGGTGCGGGGCGACACGGTGGAGATCAATCTGGCCTACATGAACGACGTGGCCATCCGGGTGGAATTCTTCGGCGACGAGATCGACCGCATCAGCGAGATGAACCCCCTCACCGGCGAGCGGAAGAACGTGGTCAAGCACGTGGCCATCTTCCCGGCCAGCCACTACATCGTTTCTCCGGAAAAGATGCAGGCGGGCCTTGTGAGCATCCGGGAAGAGATGGATCGGCAGGTGAAGAAGTTCACCGAGGAGGGCAAGCTGCTGGAGGCCCAGCGCATTGCCCAGCGCACCAACTATGATATGGAGATGCTGCAGGAAGTGGGCATGTGCAAGGGCATCGAGAACTATTCCGCGGTGCTTTCCGGCCGTGCGCCCGGTTCCACTCCCACCACGCTGCTGGACTACTTCCCCAAAGACTTCCTGCTCTTTGTGGACGAGAGCCACGTGATGCTGCCCCAGCTGCGGGCCATGTACGGCGGCGACTACGCCCGCAAGAAAACTCTGGTGGACTTCGGCTTCCGCCTGCCCTCCGCTTTCGACAACCGCCCCCTGAAATTCGAGGAGGTGGAAAGCAAGCTGAACCAGATCGTGTTCGTGAGCGCAACGCCCGGCGAATACGAACGGGAGCATAGCGTGCGGGTGGCCGAGCAGGTGATCCGCCCCACCGGCCTTTTGGACCCCCAGATCATCGTCAAACCGGTGGAGGGCCAGATCGAGGACCTGCTGGGCGAGATCAACCAGCGCACCGCCCGAAACGAGCGGGTATTGGTGACCACCCTGACCAAAAAGATGGCCGAGGACCTGACCGACTTCCTCACCGAGCACGGGGTCAAGGTCAAGTACATGCACCACGAGGTGGATACCTTCGAGCGGATGGAGCTGATCAAGGATCTGCGCACCGGCACCATCGACGTGATCGTGGGCATCAACCTGCTGCGTGAGGGCCTGGATCTGCCGGAGGTTTCGCTGGTGGCGATTCTGGACGCGGACAAGGAAGGTTTCCTGCGCAGCGAGACCAGTCTGGTGCAGACCATCGGCCGTGCCGCCCGAAATGCGGACGGCATCGTTATCATGTATGCGGATGAGGTCACTCCCAGCATGGAGAAGGCCATCACCGAGACCGAGCGCCGCCGCTCCATCCAGATGGCCTACAACGAGGCCCACGGCATTACCCCGAAGACCATCGTGAAGAGCATCCGCGACAGCATTGAAATCAGCGACCACAAGGAGAACGCAAAGCTTGGCACCCGCCGCATGAGCAAGGCGGAGCGGGAGCAGCTGATCACCCGCCTGACCCGCGAGATGAAGGAGGCGGCCAAGCTGCTGGAATTCGAGCACGCGGCCTTCCTGCGTGACCGCATTGAAAAGCTGCGCCGGGGCGAGAATCCCAGCGACGATGCTAACGAAACAAAGCCGAAAAAGAGGAAAGGAAAGTTCTGAGCATTGAATAACGATAAAATCGTCATCAAGGGTGCCCGCGAGCACAACCTGAAAAATGTAAACCTGACTATCCCGCGGGACAAGCTGATCGTGATGACCGGCCTGTCTGGCAGCGGCAAGTCCAGCCTGGCCTTCGATACCATCTACGCGGACGGCCAGCGCCGTTATATGGAGAGCCTTTCCAGCTACGCCCGCCAGTTCCTGGGCCAGATGGAAAAGCCGGATGTGGACGACATCCAGGGCCTTTCGCCGGCCATCTCCATCGACCAGAAGACCACGAACCGGAACCCCCGGTCCACCGTGGGAACCGTGACCGAAATCTACGATTATCTGCGCCTGTTGTACGCCCGCATCGGCGTGCCCCATTGCCCCATCTGTGGCCGGGTCATCAGCCAGCAGACGGTGGACCAGATGGTGGACGCCATTCTGGCGCTGCCCAAGGGTACCAAGTTCCAGGTGCTGGCTCCGGTGGTGCGGGGCCGCAAGGGCACCCAGCAGAAGGAGCTGGAGGCAGCCCGGCGGGGCGGCTACGCCCGTGTGCGCATCGACGGCAACCTCTATGATCTGGACGAAGAAATCAGTCTAGAAAAGAACAAAAAGCACACCGTGGAGATCGTGGTGGACCGTCTGGTCATCAACGACACCGTGCAGAGCCGTCTGGCAGACTCGCTGGAAACGGCCATCGCTCTCACCGGCGGTCTGGTGACCATCGACGTGAGCGGCGGGGAGGAGATGCAGTTCAGCCAGAGCTATGCCTGCCCGGATCATGGTATCTCTATCGACGAGCTGGAACCCCGCATGTTCAGCTTCAACAATCCCTTCGGCGCCTGCGAACGCTGCACCGGTCTGGGAACCTTCATGCGGGTGGACCCGGAGCTGATCATCCCCAACAAGGACCTGTCCATCCGGGAGGGAGCCATCAAGGCCAGCGGTTGGTACTACGCCGAAGGCTCGATCAGCGAGATGTACTACAAGGGCCTTGGCAAAAAATACGGCTTCACGCTGGACACTCCCATCAGGGAGATGAGCGCCGAGGCGGTGAACGCCATCCTCTACGGCACCGGCGGCGAACGCATCGAGATGCACCGGGAAAACGAGTTCGGTTCTGGCCGTTACCTGAACGAATTCGAGGGCATTGTGAACAATCTGGAACGCCGCTTCCGGGAGACCAGCAGTGAGTGGATGAAGGAAGAGATCGCCACCGTGATGAACGGCGTGGAATGCCCGGACTGCCACGGCAAGCGGCTCAAGCCCTCCAGTCTGGCGGTTACTGTGGGCGGGGTGAACATCAGCGACCTGTGCGAGATGAGCGTGCGTCAGGAGCTGAACTTCATCAACGACATCCAGCTGACCGATCAGGAGCACCGCATCGGCGACGGCATCCTGAAAGAGGTGCGCGAGCGGCTGGGCTTCTTGCAGAGCGTGGGTCTGGATTACCTGACCCTTTCCCGCGGTGCGTCCGGTCTGTCCGGCGGCGAGAGCCAGCGTATCCGGCTGGCCACCCAGATCGGCAGCGCCCTCACCGGCGTGCTCTATGTGCTGGATGAGCCCAGCATCGGCCTGCACCAGCGGGACAACGACAAGCTGATCGCTACCCTCAAGCGTCTGCGGGATCTGGGCAACACGCTGGTGGTGGTGGAGCACGACGAGGACACCATGCGTCAGGCGGACTACATCGTGGACATCGGCCCCGGTGCGGGCGTGCACGGTGGCGAGGTGGTGGCCGAGGGCTCGGTGGAGGATATTTGCAAGGCCCCCCGCAGCATCACCGGCGCGTATCTGTCCGGCCGCAAGCGGATCGAGGTGCCCGCCACCCGCCGTAAGGGCAACGGCAAAAAGCTGCGCATCGTGGGCGCAGCCGAAAATAATCTGAAGAATGTGAATGTGGATATCCCGCTGGGCAAGATGATCTGTGTGACCGGTGTGTCCGGCAGCGGCAAGTCCAGCCTGATCAACGAGATCTTCTATAAGGCGCTGGCCATGGAGCTGAACGGCGCCAAGCGCCGCCCCGGCAAATACAAGGAGATCAAGGGCCTGGAAAATGTGGACAAGGTCATCGGCATCGATCAGGCCCCCATCGGCCGCACGCCCCGTTCCAATCCGGCCACTTATACCGGCGTGTTCACCGACATCCGCAATGTGTTTGCCCAGACGCAGGACGCCAAGATGCGCGGCTACGGCCCCGGCCGGTTCAGCTTCAATGTGAAGGGCGGACGCTGCGAGGCCTGTGAGGGCGACGGCATCGTGCAGATCGAGATGCACTTTTTGCCGGATATCTTCGTGCCCTGTGAAGTGTGTAAGGGCGCCCGCTACAACCGGGAAACTCTTGAGGTAAAATACAAGGACAAGAGCATTGCCGATGTGCTGGACATGACGGTGGAGGAGGCCTGCACCTTCTTTGCCAACATTCCCCGCATCCACCGCAAGCTGCAGACTTTGCTGGACGTGGGCCTTGGCTACATCAAGCTGGGCCAGAGTGCCACCACCCTGTCCGGCGGCGAGGCCCAGCGCGTAAAGCTGGCGCTGGAACTGGCCAAGCGGGAGACCGGCCAGACTGTGTATGTACTGGACGAGCCCAGCACCGGCCTGCATGTGGCGGACGTGCACAAGCTAATCACCGTGCTGGATCGTCTGGTGGACGCGGGCAACACCGTGGTCATCATCGAGCACAATCTGGACATCATCAAGCGGGCGGATCATATCATTGATCTGGGCCCCGAGGGCGGCGACGAGGGCGGCACCATCGTGGCCACCGGCACCCCGGAAGAGGTAGCCAAGGTGCCCGCCTCCTACACCGGCAAATACCTGGGCCCCATCCTGGAGCGGGACCGGGTGACCGAATAAGAAAGCAAAGAGGGATTCCATGGAAACCATCCTGTTGGTGGAAGACGATGCGGCGCTGAGCGAGGGAATTACTCTGGCATTCAGCCAGCAGCCCTATGAATTTGTTCGCTGTGCCTCGCTGGCCGAGGCCCGGCAGGCATTGCAGGTGCGGGCGTTTTCCCTGATCCTTTTGGATCTGGGCCTGCCGGACGGCAGCGGGCTGGAGCTTTGCCGCCAGCTGCGTGACCGGCGGGACCCGGTTCCAGTGCTTTTTCTCACCGCCAACGATACCGAGTACAGCGAGGTGGCGGCGCTGGAAGCGGGTGGCGATGACTATATTACCAAGCCCTTCAGTCTTGCGGTGCTGCGGGCAAGAGTCACTGCCGCCTTGCGCCGCCGCGCACCCGCCGGGCCGGAGCTGGTGGAGATCGGCCCTTTCCGGTTCGACTTTGCCCGGCTCCAGTTTGAAAAGCAGGGTGTTGAGCTGGCACTCAGCCGCACCGAACAGCGCCTGCTGCAGCTGCTGGTGAGAAACCGGGGACAGGTCGTTCCCCGGGACACCTTGCTGGATCAAGTGTGGGATGGCGGTGAATTCGTGGACGAAAACACCCTGTCCGTGGCAGTGCGCCGCCTGCGCGCCAAGCTGGAAGAGGACCCACGTCGCCCCAGCTATATCCAAACGGTCTACGGTGTGGGCTATATCTGGAAGGGTAACGCCAATGAATGATTGGTTTTTTGGTGTCACCCCCGGGCAGTTGGCTCTGCTGCTGGGATTGCTCACGCTGACAGTTGCGGCAGCAGGCATCTGTGTGGCCGTTTATGGCTGGCACACTCGGCGCACCATGCGCCGCCTGGAACAGATGCTGGAGCAGGCCATTGCGGGCAGCTTTGAACAGGGGGACTACAGCGAAGCCCGGCTTTCCCGCCTGGAGGAAAAGCTGAGCCGGTTTCTGCACTCCAGTCAGCTTTCCCGCAAAGCAATCGAGGAGGACCGGGGACGAATCAAGTCCCTGATCGGGGACATCTCCCACCAGACCAAGACCCCGCTGGCGAATATCCTGCTCTATGGACAGCTGCTGGATGAGCAGCCATTGCCCGCAGCCGCCCGCCCCATGCTGGCTCAGGTCAACACCGAGGCCGAAAAACTCCGGTTTCTGATTGAGGCGCTGGTCAAGCTGTCCCGTCTGGAAAGTGGAGTTGTTCAACCTGTGACCGAGGTTCAAGCGCTGGAACCATTGCTGCGGGCGCTGGAACATTCCTTCCGGCCCGTGGCAGAGCAAAAGAGCGTTTCGCTGCGGGTTTTGTCCACGGGTGCCCGGGCCTGCTTTGACTGTAAGTGGACCCAGGAGGCGGTGGGCAACCTGGTGGACAACGCCATCAAGTACACCCCGGCGGGCGGGCATGTATCCGTTGCCTGTGAGCAGTACGCCATGCTCTGCCGTATTACCGTGCAGGACGACGGTCCCGGCATTCCGGAAGCGGAGCAGGCGGCGGTGTTCCGCCGGTTCTACCGGGGCAGCGCTGCGTCAAAAAGCCTGGGTGTCGGAGTAGGACTGGCCCTGGCAAGGCAGATTACCACGCTGCAGGGTGGTTACATCAAGCTGGCATCGGAACCGGGCAAGGGCAGCGAGTTTTCGCTGTATCTGCCCCTGGAAGCGCAAATGTGACAGAACTGTTCGTTTTGCCTCGCTGCCTGTAAGGCTGCGGTAAGCTTTGTTTGGTATAGTCTGTGCTGTAAAGAAAAGTGCGTTCGCGCAATCTTTACTGCACAGACTATTTTTATCGGGAGGTTTTGGAGGTATGAACGTTCTGGAAACAAGAGCGCTGAAAAAATACTACGGCGAGGGCGAGACCCAGGTGCGCGCCCTGGACGGGGTGGACCTTACCGTGGAGGAAGGGGAATTCGTAGCCATCGTGGGCACCAGCGGCAGCGGAAAATCCACCCTGCTGCACATGCTGGGCGGGTTGGATGAACCCACCAGCGGAAAGGTGCTGGTGGAGGGCAAGGACATCTTCCAGCGGAAAAAGGATGCGCTTACCATCTTTCGCCGCCGCAAGATCGGCTTTGTGTTCCAAAGCTATAACCTGGTGCCGGTGCTGAACGTGTATGAGAATATCGTGCTGCCCATAGAACTGGACGGCAACCGGGTGGACCGGGCCTTTGTGAGTCGGATCATCGCCACGCTGGGGCTGGAAAACAAGCTGCAAAGCCTGCCCAGTCAGCTTTCCGGCGGCCAGCAGCAGCGGGTGGCCATTGCCCGTGCTCTGGCCACAAAGCCCGCCATTCTTCTGGCGGATGAGCCCACCGGCAACCTGGATTCCAAGACCAGCCAGGATGTGCTCAGCCTGCTTCGGGTGACCAGCGAGCGATTCGGGCAGACCATTGTGATGATCACCCACAACGAAGAGATTGCCCAGCTGGCGGACCGGATCGTGCGCATTGAGGATGGCCGTATCCGGGAAGGGCGGTGATGGGCTGTGCTGAAGATCGACAACCGCAAGGCCCTGCATCGCCTGGCGGACAAAAGCTTCCGGGCAAACCGGGGCCGCAATCTGATTGCCATTCTGGCAATTATGCTCACCACCATCCTGTTCACCAGTGTGTTTTCCATTGGCGGCAACCTGATTGCTTCCTTTCAATACAGCACCATGCTTCAGTCCGGCGGCAGTGCTCACGGCACCTTCAAGGACCTTACCCAGGAGCAGTTTGACCAGCTCAAACAGGCAGCCCCGGCGGGAGCCATTCTGGACCGGAACATCATCTGTGCCTATGAGGTGGAAAATCCGGAGTTTTTAAAGCGTCATCTGGAGCTGTGGTATCAGCAACCGGATGCCTACGAGCGCCGGTTCTGCCAGCTGACCGGCGGGCGTGTACCTCAGGCGGCGGATGAGATCGCCATGGATGAGCGAAGTCTGGAGCTGCTTGGAATCACTCCCGAGGAAGGGCAGACCATTACGCTGCAGCTCAAGCTGGACTACGACCAGCCGGTGATCGAGCGCCGGTTCACACTGGTGGGCTGGTTCGGCTACAGCGATATCATGAACACGGGCTTCGGTATCGTGAGCGAAGCCTATCTTGCGGAGCATGCCGATGAACTGACCGAGGCAAGCAAACAGACTGGCAGCCAGGTGGGATTGATTCAGTGTGATGTGACCTTTTCTGGCAGCTTCAACATCAGCGGTAAGCTGCGAGCCATGGCCGAAAAGGCGGGCCTTGCCGAAGAGGTGGAATGGAACGAGAACTGGGCTTATGTGGGCGCCGGGATCACTGACTGGGCCAGCATCGGCGCGGTTGCGGGGCTTCTTCTGCTGATCATGCTCACCGGGTATCTGATCATCTACAATATTTTTCAGATCTCCGTCATGCAGGATATCCGCTACTATGGCTTGCTGAAAACCATCGGAACCACCGCAAAGCAGATCCGGCGGATTCTGCGCCGCCAGGCGCTGGTGCTGTGCGGCTTTGGCATCCCTGTGGGGCTGGTGCTGGGCTTTTTGCTGGGCACGGCATTCACACCGCTCATTTTGCAGATGGTCAATACGGTGGACGATGTCAAACTGGCGCTGAACCCGGCGGTTTTTCTGGGGGCTGCGGCCTTTTCGGTGATCACGGTGCTGCTGAGTATGCGTAAGCCCGCCCGGCTTGCCGCAAAGGTTTCCCCGGTGGAGGCTGTCCGGTATACCGAAGGAAACGGCAGAACCGCTAAAAAGACGAAGCGCTCCACCGGCGGCGGGAAACTCTGGCGGATGGCCCTGTCCAATGTGGGGCGCAACAAGCGCCGTGCCGTGCTGGTGGTCCTTTCCATGAGCCTTTCTTTGGTACTCATGAACAGTGTGTTCACGCTGGCGGGCAGCTTCGATATGGACAAATATCTGGCACGCTTCATCAAAACGGACTTTGTGGTGGCCAACGCACGCTATTGGGGAATCGATTCCTTCCGCGCACTGGACGGTGAGGATGCGGTGAGCGATACATTGATTGCCAATGTGCAGGCGCAGGAGGGCTTTGTGCAGGGCGGCGCGATCTGGTGCGACATCTATTCCTGGGCGGAGGAGTACCAATGGCCGGAGGATACCATCTGGGATGAAGTGGGGAACCCCTGCCGGAATGACGGGAGAAACCGGCCCCAGGCGGTGGATGAGAAAAAGAATCCCCTTACCGTAATCTATGGAGCGGATGATTTCATTCTGAACAATCTGCAGGTGATGGAAGGGGAGCACGACCCGGAAACGATCCGGCAGAAGCTTTCCACCGGTGAATACATCCTTTTTGCGGGCCAGGTGAACGACGAGGGCGAGCTGGAACCGGACCAGCGCCACAAAGCGGGCGATGTGGTTACCCTGTACGATGCAGACGGCGCCCGGCGCACTTTCACTGTCCTGTCGGTGATCAATCCCGCCTATTACTGTGAGACGGCGCAGGCCAGCTTTTCCGAATTCGTCTATTACACCACGGCGGATGTGTATGCGGGAATGTGCAACACCGCCAACAAGATGAACTACGCCTTCGAGGTGGAGCCGGAGTCGGTGGAGGCCATGGAGCAATACCTGAACCTCTACACCAATCAGATCGACCCGCTGATGGACTACCGCTCCCGGGACGGCTATATCCAGGAATACACCGGGATGCAATTTCTGTTCGTGGCGGTGGGCGGCTCACTTTCGCTGGTGATCGGGCTGATCGGTGTGCTGAACTTTGTCAACTCCATCCTGACGGGTATCATCACACGCCGCCGGGAATTTGCCGTGATGGAGGCCATCGGCATGACCAGGCGGCAGCTTCAGACGATGGTGGCACTGGAGGGCAGCTGCTATGCGCTGTTCACCGTCCTGTGCAGTCTGGGTGTAGGGGTCGGCGTTTCGCTGCTGTGCGTGAAGCCGCTGGTGGATGGCCTGTTCTTTACCAGCTACCGGTTTGTGGTCTGGCCGCTTCTGGCGGCGGTTCCTGTGCTGGCGGGACTGGGGCTGCTGGTTCCGCGGCTGGCGCTGCACTTCGGAGCCGGGCAGCCAGTGGTGGAGCGGATGCGGCAGGCGGAATAACCGGAAGAATACGATAGAAAACAGGCCCTGGCCGCTGAAAAATACTTTTCGGCGGCCGGGGCTTTTGCGTGCCTGCAATTTTACTGCCGGAGGCACGGATATCCGACGCAAAGGGCTTGTGAAACGGGCAAAAGTATTGTATACTAAAACGGTGTATTGAAACCAAGCTATTTTCAGAAGGAGCTCAAATTTTGGAGATCATTCATTTTGAACATAACAAACAGGCGGCGGAGCTGGTGGCCAAATGGTACGACAGCCCCCCGCTGGCCTATGTGCATTCCTTCGGCTGCCAGCAGAACGTGAATGACGGCGAGAAGATCAAGGGCGTTCTGGCAGACATCGGCTACGGTATGTGCGACTCGGTGGAGGAGGCGGACCTGATCCTCTTCAACACCTGCGCGGTTCGGGAGCATGCGGAGCAGCGGGTCTTTGGCAACGTGGGCGCGCTCAAGCGGTTGAAAAAGGACAAGCCCGGCCTGATCATCGGCCTGTGCGGCTGCATGGCCCAGCAGCAGAGCATCGTGGACAAGATCCGCGAAAGCTATCCCTTTGTGGATATCGTGTTCGGTGTGAACGGCATCGACACCCTGCCGCAGCTGCTGTGCGAGAAGATCGCCGGCAACAAAAAGCGCATCCTGCTCACGCCCACCGAGCGGGCCGAGGTGGTGGAGGAAACCCCCATCCGCCGGGATTCCAACTTCCGGGCCTGGCTGCCCATCATGTACGGCTGCGACAACTTCTGCACCTATTGCATCGTGCCCTATGTGCGCGGGCGGGAGCGCAGCCGCCGCAGCGCGGACATTCTGGCCGAGTTCAAGGAGCTGGTAGACGCAGGCTACAAGGAAATCACTCTGCTGGGTCAGAACGTGAACTCCTATGGCAAGGGTCTGGATGAGCAGATCGACTTCTCCGATCTTTTGAACCTGCTGTGCACCGTGCCCGGCGATTATCACATCCGCTTCATGACCAGCCATCCCAAGGATGCCAGCCGCAAGCTGATCGACACCATCGCCGCCCAGGACAAGATCTGCAACCATCTGCATCTGCCGGTGCAGAGCGGCAGTGACCGGATTCTGGCCCAGATGAACCGCCACTACACCGTGGCCCAGTACCTGGAGCTGATGGACTATGCCAAGGAGAAGATCCCCGGAATCACCTTCTCCAGCGATATCATCGTGGGCTTCCCCGGCGAGACCGAGGAGGATTTTGAGGGTACGCTGGAGCTGATCCGCAAGGTGGGCTACATGCAGCTGTTCACCTTCATCTATTCCAAGCGCAGCGGCACCAAGGCCGCCACCATGCCGGACCCCATTACCCGCAAGGAGAAGACCGACCGCATGGCCCGGCTGCTCAGCGTGCAGGACGAGATCGCCCGCAAGCTGGTGGCAGACATGACCGGCCAGACCCAGCGGGTGCTGGTGGAAGGCCCCGGGCGGGACGAAGGCACCCTTTCCGGCCGTCTGACCAACAACCTGGTAGTGGAGTTTGCCGCCGAGCCCACTCTGGTGGGCAGCTATGCCATGGTGCACCTGACCGGTTCCCGCGGCACGGTGCTCAAAGGCGAGCTTGTGTGAAAAAACTGCGCCAGCCGCTGTTTTTTGTAATTTTGTGGTATAATATTTTTATTATAAAATTGTTCCAATCAAAGGAGAATTATCATGGACGTTATCGACCTGTTTAAGAAAGCCGCCGCTGCCCTGCAGACCGACGCTCGTTACCTGGCGCTGGATGCTGCCCGCAAAGCCAACGATGCGGACGAGAACCTGCAGAACATGATCGGCGAGTTCAACCTGGCCCGCCTGGATCTGAACAACGAGATCGCCAAGGACGAGCGCGACGAGGCAAAGGTAGCTGAGCTGAACGCCAAGGTCAACCAGCTGTACACCGACATTATGAACAGCGAGAGCATGGTTGCTTACAACGAGGCCAAGGCTGAGGCTGAAGCCCTGATCGGTTACATCGACGCCATCATCAATACCGCGATGAACGGCGGCGATCCCATGACCGTACAGGAGCCACAGGCCGGCTGCAGCGGCAGCTGCTCTTCCTGCTCCGGCTGCCACTAAAAGGCATTTGCCATAAAAGCGTTCGTGCGGCCCGGAGGGTGCTGAGTTCCAGTGCTCTTTGGGCCGCACTCTTTCCCGTTTGAAAAAATGCAGAGGTGATAACCGTTGGCACAGCTTTCGCCCATGATGGCGCAATACTTCGAAATTAAAAAGAAGCATAAGGACGAGATCGTCTTCTTCCGGTTGGGCGATTTTTACGAGATGTTCTACGACGACGCGATTCTGGCGTCCAAGGAACTGGAGCTTACCCTCACCGGCCGCGACTGCGGGCAGGAGGAGCGGGCCCCCATGTGCGGCGTGCCCTTCCACAGCTACGAAAACTATGTGGCGAAGCTGATCGCAAAGGGCTATAAGGTCGCCATCTGCGAGCAGATGGAAGACCCTGCCGCTGCCAAGGGCCTGGTCAAGCGGGATATCATCCGAGTGATCACTCCGGGCACCGTGATCGAGAGCAGCATGCTGCAGGACGACAAAAACAACTACATCGGCAGTGTATACTTAAAGAACGGGAGCATCGGCGTCTGCTTTGCCGACGTTTCCACCGGCAGCGCCCACACCACCGAGCTGGCAGGGGAGAAGCTCTCCACCCAGCTGATCGCGGAGCTGTGCCGCTACAATCCCAGTGAGCTGCTGTTCAACACGGCCCTTTTGGATTTCAAGGATGTGACTGCCTACATCAAGCAGCACATGACCTGTTCGGTGGAGCTGATGGAGGACGAGTGCTACGCCCCGGATGAGGTGGAGCGGCTGCTGACCGAGCAGTTTGGCGCGGACTGGTCCAAGGCCACCGGCCTTTCCCGGGACGGCAATGCCCACGCGGCGCTGAGCGCACTGCTGGGCTATCTGCATCGCACCCAGAAAAAGGGCGTGGAGCGGCTCAAGCTGGTGCACAGCTACGCCGAGGCCCAGTACATGCAGCTTTCCCCGGTGACCCGCGCCAATCTGGAGCTGACCGAGACCATGCGCGGCCGGGAAAAGCGGGGCACCCTGCTCTGGGTGCTGGACAAGACCCAGACTGCCATGGGCAAGCGCCTTCTGCGCAGCTGGCTGGAGCAGCCTTTGGTCAGCTCGGCGGCCATCAACCGCCGGCTCAACTGTGTGCAGGCCCTTTACAGCGAGAACATCCAGCGGGCCGAGCTGAGCGAGGCGCTGTCCCACGTGTTCGACATGGAGCGGCTGATGACCCGCACGGTTTACGGCTCCGCCACCCCCAAGGAGATCTACGCATTGGCCAGCACCTGCACCCAGCTGCCCCTGATCCGGGAGCTGGCCGCCGGCTGCGGCTGCCCGGAGCTGGAGGATCTGGCCCAGCGCATTGATCCCCTGGAGGATATCCGGGACCGGATTTTTGCCGCACTGGATGAGGAGACCCCCGCCACCCTGAAGGACGGCGGTGTCATCAAGCAGGGCTACAACGCTGAGGTGGACGAGCTGCGCGACATCGTGCACGGGGGTAAGGGCTATCTGTCCCAGCTGGAAGCACGCATGAAGGAGGAGACCGGTATCCGTACCCTGAAAGTTGGCTACAACCGGGTGTTCGGCTACTATCTGGAGGTCAGCAAGTCCTTCACCGATCAGGTGCCGGAGAACTTTATCCGCAAGCAGACCTTGGCCAATGCGGAGCGCTACATCACCGAGGAGCTCAAGCAGCTGGAGGGCAAGATCCTGGGGGCAAGCGAGCGGCTGCTGGCACTGGAGCGGCAGCTGTTCGAGGACCTGCTGCAGGACCTCTCCGCCCAGATTTTGCGGGTGCAGAACACCGCCTCCGCCCTGGCTCAGCTGGACGTGTTCACGGCGCTTGCCCAGGTTGCGGTAAACAACAACTATGTGCGCCCGGTGGTGGACGACGGCGACGAGCTGATTATCACCGAAGGCCGCCATCCGGTCATCGAGCAGATGCTCAAAGGTAGCCTGTTCGTGCCCAACAACACCCTGCTGGACTGCGGGGAAAACAACATGCTCATCATCACCGGCCCCAACATGGCCGGTAAATCCACCTACATGCGCCAGAATGCGCTCATCACCCTGATGGCGCAGATCGGCAGTTTTGTCCCGGCGCAGGAATGCCGGGTGGGCGTGGTGGATGCTATCTTCACCCGCGTGGGCGCGTCGGACGATCTGGCCGCCGGCCAGTCTACCTTCATGGTGGAGATGACCGAGGTGGCCGAGATCCTGCAATACGCCACCAAGCGCAGTCTGGTCATTCTGGATGAGATCGGCCGCGGTACCTCCACCTTCGACGGAATGAGCATTGCACGGGCAGTGGTGGAGCACATCGCCGGGCAGATTGGCTGCAAGACCCTGTTTGCCACCCACTACCATGAGCTGACCGAGCTGGAAAGCGCCATGGACTGCGTGAAGAACTACAACATCGCAGTGAAAAAGCGGGGGGACGACATCACCTTCCTGCGGCGGATCGTGCGCGGCCCGGCCGACGACAGCTACGGCATTCAGGTGGCGAAGCTGGCCGGTCTGCCGGACAGTGTGACCAAGCGGGCCAAAGAAGTGCTGCGTGCACTGGAGGCATCCGCGCCCAAGAAGCAGCAGGTGGAGCAGCTGGACTTCGGCGTGGTGGAGGAGATGAGCAGCCCGGCGCTGCCCAGCGAGATTCTGGACAAGCTGCGGGATACCGATCTGAACACGCTGACCGGTATCGAGGGGCTGCAATTCCTGTGTGAAATCAAAAACGCGCTGCAATAAGGCGGCGTTTTCAGGGAGGTGACCCGATTTGGCGGTCATACATATTCTGGACAAGCATACCGCAGAGCTGATCGCCGCCGGTGAGGTGGTGGAGCGGCCTGCTTCCGTGGTGAAGGAATTGCTGGAGAATTCCATCGACGCCGGAGCCACCAAGGTTGCGGTCACCATTGAACGGGGCGGCGTTTCGCTGATCCAGGTGGCGGACAACGGCAGCGGCATCGAGGCGGAATACATTTCCACCGCGTTTATCCGCCACGCCACCAGCAAAATTCAAACCCAGGAGGATCTGGAAAGCATCCACACCCTGGGCTTCCGCGGCGAGGCGCTTGCCTCCATTGCCAGCGTGGCCCGGGTGGAGGTGCTCACCCGCACCGAGCCGGACGAGTTTGCATGCTGCTACCGCATCGAGGGCGGGGATGAGCTTGGCATGGAGCCGGGGGCCCGGCCCATCGGCACCACCATCTCGGTACGGGATCTTTTCTACAACACCCCCGCCCGGATGAAGTTCTTGAAGAAGGATTCCAGCGAGGGCACCTTTGTGGGTGAGACGGTCAGCCGGATCGCCCTGTCTCACCCCGAGGTGAGCGTGTCTTTTGTCCGTGAAGGTAAACTGCTTTACAAGACTCCCGGCGACGGAGATCTGCGCAGCGCGGTCTATGCGGTGCTGGGCAAGGAGTTTGCCCGGGACCTTCTGGCGGTAAAAAGCAGCATGGGCAACTATTCCGTGTCCGGCCTGATCACTCCGCCCCGAGCCTGCCGGGCCAGCCGGGGTATGCAGTTCTTCTTCATCAATGGGCGGTTCGTAAAGAACCGCACCATGATGGCCGCCATGGAGAACGCCTACCGGGGAACTCTGATGCAGGGCAAGTTCCCGGGCTGTGTGCTGATGCTGGATATGCCCGCACAGCTGGTGGATGTGAACGTGCACCCCGCTAAAACCGAGGTGCGCTTTGCCCGGGAGAACGATGTGTTTGATGCAGTTTACGGCGCGGTGAAAAACGCGCTGGGTCAGCCCGGCAGCGGGGAGCAGCAGTTCCAGTTCGCTGCCGGTCAATCGCCCGAAAAGGAGCCGGTCAAGCAGTCCGCGGCGCAGCCGGAAGCAACGAAAAAAATATTTAATTTTGCTGTGAAGCAAGATGACTTTACAGTCAAAATGGAACCGAAAAAGGCGGAAATCAGTGGAATCTGGCCGGTTCTGCCCAAAAAGGAAGAGCCGTTGGAGCCCATCGTCACGGTGCCGGATGAAGAGGACGCCCCGCGCCTCTCTCGCGTTTGGCAAAACAGTCAGAGCAGCTTTGCGAAGCCGGTGGGAGAAGGATTCCATTCAGAGCCGGTGCCGCTGGCAAAATATTCCGAGCCGGAGGAGCTCAAAGAAGAACCGGCCGGTCAGTGGGGCGCGGCTGCAGTACAGCCCGTGCCGCGGCCAGAACCGGCGAAACCGGAAGAGTCTGCTGAACAGACTGCATTTACTCAGCCTGCGGCAGAGTCTCAGGAGCCCCGGCAGCAGACAATGGAGCCGGAGCAGACCAGCCAGTCCTTGCAATACGTGGGAGAGGTGTTTAAAACCTACATCATCACCCAGCGCGGGCAGGAGATGTGCCTGATCGACAAGCACGCAGCCCACGAGCGCATTCTGTATGAACGGCTGGCCGCGGATTACGGCAAGGTGAGCAGCCAGCTGCTGCTGGCTCCCGTCACGGTGAATCTTTCCGCCGAAGAGAAAAACGCCATTCTGGAGCATGAGGTCCTGTTGCGGGATGCTGGTGTGGAAACCGAGGATTTCGGCGGCAGCACGGTGCTGGTCCGTTCGGTCCCGGCCGATGTGGAGACTCCGGACGTGGAAGACCTGATCTGTGAGCTGGCTGCAAAACTGGCACGGGGCAGCCGGGATGCGTTGAGCGAAAAGACCGAGTGGGTGCTGCATTCCATCGCCTGCCGGGCAGCGATCAAGGCAGGCGACCGCACTGCCAGCGCCGAGCTGATGCATCTGGCGCAGGATATTCTGGACGGCAAGGTGCCGCCCTTCTGCCCTCACGGCAGACCGGTGGTGCTGAAATTGACGAAGAAGGAGCTGGAAAAACAGTTTGGGCGGATTGGATAAACCAAGAGTTCTCGCCATCGGCGGACCCACAGCTTCCGGCAAGACCTCTTTGTCGGTGGAGCTGGCCAAGCGTTTGAACGGCGAGGTGGTCTGTGTGGATTCCATGCAGATCTACCGGGGGCTGGATGTGGGCACCGCCAAGGTGACCGAAGAGGAGATGCAGGGAGTACCCCACCATCTGGTGGGCTTCCTTGCGCCGGAGGAAGCCTTCAGCGTGGCAGATTTTGTCGCGCTTGCAGACCGGTGCATCCGGGACATCAGCGCCCGGGGCAAGCTGCCGGTGCTGGTGGGCGGAACCGGCCTTTATATGGAAAGCCTGCTGTGCGGCCTTCGCTTTGCTGAGCAAAAGACCGACCCAGCCGTGCGCAGGCAGCTGGAAGAAGAGGCGGAACGGCTGGGGGCCGATGCCATGCACGAAAAGCTGGCACAGATCGACCCGGAGTACGCAGCTACAGTCCATCCCAACAATGTGGGGCGGGTGCTGCGGGCATTGGAGCTGTTCCAGGTGACCGGCGTTACCATGACCCGGCAGCGGGCGGAATCAAAACCGGCCCAGCCACCTTATGACAGTCTGTTGTTCTGCATCGGATTTGAGGACCGGAGTGTTCTGTATCAGCGGATCGACCGCCGGGTGGATCTGATGCTGGAGCAGGGGATTCTCGAGGAGGCACAGCTGGTCTACGATCACCGGGGTACCTACCGGACTGCGGCGCAGGCCATTGGATACAAGGAATTTTTTCCGTATCTGTGCGGGGAGAGCACGCTTGAGCCCTGTGTGGAAAAACTCAAGCAGGCATCCCGCAATTACGCCAAGCGGCAGCTCACCTGGTTTAGGCGGATGCCCCAGACCATCTGGCTGGATGGCATGCGGGGAAATCTGGAAGAGCAGGCCTGGGCCTTTATTCAGGAGCGCTGGCCGCGGCCGGATGCCGGACTGTGAACCTGTGGCCAGATCACAACGGGAAATACAGGGCCGTCCGGCGGACGGCTTCAGCTCAAATTCATTGCAATAGGAGGAGCGAAGCATGCGAAGCTCCAAACAAAAAATCATCACAGCGGTGGTGCTGGCGGTGCTCGTGCTGCCGGCCGTGTATCTGGGGGTTCAGCTGTTTGCCATCCTGAACCGGCCCTACCGTACCGAAACGGCGGTGGAATACACCATGTCCGACAGCGTTTTCGCTAACGGATATGTGGTGTTCGACCAGACCACCGTAGAGGGCAGCGGGGATCTGGGCTACCTGGTGGAGAACGGTGAGCGTGTGGCTACGGGTACCGCGGTGGCGGAGGTTTATACCAGTGCCGAGCAGGCCCAGAGCCGCCGTCAACTGGAGGAGCTGGAGACCCAGCTCAGTCTGCTGGAAAAATCCGAAAACACCAGCGGCACCGATGTGGATATGCTCTATAAGCAGCAGCAGAATGCTTTGTACGATCTGTTGGACTGCATCGACATGCAAGCCTATGATCGGGTGAAAGAAGCAGGCAATCAGTACCTTCTGGCAGCGAACAAAATCCAGATTATGACCGGTGCGGTAAGAAATTTTGATCATGCGAAACAGGAGCTGCAGGCACAAAAGGAGCAGGTGGAAGTTCAGCTGGGTCAGCCTGCAACCATTTCTGCATCGGTGGGCGGCTATTTCGTGGCCTCTGATTCGGCCGATCTGCTCTCGTTCACCCGGGAACAGCTGAATGAAATGGACGCGGCCACGCTGGCGCAGTCCATTGAAAATGGCGATGGAGTACAGCCTCTGGAGGGTGCAGGTAAAATTGTGACCAGCTATACCTGGTATTTCTACGCCACCTGCAGCCTGGAAGAGGGCAAGAAGTTTGAGAATGTATCCAGTGTACAGATCAGCTTCCCGGGCGCGGCGGAGAAAACGCTTCCGGCCACGGTAGAGTCCGTTGAGCTGAATGAAGAGCAGGGCCTTGCCAAATTCGTGCTGCACTGTGAATACATCGGTGCTGATGTGCTGGGCCTTTCCCTGGAGGAGGCGAAGATCGACTTTGAATCATACGAAGGTCTCCGTGTGGACACTGACGCTCTGCATATTGTGGATGGTGAAAAGGGCGTGTATGTAAAGTACGGCAACCTGGCCCGCTGGCGTAAAATCCAGATCGTCTACCAGAACGAGGAGTATATGCTGGTGGCAGAGGACGGAAAGGTCGGCACCGACAACGAACTGCGTATGTTTGATGAAGTGATCGTGGAAGGAACGGACCTGCGGGATGGAAAGATCCTGAGCTGATCACAGCTGCGTGAAAATTTATGGAAGAAGCCAAAAAAATAATTTTGTTTGTTGACAGGTTGCCGAAAAACGGCGATAATATATACTAACTGATTTTATATTTTTCTTGCATGAAAAAGGGCAATCTTGTCAATGCACATTGGAAGGAGCAATGAAAGATGTTTGATAAAGTGAAAAGCATGCTGGGCGTGGGTGACGAAGCCGAAGACGATTACTACGATACTGACGATATGTTCATCAATCCCTCCCGCGGCGGCGCTGCCCCGGAAGAGGATTATCCGCCGGAAAATACCGGCAAGCGCAATAAGGTGGTAAACATCAATGCCACCACTCAGCTGCAGGTGGTTCTGGTCAAGCCCGAGCGGTTTGACGATGCCAGCACCGTGGCGGATCACCTGAACGCCAAGCGCACCGTTGTGCTGAATCTGGAGTCCACGAACAAAGAGGTTTCCCGCCGTCTGGTGGACTTTTTGTCCGGCGTGGCCTATGCCAACAACGGCCAGATGAAGCGTGTGGCCAACAGCACCTTCATCATCACCCCCTATAACGTGGATATTATGGGCGATCTGCTGGACGAGCTGGAGAGCAATGGCGTATTCTTCTGATTCGGCTGCCCAGCGGGGTTTTGTTCCGCCGCAGAACGATCAGGAGCGTCTGGTGATGCGCCGGGTTCAGGATCTGTGCGGGATCGCCATGCGAAAGGGAATCGCGCGCTATAGCTCTTTTCTGAGCGACCGGGAACAGACACTGGCGCAGGCCGCGCTGAACCGGGAAAGCTGCGAGGAATATTCCTTTGATGGGGGCTATCCCTTTGCGGAGCGAAAGATTCTGTGCATCGAACCGGTGGGGTCCTGCGGGACCCCGCCCATTGCCTGTGTCCGGGTGGAGTGCTTTCACGCGCAGGATGTGCCTGCCCACAAGGACTATCTGGGTGCGGTCCTGGGCCTTGGGTTGGATCGGTCCAGCATCGGCGACATCGTACCGGACCCGCAGGCGCCCGGTACGGCCTATGTATTTGCACTGGAGCCGGCAGCGGAGCTGCTTTGCAATGAGCTGGCCAGTGTGGGTCGATATTCCGTTCACACCGAGCGTTTTTATGGCGAGATTCCGGTGCAGGAGCCGGAGAGGACTCGGCAGAACGCTACAGTTTCGTCCCTTCGGGCGGATGCGGTCCTGGCGGCGATGCTTCGATGCAGTCGCGGGCAGGCTGCTGATCTTGTGCGAGGCGGTCGGCTGGAAATCAACCATGTGGCTGTGAGCAACCCGCATGCACCGGTGTATCAGGGCGACCTGTTCACGGTGCGAGGGAGCGGTCGTTTTCGTTTGGAAGAAATCGGCGGTAAAAGCAAAAAAGATCGCCAATTTATTACATTTTTTCAATACTGATACCAGAAGCACTGGAGGAATTAGATTATGATCTCACCGCAGGAAATCCGCAGCGTCACGTTCGATAAGGTCATGCGTGGATATCGGCCGGAGGACGTGGACGCCTTTTTGCAGCAGGTGGCTCAGGATATGGAGCAGCTGGCCGCGGACAACGCCGACAAGGAAAAGAAACTGTACATCCTTGCGGAGAAGATCGAAGAATACCGCCGGGACGAAGACAACCTGAAGACTGCGTTGCTGAACGCACAGCGGATGGGCGAAAGCGTGATCCGCGAAGCCAAGCAGAAGGCGGAGTCTCTGCTGCGTGAGGCTGGTATCCGGGCCGATACGCTTACCCGGGTGGCTCAGGAGCAGAGCGAGGAGCAGCAGCAGGAGCTGGAACGCGTCAAGGCAGAGGTGGCTCATTTCAAAAACACTCTGCTGGCCATGTATAAGCAGCACATCGAGCTGATCAGCGGTCTGCCCGGTGATGAGGAGGCAGAGGAGATCGAGCCCGTGGTGGAAACTGTGGAGCCGGTACAGGAAGAAGCATCCCAGCCCGAAGAAGCACAGCCTGAGCAGGTTCCCGCCATGGAGGAGCCGAAGGCGGAGACTATGCAGTTCCCCGATCTGTCCGAGCTTTACGGGGAGCAGTCCGGTGAGCCGGCCGGCAATATGCTGGATACTGTGGAGGAGTTCTTTGAGGAGGATTTCTCTGCACAGACCTTCAGTCAGCAGCCCGCCGAGGAGCCCAAGCAGGAAGAGCAGCCTGAGCAGGCTCCTGCGTTCCAGGGATTCAAGGGAATCCAGTTCACCGATTGATCGGAATAAGGCACTAGGGAAGGCGGCGTTTTGAAAAAAGGCGCCGCCTTTGCTGCGAATCGGAAGATTAAAGGAGAACATTTGTTTTGGTAACTGTATTGATTACCGCCGCCGTGGTGGCGTTGCTTGTGATTTTGGATCAGCTCGTTAAGCTGTGGGCGACGGCGGTGCTTGCACCTGTGGGGGCAATGCCGCTCATCCCCGGTGTGGTGGAGCTTCGCTATTATCTGAACGATGGTGCTGCTTTCAGCAGCTTCAGCGGTCAGCAGTTTTTCCTGATTGCGTTCACAAGCGTGGCGATGGTAGCCATTGCGGCCTATCTGCTGATCAAGCGTCCGGACCGGAAACTGGAATACTGGGCCTGGGTTCTGGTTCTGGCAGGCGGAATCGGCAACTGGATCGACCGGGTGTTCAATCATCAGGTTGTGGATTACATTAACTTTCTCTTTATCCGCTTTGCGATTTTTAACCTGGCAGATGTATTGGTTTGCACAGGAATCGGCCTGCTGGTCCTGAATCTGATTCTGGAGGAACTGGCTGCCAAAAAGAAGGTTTCTGGAGAAAAAACGGATGGAACGATTTGAATTTGTGGTGCAGCCGGAGCAAGCGGGGGAACGGCTCGACCGGTTCCTGGCCACCCAAACCGGACTTTCCCGCAGCGCACTGCAGCAGTTGATGGAACAGGGAGGCGTGCTTTATGCTGGCAAGCCTGCTGCGAAAAATCAGAAGATCCAGCCGGGAATTACTGTCTGTGTAGAGGTTCCGGAGGCGCAGCCGCTGGATGCGGTGCCCCAGGATATCCCGGTAGATATTGTATATGAGGACGAACACCTTCTGGTGGTGAACAAACCCAAGGGCATGGTGGTCCATCCGGCACCCGGCAATCCGGACGGTACGCTGGTAAACGCGCTGCTGTATCATTGCGCGGGGCGTCTTTCCAGTATTGGAGGCGTGGTGCGCCCGGGCATCGTCCACCGCATCGACAAGGATACCAGCGGTCTGCTGGTGGTGGCAAAAGATGATGCCACCCATACCGGGTTGTCGGAGCAGATGGCAGTGCACAGCATCAACCGGGTGTATCAGACGGTGGTGTACGGGGGCTTTGCAAACGATGAGGGGGTTGTGGAAGCGCCCATCGGCCGCCATAAAATCGACCGGAAAAAGATGGCAGTTACGGAGCAGAACTCCAAATATGCCTACACGGCCTATCATGTGCTGGGGCGCTATCAGGGATTCAGCCATCTGGAGTGCAGATTGAAGACGGGCCGGACCCATCAGATTCGGGTACATATGGCCAGCATCGGCCATCCGGTGGCCGGTGACCCGGTTTACGGACCGAAAAATGTGATCAAGAGCCTGCAGGGGCAATGCCTGCATGCAAAAACGTTGGGATTTGTGCATCCGATCACCGGCGAGTATCTGGAATTCGACAGCGAGCTGCCGGAGTATTTTAACCGCTTTTTGCGCTCGCTGGGAAAGGAGCAGGAGGAATGGAACCACTGAAAAATTATCTTGTGGTTTGCGATATGGATAACACCCTGCTCACCGCCAAGGAGGGCATCCCGGATTGCAATCTGGCAGCCATCCGGCTGTTTATGGCTATGGGAGGGCGTTTTACGGTGGCCACCGGACGCCCGCCGGAATCGATTCAGGCGGCGCTGCAGGGATTGGAGCTTTCCTGCCCAGCCATTGCGTGCGGCGGTTCGGTGCTGTACGATCTGCATACGAATGAAGCCGTGGATCAGCATTTCCTAAACCAGGAATCCGCTGTGCGAGCCATTGAGGAAGCAATGGCTGCATTTCCGGATCTGGGTGTGGAAATCATGGTGGAGGAGGGCCGGCCGTATGTGGTGCGAGCCAACCAATACACCACCGCACATATGAAGGACGAAAAAATGGGTTGTGTGCTCTGTCCGCTGGAGCAGGTTCCGGCGAACTGGGCCAAGGTGGTTTTTGCAGCGCATCCTGCTGCCCTGTTCAAGGTGCAGCAGTATTTCGCGGACAAAAGCTACCCCGGGCTGCAATTTGTGCCTACCAATTTTATTTACTTCGAGATCATGCCGGAGCAGGTCTCGAAAGCGTCCGCATTGAAAGAGCTTTGCCGCAGGGAACTCATCCCTATAGAACATACCATCGTGATCGGCGATTACTTCAATGATCTGGAGCTGATGGCCGCCGCCGGATATTCGGTGGCCGTGAGCAACGCGCCGCCGGAGGTGCAGAATGCCGCCGATGAGGTGGTGGCCCGCTGCACAGACGGAGGTGTGGGCGAGTACCTGTATGCATTGGTTAAAAAACAAGAGGGAAAATAACGGAGGAACAGCATGGACAAACAAACGATGAACCATCTGAAGCGTATGGCAAATCAGGTGCGGCAGGACGTTCTGAGCGAAGTGTACAGCGCCGCTTCCGGTCATCCGGGCGGATCGATGTCGGTAGCCGACACTCTGACCTATATCTACGAGGTACAGATGCGGGTAGACCCCAAGAATCCTTCCTGGGAGGAGCGTGACCGTCTGGTGCTTTCCAAGGGTCACACCTGCCCCGCACTCTACTCGATTCTGGCGCAGAAGGGTTTCTTTGACCGGGAGGAACTGAAGAAGTTCCGTCACCTGGGCGCGATGCTGCAGGGCCATCCGGATATGAAAGGTACCCCCGGTGTGGATATGAGCACCGGCAGCCTGGGTCAGGGCATTTCTGCTGCTGTGGGTATGGCGCTGGCTGCCAAGACTCAGGGCGCTGACTGGCGTGTGTTCACGGTTCTGGGTGACGGTGAGCTGCAGGAGGGCCAGGTTTGGGAGGCTTCCATGTTCGCGGCACACCACAAGCTGGATAACCTGATCGCTGTGGTGGATAATAATGGCCTGCAGATCGATGGCAATGTGAGCGATGTTTGTTCGGTGTACCCCATCGATGAGAAGTTCCGCGCCTTTGGCTGGGAAGTATTTACTGCGGATGCCCATGATTTCGAGAGCCTGGACGCTGCGTTCAGCGCGGCGCGTCAGGTGAAGGGCAAGCCCAGCGTGATCGTACAGAAGTCGGTAAAGGGCAAGGGCGTATCCTTTATGGAAAACCAGGCTGGCTGGCACGGCAAGGCCCCCAATCAGCAGCAGTATGAACAGGCTATCGAAGAGCTGCGCGCCGCGGCGGCTGAACTGGAGGTATAATAACGATGATGCAGACAAAACCGATCGCTACCCGTGAGAGCTATGGCCGCACCCTGGCGCAGCTGGGCGCGGAAAACAATAAGGTCGTTGTGCTGGATGCGGACCTGGCAGAGTCCACCAAAACCTGCATGTTCCAGGAAAAATTCCCTGAGCGCCATTTTGACTGCGGTATTGCGGAGGGCAACATGGTTTCCATTGCGGCTGGCATGGCTGCTGCCGGGATGATTCCCTTTGTTTCCAGTTTTGCCATGTTTGCCACCGGGCGTGCATATGAGCAGATCCGCAACTCGGTGGGCTACCCCCATCTGAACGTGAAGATCTGTGCCAGCCATGCAGGCATCTCTGTGGGCGAGGACGGCGCGACTCACCAGTGCGTGGAGGACATCGCTCTGATGCGCGGTATCCCCGGCATGGTCGTGGTGAATCCCGCTGACGATACCGAAGCGAGCCAGGCAGTTTATGCTCTGGCTGATTATAAGGGCCCGGCTTATCTGCGTCTGGGCCGTCTGGCAGTGCCCGTGATCAATGATCCGGAAAGCTACCACTTTGAGCTGGGCCGCGCAGTTACCCTGCGCGAGGGTAAGGACGCGACGGTCATTGCTACCGGTCTGATGGTTGCCCGTGCTCTGGAGGCTGCGGAGCAGCTGGCTCAGGAAGGCATTCAGGTGCGTGTGGTGAACATGCACACCATCAAGCCTCTGGATGTGGAGGCTGTGGTGAACGCCGCAAAGGAGACCGGCTGCATTGTGACCGCTGAGGAGCACAGCGTGATCGGCGGCCTGTACAGTGCGGTTTGTGAAGCTATGGTGGGTGCGGGTGTTTGCTGCCCGGTTTCTCCCATTGCGATCATGGACGCGTTTGGCCAGTCCGGCCCTGCCAATGACCTGCTGAAGCACTACGGTCTCACCGCTGAGGCCATTGCTCAGAAGGTGCGCGAGCGCGTGGCCCGCTGATTCTTATCTGTGGTTTGAAATCTCCCGTTCCGATGGAATATCGGAACGGGAGATTTTTGTATATCTTTACAAACACTGCCAGGGATTTGTGATATAATAGAAAAAAGACCGTGTTCGGCAAAAACGATCAGAGAATACGGTCGAACAAAGAGGGTGCGGCACGAAATGGAAGGGGATCGGACGACCGGGAAGGTGCTGCTGAGCTGCGTGACTGCGTTTGTACTTTTGCTGGCGGGAGCAGTCGGGTTCAGTGTGCCGTTTTGGCAGCCGGGCTATCGGACCGTTGCCTCGGAGGAATTTGATGTACAGCAGATGATGCTGGTTGATCTGAACTCTGCGGGACTGGAGGAGTTGTGTTCGCTCCCCGGTGTCGGTGAGAAAAAGGCGCAGGCCATCCTGGATTATCGAGAGGAGCACGGGCCGTTTTCCGGCATAGAGGAGCTGGATCAGGTCGATGGCATATCTGCAAAGAGCATTGAGGCCTGGCGTTCAAGGCTTTACATCGAATCGGACGAGATGCAAAAAGAGGAGAGATAGATCGTGATGACAGAGAACAACATCTACATCAACCGCGAGCTCAGCTGGCTTGATTTCAATAAGCGTGTGCTGGCTCTGAGCAAGGACAAAACGGTTCCCCTGGCGGAGCAGATGAAATTCGCAGCGATTTACGGCAGTAATCTGGATGAGTTTTTTATGGTGCGTGTTGGTTCGCTGTATGACCGGACGTTGCTGAAAAACGAGATTACTGAAAATAAGACCAATATGACGGCTGCTCAGCAGTTGGCGGCCATCATGCCCAAAACTGCTCTGCTGCAGGACCAATGTGACAAATACGTGACCAAGCTGCGGGATAATCTGGCGCAGATCGGCTACCGGAAGATCGATTTTGAAAATCTGGAAAAGGAAGACGAAAAGTTCTGGAAGAAGTATTTCCAGAGCGAGCTGTTCCCGGTGCTTTCTCCCCAGATTATCGACCACCGGCATCCGTTCCCGTTCCTGCGAAATCAGGAGATTTATCTGTGCGCTACCCTGAAGGCAAAGGGGGATGCCAACCTGTCCTTCGGTTTGATCCCAATCGGGAACCAATTTGAGCGGGTTTTGTATCTGAAAAAGGACGATGCGGTGTACTACGGTCTGGTGGAGGAGCTGATCTACCACTATGCAGAGCTGGTTTTCCCGATTCTGCAGAAAAAGTGCCTGTTCCGGGTGACCCGCAACGCGGATATTGATGTGAAGGAAGGCATGTTCGACCAGGACATCGACTACCGTCAGGTGATGAGCGAGCTGCTGAAAAAGCGGCGTAAGCTGGCGGCGGTGCGCATTCAGTTCTGGAACCAGCCCCCGCAGGAGGTAAAGAATTACCTGTGCGAAAAGCTGGTGCTGCCTGCACATCAGTGTTTTAACCAGAGCAGTCCTCTGGACCTTTCCTATTGCTTCAAGCTTACGGCCCGGCTGCAAAGTGAGGGCCACAGTGAACTGTTCTATGCACCGGCCAAGCCGATGCAGGCACCTCACGGATATAAGCTGAGCGAGGCGGTGCAGAAGAATGATGTGCTGATTGCATACCCTTATCAGAGCATGCGCCCCTTCATCAAGATGCTGATGGCGGCGGCGTTTGACCCGGAGGTCATCTCCATCAAGATGACGCTGTATCGGATGGCGCGGGACTCCCAGATTGTACAGGCTTTGATTGCCGCGGCGGAAAACGGAAAAGAAGTAGTGGCAGTTGTGGAGCTGCGCGCTCGCTTCGATGAGCAGAACAACATCGACTGGTCCAAGCAGCTGGAAGAGGCCGGCTGTACGGTACTGTATGGTCTGGATGACTACAAGGTTCACTCCAAGCTGACCCTGATCACCCGCCGCACCAAGGAAGGGTATCGCTATACCACCCAGATCGGCACCGGCAACTACAACGAAAAGACCAGTGAGCAGTATACCGACCTTTCCTACGTGACCACCTGTACCGAAATCGGCGAAGAGGCTGCTGCGGTATTCAACAATCTGGCGGTGGAGCGGCTGACCAGCAACACCAAGTATCTGCTGGTGGCTCCGCTGTGCTTCAAGAGCGTTCTGTTGGAGGAGATGGACCGGGAGATTCAGAAAGCAAAAGAAGGTAAGCCCGCCCGCATTATCCTGAAGAACAACTCGGTCAGCGACAAAAACGTGATTGAAAAGTTGTCGGAAGCGTCTTGCGCCGGCGTTTCGGTGGATATGATTGTGCGCGGCATCTGCTGCGTGACTGCCGGGATTCCCGGTCGTACCGATAATCTGCGGATTCGCAGCATTGTGGGCCGCTATCTGGAGCATTCCCGCATCTACTGCTTCGGTGATGGCGACGATATGCGAATCTACATCGCATCCGGTGACTTCCTCACCCGTAACACCGAGCGCCGGGTGGAGGTTGGCCTGAAGGTGCCGGACCGTGCGCTTGCCAATAAGCTGCGTCAGATTCTGGAACTGCAGCTGAATGACAATGTGAACGCTCGGGAAATGAAGCCGGATGGCAGCTATTCCAAGGTGAAGGCGGAGCCGGGAGCACCCCGTGTGGACAGCCAGATGGCTTTGTACGATGCCTTCCGTGACGGCTTCGTGCTGCCGGAACCCCCGGTGACTCCGGCGCCCGCACCGAAGCCCGGTCTGCTGCAGAAAATCACCGGCTTGCTTCGTGCCAGGAAAAAGTAAACAGTAAACATGGAACTCCCCTGCCTGGGCAATTGCTTCGGGCAGGGGAGTTTTTTACGGAAAAGACCTATTTCGGAGTCAAACGGCATAGAAATGCAGTAGCGCTTTTATGCACAGCCGCAAAAAGGAGGAAGGCCCATGTGGAATGTGGAAACCAACGAGACGATGACCCCCCCTGTGTTTGCCAGTCGGCAGGAAGTGGAACAGCTGCTGCGTCCGCCGCCGGTCCGGCAGCAGAATTCGGAACGAAAAAACCCGGTGCTTTCTTTGCAGATTCTGATCTGCGGGCTGATTCTGCTTTGCGTTGTGTACATTCGCTCGGTGTCGCCGCAGCTTTACGAATCCTTTCAGGATGGATACCGTCAGCTGCGGTACCAGGGGATTGCTTTGTCCGGTGAGGAAGAGTTGGTGAAATTTGCAAGCGCGGCGATCCATGATCTGAGCGTACAGGCTGTGGAGACGATCGGGCAGCTTTCGGGAGAGAACACATTGACTTTGGGGTACGGTGCGGGCGGATGGAGTCGCCGGGCAGCGCCGGAGGGCAGTTCTCTGGAAGCGCCGGAGCCGGAAAATGCGCTCTCGCTGCCCGTACGGGGATATGTGATCACCTCCGGCTACGGCTGGCGCAGTGATCCCTTTACCGGAAAAGCTGATTTTCATACCGGGATTGACCTGGCAGTAGCGGAGGGGACTGCTATTCATCCGGCCTGGAGCGGCATAGTGCAGAAGAGTGCATGGAATTCTTCCTACGGAAACTATGTGCAGATCCTTCACGAAAATGGTCTGGTTACCCGGTATTGCCACATGCAGTATATCTTTGTACGGCAGGGACAGAGGGTAAGTCTGGACGATGTTCTGGGGACGGTGGGCCAGACGGGGGCTGCCACCGGACCGCATCTGCATTTCGAGCTTTTCTGCAATGATGTGCGTTGTGATCCCACCAAGGCGTTGGAGGCGGGCACTTGATCCGGCTGCGGCAGCCAGAGCTGCTGCTGTTCGGGCTGTGGTTCGGGCTGACGCACGATCCCTTGGGCATTCTGCGAATCAGTCTGTTGTGTTCGCTGCTTCATGAGAGTGGGCACATTGCAGCCTGGATCGTTTTTACTGGAACACTGCCGATGCTGGAGCTGTCACCCGGCGGGATCGGGCTATGCCTGGGAAACGCCCGGCTGTCTCCCTGCAAGGAGGGAATTCTGGCTGCTGCCGGCCCGGCGGTCAATCTAATTGCAGCCGGAATGGCGTATTTGTGGATGTTGTATAGCGCCAGCTACTGGGGCTGGTTTTTCCTGGGAACCAACCTTTTGGTGGGAGGATTCAACCTGCTGCCGGTAGGTCCACTGGACGGCAAACGGATCTGGAATAATTTCTTTGGCGGATAAATTGCATTTCCGGCGCAAATCGGTTAAAATGAACTGTAACATTCAAATTGCAAAGGAATGAAGCAAGTGTTTGATCCGAAATTGAAGGAGGCCCTGGCACGGGTACAGAAGCCCGGCCGCTATACCGGCGGCGAGCCCGGGTGCATTATAAAAAACAAAGAGGATGTGGACCTCCGGTTTGCATTCTGCTTCCCGGACACCTACGAGGTGGGCATGTCCTTTCTGGGCATGAAGATTCTGTATGAGCTGCTGAACGAGCGCCCCAACTGGTGGTGCGAGCGCGCCTTCATGCCCTGGCTGGACATGAAGCAGGAGATGGAGCGGCTGCACATCCCCACCTACGCGCTGGAAAGCAAAGACCCGCTGACTGCATTTGACATTGTGGGCTTTACCCTGCAGTACGAGCTGTCCTACACCAACATCCTGGCTATGCTGGATCTGGCGGGAATCCCGCTGTACAGCAAGGACCGCGACGAGAGCTGGCCTCTGGTGGTGGCCGGTGGTCCTTGTGTGTGCAACGCTGAGCCCATTGCCGACTTCATCGATATGATGATGCTGGGCGAGGGTGAGCTGCAGCTGCCCGAGGTGTGCGCCACTGTGGAGCAGGCCAAGAAGGAGGGCATCAGCAAGAAGGAGCTTCTGCGCCGTCTGGCCAAGATCGAAGGCTGCTATGTGCCTTCCTTCTACGATGTGAGCTACAAAGAGGATGGCCGCATCCAGGCTATCACCCCCAATGAGGACTGCGCCCCGGCGGTGATCCATAAGGCGATCATCAAGGATATGAACACCCAGAAGCTGCCCACCAACTTTGTGGTGCCCATGGTAGGTGCGGTGCATGACCGTGCCCAGATCGAGGTGCTGCGAGGCTGCGTGCGAGGCTGCCGTTTCTGCCAGGCGGGCTTCATTTACCGGCCCATGCGCCAGCGGGATGCCCAGCTGCTCAACCGGGCGGCGCAGGATCTGTGCGCCAACACCGGCTACGAAGAGATCAGCCTGACCAGTCTGTCCACTTCGGACCACAGCCAGCTGGAAACCCTGCTGGACGACATGGCTCCCTGGACTGAGAAAGAGCATGTAAGCATTTCGCTGCCTTCGCTGCGTATTGATAACTTCACCGAGAGCCTGATTGAGAAAACCACCAAGGTGCGCAAGAGCGGTCTGACCTTTGCGCCGGAGGCAGGTACCCAGCGGCTGCGTGATGTAATCAACAAGAACATTACCTGGGATGAGATCGAAAAGAGCTGCACCCTGGCCTTCAACGCAGGCTATACCTCGGTAAAGCTGTACTTCATGATGGGTCTGCCCACCGAGACGCTGGAGGACATTGAGGGGATTGCCAAAACTGCTCAGCAGATCGTGGAGCTGTACTACGCCAACCCCAATAAGCCCAAGGGCCGCGGCGTTCAGGTGACCATCAGTTGTGCCTGCTTCGTGCCCAAGCCGCACACTCCCTTCCAGTTCGTTCCCCAGGATACCGAGCAGATGCTGCGGGAAAAGCAGCAGCACCTGCTGCACAGCGTTCACAGCAAGAAGATTCATGTGAACTATCACGACAGCAAAACCAGCTTTCTGGAGGCGGTGTTTGCCAAGGGCGACCGCCGTCTGGCTCCGGTAATCGAGGCTGCTTACCGCAAGGGCTGCTTCTTCGACGGCTGGGATGAGTGCTTCCAGTACGATACCTGGCTGGAGACCTTCCGGGAGTTCAATATGGATACCGCTTTCTACGCCAACCGGTTCATCGAACTGGACGAGCTTACTCCCTGGAGTCATCTGGATTACGGTGTAAGCCACGAGTTCCTGGTGCGGGAATATAAGAAAGCTACCATGGCGCAGACCACGCAGCCCTGCAATCGGGTATGCAGTGCCTGCGGAGCAAATAAACTGTTGGGAGGTGCCTGCTTTGACTACAGTAAGGATCTGGTTCACTAAGACAGGGGAGGCCTCCTACATTTCGCTGCTGGACCTGCAGCGTGTTATGCAGCGCTCCATCAAGCGCAGCGGCATTCCGGTGTGGTATACCATGGGCTTTAATCCCCATATCTATATGACCTTTGCTAACCCCTTGCCGCTGGGCCAGGAGAGCCTGGTGGAAAGCGTGGATGTGAAAACCGAGCTGGAGAAGGTTCCCCTGGAAGACTGGCGGCAGGCTCTGGATCGGGTGATGCCCCTGGGCATCAAGGTGACCCGGGTCACACTTCCCAAGTACAAGGCAGAGAAAATCTGTTTTGCGCGCTATCAGCTGCGCATGCCGCTGAGTGCCCAAGCCAGTGTGGATGCCTACAATCAGCTGGAGAGCGCGGTCATTCAGAAAAAGACCAAGCGCGGCCATAAGGAGATCGACCTGAAGCAGGCGCTGCCCCGCATCGAGACTGAACAGAAGGAGAATGAACTGCAGGCAGAACTGCTTCTGACTGCAGGAGAGGGAAACAATCTGAATCCCTCGCTCTGGCTGAATTTCATGCAGGAGCACTGCGGACTCAACCCCACCGATGTTTCGGTGCTGCGTACCGCACTTTTGCTGGAAGATCAAACGGATTTTCGATAAAAAGACCTTGCAAAACGCACAAGGCTGTGATATGATATTTAGGCGTTAGTGTTCGCTGGCTCCAACCAGCGGGGTTAATGTATATCATTAAAACAGGCGGTCCTCTGCTGTGCGGCCATTGCACGGGTACGAACGTCGATAAAAATGGAGGATTTTACAATGGACGCAATGAAGATTATCACCGAGGGCATGATCAAAGAGAACAAGCCCAAGTTCGAAGTTGGCGACACCGTTCGCGTTTCCGTTCGCATCAAGGAAGGCGAGCGTGAGCGTATTCAGGCCTTCGAGGGCACTGTAATCGCCAAGAAGCATGGCGGCGTGGCTGAGACCTTCACCGTTCGCCGTTCTTCCTACGGCGTTGGCGTAGAGCGCGTGTTCCCCGTGAACTCCCCCTTCGTTGAGAAGGTTGAGGTTGTTCGCTGCGGTAAGGTTCGCCGTGCGAAGCTGTTCTACCTGCGTAGCCGCACCGGTAAGGCTGCCAAGGTTAAGGAGCAGATCTGATAATCGACAAAAAAGGGGCAATTTATATTGCCCCTTTTTTCGTTATATGGTAAAATGTGAAATGCGTTCTGTAAATCCCTGGAAAGAGGATGTACCCAATGGAAGAAAAACGTTTCCGCAAAAATGTGGACCTGCTGGACTGGTACGACGCGTTAGTGTTCGCGCTGGCCGCCCTGGTTCTGATCTTTGCGTTCTGCGCACGAATCGTAGTGGTGGATGGCCATTCCATGGAGCCCACCTTGCATGAGCAGGACCGTCTGCTGGTGCAGAGCACTTTTTACAAACCCCAGCGTGGGGATGTGGTTGTGGTGGATGGCTACATCAATTACGGTAAACCGCTGGTTAAGCGTGTGATCGCCGTGGGCGGTGATACGGTGGATATCGACGCAGAGCAGGGTATCGTGTATGTAAACGGCGAAGCCCTGGACGAGCCCTATACCGCCGAGCCCACTTATACTGAAGGCAACATCGGCTTCCCGCTGACGGTGCCGGAGGGACAGCTGTTTCTGATGGGTGATAACCGGCAGCATTCCACCGACAGCCGCTTTGTGAGTGTGGGCCTGATCGATGAACGGGATATTCTGGGCAAGGTGCTGTGGCGCATCTTCCCGCTGAACGCATTTGGGAGGATCGAATGAGCAACGATATGATCAACCGCCGCAATATCCAGTGGTTCCCCGGTCACATGATGAAGACCTTGCGGCTGATGGAGGCAAATATCAAGAATGTGGATGCGGTTCTGCAGCTGCTGGATGCCCGCATTCCCATGAGCAGCCTGAACCCGGAGATTCAGCGAATCACCGAGCAGAAGCCTCGCCTGTATGTGATGAACAAGGCGGATTTGGCGGACCCGACCCTGACCAATGCCTGGGTGAAGTATTTCCGGGCTTCCGGCGCCGGCTGCGTGGCCATCAGTGCCAAGCAGAAGGGCAGTGCCGCGCAGGTGCGCACCGCCATTGAAAAGGAACTGGAGGACCTGATTGCCCGCCGGGCCATCAAGGGCATGGGCGGCGCCCGTATCCGGGTCATGGTGGTAGGCATCCCCAACGTGGGTAAGTCCACCTTTATCAATAACTTTGCGGGCCAGGTACGCGCCAAGGCGGCAGACCGTCCGGGCGTGACCCGCGGCAAGCAGTGGGTTACCGTGGGCAACTACGACCTGCTGGATATGCCCGGTGTGCTGTGGAAAAAGTTCGACAGCCTGGAGACTGCCACAAACCTGGCATTCATCGGTTCCATCAAGGATGACATTCTGGATATTGAAGAGCTGGCCATGGGCCTGCTTAGTCAGATGCAGAAGATTTATCCGGAGAAGCTGGCCGAGTGTTACAAGCTCAGCGAGGAGCAGCTGCAGCTGGGACCCTGGGAACTGCTGGAGGCCATCGGCCGTAAGCGCGGCATGCTGATCAGCGGCGGCGAGGTAAACACCGAGCGGGCGGCTATCATGCTGGTGGACGAGTTCCGCGCCAGCAAGTGGAGCCGCATCACCCTGGAAAAACCCTATCAGATGGAGCAGGCCCAGGAGCAAGAGGTGCAGGAATGAACGCGTTGTATGAATTCGACGAGCAGCTCCGCCGGGAAAAGGGTGTTTTCTGTGGTGTGGACGAGGCAGGCCGTGGCCCGCTGTGCGGTCCGGTTTGCTGTGCAGCTGTCATTCTGGACCCGGAAAATCCCATCGAGGGGATCAACGACTCCAAAAAGCTCAGTGAAAAAAAGCGTGAGCAGCTGTTTGATGTGATTCTGGAAAAAGCGCTGGCCTACAGCATTGTGATGGTGGAGCCTGCGGTGATCGATGAGAAAAACATCCTGTGGGCTACTATGGACGGTATGCGTCAGGCGGTGGAGCAGCTTTCCATCCGGCCGGAATATGTTCTGGTGGACGGTAATCGTGTCCCGCCGGAGCTTTCGATTCCGGCGGGAGCTCAGGTGAAGGGCGATGCCACCAGCGCCAGCATCGGTGCGGCATCCATTCTGGCCAAGGTCAGCCGGGACCGGTTCATGCTGGAGCTGGATCGGCAGTATCCCCAGTATCAGCTGGCAAAGCATAAGGGATATCCCACCAAGCTGCATTATGAATTGATTCAGCAATACGGCATTCAGCCCTTCTACCGTCGCTCCTTCCTGAAGAAGCTGGGGTATTGAGGATGAATGCTCAGGCTACGGGCCGGCGCGGAGAAGCTGCTGCCGCCCGTTATTACATGAACCGCGGTTATAAGCTGCTGGACCACAACTACAAAACCCGCCAGGGCGAATTGGATCTGGTATTGCAAAGGGGAGAGCTTGTGGTCATCGCAGAGGTCAAGACCCGCGCGGAAAATGCCTGGTACCGACCGCAGGAGGCGGTGACCCGGGCAAAGCAGCAGCGTATTTTGCTGGCTGCACAAGCTTACCTGCAAACCAACGGATTGCTGGAAAAGACGATCCGGTTCGATGTGGTGGAGGCGCTGACTCTGCCCCAGGGTGGTTTTGCGATACACTGCATTCAGGACGCATTTCAGGCGTAAGACTGCAGATCCACAGAAAAGAAAGGGGACAACTACCATGCAATTTTTCAGTACGCGGAACGCGGGCAGCCGGGTGTCGGCAGCTCAGGCCATTGTTCAGGGCCTTTCTTCCGAGGGCGGACTCTTTGTACCGGAATCCTTCCCTCAGGCAGACCTGAAAACCGCTTGTGAAAAGGGCAGCTATGCAGACCTGGCGGCCTATGTGCTTGGACTTGTCCTTCCGGGATATCCTCAGGAATTTGTGGCGGAAGCTACAGAGAAGACCTACGGTGCGGCATTTCAAGGCAAAGCCGGCTACCTTCGCCCGGTAAACGAGGATCTGTATTCGCTGGAACTCTGGCACGGCCCCACCTGCGCCTTCAAGGACTACGCACTCCAGATCATGCCGAAGCTTCTGGTCAAGGGCAAGGAGCTGCTGGGGCGCAGTGAACTGACCTATATTCTGGTTGCGACTTCCGGCGATACCGGCAAGGCAGCTCTGGCCGGGTATCAGGATGTTCCCGGTGTGAAAATCGCGGTGTTTTACCCCTCCCACGGCACCAGCCAGGTGCAGCGCCTGCAGATGACCACGCAGCAGGGCGATAATGTGGCTGTGTATGCGGTGAACGGCAACTTCGATGATGCACAGACCGGTGTGAAAAAGGTCTTTGCAGATCAGGAGCTGGGCCGTCAGCTGGCCGAGCAGAATGTGTGCCTGTCCAGTGCGAACTCCATCAACTGGGGCCGTCTGGCTCCTCAGATCGTGTACTACTTTGCCGCTTACCGGCAGCTGCTGGAGCAGGGTCGCATTCAGATGGGCGACGCGGTGGATTTCTGTGTACCCACCGGCAATTTCGGCGATATCCTGGCCGGCTATTACGCCAAGCGGATGGGCCTGCCTGTGGGCCGGCTTGTCTGCGCGTCCAACCGGAACAATGTGCTCACCGAGTTCTTGAAGACTGGTCATTACGATGCCCGCCGCACCTTCTACCGCACCACATCGCCTTCTATGGATATTCTGGTGTCCTCCAATCTGGAGCGCCTGCTGTACCACATGTGCGAGGACACCGAAAAGGTGAGCGGATGGATGGAAGAGCTGCGTACCCAGGGTCACTATCAGGTGGATGCACAGTGCCTGGAGAAGATTCAGGAGATTTTCTCCGCAGGCTGCACGGATGATGAACAGGCCGCTGAAGAGATCAGCGTTATGTTCCGTGACAATCAGTATCTGTGCGATCCCCACACGGCGGTGGCTTTCCGCGTGGCGCAGGAATACAAGAACGAAACTTCTTCCGGGGCACCTATGGTGGTGCTGTCCACTGCAAGCCCCTTTAAGTTCCCCGGCGATGTGCTGAAGGCTTTGGGTCATCCGGTGCCGGAGGACGAATTTGAGGCGATGCGGCAGCTGGCCGCACACACAAATGTCCCCGCGCCGCAGGCGCTTGCTTCGCTGCAGGGGCAGCCGGAACGCTTTGAGCGGGAGATCGAACCGGAGCAGATCCGCGAGATCGCAAAAATCCTGTAAAAAAGCAGCAGTGCCGCTTCGCATGTTTGCCGAAGCAGCACTGCTGTTTCCCGGAGCAGAGAAACTGTTTTTGATCAGATCTCTGCAAAGGTATCACATTTGGTTTTGCCCGGATCGTCGGAGCAGCGGTTCACATGGATCGAATCGGCGGTGCAGCAGCACGAGCCGTCGTTGTGGACGCAGTTGCGTACATCACAGCATACTCCCCGAATGACAGGTTCTTTGTGTTCCATTTTCAAAACCTCCTTTGTGAGGTTATTGTTTGCCGGATCGACTGGAATATGAGGAGAAATATATGGCAATTTATACGATCGGGGATCTGCATCTTTCGCTGGGATGCGAAAAACCCATGGATATTTTTCCGGGCTGGCAGGGCTACATGGAAAAGCTGGAGCATCACTGGAATACGCTGGTGCGCCCGGAGGACACGGTTGTGCTGGCGGGCGATACCAGCTGGGCTATGAAGCTGGAGGATACTGCTGAGGACTTTTCCTTTTTGCAGCGCCTGCCCGGTCAGAAACTGCTTTTAAAGGGAAACCACGACTATTGGTGGACCACCGTCAAGAAGATGGAGCGCTTTTTGCAGGAAAAAGGCTTTGACAGCCTTCATATCCTGCACAACAATTCCATTCTGGCCGAGGGCCTGGCCGTGTGCGGCACCCGCAGCTGGATGTTCGATGTGGGAGAGCCCCACGACGAAAAGGTGATGAACCGTGAGCTGGGCCGTTTGCGTACCAGCCTGGAGGCGGCACCGGAGGGGGCCGAGCGGGTTGCCTTTCTGCATTACCCTCCGGTATATCCCAATGCCAACGCCCAGCAGGTGATCGACCTGCTGAAGGAATACAATGTAAAACGCTGCTTTTACGGGCACCTGCACGGGAATGCGATCCGTTTTGCGGTGCAGGGAATGGTGGATGGCATTGAATACCGACTGATTTCGGCGGATGCACTGGCATTTTGCCCATATAAAATTTAACGAAAGTATGGAAATTCCATGCACAGCATGGTATAATAAATTGAATTTCTTTGTATGGAGGAAATAAAATGAATCTCGTAAAAAGTGAAAAGCTCGAAAAGAGCATGCATGAGTTACAGTTTTCGGTGGATGCCGAGGCTTTTAAGGCTGCCATTGACAAGGCGTTCAAGCGCGAAGGCAAGAAGTACAACGTGCCCGGCTTCCGCAAGGGCCACGCTCCCCGCGCTGTGATCGAGAAGATGTATGGCGCTGATATCTTCCACTACGATGCCATCAACGATCTGTTCCCCGAGGCTTTTGAGGCTGCGGTGAAGGAAGCCGGCATCGAGCCTGTGGGCCGCCCCGAAGCCGACATCGTTTCCCAGAGCCTGGAGGACGGCGTTGTGCTGAAGGTAGTTGTGGCTGTGAAACCCGAGATCAAGGTTGGCCAGTACGCTGGTTTAAAGGCCACCAAGAAGGTCAATACTGTTGAGGACGCCGATGTGGATGCCGAGCTGGCCCGCATGCAGGCCCGCAACGGCCGCATCGTTACCCGCGATGGCAAGGCTGAGAACGGCGACACCGCCGATATCGATTTCGAGGGCTTTGTGGATGGCGTCGCCTTTGAGGGCGGCAAGGCCGAGCACTACAACCTGGTTCTGGGCTCCGGCAGCTTCATCCCCGGCTTCGAGGAGCAGGTTGTTGGCCACGCTGCCGGTGAGGAGTTCGACGTGAACGTGACCTTCCCCGAGGAGTACCAGGCCAAGGAGCTGGCTGGTAAGGCTGCTGTCTTCAAGATCAAGCTGCACGAGGTAAAGACCAAGGAGCTGCCCCTGCTGGACGACGAGTTCGCCAAGGACGTGAGCGAGTTCGATACCCTGGATGAGCTGAAGGCTAACATCCGCAAGGGTATGGAGGAGCAGAACGAGAAGCAGGCTGCTCTGGCTGTTGAGAACGATCTGGTTGACCAGGTGATCGCTACCATCGAGGGTGATATTCCCGAGGTAATGTACGAGAACCGCATGGACGAGATGGTTCGTGACTTCGAGTACCGTCTGGCTCAGCAGGGCCTGAAGCTGGATATGTACCTGCAGTACATGGGTCAGACCATGGACAGCTTCCGTGCTTCCTTCAAGGAGCAGGCTGAGAAGCAGGTTAAGATCCGCCTGGCTCTGGAGGCCGTTGCCGCCGCTGAGAACATCACTGCCAGCGACGAGGACTACGAGAACGAGATGCAGCGCATTGCCGATCAGTACAAGATGGAGATCGACAAGGTGAAGTCTCTGGTCAATGCCGACGAGGTGAAGAAGGATCTGGCTGTGAACAAGGCCATCGACTTCATCAAGGAGAAGGCTGAGATCACCGAGGAGAAGGTAACCAAGGAGTAATCCTTTCGGCACACTTCCCCTTACATAAGCGGAATCAAAATGACCGGTACGCGCAATATAACTGCTCGTATCGGTCATTTTGCAGGCGCTTAATTTTATCAACAGGAGGCGACGAATCATGAGTTTGGTTCCTTACGTCATTGAACAAACCGCTCGAGGAGAGCGTTCTTACGACATTTTTTCCCGTTTGCTGAACGACCGCATCATTATGCTGTGCGATGAGGTGAACGATACCACCGCCAGCCTGGTTGTGGCGCAGCTGTTGTATCTGGAAGGCCAGGACCCGGACAAAGATATCAGCCTGTACATCAACAGCCCCGGTGGCTCCATCAGTGCAGGTATGGCCATCCATGATACGATGAAATACATCAAGTGCGATGTTTCCACCATCTGCATGGGTATGGCTGCCTCCATGGGTGCGTTTTTGCTGGCCAGCGGCACCAAGGGCAAACGCCTGGCGCTGCCCAACGCCGAGATCATGATCCACCAGCCGCTGATGAGCGGCCTGCAGGGTCAGACCACCGACATTAAGATCCATGCCGATCATCTGGTACGTACCCGTGAGCGCATGAACCGCATGCTCAGCGAGTACACCGGCCAGTCCTATGAGACCATTGTGGCGGACACCGAACGCGACAACTTCCTGTCTGCGCAGCAGGCTGCGGATTACGGCCTGATCGACGCAGTGATCACTCATCGATAAAGGAAAGCTGATTGTATGGCAAATATCAATTCCGGAAAAGATAAGGAAAAAACACTCCACTGCAGTTTCTGTGGCAAAAGCCAGGACGAAGTGGAGCGCATGATCATTGGCCCCGGCGTAAACATCTGCAACGAGTGTATCACACTGTGCCACTCGCTGCTGGATGAGGAGGGCGTGCCGGAGCCGCCTCGTCAGCAGCAGCCGTCCGCGAAGCCCCGGAGCAGTGCGAGCCGTCCGGCCGCCACGGAATCCATCAATATCCTGACTCCCGCCGAGATCAAGGCGGGTCTGGATCAGTATGTGATTGGGCAGGATGACGCAAAGCGTGTGCTGGCGGTTTCAGTTTACAACCACTACAAGCGCATCCTCAGCGGCGATGACAAGGACGTGGAGCTGCAGAAGAGCAATGTTCTGCTGCTTGGCCCTTCCGGTGTGGGCAAGACTCTGCTGGCGCAGACCCTGGCCAAGATGCTGGGCGTTCCCTTCGCAATCGCGGATGCCACCACTCTGACTGAGGCTGGTTATGTGGGCGAGGACGTGGAGAACATTCTCCTGAAGCTGATTCAGGCTGCGGATTTTGATATCCAGAAGGCCGAGATCGGCATCATTTACATCGACGAGATCGACAAGATTACCCGCAAGAGCGAGAACCCCTCCATCACCCGCGATGTGGGCGGTGAGGGCGTTCAGCAGGCTCTGCTGAAGATCCTGGAGGGCACCGTGAGCAACGTTCCTCCCCAGGGCGGACGCAAGCATCCCCAGCAGGAGTTCATTCAGATCAATACCAAAAACATCCTGTTCATCTGCGGTGGCGCCTTCGACGGCCTGGAGAAGTACATCCAGCGCCGCACCGAAACCTCGGTTCTGGGCTTTGGCAGCCAGCTGAAGAGCGGCGAGGAGAAGGAGCGGGAGGCCCTGCTGCGCAAGGTGGAGCCTCATGATCTGGTGAAGTTCGGCCTGATTCCCGAGCTGATCGGCCGTATTCCCGTGATCACCGTTCTGGAAGCACTGGACGAGGAGGCCCTGGTCCGTGTGCTGAAGGAGCCCAAGAACAGCATCGTGAAGCAGTACCAGGCGCTGTTCAAGATGGATAATGTGGATTTGGACTTCACCGACGACGCTCTACGCATGGTGGCCCGCAAGACCATCGAGCGAAAGAGCGGTGCACGTGGTCTGCGCAGCGTGATGGAGAACATGCTGATTCCCATCATGTACGAGATCCCCAGCGATCCCACCATCATCCGGGCGACCATTACCGAGGATACGGTGAATGGCGGCAAGCCGGAGCTGGAATACGGCGCAGTGCGCAAGCGTTATAAGAACAATATGCCGATCCTGTAATGGGCCGGAATGCCGAAAGGGGCTCTCTGCTTGTAAGAGGGCCCCTTTGGTGCGTTCATTCCTTAGATGTTCACCGGGCATTACTTGAATTAACTCTACTTTTTGTGTATAATATAAAGTCAAATACACTATATTGAACCGTCTCTTTTTTCAAGGAGGCAGCAGGAGGTTCCCTGGATATGTCTGAGCGTGTGAAGATTAAAGTGGAGCACAATGTGGAGCGCCTTCCCGCCATTGCGCTGCGCGGGTTGGTGCTGTTCCCCAATAACGTTGTACATTTTGAAGTGGGCCGTGCCAAGAGCATTGCGGCCATCGAATGGGCCATGGCCAACAGCAGCCCGATCTTTTTGATCGCCCAGCGCGATATGGAAACGGAAGATCCTACCACGGACGATTTGTATCGGCATGGCGTGGTGGCGGAGATCAAACAGATTCTGCGGGTATCCGATGAGCTGGTTAAGGTGCTGGTGGAGGGCAAGACCCGCGCCCGTCTGCTGGCAGTGGAAAGCAATGACCAGATGCTGGTAGCGTCCATCAAGCCTGCGCCGGTCCGCGGTGTAAAGGCGGAAAAAAGCGTGGAGGCTGAGGCGCTGGTTCGCAGCCTGAAGGGGTTGTTTGAACAGTATCTCAGCTTGAACAGCCGCCTTTCCAAGGATGTGGTCTACAATATTGTTACAAATAACGATCCGGTATTCCTGAGTGAATACGTTCCGGCAAATCTGCTCTTCAAGTACCAAGATAAGCAGGCCATTCTGGACGAAGGCACTCTGATGGGGCGCCTGCAGAAGCTGGTGGATCTGCTCAAGCGGGAGAATCAGGTTTTGGCCATTGAACAGGACATCCACGAGCGTGTGAATGACCAGATGGATAAAAACCAGCGGGACTACTACCTGCGGGAGCAGATGCGTGTGATTGCTCAGGAGCTGGACGAAGACGAGGACACCCGCTTTGAGGCGGACCGTTATCGTCAGCAGATGGAGGCACTGAATCTGCCGCAGGAGGCAGTGGAAAAACTGGGTAAGGAAATGGATCGGTTAAGCCGTATGCCCGGCAACAGTCAGGAGGCGGCGGTGATCCGCACCTATCTGGATACCTGCCTGGGCCTGCCCTGGGGCCAGTATACGGTGGATGATCTGGACATCCGCCGGGCAGAGAATATTCTCAACAAAGAACATTACGGGCTGAAAAAGGTCAAGGATCGCATTCTGGAGATTCTGGCTGTGCGCAAGCTGAACCCGGAACTGAAAGGGCAGATCATCTGCCTGGTAGGCCCTCCGGGCGTGGGCAAGACATCTATTGCCCGTTCCATCGCTACCTGCATCGGGCGGAAATATGCCCGGATGAGCCTGGGCGGCGTGCGGGATGAAGCAGAGATCCGCGGCCACAGAAGAACCTATATCGGTGCCATGCCCGGTAAAATCATCAGTGCGATCAATACGGCCAAGAGCATGAACCCCCTGCTGCTGCTGGATGAGATCGACAAGCTGGCAAGCGATTTCCGGGGCGACCCCGCAGCAGCGCTGCTGGAGGCTCTGGACCCGGAGCAGAACAAGACCTTCCGGGACCATTATCTGGATATTCCCTTTGATCTGAGCCAGGTGCTGTTCATCACCACGGCCAACAGTCTGGATACCATCCCGGCACCGCTTCTGGACCGTATGGATGTGATCGAGCTGCCCAGCTATACCCGGGTGGAGAAGTTCAACATTGCCAAGCGTCATCTGCTGCCCAAGCAGCTGAAAAGCAACGGGATGGAGGGAATGGTCACCATCACCAACAGCGGCCTGTACGGCCTGATCGACGGCTATACCCGCGAAGCAGGTGTACGCCGGCTGGAGCGCCGGATTGCAGAGGTTTTGCGCAAATGCGCCCGGCAGCTTGCCAGCGGCGACGCGGAAAAGATTTCCATCGGCGCTGCCGATCTGGAGGAACTTCTGGGTCCCCGCCGGGTAAAGCCGGATTTCTACAACCGGACCAATGCGGTGGGCATTGCCAATGGCCTTGCCTGGACCAGCGTGGGCGGAGAGATTCTTCCCATTGAGGTACTGGTGATTCCGGACGGAAGCGGGAAAATCGAGCTGACCGGTTCTCTGGGCGATGTAATGAAGGAAAGCGCCAAGCTGGCGGTAAGCTATGTGCGGGTCCACGGTGCGGAATATCACATTGACCCGGCGGTGCTCAAGAATGCGGATATCCATATTCATGCGCCGGAGGGTGCGGTTCCCAAGGACGGCCCTTCTGCCGGTGTTACCCTTACCACTGCTCTGGTGTCCTGCCTGTCCGGTATGCCGGTACGGGCGGATGTGGCAATGACCGGTGAGATCACCCTGCACGGCAATGTGCTCCCCATTGGCGGTCTGAAGGAAAAGAGCATGGCCGCATACCGGGAAGGAATCAAAACGGTTCTGATTCCCAAGGACAATGTGAGTGATCTGTACGAAGTGGATGAGGAAGTGAAGAAGGCAGTGGAGTTCCTGCTCATGAGCAATCTGGGCCAGGTTTTAAAGGCTGCGCTGGTGTGGCCGAAGGCTGCGGAAAAGAAGAGCCGTTCGAAAAAAGCGGCGGCACCCATTGCAGGTGGAGACCGAAACGATCCGATGGAAAATGTGGTGCAGCAGTAAGGAGAGAATGTGCAAATGCTGAATTATAATAAGGCGGACTTTCAGGCGTCCTACGGTCTGTCCAGCCAGCTGCCGGACAGCGACCGGCCGGAGTTTGTGTTTTCCGGCCGGTCCAATGTGGGCAAGTCCAGCCTGATCAACAAGCTGTGCAACCGGAAGAATCTGGCGCGGGTAAGTGCTACCCCTGGCAAAACAGCTACCATCAATTTTTATACGGTGGATACTGCCTACTTTGTGGACCTGCCCGGATACGGCTACGCCAAGGTATCCAATGCAGACCGCCGTCGCTGGGATGAGCTGATCAACAGCTATTTTGATGCAGAGCGCAATCGGATGCTGCTGGTGCAGCTGCTGGACAGCCGCCATATGCCCTCGGCGGATGATATGCAGATGCTGGAGTATCTGCAATACCGGCAGATTCCTTTTGTGGTGGCGCTCACCAAGGCGGATAAACTGAAGAAAAGTGAGATCGAGCCCACAAAGCAGAGGTTTGCAGAGCTTTGTGAAGGCTATGGCTGCAGTGCGGTGATTCTGACCAGCAGCGAAAAGGGAACAGGAATCCCCGAGCTGCAGGCTCTGTTCGAGCAATGCCTTCAGCAGGGGGAAGCGGAAGATGGCGTATAATGAGTTTGCCTACTTCTATGATGAGCTGAATGGCGCGGCGGACTATGATGCGCTGTATCTGTATGTGAAAAGCCAGCTGGAGAAGAACGGCATCCTGGACGGAATCGTGGTCGATCTGGGCTGCGGTACCGGTGAGTTGACTTTGATGCTTACCCAAGCAGGCTACGATATGATCGGTGTGGACCAGTCCGAGGAAATGCTGGCTGTTTTGCGGGAAAAGGCAGACGAGCTGGAAATTTCAGAGCGTCTGCTGCTCCTGCGGCAGGATATCCTGAATCTGGACCTGTATGGCACGATCCGTGCGGCCATCTCCACCTTTGATACCTATAATCACATTGGTCCGAAGGAGAATTTTGAAAAGGCCATTGAAAAGGCGGCTTTTTTCATGGAAAAGGACGGCATCTTCCTGTTTGATCTGAATACGCCTTACAAGCACAAGGAAGTGCTGGCAGACAATGTGTTCGATCTGGAGGGGCCGGATGCTACCTGTTGCTGGAAAAACCATTACGACGAAACAGAGCAGACAGTGGATATTCAGATCGGCATTCATTATCTGGATACCGACGAACACTTTGAGGAGCATTTCAAGGAGTATACCTATCCTCTGGAATATGTGGAAGATGTACTCCGGCGTTATGGCTTGCGGATGGAAACCGTGTGTGACGGGGAGACATTTGGGCCCCTTACCGAGGAAAGCCAGCGCTATATCATCACGGCAATCAAAGAATATACACAGATGGAGAAACGATAATTATGGGAAATATGATTCGCGGCATTTCGGAGAATGGCGGCGTGATCTTCTGTGGTGTAGATTCCACCAATCTGGTTCGCACTATGGAACAGATTCACAAAACCAGCGCGGTAACCAGTGCGGCTCTGGGCCGTTTGCTGACTGCAGCGTCCATTATGGGAATCATGCTGAAAAACAGTAAGGATTCCATTACCCTGCGGGTAAACGGCGGAGGCCCGGCGGGTACTGTTCTGGCTGTGGCAGACGGCATGGGCTGCGTAAAGGGCTATGTGGAGAATCCCGTGGTGGAGATTCCTCTGCGCCCGGACGGAAAGCTGAATGTGGGCGGCGCAGTGGGCCGGGATGGTACCCTGAGCATTGTGCGCGATCTGGGACTGAAAGAGCCTTATGTGGGCCAGATTCCTCTGGTATCCGGCGAGATTGCGGAGGATATCACCAGCTATTACGCAACCAGTGAGCAGATCCCCACGGTGTGCGCCTTGGGTGTTCTGGTAGATCCCGATCTGTCCATTTCCTGCGCGGGTGGTTATCTGCTTCAGCTGCTGCCTGGTGCCACCGAGGAAGAGATCACCATGCTGGAAAAGAACATCGCCAATGTTCCCAGTGTGACTACTCTGCTGCAGCAGGGGAAGACCATGCAGGATATCATGGGAATGGTCATGCAGGGCTTTGATCCGCAGGTACTGGATGAGTATGACGTGGAATATCGCTGCGACTGCACTGAGCAACGTGTTGAGCGCGCGCTGATCAGCATGGGTCGTGCCGAACTGGAAAAGCTGGCGGCAGAGGAGCCTGTGGTGGAAGTGAACTGCCAGTTCTGCGATAAGAAATATCATGTGGATGTGAACAAGCTTCTGAAAAGCCTGGATTGATTCAGGCTGCAACAGCTGTTTTCTATTGTAGAATTGCCCCGCCGAGGCCAACCGGAAAAGGCCCGGCGGGGCATAATAAAAATACGAAAAATTTTTTCAAAAACCTGTTGACAAAAGAAGAAAGATGCGGTAAAATAAACAACGTCGCTGAGAGACAGCGGCACAAAAACCACATCGTTAAGCGGCTTTAGCTCATCTGGTAGAGCGCCACCTTGCCAAGGTGGAGGTAGCGAGTTCGAGCCTCGTAAGCCGCTCCATTTTTTTGTCTGGAAGTTTAGCTCAGCTGGGAGAGCATCTGCCTTACAAGCAGAGGGTCACAGGTTCGAGCCCTGTAACTTCCACCATGTGGCCCGGTAGTTCAGTTGGTTAGAACGCTAGCCTGTCACGCTAGAGGTCGTGGGTTCGAGCCCCATCCGGGTCGCCAATTTTGCCTCTGTAGCTCAGTTGGTAGAGCAGGGGACTGAAAATCCCCGTGTCATTGGTTCGATTCCGATCGGAGGCACCATTTATAAGCGGCTTTAGCTCATCTGGTAGAGCGCCACCTTGCCAAGGTGGAGGTAGCGAGTTCGAGCCTCGTAAGCCGCTCCATTTTTTTGGTGCTGTGGCCAAGTGGTAAGGCAAAGGTCTGCAAAACCTTCATTCACCAGTTCAAATCTGGTCAGCACCTCCAGGAGATCCCGGTTGCAGTTGCAGCCGGGATTTTTTGTTGCCTGCAAAAAGAGGTTTGGTCTGCCGGTGCTTTTAACCGACTGGCAGCTATGCTATAATACTACTATTAAATAAATTGGGGAGGGGTTGCCAATGGAGCGCCGCGATAAAATCAATTACTATCTGGATCTTGCAGAGATCGTTTTGCAGCGAGGGACCTGCCTGCGTCGGAATTACGGTGCAGTGATCGTAAAAAACGACGAGGTGATCTCCACCGGTTATGTGGGTGCTCCCCGAGGCAGAAAGAACTGCAGCGATCTGAACGTGTGCATCCGCCAGAAGCTTCAGATTCCCCGTGGAGAGCGCTATGAGGTCTGCCGCAGTGTACATGCGGAAGCGAACGCGATCATCAGTGCGCCTCGCGATAAGATGCTGGGCAGTCAGCTGTATCTGGTGGGCATCGATATGGCCACCAAAGACTATGTACAAAGCGCTAACAGTTGTTCCATGTGTAAGCGAATGATCATCAACGCGGGCATTGAGCGGGTCTATATTCGTGACACCAAGGATGAATATCGGGTGATTGAGGTGCAGGACTGGATCGATCAGGATGAATCCCTGGAAGGTGTGTTCGGATATTAAGCAGAGAGGGAATACCGGCAAATGAAGGATGGTAAACTGAAATCCATTTATGTCTGCTCCAACTGTGGGGAAACCAGTCCCCGCTGGATGGGGCGCTGCCCCTCCTGCGGTGAATGGAATACCATGACCGAGGATGTGGTCATGGTGGAAAGCAAATCCACAGCGTCAAAGCGAAGCGCAAGTGTGGCGACCGGCCGTGTGCAGGGACAAACCTCCCTCAAGGCGGACCGCCTGGCGGATATCAGCACCGATGAGGAAAAAAGCCGCATTGTAACCGGAATTCATGAGCTGGACCGGGTTCTGGGCGGTGGTATCGTTCTGGGCAGTGTGGTTCTGCTGGGCGGTGAGCCCGGCGCGGGTAAATCCACTTTGCTCCTGCAGCTGTGCGGTGCGATTTCTGGCAGCCACCATGTTTTGTATGTGACCGGCGAGGAATCCACCCGCCAGATCAAGCTGCGTGCCAACCGGCTGCGTGTTGCCCAGGAAAACATCAGTCTGGTGGCAGAGACAGAGATTGATGAGATTTGTGGGCTGATCGAACAGATGCGTCCGGATCTGGTGGTGATCGACTCCATCCAGACAATGCACTGCTCAGATGTATCTTCGTCTGCGGGCAGTGTTTCTCAGGTGAAGGAATGCTCCGCCAGATTGCTGGCTGTGGCAAAGAGCTGCGAGATCCCGACTTTCATTGTGGGTCACGTAAACAAGGATGGCGCAATTGCAGGCCCCAAGGTCATGGAACACATCGTGGATACCGTGCTATATTTCGAAGGGGATAAGACCCTTCCGTATCGAATTCTGCGGGGCGTAAAAAACCGCTATGGCTCCACTAACGAGATCGGTATGTTTGATATGACGGGAACCGGTCTGACTGAGATCGAGAACCCCTCTCAGCTGCTTCTGGATGGCCGTCCGTTGGGCATCAGCGGAAACTGCGTTGCCTGTACCATGGAAGGCACCAGGCCCATTCTGAGCGAGGTACAGGCCCTTGTAACGAAAAGCGGATTCGGCACGCCGCGCCGTGCCGCCAGTGGCTTTGATTTCAACCGGACAAATCTGTTGCTTGCGGTACTGGAAAAGCGGGCAGGGTACTTCTTTGCGAATCTGGACGTCTACATCAATATTGTGGGCGGTTTGGATCTGAATGAAACGGCCTGTGATCTTGCGGTCTGTCTGGCAATGGCTTCGGCGCTGATGGACAAGCCCATCGGGGACAAGACCATCGCCATCGGCGAGGTTGGTCTGGCCGGAGAAATCCGCAACGTAACGTTTCTGGAAAACCGGCTGAGAGAGGCACAGCGAATCGGCTTCACAAAAGCCATCGTGCCGAAGCACAGCTTGAAGCAGCTGGAGCTCAGCGAGTTTTCGGATATGGAGCTGGTCGGCGTTTCGTATATCCGGGATGCCATTCAGGCAATTAAATAACAAAAAGAATCAGCGGCGCCGGAATGCAGATATGTATTGCCGGCGCCACTGAAACAAAAATCAATTTAGAAACTTGAGGGACTGACAGCAAGTATGGTTAAAGACAGCGACGGGCCAGAGCCTGCGAGAGATGCAGGGCAGGGGCCCATATTTTTGGCTCACATAGTATTTCGCAAAATACAGGACTTTTGCGAAGCGCGCCGCGCTTTGCAAAAAGGACGATTTAGGGAAATACGGTACGCCAGTCTCCATAGCGTTACCCCCCTCAGAATTTGAGGGGGTTTTTTCATACCCCAGAAAGGTGATCGCTATGATGGAGAAAACTGTGCTGAGTGTGAGCCGAGAGGTGTTCCGCGCAAAGGAGCCGGGCCGCAAAGATACCGTCATGTGGCGGGTCTACATGGCCGATGAACAGGGGCACGTGGGCTACCTGTATTCGAACCGGGAGTGTGCTGCCGGTGATGTTGTGCAGGTGGGACTCACTGAGCGGGATGGACGGCTCCGCCCCCGCCTGATTTGGCCGGACAAGCCCAATATCTAATAGGGCTTGTCTTGTGTACAAATGTACATCAAGGAAGAGAAAAAGGCCCCCTTGGGGGCGCTGGTCTACACCTGGAAAACCACGGCGAAGGACGGCAGCACCTACAGCATTGACAAGCTACTCCTGGACTTCGCTGTGAAGTACCGGGCGGGACAGGGGGTGCTTGACCGGCTGGCCGGTCTGCTTTGGGTGGAGTACCGGCATTGGACCAGCTACAAGATGGGGACCTTTCGGGAGCAATTCAGCTTCGAGCTGCCCGGAGACCGGTCCTTCTGGCTGGGCATGGGGCTGAACGGCCCCAGCGGCGTGGACACGCGCCGGGCACGGCTGGAGCTGAACCCCAACAAGGTGGGGCATAGCCAGGCCCTGTGGTATGTCTTCAACGCGCTGTGGGACGCAAGCGGCCCTCATGAGCGCGTGACGGTGAAGCGCTGGGACCTGGCGGTGGACCTTCCGGGGAGCCGCGAGGAGTACGAGCTTGTGAAGGACGGGCGGCAATACGAGGAGATGCGCCGGAGCGCTTCGGACCGGACCCAGTACCTGGGACAGCGCAACGCGCCGGGCCGGTACAAGCTGTACAACAAGACCCGGGAGAGCGGCTTGGAGCAGCTGCTCACGCGCCTGGAGCTGACCCTGGACGGGGCGGACTGCGCCCCGGACCGGGTGGCCGGTGAGTGGCCCACGGTTTACCGGGTACGCAGCGAGGAGCAGCTGAGCCTTGAGGTGGCGGCGCTGAACGAGACGGACCGTTTCATCCTGCGCACGCTCTGGCGGGAGCCGGAGCGCTTGGGCGAACTGAGCCGCCGCAAGCGTGCAAAGCTGGAGCCGCTGCTGGCGGCTTGCGGGCGGGTGGAGTTTGACCGGGCTGCCTTCGGCGAGGTGCTGCTGGAGCTGCGGCGCTGGACCGAGCGCAGGCCGGAGACGGCTGCGCCGGGCTGCCCTGGGACCTGGAAGGAGATACCAGAAAATGGATGAAGTTAAGGAACTGGAAGAGTGGACCGAGATTGAGAAGCGGCTGCTGGCCGTTGCGGACGGTGAGGTGGTTTGGCCGGTGTACGGCAAGGACGGGCAGCGGCAGGACCAGCTGCCGCCGCCCGCGCTGCGGATGCACGCGCTGGAGCTGCTGCTGAAACACCACGAGGAGAGGGGCCAGGCGGCCCCGAGGGTGGTTCTTGTTGATGATATTGTGTGATATTGGGGGCCAACGCCCCCGGAAGGAGAAGACGATGGAACGACCGATTTTTGATGCTGCTGCGGCTTTGGGCCAGGTGTACGATTTGGAAGACCGGGTGCGAGGGGAAGGGCTGCGCCTGTTTGGGGATTGCTGCCTTTGGGCTTACATGGTGCACTTTACGGAGTGGAGAAAAGACCCCGAGTCTGAACGGGTCGCCCGCGAAACCTTGGCGATTTGCGAGGGGCGTTTTCACGGGTTTCTGACGAGCTGTCAAAAGGCACCGGACCCGGACAGCGCAGCATGAAGCGCCAAACAGTGCGTTTCACTGGACCAGTCACCAAAAGCAGGAAAGGAGAGCGAGGGCTGAATGGGGCGTGCGGACTGGCTTGACCGGCCCAACATGGAGCATGTACTCGCGGCATTGATGCCGCCGAACCGCCTGGCGCTGGAGTGCTGCATGGCAAGCAAGCTGCGCATCAGCGATGTGCTGGAGCTGAAAACCGAGCCGCTGCGGCGGGGCCAGCGCATGACGGTGCGCGAACTGAAGACCGGCAAAACCAGGCGGGTATATTGGCCGCGTGAGTTGTACGAGCGGATGCTGGCCCAGGCGGGCCGGGTTTGGGTCTTCGAGGGGCGGCTGGACTGGCGGCGGCACCGGACCCGGAGCGCGGTCTACAAGGACCTGGTGCGGGCTGCGCGGCTGTTCCGGGCCAGCGGGGTAGTGCCTGCGGGGGCTCAGATCACTACGCACACCGCCCGGAAAATCGGCGCGGTCGAGGAGTTTCGGCGCACCGGGGACCTGGGCAAGGTGGCTGCCGCGCTGAACCACGACGGGGACCACCGCGAGGTGACCATGCTGTACGCGCTGGCGGACGAGCTGACCCGCCGCAAGCTGGCGGGGGCTGGCCGGAAAAAGCGCCGGTGACGGCCATAGCATCCAGGACGCGGCAGTACCGGCGGAGCAGCTGGCGGCGCTGCGGGGGCAGGTTGGGGTCTTTGAGGGCCACATCCAGGGCCAGCACGTAGCAGAGCAGTTGACGGCGGTTGGTTGGTAGGATGAGCATGTTTTCCGGGCTCCTTTCGCGCGTGCGTTTTCTTCGGGTGCGAGCGCGGGAGCATCGGACAGCATGGAACCAGGGGTCAAGGGCCAGGGCGTAAGCCTTGGCCCTTGCTGCGTAAAGGGCGCGCCCCTTGACCCCGGACGGGCGGGGACAATGGGAGAGCGCACGCGCGGGGGCTTGCGGGGGCGTTGGATGGGGTAAAGGGGGCTTGCCCCCTTTATTGGCATTCGTTGCCGTATGCGGCCCACCCGCGCGCAAGCGAGGGACAGGCGGGTGGCTTGGCGCAGCCAAACACCCGCCTTAGCGCGCGGGGTTACGATTGCCGCGCCGCAGCGCAAGGGCGGTGGGGCGGTCCGGGGGCCCCCGCCGCCCGCAGCCCCCCGGACCGGCTCGGTGCGTAGCACAGGGCCGGGGGGCGGCTACGCCAGCCAGTGCCCGCCCGGGGGACCGGGTGGGCGCTGGCTGGGCCGAGGGCAAAAAAGGCCCCACCACCCTACGGGGGGCCTTTTTTGGCCGAGCACCGACCGCCCAAAAGATAAACGGGCGAGTTGGCGGCACTGCGCAAGGCGGACGCAGCCCCCGCGCTTTGCGCGGCTTGGCCTTGCGCCGGGCCGCCGGTGAGCAACCCACCTTTGCCCCGCAGGGCCTGCGGAGCATTTATGCCCGGCCCAAATGGTGGGCCGGGCTACCGATCGGCCCGCAAGGGCCGACGCCGGGCGGCCACGCCCGCGCAGGGCGGGAAGGGGGTCCGGGGGGAAAGGGCTTGCCGCGCAGCGGCAAGGGGCCCCCCGTCTTGCGCTGAGTTGGCGGGAGATTACGCGAAACGGACACGAAAAAACCCGGAGCCTTTCGGCCCCGGGTCTTTCCCATTGGTGCAGCTTGCGCCGCCCCGTCGCAGCACCATCATTATACCGCACCGGCTGCGGTTTGTCAAATCGGCTTGCCGCCGCGCCGGGCCACCGGCTGCCGCCAGCGCTGGCCCCAGAGCAGCGCACCCGCCCCCACGGGGCGGGCGGGGGGTGGGGGCTTTTGCCTTCGGTTCGCTGCCCGCTTGCGGCTGCGATCGCGGGCCGCCCGGCTCCAGGCGTGCGGCCCGCTGCCTTCGCAGTTTGTCAAAAAATGAAAATCTGCCCGTGATGGAGCAATGTCTCATTTCATGGACAATTCGCGCTCTTTCCTGGGATGCGGTTGCAATCGGCTGTACGGGCCTGTATTATGAAACCATGAGGGGGCCGACGATAGGGGCGGCCAAAGCCAGCGAAGGGCCAGAGCTTGCGAGAGATGCAGGGCAGGGGCCCATATTTTTGGCTCACATAGTATTTCGCTAAATGCAAATTTAGCGAAATAGAGGGGAGCGAAAAAGCGGTGCTTCTTGTGGTTAGGTCCGTTCTGAGCCGTCGACGCTCAGATTGGCCGTTTGCAGACTGTTGCATTAATTGGATGCAAAATCATTGTTTTTATGAAAAACAAATTCAAATGTTTCTGTTATAATAATATGGTCAGTTTACTTTGGGATGTGATTATCTTATGAGCACTTACATCAATCCGCTTCATCCAAATCGTCATGCGCCGTATGATGATATTCCGCGGGATGTTCGGGACTTTTTGAATTATCTCGGCGCAATTCTGAATCGCTCGCCGCGCACAGTCAATGGCTACTACATTGATCTTCGTACCTTTTTCCGTTTCATGATGCGTTATCGCGGTTTGGCCCCGGATACGGATTTTGACGAGATCAATATATCCGGCCTGGATTTGGATTTCATCGGCTCCATTACTACCAGCGACATCTATGAATACCTGTATTTTCTGAAAAATGAGCGGCTCAACGAACCAGCAGCCCGGGCGCGCAAGCTCAGCGCCGTGAAGAGCCTTTACCGTTTCCTTACGGTTAAGGCCAACCGGCTGAGCAATGATCCGGCGAAGGATGTATCGGTACCCACAACCAAGCGCGCGTTACCGAAGTATCTGTCGCTGGAAGAAAGTATGGAATTGTTAAAAAATATACAAAGCGACTTTTATGAACGGGATTACTGCATCATCACCCTTTTTCTCAATTGCGGTATGCGTTTGGTGGAGCTGGTGGGCATCAACATGAGTGATTTTCAGGAGGATACCATCAGAATCGTGGGCAAAGGCAACAAAGAACGGCTGGTGTATCTGAATCAGGCGTGCATTCATGCACTGGAACGATATTGTGCCGCCCGGGCAAAATTGATGAATCTTCAGGATAAAGATGCGCTTTTTGTATCCCGCAGAACCGGAAAACGCATTGGTGCGCGGCGTGTGGAGCAGATCGTGGAGCGCTGCCTGAAGCTGGCCGGGCTTTTCGGTAAAGGCTATTCACCGCATAAACTACGGCATACCGCAGCAACGCTGATGTACCGTCATGGTAATGTGGATATGCTGGAGTTGAAAGAGATTCTGGGCCACGAGCATGTTTCCACCACGGAAATCTACACGCACATCAACACGGAAAAGCTGCGCACGGCTGCCAGCTCAACTCCCCTTTCCCGTGTGGAATTTACCCAGAAAAAGGATATGCCTATGCCGCAGGAAGAGCTTGAGGATGAGCCCGACGTGCCGGAGGTTCCGGAGCTGTTTGAAGAGCTGGAGGATGAGCTGTCAGGCCAGGAATAATCCGGCAAAAAGAACGGAGCATATACAGGAAAGAATACAGGGCAACAAAGCGGCACAGCAGCAAAGCAAAAGCCTGCTTAAAACGCGTTTGCTTTCCGTTAAGGGTCGAGTACCCCGGTTATGTATACACACGGCCAGAAGCTCATGGGAAAGGCGCCACGCAACGACACTTTGACTGAGTAGCAGAAATAGCCCCAGAAGCTGCGGAAAAAAGAAAAGAAGGAACTCCATGCCAGCTCCCTGCGCGAGACCATATTCTAGATACAGGCAGGCGGTGAAAAAGCCTACCCCAATTCCTTTTAAAAGGATGAGTACGGGCAGCAGTGCGACGCCGAACGCACAGAAGCCGGCCAGAGCGGCCAGCATAAGCTGAGTAAGCAATGCTAGAAATTGTGCACAGAAGATCGGAGTGAGCTGGTGCTCCAGATGCCGGGTGATTTGAAGCTCCACATAGTGCTGGGCATAGTTCGACAGCCAGCTGTCTGGATCAGGGCGCCAGAGAGAGCCCAGTAGCACGCCTGTCAGATACAGCAGGGCCCCAAACGCAAACGCTCCGAATCGCTTTTGGGGACGAATAGCACGTTGAGAACGTGAAGCTTTTTCGATGGTCATTACCGGGATGTGAGAGCCTTTTTGGAATGCCTTTTCGGAGAAAGGTGCTTTCGCAGAAGTGTGTGCAGATGAATTTGCGATTGCTGCGGAATTGGATGCCTGTTCATTTCGATACGTCCACATAAGCTTGTCCCTCTTTACAATTTCTTTGGGACTATTTTATGCGGTGGATTCAATAAAAAGAACCAGGGCAATCACCCTGGTTCTTTTTATTAGCGCACAGCATGCATTTTTCGTTTTGTGCGCTCGCTGGAAAGTAAGCCGACATATCCGCCCAAAGCACCTGCAAGGCTGTAGCACACGCATTTGATGGCAGCAAAAGCGGTATACTCATAGCTGCCGTTTAACATTGCAGCGAGAAGGAAGATCAAAAAGAAAAAAAGCCCACAGCACAGCCCGCAAAAAAGACCGTTCTGTCCCATCCGCCGGGCCAGAAAGTATCCGCTTACAAAGCAGCCCGCCATAACAGCAATGGCAGACATGGGAATGGCCCACCAGGCGGATGGCTGCGCGGCAACGATCATTTTGGCCAAAAGACAAAGCGTCCCGGCGCAGACAAATGCACCGGTTCCTGCAGAAAAAAGGATGGAAAACAGCAATTGTTTGCCTGCGTGTTCAGCAGATGTCCGTTTTTGCATAGAAAAAACACCCCCTGCACTATTTCTATGCAGAGGGTGTTTTTATATGCGTGCTTACTTGGAAGAAGTCTGAGTAGCTTCCATGTTCAGCTTCTCGATGGACTGGATCGCAGCACGGCGGAAACGGATCTTAGTGCGGTCGCTGCCGGTCTCCAGAACGAAGGTGTCCTCTTTGATGGCAACCACGCGGCCAACAATACCGCCGATGGTGGTAACCTCATCGCCGATCTCCAGAGAATTGCGCATCTCGGTCTCTTTCTGCTGCTGCTTTTTCTGGGGCCGGTAGATGAACAGCCACATGAACAGCACCATGACCAGGATCATGATGAACGGGCTATAGAAGGAAATTGCGTCGGTGGAAGTGCTCAAAAGATTCAGTGCCATGTGTTTGTAAACTCCTCTCGAATTCAATCGAATAAGTTTATTATAGCGGATAACGAGCGGATATGCAAGCCTGTGGGCGGGAAGATTTGGTCAAATGCGGGTATCCAGCAGGGTCACATAACGGTCATGGAATTCCTGGAAGTTGCCTTCGTCCAGAGCCTGACGGATGCGCTCCATCAGGCGGTTGTAGAAATACAGGTTGTGCATTACGCCGAGGCGCATGCCCAGCATCTCGTCAGACTTGAACAGGTGGCGCAGATAAGCGCGGCTGAAGTTACGGCAGACCGGGCAATCGCATTCCGGATCAATGGGGCTTTCGTCCTTCTGGTACTTCAGGTTCTTGATGTTGATGATGCCGCTCCAGGTGTTCAGATGACCGTGGCGAGCATTGCGGCTGGGCATGACGCAGTCGAACAGGTCAACACCGCGGGAAACCGCTTCGATGATGTTGCCGGGAGTGCCCACACCCATCAGGTAGCGAATCTTATCCTTGGGCATATGAGGCTCTACCGCAGAGATGATGCGATACATATCCTCGGCGGGTTCACCTACAGCCAGTCCACCAATGGCATAGCCATCCAGATCCAGCTCGGCAATCTGCTTCATGTGTTCCACGCGCAGGTCTTCATAGGTGCAGCCCTGGTTGATGCCAAACAGCATCTGATCCGGGTTGACTGCCAGGCCTTCCCGCTTCAGGCGCTCCATTTCAGCCTTGCAGCGCTTGAGCCAGCGGACAGTACGATCACAGCTGGCCTTGGAGTATTGGTATTCCGCCGGGTTTTCCACGCATTCATCAAAGGCCATTGCAATGGTGGAACCCAGGTTGGCCTGAATCTGCATGCTTTCCTCCGGACCCATAAAGATCTTATGGCCGTCCAGATGGGAGTTGAAGGTAACGCCCTCCTCGGTGATTTTGCGCAGCTTGGAAAGGCTGAATACCTGGAATCCGCCGCTGTCGGTGAGGATCGGACCATCCCAGCGGGTGAACTTGTGCAGACCGCCCATCTCGGCTACCAGCTTATCACCGGGCCGCAGATGCAGATGGTAGGTATTGCACAGCATGACCTGACAATGGATGTCTTTCAGATCGAACGCGCTCAAACCGCCTTTGATGGCGGCTGCCGTGGCAACGTTCATGAATGCGGGGGTTTGAACGGTGCCATGAACGGTTTCGAATTCGCCCCGCCGGGCGTTGTGTTCGGTTTTCAGCAAGCGATAGGGCATAAACCGAGCTCCTTTCTGAATAAGTTATACAATCAAAGAATCAGCATGGCATCGCCAAAGCTGAAAAAGCGGTAACGCTGCTCCACAGCGGTCTTGTAGGCTACCATGGTTTTGTCGTAGCCGTAAAAGGCGCTGACCAGCATGATCAGGGTGCTTTCCGGCAGATGGAAATTGGTAATCAGGCCATCCAGACACAGGAACTTACAGCCGGGATACAGGAAGATGCTGGTGTCACCGCTGCAGGCCTGGATTTTGCCGTATTTGGCAGCCACCGATTCCAGAGTGCGGCAGCTGGTGGTGCCGACGGCAATAACTCGGTGACCGGCTTCCTTGGTCTCATTGATGAGTCGAGCGGTCTCCTCACTCACACTGTACCACTCCGAGTGCATCAGGTGATCCTCAATCTCGTCCTCCTTGACCGGGCGGAAGGTACCAAGGCCCACATGCAGGGTAACCTCAGTGATGCCGATCCCCTTCTCCTTCAGCTTCTGCATCAGTTCCGGGGTGAAATGCAGACCTGCGGTGGGTGCCGCTGCACTGCCCAGTTCCTTGGCGTATACGGTCTGGTACTGACTTTGATCCTCCAGCTGCTTGGTAATATAAGGAGGAAGCGGCATCTTGCCGAACTCGTCCAGCTTCTCGTAAAGGGTCTGGGTGTTATGCTCGAAGGAAACCAGCTTGTTGCCGTCCTCTTTGGTCTCCTGAATCGTGGCAATCAGGGAGCCGTCGCCAAACAGGATGCGCATGCCGGGTTTGAGACGCTTACCGGGGCGCGCCAGGCACTCCCAAACGTCGTTGCTTTCCTGCCGCAGCAGAAGCAGCTCACACACTGCGCCGGTGTGCTCCTTTTGGCCGATCAGACGGGCGGGCAACACCTTGGAATTGTTCACCACCAGAAGGTCGCCAGGCTCCAGGAGATCCACCAGATCCCGGAAAATACGGTGCTGGATCTGATCGTTGGAACGGTCCAGGCACATCAGCCGGGCGGCATCGCGGGGGCTGCAGGGTTCCTGCGCAATCAGTTCCTGCGGCAGGTCGAACCAGAAATCTTTTTTCAGCATAGAAATATTGCCTCTCCTTACATTGACATTACCTGCCGGCAATGCTATAGTTAGAACAAAGCACAGAAACGCTGTGCATGTGTTATGCAATCTAATTTATTATATTGCATACGTTGCCGGTTTTCAAGCCGGTTTTTTTTATATCCGGCACAATTGCTCGGATATAACCCCAAAGGGGGCCGGCATAAGAATGAAAATGCCGGGAGGGAAACGGAAAGGATGATGTAAGCGATGAAAAAGTATCAAGTTGGTGTGGTTGGCGCCACCGGAATGGTCGGTCAGCGGTTTGTTTCCTTGTTGGAGAATCATCCTTGGTTCGAGCTGGTCGTTGTGGCTGCCTCTCCCCGTTCTGCGGGTAAGACCTACGAGGAAGCAGTCGGTGCCCGCTGGGCCATGCCTACTCCGATGCCGCAGAATGCTGCAAAGCTTGTGGTGATGGATGCTTCCCACGTGGAAGAAGTTGCCCAGAAGGTGGACTTCGTATTCTGCGCTGTGGACATGAAGAAGGATGAGATCAAGGCCCTGGAGGAAGCATACGCCAAGGCAGAATGCCCGGTGATTTCCAACAACAGTGCCAACCGGTTTACCGATGATGTGCCTATGATCGTGCCGGAGATCAACGCTGATCACGCTCAGATCATCGAGGCCCAGCGCCGCCGCCTGGGCACCACCCGTGGTTTCATTGCCGTGAAGTCCAATTGCTCGCTGCAGAGCTATGTTCCTGCGCTTCATCCCCTGCGGGAGGAGTTCGGGCTGAAGAACGTGCTTGTATGCACCTATCAGGCGATTTCCGGTGCGGGCAAGACCTTTGAGACCTGGCCGGAGATGGTGGATAACTGCATCCCTTACATCGGCGGCGAGGAGGAGAAGAGCGAACAGGAGCCTCTGAAGCTGTGGGGCCATGTGGAAGGTGACCGCATCGTGAAGGCTGCCTCCCCTGCCATCACTGCCCAGTGCCTGCGCATCCCCGTTTCCGACGGCCATATGGCTGCCGTGTTCATGAGCTTCGAGAAGAAGCCTACCAAGGAGCAGATTCTGGAGCGGTGGGCTGCATTCCAGGGCGAGGCACAGCGTTTGGAGCTGCCCAGTGCGCCCAAGCAGTTCCTGCACTATTTTGAGGAAAACGACCGCCCGCAGACCAAGCTGGACCGGAACCTGGAAAACGGTATGGCGGTATCTATCGGCCGTCTGCGCGAAGATACCCAGTACGATTACAAGTTTGTATGCCTTTCCCACAATACCCTGCGGGGCGCTGCCGGCGGCGGCGTGCTGCTGGCAGAGCTGCTGGCGGCCAAGGGCTATCTGGATTGATTGAACCAATTTGATTTGAACCAAAGGAGATGACAGCGATGAAAGAGCTTATTTTCACCGGAAGTGCGGTTGCCATGATTACCCCGATGTGCGCCGATGGCTCCGTGAATTTTGCGGAATTGAAAAAGATGGCTGAATTTCAGGTGGAAAGCGGCACGGACGCGCTGGTCGTGTGTGGGACCACGGGTGAATCCGCAACCCTGGAGGATGATGAGCATCTGGAATGTATCCGCTGCGTGGTAGAGGCGGCCCAGGGTCGGGTTCCGGTAATTGCCGGGACCGGCTCCAACAATACTGCCCATGCAGTGATGATGTCCAAGGAAGCCGCTGCACGGGGTGCGGATGCGCTGCTGCTGGTTACCCCTTACTACAACAAGACCAGTCAGGCCGGGCTTGTAAAGAGCTTTTTCACGATTGCGGATTCCACCGATCTGCCTGCCATCATCTACAATGTACCATCCCGTACCGGGGTGAACATTCAGCCGGAAACCGCGCTGGAGCTTTCCCGTCATCCCATGATCCGGGGCCTCAAGGAAGCCAGCGGCAACATTGCCCAGGTGGTACGGATCGCCGCGCTGTGCGGCGAGGAGCTGCCCCTGTATTCCGGCAATGACGATCAAGTGGTTCCCCTGCTCTCGGTTGGCGGCAAGGGTGTGATTTCGGTGGCCGCCAATGTGGCTCCCGCCCAGATGCACCAGATGTGTCAGCTCTGGTTTGACGGCAAAATCAAAGAGAGTGCGGCCATGCAGCTGGAGTTCAGTGAGCTGTGCAGTGCGCTGTTCTGCGATGTGAACCCGATCCCCGTGAAGGCTGCAATGAATATGCTGGGCTGGGATGCCGGTGATTGCCGTTTGCCCCTGGTTGAGCCCAGCGAAGCAAATCTGGCCCGAATCGAAAAAGCATTGCGGGATACCGGTCTGCTTTGATTCGGATCAAGCCTACTACAACTTTATAAGTTTTCTGCCCGGCGGCTGGCCGCAGAAGCAACGGCGTAAGCTGTTTGCCGCACCTGCGCTTCCGCCGGGCATTTTTACAAAAGGGAGTACGAAAAATGACGGATATTATCATTCAAGGCATCAATGGACGGATGGGCAAGGTACTGTGTGAGCTGATTGCTCAGCGGGATGACTGCCGAATTGTAGGCGGTGTGGATGTTTCCGCACAGAGCGGCCCGATTCCTGTGGCGGCCAGCCTGGAGGAGCTGAACGTGAAGGCAGATGTGATCATCGATTTCTCCACCCCCGAGGCCACCAAATCCATGCTGCGCTATTGCCAGAGCACCGGTACCGCCTGTGTGGTATGCACCACCGGACTGGATGGGGAATGCGGTGAGCTGATTCAGCAGACCGCAGAAAAAGCTCCGGTTTTCAAGAGCGCCAACATGTCCATGGGGATCAACCTGCTGGCAGAGCTGGCGCAGAAGGCTGCGCAGGCACTGGGGATGGACTATGACATTGAAATCATCGAAAAGCATCATCATAATAAGGTGGATGCTCCCAGCGGAACTGCCCTGCTTCTGGCAGACGAGATCAATGAAGCCACTGGTAATCGATATCACTATGTTTATGACCGTCATTCCGTGCGCCAGAAGCGTGATCCCCACGAGATGGGTCTGCATACGATTCGCGGCGGCAGCATTGTGGGTGACCATGACATTCTATTCTGCGGTCCGGATGAGGTCATCACACTCTCTCACAGCGCCGGGTCTCGTGCGGTCTTCGCCAACGGCGCGATCAATGCGGCGGTTTTTCTCACCAGTCAGAAAAATGGTCTTTACGATATGAAGGATTTGATGCGGTCTCTGCTGTGAGGTTATTATGAAACGTACGATTGCTGCCGTTCTGATGGTGCTTTCTGTATGCTGCCTGCTGATTTGTGCGGTATGGTTTTTCCAAAACAGCACGGAGGCACAGCCTGCATTTGCCCAATCAACGCTGGAGCAGGAAGCACTTCCCTCCCCTACCCCAACGCCCGGCCCGCAGGTACAGACGCTTCGTTTTTCCGCCACTGGTGACAATCTGATTCACAATGGTATCTATGAGCAGGCAAAACGGCGAGCACAGGCAAATGGAGCGGACGGTTATGATTTTTCCTATTGCTACGAGAATGTAAAGTTCTTTTACAGCGATTTTGATGTGAACTGGATCAACCAGGAAACACTGGTGACCGATACACTGGAGCCCAGCACCTATCCGTGCTTCTCCACGCCCGGAGACATGGGACGGCAGCTGTATGACCTGGGGTTCCGGGTGTTCAACCTGTCCAACAACCACACCTACGATAAAGGCGCGCAGGGCCTGCAGGCAACCACGGACTTCTGGGCTGCTATGCCGGAGGATGTGACAACCGCCGGGCTGTATACGGATGATGCCACTGCACCGGTGATTCAGACAGTGGATGGCGTAAGAATCGCTTACCTGGGATTTACGGAACATACCAATGGAATCAATACACCTGCCAATGCACCTTCCCATGTGATCTATACCAGTGAGCTGGATGTGATGCAGCAGCTTCTGGAGCAAGCCCGCAGCGAGGCGGATCTGGTGGTGGTCAGCGTGCACTGGGGTGTGGAGGGCAGCCACTCGGTCACACAGGCGCAGAAAGATCTGGCGCAGAAAATGGCCGATTGGGGTGCCGATGTAATCATCGGTACCCATCCCCATGTGGTGCAGACTGCGCAGTGGCTTACAGCAGCGGATGGGCGGCAGGCTTTTGTGGCCTATTCCCTGGGGAATTTTTTGAACGCACAGTCCACGGCCGATACAATGGTGGGGATGATTCTCACGTTCACAGTAGAAAAAACCACCCAGCCGGACGGCACGGCCAGCACGGTGATTCGAGAGCCGTTGTTCTATCCGACGGTCAATCACTATGACGCACATTATGCCAATATCCGGATGTATCTGCTCCGGGATTATACCGATGAGCTTGCCTCCGCACATGGTGTGCGTGGTAATTTCCCGGGCTTTTCGCTCAGCTATATTACATCCATGCTTCAGGAAAATGTAGACTCGGAATTCCTGGTGCTTCCCGAGTAAATCAAAAATTTGCGAATGACAGAAAGGGCCGGAGCATTTTGCTCCGGCCCTTTCTTAATAAAAAGTTACGTTGTCTGAGGCAGCGCTTACAGCTGAACCTTGTGGTAGGTCTTTTTGCCCTTCTTGATCACAACGCCGTTTTCCAGCTGCTCAGCAGTAACGGGCAGAGTGGGATCAGAAACCTTTTCGCCGTCCAGCAGGATGCCGCCCTGCTGGATCAGCTGACGGGCCTCACGCTTGCTGGGAACCAGCTTGGCAGCCATCATCAGGTCCAGAATGCCAATGCGGTCATCCTGCAGCTGATCGGCGGTCAGAGTGGTGCTGGGCATGTTGGCCATGTCGGCAGCGCCACTGAACAGACCGCGGGCGGTCTCCTGTGCCTTGGTGGCTTCCTCTTCGTTGTGAACCAGCTTGGTCAGCTCGAAAGCCAGCAGCTCTTTCGCCTTGTTCAGCTGGCTGCCTTCCCAATCAGCCATTGCGTCGATCTCTTCCAGGGGAACATCGGTGAGCATGCGCAGGCACTTGATCACATCGGCGTCATCCACATTGCGCCAGTACTGATAGAATTCGTAGGGGCTGGTCTTCTCGGGATCAAGCCATACAGCGCCCTTCTGGGTTTTGCCCATCTTCTTGCCCTCCGAGGTGAGCAGCAGAGTGATGGTCATGGCGTAGGCATCCTTGCCCAGCTTGCGGCGGATCAGTTCGGTACCGCCCAGCATGTTGGACCACTGGTCGTCGCCACCGCACTGCAGATTGCAGCCCAGCTCTTGGAACATGTGATAGAAGTCGTAGGACTGCATGATCATGTAGTTGAATTCCAGGAAGGACAGGCCCTTCTCCATGCGCTGCTTGTAGCATTCCGCACGAAGCATGTTATTGACCGAGAAGCAGGGACCTACTTCCCGCAGCAGCTCGATGTAGTTCAGCTTCATCAGCCAGTCGGCGTTGTTCAGCATCAGCGCCTTGCCGTCCGAGAAGTCGATGAACTTGCTCATCTGCTTTTTGAAGCATTCGCAGTTGTGCTGGATGGTCTCGGTGGTCATCATGCTGCGCATGTCGGTACGGCCGGAAGGGTCACCAACCATGGCGGTGCCGCCGCCGATCAGGGCGATGGGGCGATTGCCTGCACGCTGCATCCGGCGCATCAGGTTCAGGGCCATAAAATGACCCACATGCAGAGAATCAGCAGTGGGGTCAAAGCCGATGTAGAAGGTGGCCTTACCATTGTTGATCAGGTCCTTGATCTCTTCCTCGTCGGTCACCTGAGCAACCAGGCCGCGGGCAACCAGCTCGTCGTACAAAGTCATGTGTATTCTCCTCCTGTGTCTTTGCGGCAAAAGGCATAGAAAAAGCCCTCTGCCAAAATTGAATTTGGCAGAGGGCGAAAAATCGCGGTACCACCTCTGTTCGCCCGCTTCTCGCGAAAACGGGCCTTGCGGAGTGCAAAAGTACACTCCTGCGCGGTAACGGGCGCACACGGCACAGCCTACTTGCCACAGGGCGTTCAGCCTGCTGCTCAGGGAGGTATTCATTGCTTGCTGCGCTGCCCTTTTCACCAACCAGAGCTTCTCTGTGCCGCAAACGGAGCAATTACTTTTTCCCGTCGTTGCATTTGATATTTAGCAGTATAGCGCAAAGCATTTGCGTTGTCAAGGGTTAGAGCGACAGCATTTCCCGGGCGTTGGCCAGGCTCAGATCGGTGATGTGGTCGCCGGAAATGATGCGTGCCAGCTCCTGTACGCGACCTGCCTGGTCCAGCGGGTGAATCTGGGTAAAGGTGCGCTGCCCTTCCACGTTTTTCTGGATCAGCAGATGGCTGGTGGCCAGTGCGGCGATCTGTGCGGTATGGGTGATGCACAGCACCTGCCGGCCCTTGGAGGTCTGGCGAAGCTTTTCGCCGATTCGTCCGGCGGCAAGACCCGAAACACCGGTGTCGATCTCATCGTAAATAACAGTGGGGATGGCGTCCTTTTCTGCCAGTGCGCTCTTCAGTGCCAGCATAATACGGGAAAGCTCGCCACCGGATGCGATTTTTGCCAGCGGCTTTGGCGCTTCGCCCAGGTTGGTGGAAATGTAGAATTCCACCGAATCCTGACCGGACCCGGCCAAAGGTCCCCGACTGTGCTGCAATACAAAACGAGTGCCGGGCATATTCAGGAAGGTGCAGGCTTCCACCAGCTGTTGTTCCATTCGCGCAAACGAATTCAGACGGGTCTGGGTGAGTTTTTCAGCCAGAAGCTTGGCTTCCTTGTACAAAGCCTGCTTCTGTTGGTTCAGCTGTTCCAGAGTTTCGTCTGCACGCTCAATGTGTTCCAGTTCCTCGCGGGATTTCTCTGCCATGTGCAGAAGTTCCTCCACAGAATCGGCCCCATATTTGTTCTTCAGCCGGTAGATGGTATCCAAACGCTGCTCCAGCTGGTCAAGTTCAGCCGGGTCAAAGCCATAGTCATCCAGCCGGGAAGCCAGATCTACTGCAAGCTCCCGGGCGCTGTAATAAAGGTCTGCCAAACGCTCCTGCAGAGGCTGCAGGGATTCGTCCAGAACAGCGGCCTGCTCCAGCGAACCGTTGGCGCCTCCCAACAGGTCGGCTGCACCGGAGAATTCATCTCCACCGGAAAGCGCACTGTGAGCCGAAGCAATCTGCTCCAGGATGGTTTGCGCATGGGAAACAATCTGGCGTCGGGAAATAAGGCGCTCTTCTTCACCAATCTGCAAGGCGGCATCCTCAATCTCATTCAACTGAAAACGCAAGAGCTCCATCTTTCGCTGCTTTTCGGCTTCATCCAACTGCAGTGCATCAGCCTGCCGCTTCACCGCAATAAGCTCTTTATACACCTTACGGTAGGCGTTGAATTCATTTTGGTTCTGTGCAAAAGCATCCAGAATTCCCAGATGCTTCGCGGGGTCGGTCAGCCCCTGGCTATCGTGCTGGCCGTGGATATTGATCAACCCGGCGGTAATATCCCGAAGGACCGATACAGTGGCGGGCATACCATTGATGCGACAATGGCTTTTCCCTTCCGCAGTGATTTCGCGGTAGATCAGCAGCTCTTCGCCTGCATCATAACCGGCCTGCTCCAGCTGCATCTTCACCTGTTTGGGCAACTGATCAAAGGTGGCCCAGATACAGGCTTTCGGCGCACCGGTACGCACCAGATCACGGCTAATCCGGTTGCCCAGAATGGCGCTGATGGAATCGATCAGAATCGATTTACCGGCACCGGTTTCGCCGGTCAGAACATTCAGTCCGGCGGTGAACTGTACCTGAACTTTTTCAATTACCGCAACATTTTCGATTCGTAATGAGGTTAACATGGAGCCTGATCAATCCTTCCTGTGATTGCGTTCTGCTCAGCGTTTGGCCACGTACTGACTCAGGGTCTGGCACAGGTGCTGAGCATCTGCCTCAGTGCGCATCAAGATCAGGAAGGTATCGTCGCCGGAAAGGGTGCCAACAACCTCTTCCTCCCATTTCATGGAATCAAACAGCTCACAGGCAGCGTTGGCCATGCCCGAAAAGCATTTGACCAGAACGGTGTGACCTGCATAGTCGATTTTAAGCACAGACTCCCGAAAGATCATTTCAAACCGGCCAGGAGAATGCACCTGCTGGCTGCTGGCTGCAGCTGCGGATACATAACGATACTGTCCGCCGCCTGCTGCAACTTTAACCAGATGCAGTTCCCGGATATCTCGGGATACCGTGGCCTGCGTGACCTGGAAGCCGGCATCCTTCAAATAGCGCAGCAGATCCTCCTGCCGGTCGATTGCATGTTGCTGGATCAATTCAAGAATTTTATTATGGCGTTCACCTTTCACCGGCGTTACCTCCCTCGTAATTTTCTGTCGATAGCGTCAAACTGATCAGCCAGGCTAAAGGTGACCAGACGAATACTTTGGCGGGAAAGCTCCACTTCCACATGACCTCCGTCCCGCAGAGAGCGTTCCTCTTCCCCATCCGTGCTGATGAAAATCTCGTTTCGCCCTTTTGCATTCACTTCAATGCGGATGCAACGGTCAGCTGCAAAAACCATGGATGGCTGATGCAGACTGTGAGCGCAGATCATGCTGACCACGATACCTTCGATATGTGCGTCCAAAATCGGTCCCCCGGCGGAAAGCGAATAGGCAGTAGACCCGGTTGGTGTAGAAACAATCACACCATCACCGGAACAATGATTGACCAGAATGGCATCGCAGTAGATGTTAAAATCAATGGTCTGAAGCCGATGCCCTTTGTAAATAACCACATCATTTAAAGCGGTTTGTGCGTGGGACACATCATCATCCACAATAGCGTTCAAAAGCATGCGCTTATCGCATTGAAACTGCCCCTTGGCAAGCCGAGTAAGCTTGGCTTGCATCTCGTTCACTTCGCAGGTGGCCAAAAAACCCATTCGACCCAGATTGATGCCCAGAATCGGTTTGTTGTATTCCAGACAATCCTTGGCGGTGTGAAGGATTGTACCATCGCCGCCCACGGTAATCACCACATCACATTCGGTGAATGCCTGATCTTTGGGCATGTAGCGTACACCGGGCAGAGTTTCCACATCAGATCCGATGGCCAGGATCACATCAGCGCCGGCACTGTGCAGAATTCGTACAGCCTGAGCGGTTACAGTCCGAGCCCGCGGTTTTGTCGTGTTTGGAATAATAAAAACAGTCATGCGGATCGTTCCTTTCGCAGACCTTCTGGGGTGTTACAGATCCAAAGCCCCGTGTGCGGCACTGACAACCTGATCGGCCAATTCTTCCTGCAGAAGGACAGGCTGATCCGTTGCCTTTTCCACGAACAGCAGAAATTCGATGTTCCCTTCCGGGCCTTTAATCGGAGAATAGTCCAGTCCCAGCACGGAAAAACCGTTGGCAGCCGCGTACCCGGCAGCCTGCAGGATTACTTCCCGATGGGTCTCAGGTTCGCGCACGACACCTTTTTTGCCCACCTTTTCCCGGCCAGCTTCGAACTGAGGCTTGACCAGACATACGCCAGTGGCGTGGTCAGCAGTAACCGCCTGAGCCACCGGGAAAATATGTTTCAAAGAAATAAACGAGACATCCACGCTGAAAAATTCAACCGGTTCCTCCAGCATGTCCAGAGTAACGTTGCGGATGTTGGTCCGCTCCATGTTGACGACACGCTCGTCGGTACGCAGCTTCCAGGCCAGCTGGCCATAGCCCACATCCACAGCGTATACCTTACGGGCGCCGTTCTGCAGCATGCAGTCGGTAAAACCACCGGTGGATGCACCGATGTCCATGCAGACCTTTCCGTTTGGGGTCAGCGGGAAGGCGCGCATGGCTTTTTCCAGTTTTAAGCCGCCACGGCTCACATAGCCGATGTCGTGGCCGCGCACTTCAACCTTCGCATCCGGAGAGATCATTTCGCCTGCTTTATCGGCCTTTTGCTCGTTCACAAATACGATGCCGGACATGATCAGAGCCTTTGCCCGTTCCCGGCTTTGTACCAGACCATTCTGGCACAGATATTGATCCAATCGAATTTTCAATGCTTAGTCCCTTTCTATTGCATTTGCAAGGCTGGCGGCATCCAGCCCAAGAACCTCTCGAAGTTCGGCTACAGAAGCGTGGGGAATTGCACGACCACTGTGCACGCCGCGCAGAGTCAGATGACCTGGCCATCGGTATTCTGAAAGTGCGGCACCCAAGGAATCGCCGATTCCGCCTTGTGCCACGCATTCTTCTGCAAAGAGAATGTGGTCATATCGGGTCAATGCCTCGCACAACCCTTCGGGGAGAGGATTGATCTGCACAAGCTTATACACATCCACGGCTGTCCCCTGTTGCCGGAGCAGCTGTGCCGCTTTTAGAACCTCAGCGGTCAGAGTACCATAGGTAACCAGAGCGGTCTTGGCCTGGCCTTCGGCTGCATATACATCATAGGGCTGTTTGCTGCAGCCCAGTGCAGAAAGCGCTTCCGGCTCGCCGCCGCGTGCATAACGGATAGCACGAGGGCCCTTCCCCTGGTCCAGAAGATACTCCAGCCAGTAGGTCAGCTCTGCATAGTTACAAGGCGAGTAGACCGGAATGCCGATCTGACGGAAGAAGGCGGGGTCATAAATACCCTGATGAGTTTCACCGTCTCCAGGAACAAGACCGGCCCGATCTACAGCGAATACTACGTTCAGATTCATCAGACATACGTCGTGAATCATCTGGTCATAGGCGCGCTGCAGAAAGGTGGAATAAATGGCTACCACCGGCAGCATTCCCTGACTGGCCAGGCCGGCAGCAAAGGTTACCGCATGCTGTTCAGCCATGCCCACATCAAAGAATCGATCGGGGAAACGCCGGTAGAAATACTGCAGCCCGGTACCGTACTTCATGGCGGCGGTAATTGCGCACACGTTGGTGCGTCTCTCGGCCAGCGCTTCCAGATGCTGGCCGAAGCAGGTGGAGAAGGAAGCAGCAGGGGCCACATCCGGGTCCAGCGCATGGGAGGGATCAAAGGAAGAGACGCCATGGAACTCGCCGGGATTCTCCTCAGCAGGTTTAAAGCCTTTCCCCTTTACAGTGACTGCATGTACAAAAACCGGTGCAGTTTGATGGTGTAGATTCTGAAACAGTTCGGTCAGCTTGATCACATCGTGACCATCCACAGGACCAAGATACTGGAACCCCATTTCCTCAAACATGGTGGAATGGTATAGGCCTCGGCGCAGTAATGCTTTGCCACTCTGCAGCGCTCGAACCAGCGGGGTGCCCAGTAACGGAATCGCTGATAGAACGGTTTCTGTACTGGCTTTGGCCCGATTGTATTCCGGGTTTGTGCGCAGCACAGTGAGATAACGGGACAGAGAACCTACATTTTTGGAGATCGACATCTTGTTGTCGTTCAAAATCACAATCAGGTTATTGAGGGTATCGATGTTGTTCATGCCCTCGTAAACCATGCCGCCCGTAAACGCACCGTCACCAACCAGAGCGATGACTTTTCCGGGTTCATTTTTCAGCTTTTTTGCCCTAGCCATGCCAATGGCTACCGAAATAGCAGTATTGCCATGCCCGGAAATAAACGCGTCATGGGCGCTCTCTCGGGGGCTAGGGAAACCGGAAAGGCCGTTCAGCTTGCGCAGCACATCGAATTGCTGCCGTCGGCCGGTCAAAAGTTTGTGGGTATAACATTGATGTCCCACATCAAATACGATTTTATCTGTGGGGGTGGTGAATGCACGATGCATTGCAACCGTAAGTTCAATGGTACCCAAGTTGGAAGAAAGATGCCCTCCGGTTTTGGAGACACTTTCGATCAGAAACGCTCGAATCTCTTCGCAGAGAGGCGTCAGTTGCCCGGAAGGAAGCTGCTTCAGATCCTGTGGGCTATTGATTTGTTCCAATAATGAATATGCCATGATACAATCCTTCTAAAAAGACAGTGGTTCCATCACATCATTGGGATCAGCAAACCGGTTGCAATGCCTACGGCCGCGCCACCAAACACCTCAAAAGGAGTGTGACCGACCATTTCCTTCAGCTTTTTATCACCAAGGATGGGGGTGCGTTTGGCTTCCTCATCCAGCCAGTCAGACAGCAGTTGATTCAGGATCTTGGCCTGTTCGCCGGTTTCTCGACGTACCCCCATGGCGTCGTACATTACGATCACAGCCATAACTGCTGCAAGGGCAAAAACTTCCGAATGCGTACCCTGCGAACGACCGGCAGCAATCACCAGCGCACATACAGTGGCGGAGTGTGCGCTGGGCATACCGCCGGACCCCCACATACGCTCTACCCGGAATTTGCCCATTAAGATGAAATTGATGATCGTTTTCAGCACCTGTGCAATCAGCCAGGCTGTGAGTGAAACCGACAGCATGTAGTTCCAACAATATATTTCTTTGATCCAGTCCATCGAATCCTCTCCATTTCAATCATTTGCGCCGAGTGACCAGCTGACTGGCCAGTCGAATCAGGAACTGCGCCCGGTCACCATAGGCCTGGCTCAGCGCCTGACAGCTCTCGTCGTTGATCCGCTGCGCCAGTTCCAGTGCACCCAGTGGGGCATAGATCGTTGCAAAAGTGACTTTTCCGTTTTCCTGATCGCTCCCGATGGGTTTGCCCAGCTCTTCCGGTGTGGAGATTACATCCAGCACATCGTCTACGATTTGGAAAACAAGCCCAAGATCAAATGCGTACCGTTCCAGGCTTGCCGCGTCCTCGGCGGTTCCGCCAGCGGCAGACACACCCATCTGTACTGCGGCATTGATCAGTGCACCGGTCTTGTTTTTGTGGATCTTTCGGAGCAGCTCCTCATTTAAGGGCTGACCTTCAAAGGTCACATCCAGTTCCTGCCCCCAGATCATTCCCCTGCTGCCGCCGCCTATGGCCAGCAAACGAGCAGCTTCCACACGGGCGCGTTCCGGCAGCGGGGTATCAGCAATCACCTCAAATGCTTCAGTGAGCAGCACATCTCCTGCAAGCAGAGCAGTCGCTTCATCGAAGGCCTTGTGGCAGGAGGGCTTGCCCCGGCGGAAGTCATCGTCATCCATGCAAGGCAGATCGTCATGGATTAGGGAGAAGCAGTGCAGCATCTCTACTGCTGCGGCAAAATACGCAGAAGCTCGCCAATCCCCGCCCAGCATATCGCAGCAAGCCATGGTGAGAACTGCGCGAATTCGTTTGCCACCGGCAAGGAGACTGTAGCGTGCAGCCTGGCAAACTCTGGATTCCTCCGGCAGGTATGTGTCACAGGCCTTTTGGAGAGCAGTCTGGATCTCATTTAGGTACATATCATACTGTTGCTCATAGGTCATCATGCAAGAATATCCTCCTCTCCAGTATGACCGATGCTGGAAGAAAGCGAAAGGTCGATGCGCTCCATTTCCAGCTTGGCGTGCTCCAGGGTTTCGTTGCAATATGCAATCAGACTGGCGGCATCGCTGTAAAGCTTAATGGCTTTATCCAATGGTGTTGCCGGGTCGGAAAGCTGATCCAGCACCTCCTGCAGGGATGCGCTGCCCTCTTCAAAGCTCTTCGGTTTTCTCATTCTTAGGCACCTCGATCTTTTGCACTTGTTCCACAAGGCAGCCAACCGACACTTTGCTGCCAACCAGCAAAATTCGGTCGCCAGGAGCTACTTGTTCAAGTGTAATGCTCTTTCCCTTTACAGTCTTCGGGATGGCGTAGCCGCGCTCCAAAACTGTGTAGGGGCTGAGCGAGTGAGCAAGCTGCATCGCGTGACGCATAGCCAGAAGTCGATCCTGATAGATCCGCTTCATGCCGGTCTGTAAAGACTGCACTTGTTCATTCAGTCTGTCTGCGCGGGCGGCGCAGAGTGCGGCAGGAGTCAAAGACTCCCACTTTTCTGCCAGTGGATCAAGCCTATTATAACACATTTCAAGCTTCGACTGAATATTTTTGTGAATATTATCCGAAATATTCATGAGTTTTGCCATGGTTTCTCGCCGGTCCGGGGTAGCAAGCTCTGCTGCGACCGAAGGAGTGGGGGCCCGGAGATCTGCCACGAAATCCAGTATGGTGAAATCGATCTCGTGGCCGACGGCGGAAATCAGAGGAGTTTTGCAGCTGTAAGCTGCACGGGCGATGCCTTCATCGTTGAAGACCCACAGGTCTTCCCTGCTGCCGCCGCCACGGGCCACAATGATTACATCGGCTTTTCCGGAACGGTCCAATACCTGGATACCACGGGCGATCTGGGCCGCGGCCTGATCGCCCTGCACATTAACAGGAGCAAGCAGCAGCTTCACCAGCGGCCAGCGCCGGCTGAGCACATTACGAATATCCTGCAAAGCCGCGCCGGTCTCACTGGTGACCACGCCGATGCAGCGAGGGCAGGTGGGAATGGGCTGCTTGACCTCGGGACGGAACAGGCCTTCCTGTTCCAGGCGGGCCTTCAACTGCTCAAAGGCCATCTGGGCAGCGCCGATGCCATCCGGAAACATATCCTGTACGTAGATCTGGAACGCACCGGTGGTTTCGTAAAGACTGACCCGGCAGCGCACGATCACCCGCATTCCTTCCTGTGGAGTAAAGGCAAGCCGCCGGGCGTCCTGCCGGAACATGACTGCCTTCACGCTGGCGGCATCATCCCTCAGCGAAAAATAAAAATGTCCGCTCTTATAGTGATGCACAAAGTTGGCAATCTCACCTTTGATAGCGATTCCAGACAAAAAACGGTCGCTGTCCAGCAGCGACCGAACATAACGGTTCAACCCGGAAACGGTGATCATCTCAGCCATGGTTTGCCTCCCGTGCAACGATACACGCCACGCCAATGGCGTTATCGCTGGAAAACTTGCCGGGTACAAAATGCGCACTGGACAGTCGGCGGGTCACGTATTCCCGAATGATCTGGCTGCTCATTACTCCTCCGGCAAAAACCACCGGCAATCCCGGGTACTCCTCAAGAGATGCCTTTACCATGCGCAGTGCAGTTTCGGCTACACAGTTCAAGCAGTAGCGGCAAACGTATTCAGGTGTTTTGCCCTGTGCCAGAAGCTGGTTGCATTGATTTTCCAAGCCGGACAGACTGCAGCTTGTCCCCTTTACGCTTACTTTCGGGCGAACCGTCTCGGTGCAGTTTGCGGCAAGCTCACTGACCATGGCACCGGCCGGGAAGTCAAATCCAAGCTTTACCCCGATCCGATCCACTGCCTGGCCTGCATAAAGGTCACTGCTGGTGCCGATGCATTGAATTGAGTCGTAGCCGTTGCAAAGCAGAAGATCGGTGGTTCCGCCGGAAACATGGAACACAAGGCTGGAGCGCCGAAACAAATCCTCCTCGCCAGTGGCAAACAGCGCAGCAGCAATGTGTCCCTGCTGATGGGTCGTTTCAATCAGAGGGATGCCGCGAGCCGAAGCAAACGCCACGGCCGCGCTTTTGCCTGCAAGGAAGCAGGGCATGTAAGAGCCATCCACCGGCCGCGGGCGGGTGGAAACGCCCACCGCCTGAATCTGGCGCAGATCCACCTGCTGGCCGAGCTGGTTTAAAAGCTCCGGCAGAGCTGCTGTGTGGTGAAACAGCGCATCGCTCTGACGCAGGCCAAGCTGCCCCTGCTTGACGGGCAAAAATTGCTTTTTATCGCAAACAACCTCTTTGGCGCAGGAATCATACACGGCCAAAGAGGTTGCATAGTTGCTGGTATCGATGCCCAGTGTGAGCATTATTCCGAAGCGGAGTCCTGATCCGCCAGACCCAGTTCACGCACCACAGAGCCAAGCAGGCCATTCACGAACTGGTAGTCCTCGTTTCCGCCGAATTTCTTGGTCAGTTCCACTGCCTCATTGATGGTAACACTGGGCAGTTTCTCTTCGCCATACAGGATCTCGCTCAAAGCCAGACGCAGCACGGTGAGGCTTACCCGGGGAATGCGGTCAATGGTCCAGCCCTTCAGGTGATCACGGATCATGTCATTGATCTCAGCGCTGTGCTCATAGTAGTCGTCGATCAGCTTGCGGCCGAACTCGTCTACCCGGTTTTCGCCCAGCTCGTTGTTCAGAGCAATTACATCCTCCGGCATGGCGTTGTCGAAGGTGGATGCAAAAGCAGCCAGGAAGGCATTCTCACGTGCGGTTCTGCGTGTCAGTTTTTCCATAAAATAAAGTATCCTCTCACAGCCAAAGCCCCCCTGCGTACCGCGGGAGGGCCGATTGGTTATTCTTCTTCAGCAGGCAGTTCCGGCTCCTGCAGGACGCCAACCACCACAATGTTTACCCGGGCGACCGTGATGCTGGTCATATTCTGCACAGCAGACTTCACGTTCTCCTGCACTTTTTCGCAGACCGCCGGGATCTGACTGCCGTAGCACACCGTCAGGCTGACAGTGATCTCGGCCACATTCTCCAGCAGCTCCACCGAAACAGGCTTTTGCAGGTTTACCTTGCCCAAAAAGCTGCGCATCCCAGCGGAACCGGCACAAACGTCCACCACGCCGTCGATTTCGGTGGCTGCAAGCTTTGCAATCTTACCGATCACATCGGTGGAGATCTGCAAGCTGCCGTTTACAACATTGGAATTTGAAACTTCCATACCCGGTCCTCCCAAAGGTAATTATTTTCATGGCATCTGAATTGAAGATATTATACCATCTTTTTGCATAATCTACAAGGTCATTTTATTTCTACCACGGTAATATTCTGTGCACTCACCGCGCACTCACTCAGCACGATGTCCCGGATCTGTGCCACTTCGGTCTGGGTCAGGCCGTCGCTGGTGGTCATGACCGTGATGTTGACCTTATCCCCGTCGATGAAGGCCACACAGTCCACGAAGCCTTTGGCCTTGATCCGACTTTCCAGATCGCTCTCCTTGGTAATGCTTTCGATGGTAGCGGTCAGCTCCTGGGTGAGCGTGTCCTTTTCCGCCTGGGTGAGCGCGCTGTTTTTCAGGCTTTTCTGCAAGGTGTCCAGGGCCTCATCCCGGGTTTTGGTACGGGAAAGACGGGCCTGTTCAAAAAAGTCACTTCCGGTGGGGTCCCCTACGCTGACCAGCTGGGCTTCACCATAGTTTTTGTCGGCGGTCTCCTGGGTGGAGGCAGCGGTCTCCACGGCAAGTTCATCCGTGATGATGCCAGTGCTGGCCGTGGCGTTGGCCTGAACGGTGTCGCCCATCACCAGATCGGTGCTTTTGGCGTACTCCCAGTTCAGATACACAGCCACGCCCAGAGCCACCACCAGGGTGAGAAGCGTCATTTTCTGGTTGATCTTTTTTGCTTGCATTATGTTCCCTCCGATTCATTCATTTTTGCAATGCTGATCCGGTTGCTCGAAACACCGGTAAGCACCGAAACCGCTTCGGTGATCTGCGCTTGAACCTGAACATCGGCCGCGCCCTGGCATACCACGGCAATTCCACGAATCTCCGGTTCCCAGACCATCTCCACCAGAGCACTTTGCCCGGAAGAATCCTCCATCAAGATGTGCTGGACTTCGCTTCCGTTTTCACCCCGGTCTGTTTCGTCCAGTGCATAGACCGTTTGTGGGCCGGCTTCCAGGGTTACAGCTACCTTTACGTGCCCGGCACCCTGGATACTCTCAATGACTCCGGTAAGTGTTTGTTCCAAGTTGGAAGCGTATTCCTGCACATACGCAGCCTCGTCTGCAGTGCTTTGCGGCTCGTCAGTTTCGCGGCTGCTGCTTTCGGCCGGAAATGCATTTCCGGCCAGAAGAAGAAACAATCCCAACGCACCGGCAAAAACAAGAAGGCTACTTCGATTCCAGTTTTTTGCTTTGAAAAGCTCCTTGAAAAAATCACGTCCCATCGCTCGGTTCCTCCGCCCTGATCTCAATCTCCTCTCCCTCGCCCAGTACCTGCCGCAGTGCTGCTTTGGCCCGCTCCGGTTCGGTGCAATCAATCGCGGTTACGATCAAAGGCGGGCCGGTCTCCACCCGGAGCTGGCCTTCGATCCCCTGGGCAGCGAGAACTTGCTCCAGCTGTTCCTCCAAGGCCTGCTGCTCAAGCCCGGAGCGATAGCCGGAAAAATCCACGGTATCCGTCTGCTCCGACGGCCAGAGCGTATCCCAGTCGGAAAACGCCGCCCGTACAGGCTGCAGGACCGTTACTAAAATATACAGCGCCACAACCACTTTTATGCTTTTTTCGTATTCTTTGCGTGGCATCAGAAGTTCCAGTACTCCGGCCAGGACACAGGCCATGCAAAGGGTGAGTGCCCATTCATTCACTTCAGCCACCCCCTCCCAGCAGGATCATCAGTGCAGTGGAAAGAACCGTGAGCATGAAAAAGAACACCAGAAAGGAGATGCACAACCCGGTTGCCTGCCCCATTCCCTCCAACACACGGCCTGCACGGCTGAGACCGAATGCCTTTGCCAGCGCGGCGCTCAGAAGATATGCCAGGTAAAAGCAAAAGCAGCGGATCAGCAGCGGCAAAAAGGTGACGGTCAGAACCGCGATGGCGGCAAAACCCAAAGTTCCCTTCAAAACCCGAAGCCCGCTGAGAACACTGCCCATGGCATCGGAAGCGAGACTGCCGATCACGGGAACACCGCTGCTGAGCAGGAACTGCCCGGTTTTCATGGCCAGGGTATCGGTGTTCTGAGCCAGCACACTTTGCAGCCCCAGAACGCCACCGAACAGAATGGACAAAAGACCGAGAATCCACTTCACAATCCGGTGAAGGACTGCGCAGCCGTCGGAAAGGCCGCCCAGTTCACAAAGCCCACCTGCAACGGTCAGCGCCAGAAAGGCACGCACAAGAGGAAGCGCCACCACACTGATCATCTGAGCGCAAAAAGCAGCCATGGTCAAGAACATGCCGCTGTAAACAGCCGCTTGTGTGGGCTGGCCACAGCTGATCATCACACCGGAAAAAACCGGGACAAAGCTGATGAGATAGGTCTGGCATTCCTGTATCCGTTCCGTCAGCTGCTCCAGCAGCGGCAGCATCGGCTGCAAGGCCGCAGTACTGATGCCCAGCAGACAGACGGTTTCCAGCGGTGTGCGCCAGTCGCTGCCGGGCAGAAGGCTGAGCGCGGCAGCAGCGATCAGCACAGTGGCGGATACAGAAGCCAAGAGGCGAAAGGGCTGCTCAAACTGCTCTTTGGCGGTACCCAATAGCTTTTCCAGAAGCTGTGGTGCGGAGAAACTCTGAAACTCCTCGGCAGTAACCGGCGGAGAGTCCAGAATGTCCTGCGCAGCCTCCGGCAATTCCTGGGCGAAGGCAGCACCGGGCAGGATGGTCAGCAAAAACAGAAGGGCCACGAGACGCTTCATTGCAGAAAAGCGGCCAGTGACTCGGCTGCGGTTTGAAACAGGGGCAGTGCGCACATCAGAATCAGGCAGCGGCCCGCGAACTCCACCTTGCCTGCAAGGCTGCTGAGTCCGGCATCCCGGCAGAGATCCTGCGTTGTCTGGGAGGCCAGCGCGATCCCGGCGGCTTTGATCACCGTGGAAAAACCGGTTTGCTCCCAATAAGCCGCATAAGCATTTAGCTGCTCGATCAACGGAGCAGCCAGCCGCAGCAGATAGAGCAGCAGCACCACGGAACAACCCAGAAGACACAGGATTCCATAGGAGGGCAGGTGCTCGCGAACAAGTCCGATGAGAACGGCGGCCACCAGCACAAAGGCGGCAATTTGAAAAATTTCCATATTCCATCATCATAGATTGAACAGTGATTTTATGTTCACAAACAGATCGCTGATCTGCTGCACCAGCATGGACAGCACAACGATCAGCCCCGCCAGTGTGGTCATCATGGCCTGATCCTCCCGTCCGGAACGGATCAGAAGCTGGTTCAGAACCGCAACAATGATGCCGATGGCGGCAATTTTGAATACCAGGTCAATGTCCATTGTTCTACCCTTCCTTCATAAGAGCAGCAGCGCAGCCATCAGTCCGGCACAAACACCGGCCTGGGGGTAAAGTCGTGCAGCTGCTTTGTATTCCTTTTCCTGGCGGTCACCGTTTTGCCGGGCCAGCTCGATGTAATAGGGCATCTGGCCGCACAGCTCCTGCGCACTTACCTGTCCGATTTGCTCGAACAGAGGGCAAAATGGCGCTGCATCCCCCGGGGAAATGTATGTCGGGAACTGATATGCCTCCAAAGCGAAACAATTGTCCAGCATCAGATGGGGATACTCCCCCGCCTGCAGCTCTTCCAAGAGACAAGGCGTAGCGAGCGCTCGATAGCGCACAGCATCTTGAATCTGCGTCAGCATACCGGCTAGCTCTGACCAGAAGACGGCGCGCCGGCGCAAAACGGCGGCCTGCTCTGCGCCGAACAGGAAGCCGGCAGTCCCCACCAGCACCGCACCGCTGAGCTTGATGACCCAGATCATAGCGCCACCACTTCGCGAATGCAGCCGGGCTTTTGCGCCCCTTCCAGAAACGCGCAGAGGGAAAAGAAGGCACGAAGTTTGGAGCGGCTTCGTTCCAGACGTGCCTCCAGCTCGTCCATACTGGCGGCGTGAACCGAGCAGATGAAGCCAACACCGGATTGTATACCATGCTCCACCTGACGAAATTCCTCGTGTGAGCCCAGCTCATCACAGGCGACAATCTGCGGTCCCAGGCAGCGCACGGCCATTTCGATCCCTCCTGCTTTGGGGCAGTTGGACAAAACGTCGCAGTTCAGCGGAATGTGGGGCACATTCCCCCAGGGATCGCAGGGCCAGAGCTCCTGGCGCTCGTCCACAACAGCGATCTTTTTGCCCTGATCGCTGGCAGCTTTGATGATGCTGCGCAGCAGTGTGGTCTTTCCGCTTCCTGGAGAACCTGCCAGGATCATCCCGTGAAAGGAATCCGCAAGGCTGCTCTGCAGCAGCGGCGGCAGCGGAACAAACAGCATTCGCGCCACCCGCAGGTTCAGCGAGGTGATGGTCTGAAAGCTGTTGCGTCCGTTTTCTGTGGTGCGGCAGACCCCGGCCACACCGACCCGGTGCCCGCCGGGAATGGTAAAAAAGCCCTGGGAAAGCTGGCTTTCATAGCTGTGCACCGATTTTTCACACAGCGAATAAAAGCATTCCTGAAGCCCGCGGGCGCTCAGCTGCAGGGCCCCGGCACATTTGGGCAGAAGATTCGGCGCCAGTATCGGACCATGCGGGGTGGAAAAAACGATGGGGCGCTCACTGCGCAGCCGGATTTCATGTACCTGTGCGGCAAAAGCCGGAGGCAGCTGCGCAAGGGCATCCCGCACCGGGGCAGGCAGGCGTTGGATGGCGCTGTAATACTCGTCCATTTTTGTTTCACGCTCCTTTGTGCTACAAGCATATGAGCACATCGGCTGCGCTAGAACAAAAAATCCCCCCGGCATGTTGCCGAGGGGATCAAGCATTATTGAATCATTTGCAGGAAGGTTTCTTCATCAATCACCGGTACACCCAGCTGCTGGGCTTTGGTGAGCTTGGAGCCAGCTGCTTCGCCAGCCAGCACATATGCAGTCTTTTTCGAGACGGAACCGCTGGCTTTGCCGCCGTTCTTTGTAATCAGCGCTTCTGCCTCTGAGCGGGAAAGAGTGGGCAGTGTACCGGTAACCACGATGGTTTTACCGGCCAGCTTGTCGGTTTTTTCCTCACCGTGCCACTCCATATTCACACCGGCATCAGCCAGACGACGAATCAGGTCCTCGGTGCCCTCCTTGGCAAAGAAGGCGACCACGCTCTGGGCCATGACTGCACCAAAGCCGTCAATCTCGCTGAGCTGCTCTTCCCCGGCCTCCCGCACAGCCTGCATGGAGCGGAAGTGCTCTGCAATCAGGGCTGCGGCCTTTTCACCGATGTTCCGGATGCCCAGACCAAACAGCAGCTTGTCCAGATTGTTGCCTTTGGAGGCTTCAATGGCGTTCAGCAGGTTGCGGGCGCTCTTCTCCTTGAATTTCTCCAGCGTCATCAGCTGCTCCTCGGTCAGATCATAAAGATCTGCCGCCGAGTGTACATAGCCCTTGCTGACCAGCTGGGCGGCCACCGCCTTGCCCAGACCGTCGATGTCCATAGCGTTCCGGCTGGCAAAGTGGATGATGTTGCGCAGCGCCTGAGCGGGACACTCCGGATTCACACAGCGCAGAGCAGCCTCCCCTTCCAGATGCACGGCGGGTGCTCCGCAGGAAGGGCACACCTGAGGCATCTGATAGGGCTCGGAGCCATCCTTGTGCTGGGTTACCGCCACCACTTCGGGAATGATGTCTCCCGCTTTACGCACCAGAATACGGTCGCCGATGCGCACATCCAGCTGACGGATGAAATCCTCGTTGTGCAGAATGGCACGGGAAACTGTGGTGCCTGCAAGCTGGACCGGCGCAAATACTGCGGTAGGTGTAAGTACGCCGGTACGGCCCACGGTAATGTCGATCTGCTGCAGTTCGGTCTCCTTTTCTTCCGGAGGGTATTTGAACGCAACTGCCCAGCGGGGAAATTTATTGGTGCTGCCCAGCATGGCACGCTGCGCAAAGTCATCCACCTTGATCACCGCACCGTCGATGTCAAACGGCAGGGTGCCGCGCATCTGACCGATGGCTTCAATCTCAGCGATGGCATCTTCAATGTTGTCAAAGCTGTGGTATCGGGGCGATACCACAAAGCCCAGCTGCTTCACGTAATCCAGGCTTTCCTGATGGCTGTGCAGCTCTTTGCCCCGAATCTGCTGAATGTTGAATACAAAAATGGAAAGACCACGGCCTGCGGTGATCTTGCTGTCCTTCTGGCGAAGAGAACCGGCGGCCGCGTTGCGGGGATTTTTGAAGGGCTGCTTGTCGTTCAGCTCCTGCTCCTCCACCAGTTGCTCAAAGGCTGCATGGGGCATGTAGACCTCGCCGCGTACCTCCAGAAATTCCGGCGCGTTCAGCAGCTTCTTGGGGATGTCTTTAATAGTGGCCAGATTTTTGGTGACGTCCTCGCCCACTACACCGTCGCCACGGGTGGAGCCCCGCACAAACGCACCGTTCTCATATTCCAGGCTTACCGAAAGACCGTCAATCTTCACCTCGACCACATAGCGGGGTTCTATGCCCTCACCGCGGACCCGACGGTCAAAATCTCGAAGCTCCTCATAGGAGAAGGCATCCTGAAGGCTCTCCATCTTCACCGCGTGGGTTACCTTGGCGAATTTTCCCGAGGGAGTGCCGCCCACATGCTGGGTGGGAGAATCGGGTGTGATCAGCTGGGGGAACTGGGCCTCCAGCTCCTTGAGCTCACGATTCAGTGCGTCATACTCAAAATCCTCCAGCTCGGGAGCGTCCCGATCATAGTAAAGGCGGTTGTTATATTCGATTACCCGGCGCAGCTCGAGAACGCGCTGCTGGGCCTGTTCCAATGTCAAAATGATCACCTCTTGAAAGTCCAACTGAGGAGCGAAAATCTCTTCCCCTGTTCTGGTTTTTAATTATAACACATTAGTCCATCCGGCGGCTAGGCTTTTTCGGTACTTCCCCCAGTTTGCGCATAAAGCTGCGGCACTTCGCCAACAATCAGAAACTGTGCAGCAAGCACCTCTGTCTGAGCATCCACCGGAATCACCTCACCTGCCAAAAGTGCGCCAATCTGCACCGAAAAGCAAACCGTGATCTCCAGCAGAGTCTGATTTACACCGGCCTGAGAAAAATCACTTTTTACCTGACTGGATACCAGAGAAAGAGGCTGTGCCTGTATGGCGATTTCCGGCCCCAGATTGCTGAACAGCTGAATGCCGGTCAACGTGCCCAAAGGAATGCGCAATGGCAGCAGTTGCTGGCACAGCGACTGATTAACCTGTTCCACCAGAGCATCCTCGAGAGCATTGATCCGTGCAGAATTGATTGCTACGCTCTGTACCCTGCCGGTATTATCCCGCTGGATGGTGTAAAGGCTGTCATAAAGAGTGCTGTTTTGCTCCAGAATGGAGTTACAGGCGGTTTGAATGGTACGCACTGCCTGCGCTCGACACTGGTATTGGATTACCTGCCTGGTGAGCGGGCGGATGGATTGATCGAACCGCTGCAGCGCAAACAGGACCAGAGAAAATCCGATTACCAGCCAGAGACCTCGTTTTCTCCGCTTTGCGGAATGTTGCCGGGTGGTACATGATGAAGTACGGCGCATGGATCCTTCCTCCATTGTTGGCGTTCTTTGAACCAGTATATTCGTAAAAGAGAAGAATCGTGAGGCAGTTATGGATTTTTCAAACAAAAAAGGCATGCTGCAGTTCGCAGCATGCCTTTTGAAATGCCAGAAAAAATCAGATGGAGATGGTGTTGGCTACATCCAGCATCATGGTGTCGATGGTCTTGTGCATGGACAGAGCAACGCTGATATCATAGTCGACGATCTTGTCGGCAGAAACGGCAACCACACGGTTGTAGATGCCCTTCTCCAGCAGATTGACGGCATGGTAGCCCATCTGAGAAGCAGTCACGCGGTCACGCAGAGTGGGAGAACCACCACGCTGTACGTGACCCAGAACAGTGGCACGAGAATCGATGCCGGTGCGGGCCTGAATTTCGTTGGCCAGCTCCTGCGCATGACCAACACCCTCGGCTACGATTACGATGAAGTGCTTCTTGCCGGTCTTCTGGGTCTGGTTCATACGGGAGATAATGTCGTGTTCCAGATCATAGGGACGCTCGGGGATCAGGATAGCCAGAGCGCCGGTAGCGATGCCCACGTTCAGAGCAATATAGCCGGCATTGCGGCCCATAACCTCAACCACACTGCAGCGGTCATGGCTCTGGGTGGTGTCGCGCAGCTTATCGATCATTTCCACAGCGGTGTTCATGGCGGTGTCATAGCCGATGGTGTACTCGCTGCAGGCAATGTCGTTGTCGATGGTGCCGGGGATACCGATGCAGGGAATGCCCAGGTTGGCCAGAGCGCGAGCACCCTTGAAGGAACCATCGCCGCCAATTACAACCATCGCGTCGATGCCCAGCTCTTTGCACTTCTCAGCGCCCTTCTTCTGACCTTCGGCGGTCACGAACTCGAGGCAACGGGCGGTGTACAGAACAGTACCGCCGCGATGAATGATTTCGGACACGCTGCGCAGGTCCATCTCGCGAACCTCGCCGTTCAGCAGGCCGTTGTAGCCGCGCTGAATACCGATCACCTTGATGCCCTTGCTCAGAGCGGTACGAACAACCGCACGAACCGCAGCGTTCATGCCGGGTGCGTCGCCGCCGCTGGTCAATACACCGATGGTTTTGATTTCCTTATACATAATAATGCCCCTCCTAAATCAAATCGAAATTTGACATTGCTATAATTATAACACCCTGGCAACATAAATGCAAAACCTTCTGCGTAATTTGTCGCCAAAAAGTTTGCCCGATTGACCAACTATTTTGTAACAACATTCCTGTCGCCTAAAATTCGGCGTAATTCAGGATAAAGCAGTTCATGGTCCAATGCCCACAGGCTGCGAGGTGCCAGTGTCAGCTGCTTGCGATCTTCAAAATACATGTAGACCGGCATACTGCCATCAAAGATGCCGCTGAGCAGGTTCGTCACCTTGCGGAACTGTATGCTGTTCTGGCTGGGAAGCTTCAGATACAATCCCTTCTTGGGTGCTTGAGTCTTCTTTTCTTCCATGCTACCCGCTGCCGGATTTTCCGAACGGCGTGCCTGGTGTTGTTCAATGGGAACAATAGTTTCCGCCACCAGCTTGGCCGCTTCGTCTTCCTTTACCGAAACGCGGCCGGTAATGACCACAACAGCATTTTCCTGCAGCGCGTCCCTGCAGTTGAGCAGGATCTTCGGGAATACCAGAATCTCCATGGTACCGCTCAGGTCCTCCACGTTGGTAAAGGCCATCATGGTGTTGGAGCGGGTCGTCATAAATTTGCTTTTAATTACCGCGCAAACAATGTTGACCACTTTATTATCGTAAGCTTTGGCGCCTTCCCCTGTCAATTCACTAATCTTGCAGCTGGATATATTTTTGATGATTTCCCGATAAGCGTCCAACGGGTGCCCGCTCAGATACAGACCGCTCACCTCTTTTTCCATCTGCAGCAGTTCTCCGGTGGGGAATTCTTCCAGTGCGGGAATCACGTAGTCGTTTACCGATTCCTGATCACCGCTCTGGCTGAACAGGTCAAGCTGACCTTCCAGATTTTTGCGGCTGTCGGTCTCTACGCTTTTCAGAATGCCCTCAATACACTGGAGCATGGCCCGGCGGGTGGAACCCAGGCTATCAAATGCGCCGCTCTTGATCAGGCTCTCCACAGCCCGGCGGTTGATTTCACAGCCATACATCCGGCGACAGAAATCGTACAGTGAGCGGAAGGGCTGGTCCTGACGTTCGCGGACCACCGCGGCAATCAGGTTCCGGCCCACATTCTTGACTGCATTCAGGCCAAAACGGATGTTTGCTCCGTCCACAGTGAAGCCGCCGTCACTCACATTGATGTTAGGGGGCAGCACCTTGATGCCCAGCCGCTGGCACTCACCGGAATACTCGATCACCTTGTCGGTGTTGTCCAGCACACTGGTGAGCAGGGCGGCCATGAATTCATTGGGATAATGGCATTTCAGGTAAGCTGTCTGATACGCCACATAGGCATAACAGGCCGCATGGGATTTATTGAAGGCGTAGGAGGCAAAGCTGGACATATCGTCAAAGATCTCGTTGGAGGTCTTTTCATCGATGCCGTTGGCAATGCAGCCTACACATTCCGAGCCCGGTTCCTTGCTGCCGTAAACAAAGTTCTGACGCTCCCGTTCCATGACATCGTGCTTTTTCTTGCTCATGGCACGGCGCACCAGGTCGGCCTGACCGAGCGAGAAGCCCGCCAGCTCCCGGCAGATCTGCATGACCTGCTCCTGATACACAATGCAGCCGTTGGTTACGTCCAGAATATGCGCCAGCTGAGGAACCTTGTAGTGAATCTTCCCCGGCTCATGGCGGTTGCGCAGATAGGTGGGGATGGAATCCATGGGACCCGGGCGATACAGCGAGATCAGAGCGATGATGTCTTCCAGGTTCTGGGGGCGAAGACCCAGAAGCACCTGCTTCATGCCGGTGCTTTCCAGCTGGAACACACCCTCCGTTTCGCTCTGGCCCAGCATTTCGTAGGTGGCCGGATCATCATAAGGCATTTTTTCCACCGAGAACTCCGGCACCCGACGCTGAATCATCCGCTCCGCATCCCGAATTACCGTAAGGGTGCGCAGGCCCAAAAAGTCCATTTTTAAAAGGCCCAGCTCCTCGATGGTGGTCATGGTAAACTGGGTCACGGGAACGCCGTCGTTGCAGGCAAGCGGGACGTACTCGTTGGCTGCTTCCCGGGTAATTACCACACCTGCCGCATGGGTGGAGGCGTGGCGGGGCATGCCCTCGATCTTGATGGCGGTGTCCACCAGTTCCCTCACCTGCTCGTCGGAGTCGTAGCGGGCTTTCAGCTCCGGCGATACCTCCAGCGCCCGGTGCAGAGTCATTTTCAGCTCCATGGGGACCAGTTTGGCCACCGCGTCCACTGCGGCGTAGGGCATGTCCATGACGCGGCCCACGTCACGCAGTGCAGCGCGGGCGGCCATAGTTCCGAAGGTGATGATCTGGGCCACATGATCGTGACCGTACTTGTTGTTCACATAGTCGATCACCTCCTGCCGGCGTTCATAACAGAAGTCCACGTCAAAGTCCGGCATGCTCACCCGTTCCGGGTTCAAAAATCGTTCGAACAGCAGATTGTAGCGGATGGGATCGATGTTTGTAATGCCCACGCAATAGGCGGCCAGGCTGCCGGCACCGCTTCCTCGGCCGGGGCCCACCGGGATGCCCTGGGTTTTTGCGTAGTTGATGAAATCGAAAACAATCAGATAGTAGTTGGTGTAGCCCATGCGGCGGATTACGTCGATCTCGTAATCCAGACGCTCACGGATTTCCGGCGCCGGATCATTTCCGTAACGGCGGGTAAGACCCTCGTAGCACAGCTTTTCAAAGTAGGCCTGGTTGTCCATTCCGTCCGGCGCTTCAAAATAAGGCAGTTTGGTCACACCGAATTCAAAATCGAAGTTGCATTGTTCTGCGATACGGTTGGTGTTTTCGCAGGCATCCGGCGCAATGGCAAACAGCTCGTACATCTCGTCGGTGCTTTTCAGATAAAATTCATCGGTCTCAAATTCCAGCTTATCGTCATCCTGGATGGTTTTGCCGGTCTGGATGCAGATCAGAATGCTCTGCATCTTGCTGTCTTCCCTGCGTAAATAGTGGGAGTCGTTGGTGGCCACAAGCGGGATTCCCGTTTCACGGGCAAGACGAATCAACAACGGAAGGACCTGCTGCTGCTCTTCGATGCCGTGATCCTGAATCTCGATGTAGTAATTTCCCTGCCCGAACAGATTGTTGTAATACAGTGCGACCTGGCGGGCTTTTTCGTAATCGCCGGCCAGAAGTGCCTGGGGCACCTCACCCGCCAGACAGGCAGAAAGACAGATCAGTCCCTCGTGGTGCTGTTCCAGCAGTTCCTTGTCCACACGGGGCTTGGAATAGAAGCCCTCAATAAAGCCGGCGGAAACCAGCTTGATCAGATTTTTATAGCCGGTCTCATTTTTGCACAGCAGGACCAGATGGTTGGAACCGTCGATCCGGTTGACCTTATCAAAGCGGGAGCGGTTGGCCACATAGACCTCGCAGCCGATGATGGGCTTGATGCCTGCCTTTTTTGCAGCCTTGTAAAAATCCACACAGCCGTACATCACGCCGTGGTCGGTGATGGCAATGGAGGTCTGCCCCAGTTCCTTGACCCGCTCAAAGATCCGATCGATCCGGCAGGCACCATCCAGAAGACTGTATTCCGTGTGGACATGCAGATGAGTAAATTGCTTGTTGGTATCAGCCATTGGTTCTCCTTTGCTGCAGTTCAGATGCCAGACGTTCCAGCTTTTTCAGCCGGTGGCTGAGCCCTGATTTGCTGATGGGCTGAGGGCTCTTTTCTGCCAATTGGGAAAGCGAAAGATCCGGCCAGGCCAGCCGCAGCTCAGCCGCTTCCCGCAAAGGCTGGCTCAGACCATCGAACATGTGGTTCTGCTTGAGATATTCGATGGCCCGCGTTACCTGAACGTTTGCGGTTGCAGTTTTGTCCATGTTGGCGGTTTCGCAGTTGGTCAGGCGATTGGTCTTGTTGCGCAGTTCCTTGATTACCTTGTGGTTCATGATCTCCATGGCCGCATTGCCTGCACCCATGAATGCCAGAAGTTCCTCGATCTGTTCGCTGGCTTTAATGTACACCACGTTTACTCCCTTGCGCAGGGTGCGGTGGGGGCGGAATTCATGCTCCGCCAGAATCCCCTCCAGATCCCGTGCCAGATTGTGTCGGTTGGACAGAAACTCCAGATTGTACTCCTTTTTGGGATCGGTCATGGTGCCGCAGCAAACAAATGCAGCGGCCAGAAAAGCTGCACTGCATTGAGGGCAGCGCAGCAGAGTGGGATCGATGCGCAGGCTGATCTGGTCCGGATCACAGTGAAATTTTTCCAGCATCAGCCGGACCTGCTCCGGCTCGTCCACTTTGAATTCGTAAACCATGCCACTGGGCCGCTGTTTGCTGGTTACACTGCCTTCGATGCCGCACAAATGAAAGATGCGTTTGACATAGTGAGCAGCGCCGCCCAGCTCTGTTTGGAAGACAACACCCCGACTGTCGAAATAGCGGCTGAAGCAGGCCGCGCCATAGCTGGCAGCCAGCAGGCAGCAGGGCCGGGCAATTTTCTTTTGGGTGATCTCGGTTTTAACATCCTGTGAAAAGCTCATTCGGTTTCCGATGCCCTTTCATTAAAGTACGCGTTTCTGATCGCGATGATAGAGAATTGGGCCATAGCCCAGGGTCTGGCAGTGCTCCGCGATCTTACGCGCGAAGGTAATGGAGCGATGCTTGCCGCCGGTACAGCCAACAGCAATGGTCAGCTGGCTTTTGCCTTCTTTGATATACAGAGGCAGCGAGTAATCCAAGAGATCCAGAATACGCTGGAGCAGCTCCTGCGATTGTTCGAATTTCATTACATAATCCACAACCTCCCTGTCCAGGCCGGTTTTCTCCTTCAGTTCCGGGATATAGAAGGGGTTGGGCAGGCAACGTACGTCAAATGCCACATCGGCCTCTTTGGGAAGACCGTATTTGAAGCCAAAGGAAAGAATGGTCAATACCATTGGCTGCTGATTCTGGTGCAAAAACAGCTTGCAGATCCGTTCCTTGTTCTGGGCAGCTGAAAGCAGTGAGGTATCCACCACGAAATCGGCCCGCTCAAAGAAGGGCTGAAGGATCTTCCGCTCCTGTTCAATGGCATCGGTCATGGAGACACCTTCCTGCACGCAGAGCGGATGGATACGCCGGGTCTCCTTGTAACGGCGGGCAAGCACATCATCGGAAGCGTCCAGGAACAGCACACGGTAAGGAACCTGGCGGCTGTCCATGCTGGTCAGTGCCTCCTGCACATCGCTTCTGGTGCGGCAGCCGCGGATGTCCACAACAACAGCCACTTTCTCCAGCATTGTTTCGCCCTGCAGAGCAAAATCCAGCAGGCGGGGCATCAACCCGGCCGGAATGTTGTCGATACAAAAATAGCCGATATCTTCCAATGCATTTACCGCAAGGGACTTTCCCGCTCCGGAAAGGCCGGTTACAACCAGCAGCTCCATAGTGCGTCTCTCCTTTTCCTGTTGATTTTTTCATCCAATATAACCTGCATGACCGGCTGCCGATCACCAGCAGCCGGTCATGCACATAATTATTCCACTACGCGGATCTCTTTTTCCAGCACAAAGCCGGTCTGCTGATGTACCCGCTCGCTTACTTGTCGAGCCAGTTCCAGCACATCCGCACAGCTGGCATGGCCGAGATTCACAATGAAACCGCAATGCTTCTCGCTGATTGCAGCATCACCTACACGGTACCCGCGCAGGCCGCATTGTTCGATCAGGCTGCCTGCAAATGCACCTTCCGGTCGCTTGAATGCACTGCCCGCACTGGGGTATTCCAGCGGCTGTTTTTCTTTTCTGCGGTTCATCAGGTCATCCATCTTGGCAAGAATCTCTTCCCGATTACCTTTGGCCAGCTGCAGCGTAGCCTGCAATACACACCAACCGGTACGCGCAAACACGCTGGTACGATACCCCAGTTCCAGCTGATCCGCGGGCAGGGACCGTACCTGTCCGGCTTCGTCCACAAACTCCACGCTCAGCAGCACATCACGGGTCTCGCCGCCATAGGCACCTGCATTCATATACACAGCGCCGCCCAGGCTGCCCGGTATGCCATAAGCGAATTCCAGCCCGGTAAGTCCCTGACGGGCAGCCTCTTCGCAAACCTGTTTGAGCGACACGCCGGCACCGGCGATAATGCGTTCCCCTTCTACCCGGATTTCCGGCTGGAGCGACCGGGTGCAGAGAACCACACCGTCAAATCCCTTGTCACTGAACAGAAGATTGGATCCGTTGCCCAGAATATAGGTTCGCACACCCTCGGTGCGGCACAACGCCAGCGCTTGAATCAGCTGCTGAGTGGTGTGAGGGGTGCAGAACAGGGCGGCAGGACCGCCGATCTGGAAGCTTGTGTGGCGTGCAAGGGGCTCGCCGCAGGAATAAGGGATCGCTGCTTCCTCCAGTTTTTGCTTTAAATGCTCCATGCACGCCATAATATGGCCTCCTAAAAATTAAAGTTTTTCCTGGTTGCCCAGCCAGGCAGCGCCCACAACGCCGGCATCGTTGAACAGCTCAGCGGGCTTGATGGTTACACGGCGTTTGCCGTCCCGGGCATAGTCTTCCCAATTGACCAGCTTGCGCACAGGGGCCAGCAGAACCTCGCCCTGCTTGGATACGCCGCCGCCAATGCAGATAATCTCGGGCTGGAAGATGTTGACCACGTTGGTCAGGCCGCAGGCCACATACTCCACAAACTTGTTGATCAGCTGGGTGGCCAGCTCGTCGCCGGCAGCCATGCCGTCAAAAGCAGTCTTAGCGCCAACCTTGGTGATATCGCCGTTTACCAGCTCCCACATCATGTTCTTGGGGTGGGACAGCATCGCGGCTTTGGTATCCTCGGCCAGAGCGCGGGCGGAAGCGTACTTTTCCCAGCAGCCGTTTCGACCGCACATGCAGGGGCGACCATCCTTCTGGATTACCATGTGGCCCAGTTCGGCGCCCGCGTAGTTGAAGCCGGCAAAAATCTTGCCGTCGATGATGATGCCGCCGCCGATACCGGTGCCCAGGGTAATGACCACAGCATACTTTGCGCCGCGGGCGCCGCCAGCGATAAACTCACCGTAAGCAGCCGCGTTTGCGTCGTTTTCAATATAGACCTTGCAGCCCAGACGCTGCTCCATGTGTGCGCGCAGCTCCCAATCATAATAACCGAAATTGGCGTTAAAGTCTACTACACCCGTCCGGCTGTTTACACTGCCCGGGGTGCCGATGCCAACCCAATGCAGGTCATCCAGAGTCAAATTGCTTTCTACCAGCACCTGACGGCACAGGTTGGCGATCTTCTCTTCGATGACCTCCTCAGGCTGAGGCAGATCGGTGTCGCAGGTGCATTTATGCAGCACCTTGAAGTCTTCGTCAACAATACCTGCAGTAATGGTAGTACCGCCCAGATCCACGCCAATGGTATACTTCTTCATCTCAACAACTCTCCGATCCGATCTACGATTTTTTTGTTATGTATTTCCAGTTCGCGGCGAAGATTTTCACCGGAACCATTGATGATCAGCTCCTGGGGGAAATTGATTTCCTCCAAGATCGTATACAAATGAGAAACACCCCGCTCCAGATGATAAATGGAGTGTGCGTCGCTGTTTAAAGCAATCTTACAACCGCTTTTTTTGCAAGCAAGAGCAAGAGCTCTCATGTTCGCTGCACCTTGCGGGCGTACAGAAAAGGAGTTTCCGTTCAGTTCCACCACTTTGTTATAAGCGGCAAATTCCCGGGTGACTCGCTCGTAATCATACACATGATCGGCCTGTTCCGAGTGGCCGATCATATCTACATACGGTTTTTTCGCCACGTTAAGCCATAGTTCCGTAGCCTGCTCAACGGTAAGTTTTCCGGGCAAACAATCCCCATGAATAGAGGCAATGACCCAGTCGAACTGCGCCAGCTGCTCCTGCGAAAAATCCAGTGTTCCGTTCAGGTCCATCACATTTGCCTCGACACCCTTCAGAACGGGAATGCCTTCCAGCACATCCGGCAAGCGAACAAGATTGTTGAAGTACCAGATGTGGGGAGAGTCCGGCATTGCGCAGCCGTGGTCGGTAACCGCAATGGCTTTATACCCCATGGATGCCGCCTTGGCAGCCATTTCGGTGATGGTGTTGAACGCGTGGTTGGATACCAGCGTATGGGTGTGCAGATCTGCTGCGATTTGATACAAAGTATATGCTCCCCTTCTGCGTCAGATGCCGATGTCTTCGTCCAGACCAAGGCGAGCAAGAAGCTCCTTGGCAGCGTTGTAGCCCATCTTTTTCTGACGGTTGTTGATGGCGGCCGTTTCCAGGATTACCGCCAGGTTACGGCCGGGCATTACAGGGATCACAGTCTTGGGGATCTGCACGCCCAGAATATCATAAAAATCGGTTTCCAGGCCGGTGCGGCTGTAGTTTTTGGTCTTGTCCCAGGGCTCCAGATCCACCACCAGGTCCACCTTCTCGCTGACCTTAACCGAACCGATACCAAAGATGCGGGCCACATTTACGATACCGATGCCACGCAGCTCGATGAAATGGCGGATGTTTTCCGGTGCGGTGCCCACGATGGTGCGGCTGGAGGTGCGGCGCAGCTCCACCGCGTCGTCGGCGATCAGGCGGTGGCCGCGCTTAACCAGCTCCACGGCGGTTTCGCTCTTGCCCACGCCGCTGTCGCCCAGGATCAGAATGCCTTCGCCGTACACCTCAATGAAAACGCCGTGGCGGGTAACACGGGGCGCCAGCTCCACATTCAGCAGGCTGATCAGTGCACTCATCAGGGTGGAGGTGGATTCTGCGGAGGACAGTACGGGAACAGAGTACATCCGGGCAAAATCGATCATTTCCGGCAGGGGTTCCAGGCTGCGGCTGATGAGCACCGCCGGGGGTGTGAGCTCGAACAGACGCTCCAGATGAGCGCGTCGGGTAGCTGCGGGCAGCTCCTGCAAATAAGACATCTCGACCATGCCGAAAATCTGAATTCGGTTGGCATCAAAGTACTGGTAATAGCCCGCAAGTACGATACCCGGACGGTTAACATCCGCCGTGTAGATGGGGATCTCGTTCAATTCCTTCGGCGCATAGACTGTTTCAAGATTCAGCTGTTCCGCTACTTTGCTCAGAGGTACGGAAAATGCCGGCATAAAGAACACCCTTCCTTTTTGATGAAATATCAGAGTTGCTTTTATTATACATGATTGCGTAAAGATTATCAATTTGATTTGCAAGAAAAGCCAAAGGGAATGCATGAACTGCAGATGCTCCGGGGTCAGCTTTACCGGTTTGCCCGGAAAAGGGCAACTATCGCAGCAAATGCTGCAGATCAGTCCCGTTTTCAACGAGTGTTTTTTTGCTATGAAGGGCGCTTAACACAAAGAAAGCCCTGCGACGGGAGACGATTCTCATCGCGGGGCCTTTGAAATGTTTACAGCAGCTGCAGAGCGCTGGAGAATTCCACGCTGCCGGGCTGATAAAGGGTCTCTGTCTCTTCCAGACGAATCGCCAACTGCTCGTTTCGGTTGCGAAAGCGGCTTAGAAAGCAGAAAGGGTCAATACCCGGAGTAAAGCTTTGCCGGATTACCTCCTGCGCCATTTGTTCCAGCTGGGTGTTGAATTGCTTCAGCAGCTCCCGCCGCTGCTCCCGGGAAGCGGGCAGGTTTTCTCCGGTCATCTGCTCCACGTGACCGGAAAGCCGGATCGCAAGATGCAGGGAGTTTTCCTGCTCCACGCATTCGTAAATCAGCTTGGGAGAGCGAATGGTCAGAGTGACCGGGCCGCTTTCCCCTTCCACCCGGAGCTGCCCGGTGCCGGTCTGGCCGCTGAGCAGGGCGGCCAGCACAGTTTCACTGCCGGTGAATCGGGCTGCGGGAGTACCGTCCTTATACAGAGCGAGGCCCTCCATCTGCACATTGATTTCTTCGGACAAGTGCACCAGCGGCAAAAGACCGCCGCCCTGTGCCGACGCAAGCTGATACAGATAGGTGCGGTACTCTCCCCGTTCCCCCAGCCTGCGGATCGAATCCAGCACGGCCCCGGCGTTTTCTTCATTGAGCGGCTGTTCACTTGCGGGCCGGTTGATTCCCCATACTGCCATATTGGGCCGTCCGGCGGAATTGTCATAAAGAAAGCGGCAGCACTCGGGCATTCCCTTCTCCTGCAGCCCGGGCCCGAGCAGCAGCAGTTCGTTCTGCCCGTAAAACAGTTCCTCGGCCCGGGCGGATTCCGCTTCCTGAATTGCTTCAGCGAGGGTGCTCCCGCTGCCTTCAATCAATCGGATGGTTTCCGCGGCCTCCCCGGCATCTGCACTGGGCTGCGGCTCCAGAACCAGGACCTGGGCAAGGTATTCATTCTGGTGGTAGTCCAGCAGCAGAGCCTTCACGATCACCTTATCGCCAAGACCGGTGGAAGCACAGCCGCACAGAGCTGCCGCGATCAACAGCGGCGCGGCCAGTTTCAATAGCTTCATTCTTGTTTCCTCCCTGTGGTGATTCGAACGATACCCAGCCAGAGCAGCAGTGCAAGGCATCCCCCCTGCTGGATCAGGTATGCGGCTTGCTCTGCCTGCCCCCAGGAGGCCAGAAAGACACCGATCACCCCGGCAACCGCCAGATAGTAGGCGCTGTGGCCGCGCAGTGCGGGAAATACCTGCCGGATGCTTTGGGTAAACACGGAAAAATACAGCGTGGTTTTCACAAAAAAGAGCAGCAGCCACACGCAGGCGTGCAGCGCATCCAACCGGCGAAATACCGAGATGCCGCCCAGACGGGCAATGGTGAACAGCGGCTGTTCCTCCTGTTCGTAGGCAGGCCCCAGGGTCATTTCACCCAACAGGCAGAACAGGGCCTGAGCGGCGAAAAGCCAGACAAAAACTGCTACCGGTCGGTGGTCGGGTCTCTTGGAATTCTCCGGCCTCCACAAAACCGCCCATAAAATTAATTCCGGGGCCAGGTAGAACTGACCTGCAAAATCACGGGCAAGCTCTGTGCCGTTCAATGCCGCGGACTGCAGGTTGACAAACCGAAGCTGCGGCAAAACGGACAGCAGAAGCAACCCCATGGAAACAGCTGTAAGCGCAAGCACCGCTGAAGCGGTTCTGGTGAGCGCGTCCAGCCCGGAATAGACGCCGTAGAACACCGCCACAAACAGAAGGACCAGAAAAATCTCCACTGGCAGGCCGGTGTGCATGGACTGGCTGTAAAACCGCTCACCCTGGATGATTTCCAATGCGGCGGACAGCAGCATTACAGCGCTCAGCAGAACGCAGAAGATTTTGCTGCCGAGCGCGCGCCCGGCACCTTTGCGCAGCAAAGCCAGCAGAAGAGCGAACACAGCCATCTGCCCGGCGGCGCACAGAATCCCGTGCTGTGCGGTTAAAAGTGATGCTCTGCGCCCGAAGGGCTGCAGAAATACATCCGCCAGCAAAGCTGCCGCCATAAGAACGGCCAGCTGGGCGGGTGCAGGAGAAGCTGATTTATTCTGTGCCATGGGCATCTCCTCCCGGCAGATCATTGACAGAAAAGGGCCGGCGGGCCAGCTGTTTCCAATTGGTACGCAGTACACCGTCACGCACGGCGCCGTTTGTCCAGGGGATGAGAGGCGCTGTATAGGGCAGACCAAAGGAATTCATGCCGCAGATGCTGGTGAGCATGATAAACAAAAGCGCAAGAATGCCAAACGGTCCGAACAATCCTCCGGCAAATACGAACAGGATACGAAGCACGGTGGCCGGTTCATACAGCGACGGGATCACAAACATGGAGATGGTGGTGAGCGCCGCTGTGATTACAATGGGGGTGCTCAGGATTCCCGCCTTTACCGCCGCATCGCCCACAATAATCGCGGCCACAAGGCTTACGCTGTGACCGATGGGTCTGGGCAGGCGCAGACCTGCTTCCCGCACGATTTCCAGCAAAACGATGACCAGAATCATTTCCAGAAACAGCGGAAGCGGGGTGGCGGCCTCCGCCGCTGCAATTTTATAGAGCAGCTGGGGCGGAAATAACTCGGGCGTATATTCTGCGATGGAAACAAACACCCCGGGCAGCAGCACGGCCAGAAAGAATGCGCCGTATTTGATGATCCGGATGAAGCTGGCAAAATAGGCCTTGGTGGAGTAGTCATCCAGGCTTTGAAAGTGCTCGCTGAAGAAGTACGGGATCACCATAGCGAAGGGGCTGCCGTTCACCAGAATTACCAGCTTTCCCTCACACAGCTTGGCGCAGGCCGTGGCCGGGCGTTCGGTGTAGCCTGCCTGCTGAAAAAAGCTGAAGCCTCCCCGCTGCAAAAACGGGGCCAGATAGCTGGAATCGAACAGAACCGGAATCCGAACCCGATTGAGCCGGTCACGCACCCGGCGCACCAGCTCCGGCGGGGCCAGGTCACGGTCATAGATCAGCGCAACCTCGGTGGCGGTACGCTCGCCGCAGATCATCATCTCCACGGTAAGGGTTTCGGTCCGGATCAGGCGGCGCAGCAGGCTGATGTTGATGCGCAGCAGATCGCTGAAGCCCTCCCGGGAGCCGCGCACATTTCCCTCTCCCGAGGGCTCCTGAATGGACCGAAATTGCATATTCTGAGTGGAAAGCACCACAGCCTTGCAACAGCCCTCAATCAGAATCACAGTGGTTCCGGCGGTCAGCTGGGTACGCAGCTGATCTACGGTTTCCACATAAGAGTTTTCCAGCGGCAGGTCGGTTTGTGTCTGCAGATAATCGAACAGCTCTTCCCCGTTTCGGGGGCAAAAGTCGCTTTTGCTGAGCATGTCCAGCACCACCACCCACAATCGCTCAATGGTGGAAAGGCCCTCAAACATGCACAGGCAGCATGGAATGCCCAGAATCTGCACCGGCTTTGTATACAGGTCGATTGAATTGCCAAATCTTTGTTTCAGCAGCTGAATGTTTTGCTGCAGCTGCGGCAACAACGATTCTTCCGTTTGCATCTGCGTCACCTCCGGCCATTAGTATACCCGGAAAGCGGACGCGGCAAACCATAACTTTTGAAAGAGAGGCGGACCGGATATGCTGATCCTCATGCTGCGTACACTGCTGGTCTATCTGCTCATCCTGCTGGCCATGCGGCTGATGGGAAAACGGCAGCTGGGAGAGCTGCAGCCTGCCGAGCTTGTTTCCACCATACTGATCTCCAATCTTGCCTCCATCTCCATCGAATCGCCGGAGCTGCCACTTAGTACCAGCCTGGTGCCTGTATTCCTGATTGTGGCGCTGGAGCTTCTGTTGTCCGGGCTGTGCTTCTGCTGGCCCAGGGTGGCAAGGCTGCTGTTTGGCTCCCCTGTTACGGTAATTCGCAACGGAAAGATCTGCTGTGATACCCTGCGGGCGCTGCGCTTCGGAACCGGTGACCTGCTGGAAGCGCTGCGCGGCAAGGAGGTGTTCAACCCGGCTCAGGTGCGATGGGCTGTGGTGGAAACAAACGGAAGCATCAGCATCTGCAAGACCGGAGAGGAAGAACCTTTTGTTCCGGTTATTGCCGACGGTCAGCTGTTGAAAGGTGCGCTGCTGCTGTGTAAAAAGGATGATCCGTGGCTTTCGCAGGTTCTAAAACAGGAGGACTGTACCCGGGAACAGGTGATGCTGCTCCTGGTGCGCACAAGCGGTGAATATCAATTGATCAAAAAAGAAAACAGCCCCTCTCCGCAAAAGCGGAACAAGGGGCTGTGGAAAGGGCATTTATGAACCGGCTGCGGGCAGCTGCGGTGATTCTGGCGACGCTGCTGCTGCTCACACTGGCCAGCCAGCGTCTGGTATCCGACTCTCTGGATTCCCTGGAGACCGGACTGACACAGGTAGAGCGGCTGTGCGCCGATGGTGCATACCAGACCGCAAAAGAGCGGCTTTACAATATAACGCAGGCTTACCAGAAAAAACAGGCCGTTCTGGCACTTTTCATCCGCCGGGATAAACTCAGTGAGTTGGAGACCTCGCTTTACAGCCTGACGGCCTATGTGCACCCGGACTACCGGCAGGATCTTTTCTGTGAGACCGGCAGACTGAAGGCACAGCTGAACGGCATTCGCCGGTTATTCTTCGGTCTGCTCTGAGCGCTTGCTGAGCATCTCCTTCAGCTCGTTCATGAAGGTGTTCAGATCGGAGAACTGACGGTAGACCGAGGCAAACCGCACATAGGCGACCTCATCGATTTTCTTCAGCTCTTTCATCGCCAGCTCACCGATGTGGATGGAGGTAACCTCACGCTCGTAGCTGTTCAGAAGAGACTGCTCAATGTTGTCCACCGCGCGCTCCAACATCTCGTAGCTGACCGGACGCTTTTCGCAGGCGCGCAGCATACCGCCCAACAGCTTCTGACGGTCGAACACCTGGCGGGACCGGTCCTTTTTAATGACCATCAAAGGAACGGTTTCCACGATTTCGTAGGTGGTAAACCGCTTGCCGCAGCGCAGGCATTCCCGGCGGCGGCGAATCTTTTCGCCGTCCTCTGTGGGGCGGGAATCAATTACCTTGGATTCCAGTTCGCCGCAGTAAGGGCACTTCATATGGGGTCCTCCTTTGATGGCGGCCGGGTTACGCTTGTCCCCGTGCCGCGGTTTAAGATTCCGTTATTATAACACAGATGCACCTGCTGTTGCAATCCGGTTTTTTCAGGCCTGCAGCAGCTTTTCCAGACAGGCAAGACGGACACTGATGCAGAGCAGCTGGCTTGCCTGCTCCAGCTCGGCCACCGTGGGGTACGAGGGAGCGATGCGCAGGTGATGGTCCTGGGAGTCGTTGCCGTACGGATAGGCAGAGCCCGCCGGGGTGAGCACCACACCGGCCTCCTTGCACAGCTGAACCACACGCTTGGCACAGCCGTCCATCACATACAGGCTGATGAAATAACCGCCCTTGGGATCGGTCCAGCGGGCGATGCTGCCGCAGGGAGCCAGCTGCTGGGCAAAGGCCTGCTTGACCAGTTCAAATTTGGGCTCCAGAATGGCCCGGTGCTTTTTCATATGCTCCAGCACGCCCGCCTTGTTCTTCAAAAAGCTCACATGACGCATCTGGTTCATCTTGTCAAAGCTGATGGCCATGGGTGCCATCTGGGTGAGAATGTGGCGGATGTTGGCCTCGCTGGCGGCCAGCGCTGCAACGCCCGCGCCCGGGAAGGTCACCTTGCTGGTGGAGCATACCAGCAGCGGCCGGTTCGGGGTGCCGTATTTTTTACACTCGGTCAGGATGCCGGGAACCGAGCACAGCTCATCGGTCAGGTGGTGTACACAGTAGGCATCGTCCCAGATGATCTTGAAATCCGGCGCGCCGGTTTTCATACTGGCCAGGCGGCGCACGGTCTCAGCGCTGTAGATGTAGCCGTCCGGGTTGGAATACAGCGGCACGCACCAGATGCCCTTCACGCTGGGATCGGCGGCGAGCTGCTCCACCAGGTCCATATCGGGGCCATCCTCATGCATCGGCACCGGGATCATCTCGAAGCCGAAATATTCGGTGATGGCAAAATGCCGGTCGTAGCCGGGCACCGGGCACAAGAATTTCAGCTTCTCTTCCATTCGCCAGGGATGCTCGCTGTCCGCAAAGCCGACACGCCAGCCCATATCGATCATGTAGTACATCAGTGTGAGCGAGGCGTTTCCGCCCACGATGACCTCGTTCTCCTCCACGCCCATCAGCTCGGCAAAGAAGCGGCGGGCCTGGGGCATGCCGGGCAGCAGGCCGTAGTTGCGGGAATCCTCACCGTTTTCTCCGATGTATTGATTCTGGCTGAGCAGCCCGTTGGAAAGCTCCAGCTGTTCGGTGCAGGGCTTGCCGCGGGACATATCCAGCTTCAGCCCCTTGGCCTGATACTCCTGATACTGTGCCAGAACTGCCTGGTATTCCTCCTGCAGCTCCTGTTTGGTCATGCTCTGGTATTCTTTCATTGCAAACGCTCCTCTTTTGCAGCTTCCCAGCGGCGCACCCGGCGCAATTCTGCACCTGGCGCGGGGTGGAACGACTCCTGATTTTCGAACTTATTATAGTATAAATCCGGACAGTGCACAACCCGAAATCGGGAGTTTTATCCGGGAAAACACACACTGGCAATAAGACACACTTTTCCTGATTGCCGGACATAAAAACACCGGAGCAAAGCGAACTTTGCTCCGGTTTGGTGCCGCTGACCGGGATCGAACCGGTACGCCTTATTAGGGCGAGGGATTTTAAGTCCCTTGCGTCTGCCAGTTCCGCCACAGCGGCAAGCCTAATTATAATACATCAAATATGCCGGTTTGTCAACGTTTTCCCCCGACAATGGCTGCAAACCGAAACTGGGGAATTGTAGGAAAGCAGGCGATCGTTTATAATAAACAAAGCAACCATACCCGCGCAAGGCATGGCCCTTCTTCGCACCTTCGCGCGGACGGAAAGGACGTGGCTTTGATTCAGATGCCTGTTTTTGAAAAAATCGAACGCCGGAAATTGTTTGCTCTGGGCTGCCTGCTGGGAGCGGCGGTTTTCTTTTTGCTGTACGGCTTTGCCCCGCTGGATGTGACCAACGACGCATGGCTGCGCGGCGGATACATTGAGGCGGATATCCTGCAGCATTACGCTGGCTGGCTGTTTTACCGGCAGTCAGAGCTGTCGGTACCCTTCTGCTTTTCTGAGCTCATCAACTGGCCCTTTGGCCTGAGCGTGGCGTTTACCGACTCCATTCCTCTGTTCGCGGCGCTGTTCCGCCTGCTGGAGCCGCTGCTGCCCGCCACGTTCCAGTACTTCGGGTTGTTCACGCTGCTTTGTTTTGTGCTGCAGGGAGGCTTTGCCTGCCTGCTGGTGGGGTTATTCACCCGCCGTTTGCCCGTCGTACTGCTGGGGGCAGTCCCTTTTGTGTTCAGTCCCATTTTGCTGGAGCGAGCCTTTCGTCACACTGCCCTTGCGGCGCAGTTTCTGATTCTGGCCGCGCTGTACTATTACATCCGCGGCCGCAGAGAGAAACGCTTTTTCTACCCCGGATTGTTTCTTGTAAACTGTGTGACGCTGGCAATCCATCCGTACTTTGCCCCCATGACCTACGCGCTCACCTTTGCACTGCTGGTGGAGCATGCGGTGTTCCAGAAACAGATCGCGAAACCGGCCGCGCTTCTGGTAGCTAACCTGGGCTGCACTGCCCTGATAGGCTGGCTGTTCGGTCTGTTCAGCGGCGGGTCTGCATCCGGCGGTAGTGGCGTGCAGTACGGGCATTTCTGCATGAACCTGAACGCGCTTTGGAACCCGGTTAGCCGGGGCATGGACCACTGGAGTCTGTTCCTTCCCGCACAGAACCAGACACTGGGCAACTACGACGGCTTCAATTATCTGGGCCTTGGCATACTTTTGTGCAGCGTGGCGGTGGTGTTGGCAATGCTGCGCTGGCGCCGCGATGGACTGTTCGGATGGCTGAAAAACCGTTTTGGCCTGCTGTTTGTTGTGGTTTGCCTGACGGTGTTCGCGGTCAGCAATGTAATCACCGCCAACGGGGCCATACTCGCCCGCCTGCCTCTGCCTGGCTTTGTGGTGCAGCTGGCAACCACCCTGCGTTCCAGCGGGCGGCTGTTCTGGCCGGTATATTACCTGATCTTCCTGTGCTGTGTGGTCGGGCTGATCCGACTGACGCAGTACCAAAAGCAGTGGGTACAGACCGCTGTGATCGGTGCTCTCTGTCTGGTGCAGCTGGTGGACCTGAGCCCGGCACTGCTGGAGAAGGCTCGCTCCTTCCGCCCTTATTCCGATGCGGGCTTTAATCTGCTGAACCAGGAGGACAGCAGCCTTGCCGCCTTGCTGGATGCGACTGAGGGCAAATATCAGCATCTGGTGGCGCTGGACCCGCTGAAAACCAGCGGTCTGAGCCTGGCAATTTACACTGCTGATGCGGGAATGACCAGCAGCGACACCTCTTTCACCGCTCGCTATGATGAGGCGCAGGCCCAGCAGCGGCGGGAGGAGTTTCTGCAGGCCATTACCAGCGGCGAGCTGCCTGCGGACAGCATCTTCTTCACCGGGCAGGAGGAGACTTTCCTGACCGTGGCACAGACTGCACAGGAGCAAGGTGCCTGGTGTGGTGTGCTGTATCAGCAAACCGGCGATGGCAGCAGCGCTCCGCTGGTTTATGTGATTGCCCCCGGCCTGGAGGAATTTTCCCATCCGCTGGCGCAGGAGTTCAGCGAGGCTTACCCGCTTCACCTGGCGGATTATTCCGATGATTTCTGGGATCGCGGTATTCTGAGCCTGAATCTGGAGAGTATCGACCGGCAGGAGGATGCAAACAAGGTGATTCTCTTCTATGATACTCCCTTTGCCCGCCAAAAGCTGGAGGGCGCAGCTGCTCTTTCCGATGGGGAGGGCGGTGTTTATCCCATTCTTGAAGTAAGCGACCAGGATGCCGGTTGGCTGATGGTCACCCTGGACATTGACGACGCACACCGGCTGTACCGTGAAAATGGCCTGTGCAAGGATTTGGAGGTCCTTTCATGAAGATCATTCCCGTGAAAAGTCTTACCCCGGTAAGGCTGGACAAATACCTCACTGAGCAATTCCCTGCCCTGACCTTCGGCAAGCTGAACAAGGCACTGCGGGAGAACAAGATCAAGCTGAACGGAAAAAAGCAGCCTCTCTCCACCCGGGTGCAGACCGGCGACGAGATTCGGCTGTTCCTGTCGGATGACCAGCTGGCTCCGGCAGAGACGAAAGGTCCTGCGTTTCTGCGCGCCCGCTTTGCGGCAAAGCCGGTTTATGAGGACGAGCACATTCTTTTGGTGGACAAGCCCGCCGGTCTGCCGGTGATTCATGATACCGAGCCGGACACCCTGATCCACCGGGCCATGCTGTATCTGCATCAGGAGCACGGCTGGGAGCCGGGCAAAGGCCCTGCCCCTGCTTTGTGTCACCGGCTGGACACCGGCACCAGCGGTCTGGTGCTGATCGCCAAGCACCCGCAGACCGAGCAGCTGCTTACCAGTTTGATTCGAGAACGCGCGATTCGAAAGGAATATCTCTGCGTGACCTTCGGGCGGCCCCGGCCGGAACAGGCCACCCTGGGCGGCTATCTGACCAAGGACGCGGGCAAGGGCCTGGTACGGGTGAGTGAACGCCCCACGCCCGGCGGCAAGGAGATCGAGACCCGCTACAAAACGCTGGCAGTCAGCGGCCGTCTTGCCCTGCTGCAGGTGGAGCTGATCACCGGACGGACTCATCAGATCCGGGCGCACCTGGCCAGCATCGGCTGCCCCATTCTGGGCGACAGCAAATACGGCAACAATGCCGCCAACCGGGAGCTGAAGCTGAAATACCAGGCCCTGTGTGCCTGGCAGCTCACCTTCCCCACCCTGACCGATCCGCTGCTGCAGGGTGTGAGCGGACGCAGCTTTCAGGCGGAAAAGCCCTGGTGGCACCAGCAGCTGCTGGAGGGCAAGCTGAAATAAAACAAAAGGCCCGAGGTCGTGAGCAGAGCAAATCGCTCTTCGCACGGCCCCGGGCCTTTTTGATTATTCTTCGGTCTGCTCGGCCAGCACCTGGGCCTCCTCATAGGTGTACAGCTGATTGAGCACCTGGCACAGCGCCTTTTTGGAAAGACGGGGCGGAAGGCCCAGTCTTCGCAGAAACGCAAAGCGCTGCTCCTGACTGCCTGCGGTGCCAGAAAGCCCCCACTGGTACAGATCGGTATAGGTGATGGCCCGGCCGCTGCGGGCGGCGGTTTCGCTGGCGCCTGCGTCCAGCAGCGCCTTTTTCAGCGCCTCAGGCGGCAGGCCCTCCACGCCCAGCAGGCCCTCTTTCCCGGGAACCGCCTTGCGGGATTCCTTGCCCGGGATTGCGGGCACATAGGCCTGCCGTACATACTCCTGCCCGATCAGGTTGGACAAAAAGTTCCGGATACGGAAACCCGCCGCGTCCGGGTCGGTGAGCAGAATCACGCCTCGCTGGCGGCCCAGCTCTTTGAGAAGGGCCTGGGTCTGCTTATCCTTGTAGATGGCGAAACCGTCGGTGGTGAGAATCAGACCATCCACCACCGCGCTGAGCGCGGCCGCATCGTACCGGCCCTCCACCACAATCACCTGCTGAATGCGAAGCTTGTCGTTCATCGGCTCACCCCCGCGGCTGCCAGACGGCAAAGTGTGGTTTGCAGCAAGACGGCGCTGTCCACCGGGGAGCCCTTCAGCCCCTGATCCAGCTCCAGCAAAATCTCCAGGCACTTCTCCAGCTGGGGTAAGGTATACCGGGCGGCGGTTTCGGCGGATTTTTTCAGCCGGTAATCGCTGCCCTTGTAGCCCAGGTCCTTGTGCACCTGACTGTAGCTTTTCTTGACGGAAAGGCCAGCCTTGACCCGGTACAGGTCCACATAGCTGCCGATCATGGCGGCAGTGATGGCGATGGGGTCATTTTGCAGCCGAAGCAGCGTGTTTAGCTTTTCGCAGGCCTTGGCGGCGTTCTTGCCGGTGATCAGGCGGACCATATCGAAGACATCCGCCTCCAGGTTCTGGGTGCTCATCTCCACGATCAGACCCGGGGTGATCTCGGTGTAGCCGCTGGCAGCGGCCAACTTGTCCACCTCGTTTTCCAGCAGGAACAGGTCCTGCCCGCAGCGCTCCAGCAAAAGACCCGCCGCGCTTTCGCTCATGGCAGTATCCATGCCCTGCGCCCGCTGCCGCAGCATGAGGCGCAGCTCCTGCACGCCGGGATGGGCCACCTCGGCGGCATAGCCCAATGCCTCACAGGTCTCGATCAGCTTTTTGGCCTGCTTGGGCAGCTTCAGCTTGCCTCGTTCCTCGCTGAATACACTGTGGATAACGAACACCGCATTTTCAGTGCTGGCTAGCACATCGCAGAACTCAGCCATATCCTTTTCCGAATAGGCCGAGGGCTGCAGCATGGGCAGCTCCACGATGCGGCGGGTGCCGAAAAAGGATATAGTGCCCGCCGCCATGACCAACTCCTCCACCGTGGGGGCAGGGCCATCCAGCCGGGTGCTCTCCCCATCCTCCTGCAGAAGGGCGGCCGCCGTCTTTTCCGCAGCTGCCCGCGCCAGAAACGGGTCGGAAGAATAGTAATAAAAAACCGGCACGCCCTTTTTCAGTGCGGCCTGCTGTTTTTGCTCAGAATGCAGCATTGGTTACCCCCTCGAATGTGATTGCCCTGCCGGGGCGGATGTACACGGTGCCGCCCAAAGGCGCATAGCGCCAACGGACGCCCGTTTTGCCGGAGTGCCAGTCGTAGGCCTTGGCGGTGAGCACCTGCACCGGCTCCACCAGCCCCGGATCGGAGGAGCCTGCCAGAAGCAGGTCCGTTTGCAGCGGCGTACCCGCCTCCAGCTGGCCGGTGATCATAGCCACCCGGTAGCCCTCGATCTCCATAAGCGCCAGATTGGCACCGCTCTGGTTGACCAGCGAAAGCCGTATCCCATAAAAATCTTCGGTCCATTGTTCGTCTTCCGGCAGCTCCTCTGCGGAAAGCTGTCTGCCCGAAGTTTTCAGACTCCCCGGGTCCTGGCGCAGGTCCACCCAGAGCTCCGCTTCCTCCAATCCCTGTGCCTCCAGTGCAGCTTGTGCCTGCTGGCGGTTGCTTTCTCCGCCCCGGAACAACACCATTGCGTGCTGCTGTACTGTTACTACCGCGCAGGGATTGGATGTGCTGCCTACCAGCCGGATTGTGATCACATCCCGCCCAAGCTGGGTGAAAAGCCCAAAGGACAACCCAAGTCCCACGCACAGAACCGGAAGCGCCCAGCGCAGGCAGCACTTTTTCCAGGCATACCAAAGGACTGCCCCGCAGACAAGCACGGCAAACACCGTGAAGGCCGTGGGCAGCACCAGCTGCGCGGCCGGAAGCGACGAGGTATAAAACACAATGGCGTTCTGCAGCTTCACCAGAAGCGCCGCCAGCAGCATCACCGCCCGGGTGATGTGATAGAAAGCCGGAACAAGCCCGGTCACCGCGCAGATCAGGCCCAGACAGACAATAGGTCCCACCAGAGGCATCACCAGCAGATTGGTCAGCACGGAAACGCCGCTGACTGAAAGACCGTGCACCAGCTGAAGCGGCAGCGTGAAAAGTGCCGCCAGAATCGGAACCAACAGCACAGTGCACCAGCGCCGTATCCGGCAGCGCCAGGGATGCTCCTCCAGTTCACTCAGCCGCATGGGCGGAAAGATTCGGGCGGCACAGAGTACCCCAAGCGTGGCGGCAAAGGAAAGCTGCAGCCCCAGATCGCACACCGCATAGCAGTTTTGCAGCGAGAGCAGCACCGCAGCCACTCCCAGCGAGGTGAAGGAATCAGCCGGTTGGAGAAACAGTGCACCAGCATAGAAGATCAGTGCACCCATTCCGGCCCGCGTCACCGATGGGGTGAAGCCGACCAGAGCCATCATGCCTACCACCAGAACCATGGCGGCCAGTGCCTTCTGGCGTCGGAACCGGCCGCTGCAAGGGCGGTTGCCCAGAAACGCGCTGCACAAAAGTGTCAGGTGAAGGCCGGACACCACCAGTAGATGGGAAACACCGGCTGCCCGGTAGGCGTCGCTGATCTCATCAGTCAGGCGGTTTTTGTCCCCAACCGCCATGGCGGAGAGCACGCTGCCCAGCTCCGGCGCAAGATAGCGGCGGCAATTGCTGGCAAGGGTTTCCTGCAGCTGCCGCAGGAAAAAGCGCGGCGCCCGGCTTTGCCCCTCCAGTGTCACATCCTCTGCGGTCACTGCCTGCAAGAGCACTCCGTCCGCCAGATTGCCGTAGTAGTATTCATCCTTCTCCAGAAGCTCCACAGAAAAGGTCCCGCGAAGGATATCTGCACGCTCGCATTCCGGCATTGCCACTGTCGAAATCCGAAACTGTTTCCAGCCGGGGAGCTGCTTGCCGTTCAGCTCCAGAACAGTGAACTCCCCGCGCACTGTCCCATCCTGAAAGCCCGGGTCCACCTGCTCGGCCAGCACAACCGCCTCCACTTCCTCCCCTGCAAGATCAAAGGCAGGAGCCACCACAATGTCGTACATCAGCGAGTGAAGGAAAATAGCAGCCAGCCCTACCAGTGGAAACAGAAAACTATAGTTTCGCTTTCCCAGGGCCAACGCACACCAGAATATGCATACAAAAACTGCCGCGAGCAGCCCAAGGGCCACAGGCGGCAGATACACAGCGATGAGTTTGGCGGCAAACCAAACAAAACAGCAAGCTGCCAGTACCCGTCTCATTCGCGTGCGGGGATCAGTGGGTGAACAGAGGCAGTTTTTCCAGGAAAATGATATCGGTGCGGTCGGCTGCGTCGCCTTCTGCCAGCGCAGCTGCACGGCCTACCACCGTACCGGTGCTCTTTTCCACCAGAGTCTCCAGCGCATGCAGGGAGCCGCCGGTGCTGATCACGTCGTCCACAATCAGAATCCGCTTGCCGTTCATGGCCTCCAGATCCTTCTGGTCAATCACCAGCTTCTGGCGGGCGCTGGTGGTGATGGATTGATCCTCTACAACCACCGGATTCTGCATGTAAAGCTTTTCGCCTTTACGGGCAGGGATATACAGCTTTCCGCTCTGGCGGCTCATCTCGTAGGCCAGAGGAATGCCTTTTGCCTCGGCAGTGACGATCACATCAAACTCCGGGCACTTCTCAAGCAGTGCTTTGGCGCAGGCAACGGTCAGCTCCACATCGCTGAACATAATGAAGGCAGCAATGGAAAGATGCTCGTTGATGGCGCAGATGGGCAGTTCCCGGGTCACGCCTGCCACATGCAGGGTATAGGTTTCACTCATAATCAGATATCTCCTTTTCTCTCACACAGCGCAGAACAGCCCGCGCATCAGCCCGGAGGCCAGGCAAGGCTGCGCTTTGCCAGCACATGAAAGTGCAAATGCTTTACACTCTGGCCGCCGTCCTCGCCCACGTTGGTCACCACACGGTAACCGTTATCGCAGCCCAGCTCCTTGCACAGGCGAGCAATGGTGGCAAAGATATGCGCCAGCAGCTCACCATCCTGCTCGGTGAGCGCGGCAGCAGAATCCACATGTTGCTTGGGAATCACCAGGAAGTGAACCGGTGCCTGCGGATCAATGTCGTAAAACGCAAGGATCTTGTCGTCCTCGAACAGCTTATTCGAGGGGATCTGGCCCTGGGCGATTTTGCAGAACAAGCAATCCATTGAAACATCTCCTTTCCAGAATCCAACAATGCGTCAAAACAGGCTGCGAACACCGGGATGCCTTCTCCCGGTGTTCGCAGTGAAAAACAAATGGGATCAGCCCTCCAGGATGCCCTTCACAATACCGGCGACAGCGTTCAGAGCCTCGTCGATCTTGTTCTCGTCCTTCAGACCAGCCATGGCGAAGTCGGGCTTACCGCCGCCGTTGCCGCCGGCAATGACCGCGATCTGCTTGACCAGAACGCCGGCCTTCAGGCCTGCATCCAGAGCGCCCTTGCCGCAGGAAACAGCCAGAGTGATCTTGCCATCGGTGGAGCCCACCAGAGCAGCCACGGTGTTGGAAGCCTTGTCGCGCACCTTTTCCGCCATGCTGCGCAGCGCCTCGGGAGCAGTGCCGGAGAAGTAAGCAGTCAGGATCTTGATGCCGTTCACATCCTCGGCAGCCTCAAACAGGCCGTCGATCTTGCTGGCAGCGGCGGCAGCCTTGGCGGCATCCAGCTCCTTGCTCAGAGCCTTCACTTCGCTGGCCACAGCCACAGCGCGCAGGGGCAGATCCTTCATGTTATTGACCTTCAGCGCGTCTGCTACCTTGTGCAGCATCTCGGTGCGCTCGTCCAGCAGGTTCAGCACGCCGTAGCCGGTGGTGCCTTCAATACGGCGGATGCCGGCAGCTACGCTGGATTCGCTCAGGATCTTGAAGCAGCCCAGCTGAGCGGTATTCTTCACATGAGTACCGCCGCAGAACTCGGTGGACCAGCCATTTACGTCTACAACACGGACCACGTCGCCGTACTTCTCGCCAAACAGAGCCATGGCACCCATCTTCTTGGCCTCTGCAATGGGCAGGTTCTGGATGTTCACATCCAAAGCCTCGAAGATCTTCTGGTTTACGATATGCTCCACCAGAGCCAGCTCCTCGGGAGTCACAGCACTGAAATGGGTGAAGTCGAAGCGCACGCGCTCGTCGTCCTCGTAGGAACCGGCTTGATGCACGTGGCTGCCCAGCACCTCGCGCAGAGCCTTCTGCAGCAGGTGGGCGCTGGTGTGGTTGCGGGCAATGGACATCCGGCGGCCCTTGGACACAGCGGCGGTCACACTGTCACCCACCTTCACGGTGCCCTCCACCAGGGTGCAGGTGTGCACGAAGTAGCCCTTGCCGGTCTTCTTCACGTCCTTCACTTCCAGGCGGGCGCCGTCGGCAGTCACGATGGAGCCGGTGTCGGCCACCTGTCCGCCGCTCTCAGCGTAGAAGGGAGTCTGATCCAGAACCACCAGAACGCCTTCCTTGGCGCCCTCATCGGTGGAGATGGCATCCTCCAGCTCCTCACCATCAGACAGAGCCATCACTTGGCCCTTGTCCTCCAGCTTCTCGTAGCCGGTGAACACAGTGGCGGGCACGGTCAGCTCGCTGAACAGGTCGGAGTCCCAGCCGGAGATGCCGCGGGACAGACGGTCCTTACGGGCTTTCTCCTTCTGCTTCTTCATCTCGGAGTGGAAGTTCTCCTCATCCACGATGATGCCGGCCTCGGCAGCGATCTCGCGGGTCAGATCCAGGGGGAAGCCGAAGGTGTCGTTCAGCTTGAAGGCGTCGATACCGGAGAGGATCTTCTCCTTGCCGGCCACGGCGGCCTTGGTGATGTTGTCGATCAGGTTGTTCAGGATCGCCATGCCCTGGTCGATGGTTTTGTAGAAGCGCTCTTCCTCGGTACCGATGACCTTCTTGATGTAGTCGGCATGCTCCTCCAGCTCGGGGTAGCCGGCCTTGTTCTCATGGATAACAGTATCCACCAGCTCGGTCAGGAAGGGGCGGGTGATGCCCAGCATCCGGCCGTGACGGGCGGCGCGGCGCAGCAGGCGGCGCAGCACGTAGCCGCGGCCCTCATTGGAGGGCATGATGCCGTCGCTCACCATGAAGGTGGTGGAGCGGATGTGGTCGGTGATCACGCGGATGGAGATGTCGGTCTTGGCATCCTCACCGTAGGTCTTGCCGCTGATCTTCTCCACATGGTTCAGGATAGCGCGAACGGTGTCAACCTCGAACAGGTTGCCCACGCCCTGCATCACGCAGGCCAGACGCTCCAGACCCATGCCGGTATCGATGTTGGGGCGCTCCAGGCGGGTGTAGTTGCCCTTGCCGTCGGAGTCGAACTGGCTGAACACCAGGTTCCAGACCTCCATGTAGCGGTCGCAGTCGCAGCCAACATTGCAGTCGGGCTTGCCGCAGCCGTGCTCGGGGCCGCGGTCAAAGTAGATCTCACTGCAGGGGCCGCAGGGGCCGGAGCCGTGCTCCCAGAAGTTGTCTTCCTTGCCGAAGCGAACCATGTGGTCCTCAGCAATGCCGATGTCCTTGGTCCAGATGTCCCAGGCCTCGTCGTCGTCCTCGTAAACCGAGATGTACAGCAGTTCGGCGGGGATCTCCAGAACCTTGGTCAGGAACTCCCAGGCCCAGGCAGTGGCTTCCTTCTTGAAGTAATCCTGGAAGCTGAAGTTGCCCAACATCTCGAAGTAGGTGCCGTGACGGGCAGTGATGCCCACGCGCTCGATATCCGGGGTACGGATGCACTTCTGGCAGGTGGTCACCCGATGACGGGGAGGCTCCTCCTGACCCAGGAACCACTTCTTCATGGGGGCCATGCCGCTGTTGATCAGCAGCAGGCTGTTGTCGTTCTTCGGTACCAGGGGGAAGCTGTCCAGCCGCAGGTGGCCCTTGCTCTCGAAAAACGAAAGATACTTTTCACGCAGTTCATTCAAACCGGTCCATTGCATCGTTCATAACTCCTCTACATGTGTTGTGTACAAAACGTCTGATCAGATAATTGCTCAATCGCCGGAGAAAAAAGAATAGCCCTCGCCCCCAAACAGGGACGAAGGCTAAAAAACTCTCCGTGGTACCACCCAGATTGTGGCTTCGATGCTTCGAAACCACCGCTTTTCGCGCGTTAACGCCGCGTTACGCCCGATTCATCACCGGGGGCTCAAGGGTGGCATGGGGCGGGAGTATAAGCAGAGATCTTGCACCGAATGATCTCCTCTCTGTGGCTATCTGCCCGCCATTGGCCCTATCACAGCCATTATCATAATCGTTTACTTTACAAGTATAGCGCGTGCCGTACCGCTTGTCAACTGTCGGCGGTGGATTTTGCCTGTTCTTCTTTCAGCTGCTCCTGCTGTTCAAAGATCTGTGCACGGGTCTCCTCGCTTTGCAGCCAGAACAATCCATCGCATACCTGGGCAAAAATGGCAGCAGAGCTTGTTTCCGGTTCCGGCGTGCCGTCCTGCAGTACCACGATGGTATACAGTGGGTCCTCTGCCGGATAAAAACCCGCAAACCAATAGTTCATCTCTTCCCTGCCCTCTTCATCGAACACGGCAGTTTGGGCGGTTCCGGTTTTGCCAGCGGCTGTACCGTTTTGCGGGGCAGCCTGTGCACCGATGCCCTCATTCACCACTCCGGCCAGCATGTCGCACAGTGTTTCGGCGGTGGATGTGCTCACCACCTGACGGGTATCCGGCTGATACAGCTGGCGGACCATCTCGCCGGTGGTCTCATCGATCACCGCTTCCAGAAAGCTGGGGCTGCGGTAGACTCCGTCGGCCGCAAGAGCATTGTAGGCAGCGGCCAGTTGGACCGGCGCGGCCATCAGCTGGCCCTGGCCGAAGCTGAAGTTTGCCAGCTGGCCCAGATCTTCCAGCGTTTCCTCCTCCGGCACCACTCCCTCGGCGCTTTTCAGCCCGCCCGCCAGATAGATGGTCTGCCCGAAGCCGAATTGCCGGGCCAGTTCTGCCACGCGGCTGCCGCCCAGCTGCATACCCAGATCGATGAAAAAGCAGTTGCAGCTTTTTTCCAGTGCTCCGCGGATGTTCATCAGCCCGTGGGCTCGGTCCAGGGCACAGTGGTAGTCGTGATCGCTGATGGTAATCACACCCTCGCACTCCATGCTGTACCAGCCGATGCCCCGCTCCAGTGCAGCGGCAGCCAGGACCGGCTTGAACACAGACCCCACATTGTATTGGCATAGTACCCGATTCAAAAACGGCGAGTTCTCGTTTTGCAGACTGGCCTGAATGTTCTCCGGGTCGAATTCCGGCATGCTTACACTGGCACGGACCTTTGCGGTGGCCACATCCAGGACCAATATACAGCCGGTACTCATGGATGTTTGAGCAATGGCCTCGCACACCCGTTGGGTGGCGGTATCCAGGGTAAGCATCACCCCCTGCCCTTCCTCCTGTTGCTCCAGCAGTTGGGGTTCGCTGCCTGCAAGCAATGAACCCTGTGCTGTGGTCACACACTGCACCTCGCGGGCGGACCGGCCACTGGTGAGCAACTCGTCAAACGCCTGCTCCAGACCAGCCACGCCGCTGCCATCCCCATTTAAATAACCGATCAGGTGCTCCGCTAGAGGCAGCGGGCAATAGCGGTTGGGTACGGAATAGGTATAGATTCCCTGATCGGTAAGATCCCGGTCCACCTGAACCAGAAAAGGAGCCAGTGCATTTCGTTTTTCATAGAGATAGGCCTGTTCGCTGTAGGGGACGTATTGAAACAGTTCCGCGTAGCTGCTCTCTCCCGGGATGGACAATGCATAATACTGCTGCCCGTACCCGGTCAAAGGCGTTCCGTTGCAGTCATATAAGTTGCCCCGGCTGTTTTCCAGCGTGAGCGTGGTCACTGTTTGCGCCTGTGCCGTCCGGGCGTACTCCCGGTTTTGCGCCAGCAGATATAGCCTGCCCATTACTACGGAAAATGCCAAGAGCATTGCACCAAACAGTGCAGCAAGACGTTTCTGCGTCATTCTCTCCACCTCCGCTTTCAGTTTGGGCAGATGAATCGGAGTTCATTCCGTGGAGCACCGGAAAACACCGAACCGGGCCCGCTCGGCAGAAAGCTGCTTTACGCAAAAAGGCCTGCATGCGCATTGCATGCAGGCCTTTGCTGTTTGGGTTATGGGGTTATGGTATGGCTTAGTACATGCCGCCCATACCGCCCATGTCGGGAGCGGGAGCAGCAGCGGGCTGTTCGGGCTCGTCGGCAACCAGGCTCTCGGTGGTCAGAACCATGGAAGCAACGCTGGCAGCGTTCTCCAGAGCGGAACGAGTCACCTTGGTGGGATCAACGATGCCGGCCTCGATCATGTCGCAGTACTGTTCCTTCTGAGCGTCGAAGCCGTAGTTGGACTTGCCGGAGCTCAGGATCTTGTCGATGATGACGCTGCCCTCCAGACCGGCGTTCTGAGCGATCTGGCGCAGAGGAGCTTCCAGGGCCTTCAGAACGATGCGGGCACCGGTGCGCTCGTCGCCTTCCAGCTCGTCGCATACCTTCTGAACAGCGGGGATGGCGTTGATGGCAGCAGTGCCGCCGCCGGCCACGATGCCCTCTTCCACAGCAGCCTTGGTGGCGTTCAGAGCGTCCTCAATGCGCAGCTTCTTGTCCTTCATTTCCACTTCGGTGGCAGCGCCCACGCGGATCACGGCAACACCGCCGGCCAGCTTGGCCAGACGCTCCTGCAGTTTCTCGCGGTCGAAATCGCTGGTGGAGCTTTCCATCTGGGCACGGATCTGGTTCACGCGCTCCTTGATCAGCTCCTTGGCACCGGCGCCATCCACGATGGTGGTGTTCTCCTTGGTCACCTTGACCTGACGGGCACGGCCCAGCATGTCAACGGTGGTCTCCTTCAGGTCGTAGCCCAGCTCTTCGCTGATGACCTGGCCGCCGGTCAGGATGGCGATATCCTGCAGCATCTCCTTGCGGCGATCGCCGAAGCCAGGAGCCTTAACGGCCACGCAGGTGAAGGTGCCGCGCAGACGGTTCACGATCAGGGTGGACAGAGCCTCGCCCTCAATATCCTCAGCGATGATGACCAGCTTTTTGCCGCTCTGTACGATCTGCTCCAGCAGGGGCAGCAGGTCCTGGATCACGCTGATCTTCTTGTCGGTGATCAGGATGTAGGCGTCATCGATCACGGCCTCCATCTTCTCGGTGTCGGTCACCATGTAGGGGGTGATGTAGCCACGGTCGAACTGCATGCCTTCCACGACCTCGGAGTAGGTCTCGGCGGTCTTGCTCTCTTCGATGGTGATCACGCCATCAGCAGTTACCTTCTCCATAGCCTCGGCGATCAGCTCGCCAACGGTGGCGTCATCAGCGGAAACGGTGGCAACACGGGCGATGTCCTTGGAGCCGTTTACCTTCTGGCTGTTGGCAGCAAAAGCGGAAACAGCAGCCTTCACAGCCTTCTGCATGCCGCGCTTTACATCCATGGGGTTGGCGCCGGCAGCAACGTTCTTCATGCCCTCGTGCACCAGAGCCTGGGCCAGAACGGTGGCGGTGGTGGTGCCGTCGCCAGCGATGTCGTTGGTCTTGGTGGCAACTTCACGAACCAGCTGAGCACCCATGTTCTCAAACACGTCCTTCAGCTCGATCTCCTTGGCGATGGTTACACCGTCATTGGTGATCACGGGGCTGCCGAACTTCTTGCCCAGCACCACGTTGCGGCCCTTGGGACCCATGGTGATGCGAACGGTGTCGGCCAGGGTATCAATACCAGCGGAAAGGGCCTTGCGGGCAGCCTCGCCATGCAGAATTTGTTTTGCCATAATGAATCTCTCCTTTTATTGCGGGATGCGCAGCGCGCATTCGATCAGTTTATTGCGGGATGCGCAGCGCGCATTCGATCAGTCAGTTTTGAAAACGGATGATGGAAATTACTCCTCCACGATGGCCAGGATGTCGCTCTGGCGCACGATGGTGCATTCCTCGCCGTCCACCTTCACCTCGGTGCCGGAGTACTTGCTGGTGAGGACCTTATCGCCTACTTTGACGATCATCTCCACTTCCTTGCCGTCTACCATGCCGCCGGGGCCAACTGCCAGCACCTCGGCCACCTGGGGCTTTTCCTTGGCGGAACCGGCCAGGATGATGCCGCTCTTGGTGGTTTCTTCGGCTTCAACGGTCTTGATCACAACGCGATCTGCAAGAGGCTTGATTTTCATGGAAGATATCCTCCTATTCAAAAATAAATTTAATGATAACAAAAATTTGTTTAGCACTCATTCTCCCTGAGTGCTAATGTATATTTTAGTCGCTCTTCCCGGAAAAATCAAGTGGATAAATAAAAAAATTTTTGTGAACAAACCATGATTTTACCTACTTGATCTCTTTGTTCTGCGTTCTGCAAGCTTTTTCGGCACACTTCCTTTTCTTTGTTAGCAATATCGACATCTGCTTTGCTGATTGGTTTTGCTTTTTGTTCCGCACAAAGAAAAGGCAGCGGGCCGAAATCCTCTGATTCCTTCCCACTGCCTTTTTCATTTAATTATGGGCAGCATCTCTGCGCAGCGCGGGCAGCTCCGCATTCAGTACGGAACGCGGCAACACGATTTGCACCGCGGCAGGCAGCACATGGGCCTGCAGGCTGGTATACGGGGCACATTCCCCGTCTCTTGTCACGACGATGGGATTGCCATCCAGGGTGTCCAACTGCAAGCGGTGCACTTTTCTTGCCAGTATAATATCGCGGTAGGCTGGAGCGACCTGGTCACCCTGCATGTGCAGGCCTTTCTGGTAGTCGCCGATCAGGCGGGCAATCTGCAGCCGACCGATCTTTCGCACCAGAACCAGGTCCAGCAGGCCATCGTTCATGCAGGCCTGCGGCGCAGCCCAAAAGCCGCCTCCATAGGTGGAGCCGTTGCAGAGAGCCAGCATCAAGAAGTCGCCGGTAATGGTTTCGTCATCCGCGCAGATCCGCAGCCGGTGACCCAGATGCCCGCTGACCGCCTGCAATATGGAGAGTTTATAAGCCATGGAGCCACCGCACAGAGGAATCCGTCGGAACTTCGGGATTCCGTAGGCAACCTGGGCGTCCAGACCGGCAGAGCAGATGGCGGCTGCCAGACCCTGATCAGTCTCGATCAGATCCATGGTGACCGCTTCGCCCTGAATCAGGTTTTCCAGATCCAGAAACGGCGCGCTGCCCCCGAAATTGCGCACAAAGTCGTTGCCGCTGCCGCAGGGAACGCAAGCCACCAGGGCATTTTTATAACCGTAAGCACCCCGCAGTACCTCATTTAGAGTCCCATCGCCTCCGCAAGCATACAGACGAACAGACTCCCCTGATTCTGCCTGCTGCCGTGCCAGCTCCACTCCATGACCAGGCCGCTCAGTCAGAAGGATCTCGTACGCCACTCCTTGCCGGGCTGCCGCCTGAATGATCTTGGGAACCAGCACTCCGCTGGCGTCCGCTTTGCCGGAAACGGGATTTACAATAAAAACATGCCGCAACGGCTATGCCCTCCTGTCAGCGCGCTGCCGCGCACTTTGATATGATGGACCCATTATACATAATTCAGCCAGATTCGCCAAGCCTTGCTTTTCATGAATAAATCACGGAGGATTTGTTCATCCTTACAACAGGATACCGCGGCCGCCTTGCCGCAAGAAAGGCCGGATATTATGCAGATTTATAGCGAAGTTGGAAAAATCGCCATCACAAGCCTGGTTTCCATCGTAGTCTTGTTTGGCCTGTGCAAGCTGGTGGGGCAGCGTCAGATTGGCCAGATGAGTCTGTTTGATTACGTAACCAGCATCACCATCGGGTCCATTGCCGCGGAGCTGGCCACCGATCTGGAGGCCTGGTGGCAGCCGCTAACCGCCACGGTGGTTTACGGAATTGCTGCTCTGTGCATTGATTGGTTCACCTGCAAATCCATCGCCCTGCGTCGCTTTTTCAATGGACGTCCGGTGGTGCTTTATCAAAACGGGAGGCTTTATCCCAAAAACCTGCTGCGTGCCCGACTGGATCTGAACGAGTTTTTGAGCCAATGCCGAGTGGCCGGTTATTTTGACCTGAACCAGCTGGAATCCGCCGTTCTGGAAACCAACGGGCAGATCAGCTTCCTTCCCTCCTCACAATTTCGTCCAGCCACGCCGTCGGATCTTCAGCTTTCTCCGCAGCCGGAAGGGCTTTGGTGCGCGCTGGTTCTGGACGGTTCTCCTCTTATGGATAACCTGGAAGCCATCGGGCACAATTCCGCCTGGCTGCAGGAGCAGCTGACGGCCCGCGGCTACAAAAGCTCGAAAGAAATATTTCTGGCCATGTACGGCCCGCAGGGGCAACTGACGCTCTATCCCAGACAGTGCCGCCCGGAACGGGATTGGTTTGAATGAAAAAGGAGCGTACAGCACAAGCTGCACGCTCCTTTGTGTATTCGGTCAGTAACCGGGAACCAATTACTTGAAGTAACGGTTCAGCAGGCCCTGCATGCCGCGGCCGTGACGAGCCTCGTCCTTAGCCATCTCGTGAACGGTGTCGTGGATAGCATCCAGGCCCAGCTCCTTAGCCTTCTTGGCCAGGTCCATCTTGCCGGAGCAAGCGCCGCACTCGGCGTCAACACGCATCTGCAGGTTCTTCTGGGTGCTGTCGGTCAGAACCTCGCCCAGCAGCTCGGCGAACTTGGCAGCATGCTCAGCCTCTTCGAAAGCGTAGCGCTTCCAGGCCTCAGCGATCTCGGGGTAGCCCTCACGATCAGCAACGCGGCTCATAGCCAGGTACATGCCAACCTCGCTGCACTCACCGTTGAAGTTCATGCGCAGGCCCTCGATGATCTCCTCGGGAACGCCCTCCTTGGCGATGCCAACCACGTGCTCGGTCACGTAGGTGTTCTCGGTCTTCTCAACGAACTTATCCTTGGGAGCCTTGCAAACGGGGCAGAAATCGGGAGCAGCGCCCTCGGCGATGTAACCACATACGGTGCAAACAAACTTGGACATAGTATTCATCCTCCAATATTTTAAATTTCAGCTCATTGACTCAGAAGCGGCTCGTAAATAGGAACCGTTCTTTGTTATAGCTAAAGTATAGCATCAAAGTATAGTTTCGTCAAGCACTATTTTCAGATTATTTTGAAAAAATTACAATTTCTTAATATTAAAGCCCATCCGGCCCAGTGCAGGCAGCAAAGCGGACAGACTGGAGCTGGTCACAAGCCCCATGGCAAGGCCGGAAACGATGAGCACCGGGGCGTAGGTCAGGGCCAATGTGCTGCTGAGCACAATGCTGGCACCGATGAGCTGCCCGATGTTGTGGGCCAGAGCTCCGCAGACCGAAAGAATAAAATAGGTGATGTGCTTGCCGAACAAACGGAACAGCACCCACATGACCAGCAGAGACAGCAATCCCCCGCACAGTGACAAAAACCCGGCCACCACGCCGCGGGTAAGCATGACAAAGAAGGACTTCAGCAGCGCCAGGCTCAGTGCCTGCTTTGCCCCCATGAAAAACAGCGCATACATAACCACGATGTTGGCCAGACCGATCTTTACACCGGGCATAAGGCCCAGCATGGGTGCAATGGCGGATTCCGCAAAGGAAAGCGCCATCGCCAAAGCGAACAGAAGGCCGGACAGCGCAATCTGTCTTGTTTTGTTTTGCGAAAAACGCATGAATTCAAACTCTCCTTATAATATAGTGCCTGTTTGAGGCGATAACAATCCAGTTTGATTGTAAAATGCCCGGGCGGTTCTGTCAAGCGCATCCGCTTATGGCTCCGGTGAATAAAGTGTAAATTTTCTGTCAATGCTACCGGTACAGCTTGCATTTCCATTTGATATAGTATAAAATCAATTACATAACTTTCCAGGAAAGGAAGAAGAATCTATGAAAAAACTCATCGCGATTGCTCTGTCTGCCGCTGTTTTCGCTCTTGGGCTGGTCGGCTGTGGCGGCCAGGAAAGCAGCAGCAAAGCATATAACCTGAACGACATCGTTACCGCCGTGGAGAGCGCAAACCCCGTTGCCAATCCCCGCGATGTGGACGACAACTTCATTACTCTGGACATGATGCTTGACAAGAATGACATCGAAGAATACGCCGGCAAGGTTTCCAACGATCAGGCCGACAGCGCTCTGATTGTTGCCGTGAAGGCTGTGGAAGGCAAGGGCGACGCGGTCAAGAGCGATATGGAAGCCTACAAGACCAGCATCTCCACCGGCGGCCTGTATGCAGAGTTTGCCGATAAGGAAGCCGCTGCCAAGGATGCCCGTATCGTTCAGCAGGGCGACTACGTTGTGATGGTGGTTGCCAACACCAACGGTGCAGATTACAGTGCCATCGACACCGCTCTGGATGAAGCACTGAAATAATCCCCCACCAAGACAATGCTTTTGGCCGGTACCACCAGACGGCGGTACCGGCCTTTTTTGTAAAGGAGTGTCGCAAGCTTGCTGTTCAGTACCATTCTGTTTTTATTCCGCTTTCTGCCGATCACACTGGCGCTGTACTACATTGCCCCCTACAAGCTGAAAAACCTGGCTCTGTTTGTTTGCAGCCTGGTGTTCTATTCCTGGGGCGAGGTACGCTTCTTCCCGGTGATGGTCGTGCTGATCCTCATCAACTACTTCTCCGGCCTTGCAATTGAACGATTCGATCATTCAGACAAGATGCGCCGGGTCTTTCTGATTATTTCCATTGTGGGCAGCCTGTCCATGCTGGTGTTTTTCAAATACACCAACTTCATCATCAGCACCATCAATGCGGTTACCGGGCTTTCCATCGGCATGGTGGAAGCAGCCACCGTGCTGCCCCTGGGCATCAGCTTCTATACCTTCCAGACCATGAGCTACTCCATCGACGTATACCGTCGGGATGTGCAGGCTGAGCACAACATCATTGATTTCGGTGCATATGTGGTTATGTTCCCCCAGCTGATTGCCGGTCCCATCGTGAAATACCGGGATGTGGCCGCGCAGCTTCACGTGTACAAGGACCGCTACCGCCTCAAGCAGATCGAAGAGGGCATCTGCCTGTTTGTATTCGGCCTGGCGAAAAAGGTCCTGATTGCGGATACCGTAAGCAAGCTGTGGTATGATATCATCGGCACCTACAACGATCAGCATGTTCTTACCTCGGCTGGTGTGGGTTTGGCGAATGCGAGCACCCCGCTGGTCTGGCTGGGTCTGCTGGCCTATTCCCTGCAGCTGTATTTTGACTTCTCCGGCTACTCGCTGATGGGCATCGGTATGGGCAAGATGCTGGGCTTCGATTTCCCCATGAACTTTAACATGCCCTACATCGCCCGCAGCATCACCGATTTCTGGCGGCGCTGGCATATGACGCTGTCCGGCTGGTTCCGGGAATATGTGTACATCCCCCTGGGCGGCAACCGCCGGGGCCTGAAGCGCCAGATCTTCAACATGTTCGTGGTCTGGACCCTGACCGGCATTTGGCATGGTGCGGACTGGAACTTTATTTTCTGGGGCATTTATTATTTCATTCTGCTGGCCATCGAGAAAATCTTCCTTTTGAAAAAGCTCCAGACCGGGCGTATCTGGCCTCACATTTATACCTTGCTGCTGGTGGCTGTGGGCTGGGCGCTGTTCGTGGGTAACGAGGACGGCGTGGGCCTGGCTCTGCTGATGCAGAAGCTGTTCATTCCCTCCGGCGGTGTTTCCTGCCTGTATTTCCTGCGCAACTACGGCGTGCTGCTGGTGGTGGCGATCATTTGCTGCACTCCGGTGCCCCTGCGCATCTACGACTGGCTGAAAAAGCATACTGTACTCAAGATCGTTGTAGTATTCGCCCTGCTGCTGATGTGTATCGCCTATATTGTGGCATCCACCAACAGCCCGTTCCTGTATTTCCGTTTCTAAGGGAGGGGATCGCATGAAAGAAAAATTGAAAGAGTTGAAGCAGTATCCCCTGCTGGTGCTGTTTTTCCTGTTTATTTTCTGCTTTATGATTGCTGACGGGCTCTGGCCCAAGCGTGCGGAATCCGAGCTGGAGCGTCGGCCGCTTGCTCAATTCCCTGACTTCAGCTTCTCCAGCCTGGTGAAAAATGAATGGACCGCCAAATACGGTGAGTACACCAAGGATCAGGTGATCGTGCGCGACAGCTGGCTGAAGGCTCAGAGCCTGTGCGAAAGCCTGCTGTTCCAGAAGGAAGAGATTGGCGGCGCGATGATCGGCAAAAACGACGCGCTGTTTACCAAGATGTTCGCTCTGACCCCCACCGAAGAAAAGCTGCTGCAGAAGAACACCACTCTGGTGCAGCAGTTTATTGAAAAATTCCCCGGTCAGGTCACGTTCCTGCTGGCTCCTTCCTCCAGTGTAATCAACGCTGAGGAGCTGCCTGCCAACACCCCCATGCTGGACGAAAACGCCCGCTTGGATACAATCTTCTCCACCGTGGGCGAGGCCAACAGTCTGGATCTGCGGGAGCCTTTTACCGCGGCCAAGGACGATGTGCAGCTGTATTACGACACCGACCATCACTGGACCAGCTACGGCGCCTATCTTGCCTATCAGCAGTTCTGTCAGATGCGTAGTCTTACCCCCATGGAGGTAAGCGAGAGCGACTACACCACCGTGCCCGGCTTCTATGGCACCACCTATTCCAAGGCGCTGTACTGGAAGAGCAAACCGGATACCATCGCGTATCGGGACCTGCCCAACGCCATGACTGTATGGAATGTTTCTCCCACCTTTGAGCTGACCGAAAATTTCACCGCCACCATGTATGATAAGTCCAAGCTGGAGACAGACGACAAGTATGCCATGTTCCTGTATGGCAACAACGGCTACTCCACCATTGAAGGCGACGGTGAAGGCAGCATTCTGGTGGTGAAGGACAGCTACGCCAACAGTTTCATTCCCTATCTGACTGCAAATTATGCCCGCATCGGCGTAATTGATCCCCGTGGTTTTGGCCTGAGTGTGGCGGACTTTGCCCAGCAGGAAGGCTACGATGAGGTACTGCTGCTGTTCAACTTCCAGTCCTTCAAGGAAAGCACCTTCCTGAGCTGCCTGAACATTACCAACTGACAAAGCTGTATCATCTTATGAGCGGAGGGGCAAAACGCCCCTCCGTTTTTACGTAGTTTTTACATTGAACTAGTGAAAAGCGCTTTCAGATGTTTTATACTTAAAATGAGCAACGATTTTGAGGAGGCCTTGAAACCTATGATTTATATTCTGGAAGACGACAACAGCATCCGAGAGCTGGTTACCTATACCCTGAATCGTTCCGGCTACGAAGCGAAGGGCTTTGACCTGCCCTCGCTGTTCTGGGCCGAGATGGAAAAACAGATGCCGGATCTGCTGTTGCTGGATATCATGCTGCCGGAAGAGGATGGCATTCATATTCTGAAGCGTCTGCGAGCCAACTCCACCACAAGCCAACTGCCGGTGATTATGCTCACGGCCAAGGGCAGTGAGTACGACCGGGTGACCGGCCTGGACAGCGGTGCCGACGACTATATTCCGAAGCCTTTCGGCATGATGGAGCTGGTGGCCCGGGTGAACGCTCTGCTGCGCCGTGCCAAGCCTCAGACCGCTCCGGACGAGTATCAAGTGGGTGAAATTCAGCTCTTCCCTGCCCGCCATCAGGTGCTTGTGAACAAAGAAGAAATCTCGCTGACGCACAAGGAATTTGAACTGCTCAGTGTTCTGATCCAGCAGCCGGGCATCGTCTTTACCCGGGAAAAGCTGCTCAATCAGATCTGGGGCTACACCTTCGAGGCGGAAAGCCGCACAGTGGACGTACATATCCGGACTCTGCGCCAGAAGCTGGGCGAATGCGGCAGCTATATTGAGACCGTGCGCGGGACCGGATATCGGATTCGGGAGAATGGCGTATGACAAAACGGCTTTTCAGCGCCATCCTTACTGTTACCCTCTCCACCCTTCTGGTGGGCATGATCATCCTGATCGCCATTCTGATGCCCTATTTTGAGCAGCAGTTGGCCACTGAGCTTACCACTGAACTGGGATATCTTTCCCGCGGGGTATCCCAATATGGGGAAGATTTCCTTTCCACCATCGACCCGGGAAGCAGTCGGATCACCTTGATCGACGCCGACGGTACGGTTTTGTATGACAGTTCCCTGGACGCTTCCACGCTGGAAAATCACGCAGACCGGGAAGAGGTAAAGCAGGCGCTTGCGACCGGCAGCGGCGAAAGCGTGCGTTATTCCACCACTCTGCAGGAAAAGACACTCTATCGGGCATTGTTGCTGCCCAGCGGTGATGTGCTGCGCATTGCCTGTACCCATTATTCCAGCATGGGCATTTTCCTGCTGCTGATTCAGCCCATCCTTTTGATTCTGACCTTCGGCGCGGTGCTTTCGGCAGTGATCTCCTACAAGGTATCTCACCGGCTGACCCGCCCGTTGAACGAAATTGATCTGGAGCACCCTCAGGTGCCGGAGGACTACGAGGAACTCACTCCTCTTCTGCGCCGGTTAAACCATCAGAACCGGCAGATCAAGGCACAGCTGATGGAGCTGGGCGAACAGCAGGAGCGCTTCGCCTCCATTACTGAAAATATGAAAGAGGGTTTTCTGGTGCTGGACCGCACCGGTACGGTGCTTTCCCATAACACCAGCGCTGGGCAGCTGCTTCATGCAGAAGCACCTCTGATGGGCCGGGATATGACCCATAGCCCCATTGAAGAGCTGAACAGCGCCATTCGGGATGCTCTGGAGGGTCAGCACACTGAAACACTGATTCCTCTGTTCGGCCGGATGTGTCAGCTGTTTGCCAACCCGGTCTACCAGCAGGACCAGCTTACCGGTACGGTGATCGTACTGCTGGATGTGACCGAAAAGCAGGAACGTGAGACGCTTCGCCGGGAGTTCAGTGCTAATGTTTCCCACGAGCTGAAAACACCGCTGACCTCCATCTCCGGCATTGCAGAAATCATGAAAAGCGGCCTGATTGATCCCAACGATGTGCCCCACTTTGCTGGGAAGATTTACGACGAATCCCAGCGGCTGATTCATCTGGTGGGTGATATCATCAAGCTGTCGCAGCTGGACGAAAACTCCATTCCCTATACTGCCGCTCCGGTGGATCTTCTGGAGCTGGCGCAGAACACCCGCATCCAGCTGGAAAATCCCGCTGCAAAACAGCAGGTAACGCTGCAGGTGGAGGGCGAACCGGTGGTGATTGAGGGCGTGCTTCCGGTGCTGGATGAGATGCTGTTCAACCTGTGCGACAACGCCATCAAATACAACAAGCCAGGCGGTCATGTATGGGTGAGCGTAAAGCACACACCGGATGGTCCCGCCATTGCGGTAAAGGATGATGGCATTGGCATCCCCGCAGAAGACCACGAGCGCGTATTTGAACGGTTCTACCGTGTGGACAAGAGCCATTCCAAGGCCATTGGCGGCACCGGTTTGGGACTTTCCATCGTAAAGCACAGTGCGGCCTATCACAACGCCCGCATCGAACTGGAAAGTGCTCCGGGCAAAGGTACCTGCATCCGCCTGATCTTCCCTCCCGGACGGGAAATCCATAGCCAGACTTGAAAACAAACGTAAAAAGGCTCACGGCATATCTGCCGTGAGCCTTTTTCATCTTATGGTTTTCTAGAAGCGGAATGGCTTACTCGGCCTGTTCATACTGCTCCTGTTCTTCCAGCAGCTTTTCCCACTCGTCGAACAGTTCCTGCTGATGAAAGCGGCTGTCTTCCAGCTCGTCGCATTTATCCCGCAGCAGAACATGGTCGCGCAATACCTCGGGGCTGGCGATCTCGTTTTCCAGTTCCACAATGTGTGCGCCCAGAGTTTCGATCTCGTCCTCCACTGCTTTGATACGGGTACGCAGCTCCGCTTTGCGGCGGCGCTGCTCTTTGCCATAAGCCGCTTTGCCTGCGGGCGCCTTCTCTTTCTCCTCCCTGGGAGCGGCGGCTGCCGGGTCTTCCCGGTGCATCATCCGCTCGTAGCTGGGATAAAGGGTGGCGTTTCCATCCTCCACATACAGGATGGGGCATTCCAGGCTGTTCATCAGATACCTGTCATGGGTGATAAGCAGCAATGTACCCTCGTAAGCCATCAATGCTTGGGTCAGGCTCTCACGGGTGTAGATGTCCAGATGGTTGGTGGGCTCGTCCAGGAACAGCAGGTTGGGCCGCTCCAGCACGATCTCGGAAAAGCGCAACCGGGCCAACTCGCCGCCGGACAGGGCGCTGCAGCTTTTGAACACCTCTTCGCCCCGGAATCCGAAGCGGGCCAGATGATTGCGCACCTCCAGCTCGGTATAACGGGGCCATTTATCCCAGATGGCATCGATCACACGGCCACCCCGGCGCATCTGCTGCTGCTCAAAAACGCTGGCCTTTGCGCCCGCGCCCAGCCGTACCATGCCGCCGGAGGGCTTGCGCTTGCCGTCCAGCACCTGCATCAGGGTAGATTTGCCCGCGCCGTTGGGACCAGCGATTACCAGCCGCTCGCCACGCAGCACCTGCAGATCGAAGGGATGCAGCAGTACCCGCTCACCGATCTTTACGCTCAGATTCTTGATGGTAAGCAGCTCTTTGTAGGGAGTAACATCGAATTCAAAATTGAAGTTCAGCTGCTGGGGCCCGCTGCGGGGCTTTTCGGTGATCTCCATCTTTTCCAGCTGCTTGCGGCGACTCTGAGCCATCTTTGTGGTGGAAGCACGCACAAGATTCCGGGCAATGTAGTCCTCCAGCTTTTGCGCCTTGGCCACATCGGCATCGTGCTGCTTCTGCTGCAATGCTACTGCTGCCTCCTTCTGGGGCAGGTAGGCGGAGTAATTGCCCTTATAGCTGGTGAGCTGATGGTCCTCTACTTCCCAGATCCGGGTACATACCGAGTCCAGGAAGTAACGGTCGTGGCTGACCACCAGCACTGCACCGGAATAGGCCTTCAGGTATTCCTCCAGCCATTCCATGGTGGCAAAGTCCAGATGGTTGGTAGGCTCGTCCAGAATCAGAAGATCCGGCCGCTGCAGCAGAAGCTTTGCCAGTCGCAGGCGGGTGTGCTCACCGCCGGAGAGCACCGCCACGCCTTTGGTGTAGGTTTCGGGGCCAAAGGCCATACCACTGAGAACCTTCTTGATCTGGATATCCATATGATAGCCATCCGCCGCGTCGATCACTGCCGAAAGCTCCGCATGCTTTGCAAGCAGCTGTTCGTCGCCAGGGTTCTTTTCCAGCTTGTTTTCCAGCACCTGCATCTGTTCCATGGCGCTGAGCACCGGCGCAAATGCGCTGCGCATCTCACCATATACATCCAGGGTTGGGTCCAGCTTGCTGTTCTGTTCCAGGTAGCCCAGAGTTACCCCGCGGCTGATCTGGTACTCGCCTTCGTCGGGCTGGTACTCGCCGCAAAGCACCTTGAGCAGGGTAGTTTTACCGGCACCGTTTTCGCCTACGATGCCAATGCGCTCACCCTTTTCCACTGTGGCGTTGATGGCGTGCAGGACAACGGCGTCGCCAAAGCTTTTTCCTAAATTTTGTAACGATATGAGCATATGATTCCTTATTACTCTTAACTACTCTTGTTTATTCCTTCCGTTCCAGGCTCTTTTCTGCCCAGGCCAACAGATCCTGATAGACCTGTTGGCGATTTGTTTCGTTCAGCATCTCGTGACGGCCGCCCGGATACAGTGTAAGGCGAACATCCTTTACACCGGATTGCCGCAGCATTTCTGCCACCTTTTTCACGCCTTTGCCGTAATCGCCCACCGGGTCCATGTCGCCGGAGAAGAGCCAGATGGGCAGATCCCGGCGAATTTTTTGTGCCCATTGCAGGTTGCTCACCTGCTTCAGAGTGGAAAACAGCTCATGAAAGGCGCTTACCGTAAACACGAAGGTGCATTTAGGGTCTGCGCTGTAGCGGTCCACGATCTGTTCATCCCGACTGATCCAATCGTAGGGGGTACGGGGTTTCGGCACCTTTTTTAGATAGGTACCGAAGGCCAATTTGTTCACCAGCTTTGATGTAAAGGAAGATCCCTTTACGGAAGAAATCCAGCCGCTGATGCCGATTCCTGCATTCACCAGCGGGTTTGGTCCTCCGGTTCCGCTGATGATCAGTGCGTCCATTGCGTCCGGATACTCTGCGGCGAACCATCGGGCGAAGAAACTGCCCATGCTGTGCCCCAGAAGGATCAACGGAAGATCCGGGTACTTTTTGCGGGCGAGCAGGTTCATGGTGTGCAGGTCACGCAGCACATAAAAGCGCCCATCCTTCTCGCCAAAATATCCGTCAATGCCCTCTTCCCCGCTGGTTTTTCCGTGACCCAAGTGGTCGTTGCCGCATACCACAAAGCCATGCTGTGCCATAAATTCGGCAAATTCCCGGTAGCGCTCGATGTGCTCGCACATGCCGTGGCTGATTTGCAGGATTGCCTTGGGGGCGATATCCGGCATAGTGTAGAAGTATCCGGCGATGGTGTCTTTGCCGTTGCTGGATTTAAAACTGATGCTTTCGGTTTTTAAGTCCGACATTTTGCAGCTCATCCTCCTCCATTACAATGGAATACAGCTCCTGCCAATTATGGATGGTATAAGTAGGCTTATTGCCCTCTTCCGGTTCCGGCTGCTGGTGGAAGTTGCACCAGCAGGTGGCCAGCCCGGCATTCTGGCCTCCCTTGATGTCCGCGCTCAGGCTGTCGCCCACCACCAGGACCCGGTCCCGATGCTCGATGCCCAAAGCACGAATGGCCTGCTCAAAGAAACGGCGATTGGGCTTTTCCACGCCCATCTTCTCGGAGACGAACACCTCGTCCATATAGGACTCCAGGCCGGAATCCCGCAGGCGGCTGGCCTGTACTTTGGCCACGCCGTTGGAAGCAATGGCCAGGGTTGCCACTTCAGAAAGCTCACGCACAGCTTCCAGGGCGCCCGGAATCAGATCCGGATGACTGCCCAGGCGATCCAGATAATAGGCGCTCATTTCGGCAGCAGAGCCTTTTCGCTCCAGCTTTTTCAAAAGGCGTGCAAATCGCTCCACCACCAGCTTGTCCCGCTTGATCTGGCCCTTTTCCAGCGCCGCCCAGAGCTCCTTGTTGATCTCCACATAGAGCATCTCGGTCTCGTGATCGCTGGGCAGTTCGAAATGCTCCAGCGTCTCCTGGATTGCCTTATGCTCCGCTGCTTCAAAATCCAGCAGCGTGCCATCCATATCCAATAACAAACAATAATAATGTGCCATGGGTCGTTTTCTCCCTTTATAAAGTTCGGCCTTGAGCCCTGCCGTTTGTTTGGCGGGCTGCCGATGTATCGTTCCTTTTATTATCCCTTATTCTAACCGCTTCGTCAAGCAATACACACCAAAAGGGCAGAGCCAGGCTCTGCCCTTTTGGTTCGTTCTGTTACAGCTGAACTACCGGATAGTCCTCTTCGCCTTCGGCATATTCTTCCTCTGCTGTACATGTGTCCTCATCGACCGGCGGCTGGGTGCAGCAGGTTCTGCGGCAACCACAGGGCGGTGTACTGCCGCCCCAATCGAAGTCGTAATTATCCACACTGCCGTTGGTCACGTCTTCGTCGCCGGTGTTCCAGGCATCGATGATGCTGATATCAAAACAACTGGTCATGCTACAAAGCACCTCCCCTTTTTCGCCATTGTATGCGGCGGAGGCTGGCCCTGTGCATGGAGCGGCAAACTCAATAATCGAACTCGCCCTTTACGGTGCGCTGGAACAGGCGGGGCAGCGCGTCCTTGGCACTGCAGCCCTCATACAGCATGCTATGGATGGTCTGGCAGATGGGCAGGTCGACCCCGTATTCTTCGCCCAGTTTTACCAATGCTTTGACCGTGGGAGCACCCTCGGCCAGACAATCGAAATGCTCGCCCTTCACAAAGCTTTCGCCAAACTGGCGGTTGTGGCTGTGGGTCGAAAACAGGGTGGCTTCGTAGTCGCCCAGATGGCACAGGCCATAGGCCGACAGCTCATTGCCGCCCATGGCGCGAATCAGCCGGGCGATCTCCCGGGCACCGCGGGCCATCAGCGCACCCTTCAGGCTGGAATAGCCGATACCGTCCAGCATGCCGGCGGCGATGCCAATCACGTTTTTGGCCGCGGCACCCACCTCGGTGCCGATCAGGTCCCGCCCTTTGTACAGGCGAATCAAATCGCTGCTCAGATTCTCCACCACATAGTCGGTAGTCTCCGGTTCATCCGAGTCCACCACCATACAGTTGGGAATACCGGCAGAGAAATCCTGCACATGGCCGGGGCCAACCCAAACGGCCAGACGAACCGGCTGGGTCACCTCTTCCCGGAACACCTGGGTCAGGCGTTTGCCGCTTTCCACCTCGATGCCCTTCATGCAGAGAATGAAGGTTTTGCCCGCCACCGGCAGGGCCTGAATCTTTTTGGCCAGATCCCGCAGCTGCTGAGCGCTGATGGAGATGATCACCGCCTCGGCAAATTCCAGCGCACCGGTCAGGTCTTCTGTGAGCTGCAGCTGCTCCGGCAGCTCGATATAGGAGTTTTTGCGCTCGGCCTTCAGCTGTGCCATTGCCCGGGAGCCGGGGCGGCCCCAGAGCATCACTTCATTGCGTGCGCTGTGATAGCAGGCCAGGAATGTGCCCCAGCGGCCGCAGCCCAATACAGTCAGTTTCATAACAGAGCGTCCTTTCGTTTTGAATTTTCATAGGAAAAGGCCCGCCCTGCCGGGCAGAGCGGGTCCTTTGATTTTCCATGGCAAGAACGGTGCTCTTACCGGTATTTATTTTATGTTCAGCCGGTGACTTCGGAAGAAGCAGGCGGAACATCAGTCGGGGTGGCAGTAGGTGCCTCAGTCGGCGCAGCGGTGGGGTCCGGAGTGGGAACCGCTGTGGGGGCTGGAGTAGGTGCCGCCGTAGGTGCCGGAGTAGGTGCCGCCGTGGGTACCGGAGTAGGCGCTTCTGTGGGAACCGGTGTGGGTGCTGCCTCTACCACCAGCTTGAAGCTTGCGGAAGAAAGCTTACCGTTCACATTAATGGAGGCGGTAATATCGTAGGTGCCCGCCTTCCAGCTGCTCTGGCCGTAGCTGTAGCCGGTCTTGACCTTCTCACCATTCAGGGTCCACTGTACGTTATCGTCGGTCACATCACCGCCAACCGCATTGATGTGAAGGGTGTAGCTCTCACCTTCCTTGATGGTGGCGGAGCTGCCTTCCTTGAAGGAAATGCTCAGCTTGGCACTGAACATGGCGGTCACGTTCACGTTCTGCTTGAAGTTCTTGTCGGTTCGGGTGGGGCTGGTATTGCCGTCGCTCCACTTCACAAACTCATAACCGTCGGCGGCGACCGCCTTTACGGTAACGCTGTCGTTCTTGGTCAGATCTTCAAACTTCAAAGTGGTTTTGCCGGAGATATCCCCACTGGTGAGAGTACCGCCAACATTTTTGTCCACGTTGTACTGAGCGGTGAAGGTTTCATTCGGGTCCGGAGTTGCAGTTGCCTGGCTGGAGTTGCCGGAGGTATTGCCGTTGCGTACCCGGGTGGGAATATTGCTTGTATCGGGACGGCGATCCTCGGTGCCGGTCCAGGCATGGGTGCGGGCATAGTCCATGATGCCGTTGAGGGCATCCTTCTTCAAATGAATATCACCCTGCTGGAAGTAGCGGTCCTGACCATAGCCGTTCTCGCCCATCAGCAGCTCGGAGATGTTCAGGAACTTATAGCCGTTCTTTTTGCACATCTCTACCAGAGCCAGATTGAACTCATTGATGGTTTCCTGACTCATGTTGGGATAATTGCTGTGGTCCTCCGGAATGGGAGGAACTGCGGCTACGATTACATCGCAGTAGGGATACGCGGTTACAATCTCGTTCAGAGCCGATTCATAGCTGCTGGCGAAGCTGTCGGCGCTCATGCTGCCGTCCGCATTGTTGGTACCCATCATCACGATGATCCGGCGGGGTTTCATCTTCGCCAGAGCTTCGGGAATGGAATAAGCGGTACTGTCGTTCTTGAAGTAGATGGACTTATCGGTAGTGAGCTGCTGGATGCCAAGGCCTTCCACCGCCATCACCTGATCCAGCGACAGCAGGCCGTTCTGGTAGTAACGGTAGGTGTTGGAATCGCCCACAAAGATGGTCTCATCGATGTAAGACTGGCCAGCATCATCGGTTTCGCCCAAAACAGTATCGCCGTAAGCGCTTGCGTCAAAGCCGGAATCCAGCACCGCCTGGGAAGTGCTGCCGGAACTGCTGGAAGGATCTTTCGTTTTGTGAGAGGTGTTTACGATAATCACCACTGCCACGATTGTTACGATCAGCACCAACGCGCAGATGGCCAGCACAAGGGCTGCCTGCTTCTGCTTGGGGGTTAAGCTGAGATTAGAAGACTTTCTTCTTTTCTTAGCCATGGGTCTGCCTCCTTTTTGGTTACAAGGTCTTTTATCAGTCATTTAATATGTAATCGGCCAGCTGCTGGCAATCCTTCGCCATCAGCGTCGGCGCGAAGGGAGCAAGCTCCTGTTCACTGCCGTAGCCGTACATCACTGCTGCTACGGGAACGCCGCAGTCTGCAGCGCCCTTCATATCATCGCTCCGGTCGCCCACCATCAGCACACGGGCCCCCTGCAGTTCCGGCCGGGCAAGCACCAGACGCATCACAGCAGTTTTAGTGTCCACGCTTTTATCTTCGCTGGCGCCGCCGATGAAATCGAAGTATTCGGCCAGGCCTTGCTCCTCCAGAATCGGCGTGACAACCACTGTAGGCTTGGAGGTGGCGGTATACAGCCGGATACCGGCAGCCTTCAGCCGCTCCAGCATGGGGCGCACACCTTCAAACACCTGGCAGCGGTGACAGCCGTCCTCTGCATAGCGGGCACGGTAGATGTCCACCATCTTTTCCACCATGGCCTCATCGGAAAAATGCTCACCGAAGCTGCGCCGCAGTGGCGGGCCAAGATAACGGGTCAGATCAACACCGGCCGGGTCGATGCCCATCTGCCGGAACGTATATTCCATTGTTGCCAGAATGCCCGGGCTGGAATGAATCAAAGTTCCATCCACATCGAATAATACTGCGTCATATCGTGCCACGATTGCACCATCCTTAAACACAATTTTATCTATTATACCACCAAAATGCCGCCGCTACAATCCACCAGCCGCCTTTTTGCCGGTTTTGGGTTCTGCTTTGGGCAAAACTGTGCATATATTCTAGCAGAATCCGCAAAAGAGGAGCGCTGTATGGGGAATCTTATCATGGGATATTTTTCCGGGTGGCTGAGCTGGTGCAACGATCTGCTGAGCCGATTTGCCTGGGGGCCGGTCACCTTGTTTTTGCTGGCATTATCCGGGTTTTTGTTCAGCTTCGGAACCGGCTTTTTTCAGCTGCGCCATATACGTCTGTGGTGGCGCAGCACATTTGGGTCCGCGTTCCGTGGCAAGTCACAGAAAACAGGCGGCATCACCGGGTTTCAGTCTGCCTGTACCGCGCTGGCCGCCACACTGGGCACCGGCAACATTGCAGGCGTGGCCACGGCCATCGCTGCCGGAGGGCCGGGTGCGGTGTTCTGGATGTGGATCTCGGCCTTTTTCGGCACCATGACCGGCTACGCGGAAAATCTGCTGGCCGGGCTTTATCGAGGTAAAAATGCCAAGGGTGAACCCATTGGCGGGGCGATGTTTTACATCGAGCAGGGCCTGGGCTGTCGCTGGCTGGCTCTGCTGTTCTCGTTCTTCTGCATTTTAGGCTCTCTGGGTATGGGAGATATGGCCCAGGCAAATTCTATTGCCACCGGTCTGCAGGATGCCTTTGGTGTTCCTCCGCTGCTCACCGGTCTGGCCGTTGCGGGCGCAGTGGGTTTTGCCATGCTGGGCGGCATTCAGCGTATGGGACAGATCACTGAGCGTCTGGTTCCCTTCATGGCCATTGGGTACACCGCGGCGGCGGTGTGTGTAATTCTTGCAAACTGGCGTCAGGTGCCCATGGTTCTGAACAGCATCCTGCAGCAGGCCTTCAACCTTCAGGCGGGGCTCGGCGGGCTGGCAGGTTACGGCATGAAGCAGGCCCTGCAGGTAGGCGTTGCCCGTGGGGTCAGCAGCAACGAGGCCGGGCTGGGCTCCTCGGTCATGGCCAACTCTGCCGCCGGAAGCCCGCCGGTGGTTCAGGGCATGTGGGGCGTTTTTGAGGTGGCGGTGGACACGTTGCTTATGTGCACCCTCACCGCCCTTGCAATCCTCTGCTCCGGCGTATACGATCCCGCCCGCTACGCCGCCGCCCTTGGAACAAATGCTTTTTCTGCTCTGCCCAACGGAGCTGCACTTACTGCTGATGCGTTTCGCTCGGTTTTCGGCCCGGGCGGCGGGGCACTGATCGCGGTCAGCCTGATGCTGTTCGCCTTCTCTACCCTGCTGGGCTGGAGTTATTACGGCGAGCGTGCGGTGGAATATCTGTTCGGGCCGGGTGCACTTGTTCCCTATAAATTGCTGTATCTGAGCTGTATTGTAATTGGCTGTGTGACCCGGCTGGATCTGGTCTGGCAGATTAGCGATACCTTTAACGGGCTGATGGTACTGCCAAACCTGCTGGCCGTACTCTGGCTGTCACCCCAGGTGTTCCGGGAAACGCGGCGTTTTTTCCATGCAAAAGGAACCTCATGCTGTACGAAGGAAGCAACTGTGTGATAAAATAGGAAAAAAGCACAAAGGAGCGATCTGTTATGCCGCAGATTACTGTAAAAGGATTCACTGACCAGCAGATGAAAAACGTTACCCCCGCTTTGGGCCAAAAGCTTTCCGCCGCCATTGGCTGCCCGGAGGACTGGCTGATTTTTGAACTTGTTCCCACTACCTTCTATGCGGGTGGCCAGCAGACTGCCGGATTCCCTATCATTGAGGTCTCCTGGTTTGACCGGACCGATGAGGTTCGGGAAGAGGTGGCCGCGATTCTGCGGGATACCGCTTTTGAATTGGGGTACACGCTGGTGCAGGTGATCTTCACTACCCTGCAGCCGGACCGCTTTTATGAGTTTGAGGCCTGATCCGGGCCGAGAAAAAATGCGCAGCTTTCTAAAAAGCTGCGCATTTTTTTATTTCGTATTATACTCCCGCAAAGGAGAACACGATCCCCGCCAATGCAGACAAAACAATCCAAACTACAGGATGAAGTTTTTTGGTCTGAGGAATCGCTCTTGTAGCCAGCACCAGCAAAGCCGCCAGGGCCACAGCCTTCCACTGAATCCCTGCCGGAATTCCCGCCGGAACAGCCGCATAAAAGGTGATGGCTGCCACCGAAAGGCCGGACGCTGCAATCAACCCGGTGGAAGCCGGACGCAGGCAGCGGAACACAGCATCCACATAGCGGTTGGAACGAAATGCTTTCAGGAAAGAGGCAATGACCAGAATGATCAGAATGGATGGTGTGACGAGCCCCAGCGTAGCTGTCAATGCACCGGGAACACCGCTGGTGGTAAATCCCACATAGGTGGCCGTGTTGATGCCGATGGGACCAGGAGTGGACTCCGACACTGCCACCATATCCATCAGCTGGCTTTGAGTGAACCAGCCCGTTTTATCCGCCATCCGGGAAAGGAACGGCAGCGTGGCAAGTCCTCCGCCCACCGCAAAGAGACCGGTCTTGAAAAACTCCCAATAAAGACGAAGCAGCAGGATCATACTTCTCCCTCCTTCTTGTCTTTGCGAGCTGCCGGAGCAAACTGTTCCAGCGCAATGCCCAGCACGGCGGCTACTACGACAAAGAATACCGGAGAAAGGTCAAAAAACAGCGAGCCCAGTGTGACCACTGCAAAAATCGCCAGTGCCAGCTTGTTTTTCACCGAGCTCTTCCACAGCTTGCACACCGCGTTGAAAATCAGCACACAAACGCAAACCCGAATACCTGCGAAAGCATTTTTGATCACAGCCAGCTCTGCAAAGGTGTTGATGAAACCGGCCAGAATAGAGATGATCACCAGCGAAGGAGCCACGATTCCAAGAGTCGCTACAATACCACCCAGCACACCTGCCTGCTTCTGCCCCACAAAGGTGGCAGTATTCACCGCAATGATGCCAGGAGTACACTGCCCTACCGCAAAATAGTCAGTGAGTTCCTCGTCGGTGGCCCAGTTCCGTTTTTCCACCACCTCACGCTGCAGGATCGGCAGCATGGCATAACCGCCGCCAAAGGTCAGGCCGCCCACCTGCATAAAGGTCAGAAACAGATCGCCCAGGATCTTCATGTTCCTCATCGAAAAGAAGCCTCCCTTGTTCTTTTTTACGGTATCATAATAGCACATCTCAAACGATATTGAAAACATTTTGTTTGTGTGATTTTTATATGTTATCCATATAAATAGAGAGGTGCTTTATGGAACTGCGTCAGCTCACTTATTTTGTTGCCATTGCCCAGTCGGGAACCATCACTGCCGCTGCGCAAAAGCTGCACATGTCGCAGCCGCCACTCAGTTTGCAGCTGCAAAAGCTGGAGGATGAGCTGGGCTGCCCGTTGTTTGAGCGGGATACCCGTCACCTGCATATGACACAGGCCGGAGAGCTTTTTTATGAACGGGCACAGGGTATTCTGCAGCAGTATGCCGATCTGAAGCGAGAGATGGCGGATCTTCAGGCCGGTGGTCGGGGGCTGCTGCGTATTGGGTCGGTCTCATCCCTGAGTACAAGTCTTCTGCCCCATTGGGTGGCCCGTTTTCATACTCGATACCCCCATGTACGGCTGGAACTGACCGAGCGGGATTCCTATCAGCTGTTAGAGCCGATTCGCAGTCAGCGTATCGACCTGGCTCTGGTTCGCCGCCCTTTTTCCGGCCAGGGATTGGAGATCCATCCCATCTGCAGTGAACCCATGTGCGCTGTGGGGCAAGCGCACTTTTTCGAGGGGCTATGCGGTCCGATCGACCCAACGGTTCTGAGTGATCTGCCGCTGATTCTCTACCGCCGCTGGGAGCCGGTGTTGCTGCGTTATTTCGCTGAGCTTGGGTTTGAACCTGCTGTATTTTGCTGCAGCGAGGACTCCCGCACAGCTCTTCGGCTGGCACAGGAGGGGCTTGGGGTTGCATGCGCACCGCTTTCCGCTGCGCGGGATCTTTGGCCTGGCGCACAGACGCATCCGCTGCAGGCAAAGGAGCTTTACAGCGAGATTTGCGCTGTGACTCTTCAGGGGCACTATATTGGTGCAGCGGTGCAGAATTTTATTGCATTCACACAGGAAGACCGGCAAAAACGAAATCTTTATGAATCTTAAGCTTTCTTTAAAGGCACACTAAAGATTGCTGCGCTATCCTTTTTGCTGTAGACAACACCACACAAAAAGGAGTCGAAGCGATATGGCGATCAAGATATTTTCCCCTGTTTTAAAACACAAGCGTGCAGCAGCCGCTATTCTGGTGGTGGCTATTCTTGCGGCTGGCGGTGCGGTCGCACTGAAGAGCCGGATGTCTGCCTCTTCCAAAAATACCGCTGAAGAAAACCTGGCGTATGCGCGCACGGTATTTCTGAAAAAAGAGGATCTGAACGAGTCGGTGAATGTTTCCGGAATCGTACAAAGCGCCAAGGTTTCCTCGGTAACCACCAGCCTGAGCAATAAGGTCACCGCACTGAATGTGAAGGTTGGTGACCATGTAAACAAGGGCGATGTGATCTGTACTCTGGATGATACCGATATCCGCCGCGCTATTCAGGACAAAGAAAAAGAGATGGGCGAAGAGAAGCAGCGCCTGCAGGACGCGTATAACAAAGCATCTGCTCAGGTGGAAGAGGCCCGCCGCGCCAAGGATAACGAAAAGAAAAACCAGGATACACTGGTAGAGGCGGCTCGTGCCGCCCGTGATAAGGCTGCCAGCGCATTGAGTGCTGTGACCCCTGCTTATGAAACGGCCAAGGCAAACTATCAGGTAATGGAGCAGGCCGTATCCAGCGCACAGAGTGCCGTAGATGCAGCGGCAGATGCCCGTCAGAAAGCCTACGATGCCTGGATTGCTGCGGGCGGCACCACCGAAGGCGATGCCTACCTTGCCTATCAGAATGCCGATGCAGTACTTAACGAGAAGAATTCTGCGCTGGAAAGTGCCCGTACCCTGTATAGCTACGACAGCTATACCCAAGCCTACAACACCGCCAAACAGGCTTATGACGCGGCGGCGGCGGAACGCGATACTGCAGAAAGCGCCTATAAACAGGCGGACGCAGCTCGTTACCAGGCACTGGATGCCTGTGACACCACGATCAATACGGCTCTCACCGCTTTGCAGGAGGCAGACAAGCAGCTGAAAAAAGGCGTGGAAAGCAAAGCGCTGGATGACCTGAAGAAAAGTCTGGAAGACACGGTTTTAAAGGCTGAGACCAGTGGCAAAATCACCGATCTGAAGGTGAATGTGGGCAGCATCTGCAAGGGTGATGTGGCCACCATTCAGTCTACGGATCAGCTGGTTCTTTCGGTTAGCATTCCGGAATATGCCATCAACAAAGTACAGGTCGGTATGACCGCTTCCATCACCAGTGACGCCGCCAGCGGAGAGATCCGGGGCACGGTATCCCGCATTTCCCCCACTGCCGGAAGCGGTGACGGAGAAAGCAGCGGCTCCTCTGCCGGATTTGCAGCGGACATCGCCATCCAGACCCCGGAAAATATCTTCATCGGCAGCAAGGCCAAAGCCGAAATCATTCTTGCTTCCAAGAGCAACGTGTATTCTGTTCCGCTGGATGCAGTGGCTCCCGGTGATGATGGCCAGGATGTGATTTATGTGCGCCAGGGTGAGGGGGCCTTCACCCCTGTGACTGTGACCACTGGCATGAAAAACGACTACGCGGTAGAGGTCGACGGCGCTTCTTTGCAGGACGGTATGGAAATTCTGGCGGATGCCTCCCAGATGCCGGATAATGGTACTTCCATCCCCATGGGTGATGCGGCCAGCGCCGGTACCGAAAGTACTTCCACCGGGGAGGTGGCGGAATGAACCAGTCCTTCCAGGCCCCGCTGATCGAGATGCAGGGCATTGTAAAAACCTATAACGTGGGCAAGGAAAATGAGCTGGAGATTCTGCATGGCATCGATCTGACCGTTTATCCCGGTGAATTTGTTGCCATTGTCGGTGAATCCGGCAGCGGCAAGTCCACCCTGATGAACATCATCGGGGTGCTGGATCAGCCTACCGCGGGCAGCTACCGGCTGGATGGTGTGGACGTTCAGCGGGCCGGTAGGGATGAGATGAGTGAGGTGCGAAATAAAAAGATCGGCTTTGTGTTTCAGAACTTCAATCTGATCGGCCGCACCACCGCCCAACGGAACGTGGAGCTTCCCATGCTGTATGCCGGAGTTGGTGCCCGGCAGCGGGAACAGCGGGCCCGGGAACTTCTTGCCATGGTAGGCATGGAGCAGCGGCGTTTTCACCAACCCAATGAGCTTTCCGGCGGTCAGAAACAGCGGGTGGCCATTGCTCGCAGTCTGGTAAATGATCCGGCGATCCTGTTGGCAGACGAGCCCACCGGTGCGCTGGATTCCGAGACCAGCCGTCATGTGATGGATATTTTCCACACCCTGCACCGCCAGCAGGGCAAGACCATCGTTCTGATCACTCACAGTCAGGAACTTGCCGCAGAGTGTCCTCGGGTGATCACCCTGAAAGATGGCAACATTATTTCCGACCGGAGAAAGGAGGCAAACAGCCATGTCGATCCTTGAAAATGTGCGACTGGCCCTTACCAGTCTACGTGCCAACAAGCTGCGCGCTTTGCTCACTATGCTGGGAATCATTATCGGCATTAGTGCCGTAATTGCTATCATCACGGTGGGTGATTCTCTTTCCGGTTCGCTGGCTGAAGAAATGTCTGGTTTCGGTGCACGGAACGTGACTCTGTCTGTCGTTCAGAAAGATGATCCCTTTGCGTTTGGCTCTTTTAACACATTGGAAGACAGTGAAGAACTGGACAAGGCGTTGGAATCATTTGAATATAAGGAGCCTTCTGCCAGTGACCGCATCAGTGACGCCATGCTGCAGGAGTATCAGAAGAAATTTTCTGACCAGCTGCAAGCGTTGGCTGTAAGCGAGAGCTTTGGCAACATCAGTGTCGTTTCTGGTCGCCACAAAGCGTCCGGGCAGCTGATGGGCGTTTCCCCCGGGCAACAAACCCTGGACAAAATTACATTGTTGGCCGGTCGCTTTGTTACCGATGCAGACAGTACCAATCATCGAGCAGTTGCCGTGGTAAGTGACCGGTTTGTTGCTCAGTATTTCGGCAACAAGACCACTCCTGAGAATGCGTTGGGAAAAAGCTTTAAAACCGATGCTTCCGGTATTCCCCTTCGCCTTTATATTATAGGAGTCTATGAGTACAAACCACCGGCAGGCCAGACCGTAACTCGAAATCTCGATACTAACATCTATATCCCGGTGGGCAGTGGTTTTCAGCTGCTGCAGCGAGACAGTGGTTATCAAACCGTGACCTTGCAATCCCGGGAGGATGTGAACAACCAAATTTTTATGGATCGCACCCGAGAGTTCTTCAATAGCTTCTACAGCCATAATTCCAACTTCAGTGTCTCGGTTTCCAGCCTGGATGATATCGTAAAATCCATGAATAAGATGACGCAGAGCGTGAAGCTTGGTATCAGTGCCATTGCGGCCATCAGCCTTCTGGTGGGCGGCATCGGTGTGATGAACATCATGATGGTCTCGGTGACCGAGCGCACCCGGGAAATTGGCATTCGCATGGCATTGGGTGCAAAAAGCCGGGTAATCCTGTTCCAGTTCATCGTGGAAGCAATCATTATCTGTTTAATCGGAGGAATGATTGGTGTAATTCTGGGGGTGGGACTTGGCAGTGCCGGCGCTATGATGATGCACTATCCGGTCAAACCCTCGCTCACTGCCGCTTTGGTAGCTGTACTGTTCTCCATGGCCATCGGCGTGTTCTTTGGCTATTACCCCGCTAAGCGTGCAGCTCGGCTGGACCCCATCGAAGCGCTGCGCTACGAATAAGTTTTTCTTTTCATAGGCGCCTGTCTGATGTACAATAAAGACAACGGGCCGGAGCAATGGCTCCGGCCCGATTTTTAAACGGAGGTCAAGATTTATGCCGCACACCATTTTGATTGCGGAAGACGATCAGGACATCACCAACCTGGTCAAGCTGTATCTGGAAAGCAGCGGTTATCGGGTACTTTGTGCCCCGGACGGTGCTACCGCTCTGGAGTTGGCCCGCACCGAATCCATCGATATGGCGGTGCTGGATATCATGATGCCCCGCATGAACGGCTACGAGCTCACCCGCGAACTGCGGGCTATCAGTAATATGCCGATTCTGATCCTTTCGGCCAAAAACACCGATAACGACAAGATTCTGGGCCTTGAGCTGGGGGCGGACGACTACCTGACCAAGCCCTTCAATCCGCTGGAGATCATCGCCCGGGTCAAAGCAAATTTGCGACGGTTTTATCAGCTGAATCCTGTCTCCCCTGCCCTTTCCGGCAGCAATGTACTTGCGCTGGGACCGCTGCGGCTGGACCTGGACGCCATGACCCTGACAAAAAACGGCCTGCCCATCGCCCTGACTCCCACCGAGTACAAAATTCTCTGCTGCCTGATGCGCTCGCCGGGGCGAATCTTCACCAAGGTCCAGCTTTACGAGGCAGTGAGCGGAGCCTATTTTGAAAGCGACGAAAACACAATGATGGTGCACATCTCCAAGCTGCGGGACAAGGTCGAAGATGACCCGCGGCATCCGTGCTTCATCAAAACTGTGAGAGGATTGGGGTATAAAATTGAAGCGGTGGAAACGCACTAAATCCAGTTATTTTTCAGTCCTGCTGCGATGCTTTGGGGTATATACCTTATTCCTTGTAATCGCAGCGATCGCCTTGCTTTTTTGGGCGCTAATGGAAAGCAGTACCACGGTGATCAGCCTTTCCGAGCGGGATCTGAACGAATATGACGAGCTGCTGCAGGCGGAGCGATACGATCAGTTCCCGGTACACACCTTACTGGGGCGGACCGGAAGCATTGTAGTGGTGGACGATGCTGGTCGGGTTTTGTATGGAAAAGCCCACAAAGATATTTCTCCGGAAGCATTGGCCTGTATTCCGCTGCAAGGACAGTATGTTTACCCCACAGTCACCCATTGGTATGATAAACAGGGTCGCCAGATGACGCTGGTGGCAAGCGATGGTTATTCCGGCATATTGTATCAGACACCTGTGGTCCTTGATTCGGAACATAACATTCTTTACGGTTCTATTCCCGGTGTGAACACTGACACCCTAAGTGATGAGGCCTACGGATATCTGACCCAAACGCTGCCCTATGGTTACTATATTTGGAAACATCCATTTCAAAGCGCGGACGGTCAGTCCCGCTGGTTAATCTTGTACGAGCAGATCCTGCGCAACGAGGAATATGCTCATTTGAGTATGATCTGGAGCCGTACCCTTCTTCTGTTTCTGGGCCTGTATATTCTGGTGCTGCTGGCAATGGCACTCTGGCTCAGCCGAAAGGTGTGCGGCCCACTGAAGCGACTGGAGCGAGGCTTCACCGAGCTGGCCCAGCAGAATGACCCCGAGCCCATTCATTGCCGGGGGCCACGGGAATTTGAACAGATCTGCAGTGCCTTCAACCAGCTCTCCGCCCAGCTGGCCGAAAGTGAGCGCCAGCGCAAGGCCCTGGAGGACAACCGGCAGAAGCTGCTGGCAGATATTTCCCACGACCTGAAGACCCCCATTACTGTAATCCAGGGCTATGCAAAGGCCATCTGCGACGGGCTAATTCCTCCGGAAAAGGTACCGGAATATCTGGACACCATCTACCAGAAATCCAACCGGCTTACCGGTCTGATCGACACCTTCCATGAATACAGTAAGCTGGAGCATCCTCAGTTTACGCTGCAAACCAAACGGCTGGATCTGTGCAAGGTACTGCGGGAATATCTTGCCTCCAAGTACAATGAACTGGAGCTTGGCGGCTTTGTACCGGAAATCGAAATTCCGGATGAATCCATCTGGTGTATGCTGGACAAAACGACCTTCCTGCGGGTACTGGAAAATATTGTGTCTAATGCTGTAAAACACAATCCTGCCGGCACTGCCCTGTTTTTTGAGCTTCAGAGACAGGACGGCCACGCTGTGTTAACGCTGGCGGATAATGGCGTAGGAATCCCGTCGGAAATTGCCGGGCAGATCTTCGATCCCTTTGTTGTGGGAGACGAATCGCGCAATACCCGCCAGGGTTCCGGCCTTGGCCTTGCCATCAGCCACAAGATTGTGAGTGCACACGGAGGTACCATCCAGCTGGTGCAGCCGCCCCCGCCCGGGCGCAGCACCCAGTTCCGGCTCACGCTGCCGCTGGCTTGACAATCTTATTTTTATTTCTAACTCAGATATAACTCAGATAAAAAACCAGAGCCGCATTGCGAATATCGCAGTGCGGCTCTGGTTTTTGTTTACTTCTTCGGCTTTTTCTGCGCATTGTCCAGCGTTTGGCGGAACGCGCCGAAAATTCCCTCCTTCATGTTGTTCACCATGATCTGCTGCACTTCCTCCATGCTGATCTCACTCTCATATTGGAACCACCAGCGCACCAGCGTCATGGTATTGGAGGCGAACATCTGGGCATACAGGTCCACATACCGTTCCTGTGCACCCTCAAGCCCGCAGGAGCACAGCTTTTCCAGAATATTGTCGTGGATGACCCGTACCATTTCCGTAAGAACAGGCCGGTTGATGGCCCCGCGCCACAAAAGCGTATAGCGGGCCTTGTTTTTGTGCAGATATTGCAGCGCCCGCTCAAAATTCTTCTGGTACACCAGACTGTGAATGTTCTGGGACGAGGCCTCCACAAAGGCCACATCCATCTGGCGGCGGAACTCCTGCAGGGTGCGGGCCAGATACTGATCCATCAGGTCGTATTTATCCTGATAATACTTGTAAAAGGTGGACCGGTTGATCAGTGCCTGCTGGCACAGCTGGTCCACCGTGAGCTTTTGCAGAGGTGTTTGCTCCAGGCATTCCAGCAGCGCCTGATCGATCTGTGCCAGTGTTTTGACCAAGCGCAAATCCGTTTTGTTCATGAGCGATCCGACCTCTTTCTTCGGGCTTTTTTCGAGATAAACAACATCCGGCAGGCATTTGTTGGATAAGCAGCAAAGCCTCAGATTTTAATGGTATTCAAGCGAAAAAATGCTGTTAAAATAATCGCAAAGATGCTGTGCAACTGTATTCAGTATAGCATATTTTCGTTTTTTTGCCGTCCTGTGTTTGAGGAAAGAGAAAGGAGAACCACCACCAATGAGTATCAAAGTAATGGGAATCACCGCCGGCCGCAAAAACGGCAACAGCGAAATTCTGCTGAAGGAAGCCCTCACCGCCTGCGAGGAGGCCGGCGCTGAGGTGACCATGATCAACCTGCGTGATTTCAATATCCTGGACTGCACCGGCTGCACCGCCTGCACCAAGGCCATGTCTCAGGGCAAATACGTAGGCTGCACCCTGGGCGCCAAGGACGACAAGAAGAAGATCATGGACGTGATGCTCGCCCAGGACGCGGTGATCTTTTCGGTGCCCACCTATGACCTGATGCCCGCTTCCGCCTACCTGACCTTTGCTCACCGCAGCCTGAGCTACGAAACCTCCTTCCTGGAGACCATCGGCGCCATTGAGCACCGCGACCGTGTGGCCGGTCTGATCTCGGTGGGCGGTTCCACCCGCGCCTGGCAGTCCATGGCGCTGGAGGGCCTGCAGGCCACCATGTTCACCACCGACATGAAGGTTGTGGACATGGTTCTGGCCACCCGCGTTCCCGCTCCCGCCCAGTGCCTGCTGGACGATGAGCTGATGGCCCGCGCCCGCCTGCTGGGTGAGCACATCATGCAGGCTGCCGCCACTCCCGCTGAGGAGCGCAAGTGGCTGGGCGAGGAAGACATGGGCTGGTGCCCCAACTGCCACTGCAACGCCCTGGTTCTGGGCGAAAAGCAGTGGGACGGCCTGCACTATCCCATCGAGTGCCAGGTGTGCGGCGCGGGCGGCACCCTGGAGCAGACCGAGGACGGCAAGTGGAAGTTTGTGATCCAGAAGGACGGCCTGCTGAAGGACCGCACCACCGTAGCCGGACGAGCCAAACATCTGGAGGAGATCGCACAGACCCAGGGTGGCTTCTTCTCTGATCCTGCCAAGATCCAGCTGGTACAGCAGCGCAAGCAGAAGTACGTGGAAAAGAAATTCAAGGGCATCGACTGAGCCCTGGAAAGGAGCGCCGAACATGAGCGTTACGATCGAGATCGACGGCAAACAGCTGACCGTGCCCGAGGGCATGAATCTGCTGGAGGCCGCTCTGCAGAACGGGATCTATATTCCCCATCTGTGCCATCACCCCGACCTGCCGGACCGGGTCTCCTGCCGGTTGTGCATTGTTGAGGTGGAGGGCATGGAGGGCATGGAGGGCGTGCAGCCCTCCTGCAAGCTGAAGGCAACCGAGGGTATGAAGCTCACTACCGACAGCCCCCGTATCCACGACCTGCGCAAGCTGGCCATGGAGCTGCTGCTGGCCGCTCATCCGGAGGACTGCTCCACCTGCCCCAAATACGGCCGGTGCGAGCTGCAGACCCTAATTCAGTACATGGGCGTTTCCGCCACCCGCATGAGCACCCGCATCAAGGGCTTTGCCCAGAACGGCAAAAACCCGTTGCTGATCCACGATATGAACCGCTGCGTGCTGTGCGGCCGCTGTGTACGCGCCTGCGGTGATCTGCGGGGCGTGGGTGTGCTGCAGTACAACAAAAATGAGCTGGAGACCTATGTGGGCACCCTGCACGACAAGCTGCTCACCGACGCGGACTGCCGCTTCTGCGGTGCCTGCGCCGAGGTCTGCCCCACCGGTACCATCCGGGATCTGGTGGAGTTCACCCCTGTGGAGAAAAAGGACACCCTGATCCCCTGTCAGGCCACCTGCCCGGCTCATATCGATGTACCCCGCTATGTGCGTCTGGCCAAGGAGGGCCGCTGGGAAGAGGCACTGGCCGTGGTGCACGAGCGGCTGCCCTTCCCCGAGTGCCTGGGCCGCGTATGCGCTCATCCCTGTGAGAGCAACTGCCGCCGCGGTGAGGTGAACGAGCCGGTTTCCATCCGGAACATCAAGCGCTACGCTGCCGAACATGCGGGCGGCGAGCTCTGGAAGAAGAACAGCAAGCATCTGCCCGCCACCGGCAAGCGGGTCTGCGTGGTGGGCGGTGGTCCTGCCGGTATGACCGCTGCCTATTACCTGGCGAAGCAGAACCATAGCGTGACCCTGAAGGAGGCCTACCCCACCCTGGGTGGCCAGATGGCCTATGGCATTCCCTCCTATCGTCTGCCCCGCGAGGTAGTGGCGAAGGAAGCTGCCTATTTGAACGACGTGGGCGTTTCGGTGGAGACCGGCTGCCGCGTGAGCGATTTCAAGGCACTGGCCGCGGAATATGACGCCGTACTGCTGGCGCTGGGCACCCATCAGGGGGTTCGCCTGCCCATGGAGGGCAGTGAGTTGCCGGGCGTACTGCTGAACAGCGATTTCCTGCGGGACGCCTCCATGGGCGTGGAGACCGGCATGGGCAAGCGGGTCATCGTGCTGGGCGGCGGCAACGTTGCCTTCGACTGCGCCCGCACCGCCCGCCGCCTGGGCGCCGAGGAAATTCACCTGGCCTGCCTGGAAGCCCGTGAGAAGATGACCGCCGACGAGGAAGAGATCGAACAGGCCCAGGAGGAGGGCATCCGGATTCATCCCGCCCACACCTTCGAGGCCATTCTGGGCCCGGATCGGGTTTCCGGCGTTCGGTTCTGCAATGTAAAATCCTTTACCTTTGATGAAAACCGCCGTGCGGTGATTGAAAAGGAAGAAAATTCCGAGCATGTGATCGAGGCCGACACCGTGATCTTCGCGGTGGGCCAGCGCACCCAGATCAGCCCCGAGGCAGGCCTGGAGCTGGGCCGCGGCAATTCCATCGCCGTGCAGCCCGGCAGCCTGCGCACCAGCGTGCCCGGCATCTACGCCTGCGGCGACGCGGTATACGGCACCCGCACCGTGATTCAGGCGGTTGCCGCCGGCCGTGATGCCGCCAGCGAGATCGACAAGGCGCTGGGTGGCAGCGGCGATATCTCCGAGGTGCTTGCTGCGGTGGAGATGCCCGATGCCTTCCTGGGCCGGATCGAGGGCTTCGGCCATCAGACCCGCCAGCCCGAGGTTGTGCGTGAGGCGGCGCTGCGCGAGAACAATTTCGACGCAGTGAGCTTTGGTCTGGCCGATGACAGCGTGCGCCAGGAGGCGGGCCGCTGCCTGCAGTGTGACCTGCGGTTCACCATTACCCCGCTCCGCATCTGGAGCGATTACGATCAGAACGGAAAGGAGGCACAGCAATGAGCCTGCTGATGAACAACACCGACGCTCTGGTTCAACTGCGCGGCTGCGACCGCGCCCGGCTGGAGGAGCTGTTCGGCACCATGGCCCCGGTATCCGGCCGGGTGGTTGGCGCACTGTACAATGCGGACACCGAAGGCATGAAGAACATGCTGCTGCACACCAATCCCGCCGGTGTGGTGGCCGGTTTGAAGATCGCCGCCCTGCTCACCGGAGCCTCCGGCGCTGAGCTGGTGGTTCGATGTGAGGTGGACCGCCAGACCCTGCTGGCCAACGCGGGCACGGTGGATCTGCCGCTGGAAATCACCCAGGCGGCACTGGTGAACAAGGCACTACACAAGACCGACCTGCTTTTGGATCTGGAGCGGCTGGCCGCCATGGCCGACCGGCTGACCGGCGCACAGCCCGGCCTTCTCGCGGCGGTGGGTGATGCCACCCCCGCTGAATTTCCCGCCGATACCCTGTTGACTGAAATCATTCCCGCCGGCAAGGGTCTGCTGGCCGATCACCGGTTCTATTCCGCCCAGCAGCTGGAGGGCATGACGCTGTCCAGCCTTTCCAGCCGCAGCGGTGTGCTGCGTCCCATGACCGACCGGGACTGCCCGGTGGACCTGGCCAAAAAGGAGATGCTCACCCTGCGCCGCCAGAGCTGCGGCAAGTGCACCTTCTGCCGGGAGGGCCTGTATCAGCTGAATGAAATTTTCGAGCGCATTTCGCTGGGCCGCGCAAAGGCCGGTGATCTGGATCTGGCAGAGGAGATCGGCCGGGCAATGACCGTTTCCTGCAACTGCACACTGGGTGAAGAGGCCGCTCTGCCTGCCCTCAGCGCAATAGATGCTTTTGCCGCCGAAACCCAGGCTCATGTACGCCGCAAGGAATGCGCCGCCAATGCCTGCCTGGCGCTGACCCAGTTCTACGTAGACTCGCAGCTGTGCAATGGCTGCGACAAGTGCCTGCCCGCCTGCCCCAAGCAGTGCATCGAGGGCGGCGAGGGACTGGTAGCCGTGATCGACAGCTTCGACTGCAGCCGCTGCGGCGAATGCTTGACCGTCTGCGAACAGCAGGCCATCAAGCGCACCAGCGGCCGCCTGCCCAAGCTGCCCTCCTCCCCTGTTCCCGTGAAGGGAGCAACTCCCGCCGCACAGGCGGAAAGCGAAGCCGCTCCTCTGCCTGCCGCCAAGCGCAAGCGGGTATTCGCCCGCCCCGCCAAGCTCCAGCCCGCCCCGGTGGAGACTCCGGCAGCTCCCGTCAACCAACCCAAACATGTTGAGGTGAATATCATGAAAACCATCGAAACCGATATCGTCATCGTGGCCGGCGGCCCCGCCGGTCTGGCCGCTGCCATCGCTGCAGGCGAGCAGGGCATGAAGACTGTAATCCTGGAGAAATCCAGCGCCACCGGCGGCGCTGCCAACATGGGCATGGGCCCCCTGGGCATCGACACCAAGATCCAGAAGGCAGCCTTCAACAACCTGGGCGCGGACAAGGCCATCCAGATGCACATGGAATACACCCACTACCGGGTGGACGAGGATCTGGTGCAGGCTTACTTCCACAAGAGCGCCGACACCATTGAATGGCTGGAGGAGATGGGCGTGGAATTCACCGGCGCCTTCCGCTACTTCAAGGAATCCGAAGCAACCTGGCACATCGTCAAGCCGGAAAACGGCGTGATCGGTCCCCGTGCCGCCAGCGCCATGGTAAGGGCCATGACCCAGCGCGCCAAGGAGCTGGGCTGTGAGATCCTGCTGGAGACCGCTGCCACCTCTCTGATTACCGAAAAGGGAAAGGTCTGCGGCGCGGTAGCTGTGGACAAGGACGGCAACGGCCTGGAGGTGCGCGGCAAGGCTGTGATCGTGGCCACCGGCGGCTTCGGCAACAACCCCGAGATGATCGAGAAGGAATTCGGCCTGCACATCGGCCAGGACTACTTCCCCTTCCGCATTCCCGGCATCACCGGCGACGGCCTGAAGATGATGTGGGAAGTGGGCGCAGAGAAGTTCGGCGCCAACATCGAAGCCATCTATCAGCTGCCCGATAACCTGAACTGGTTCCTTCTGGACGCCGTGCTGCGTCAGCCCAACCTGATGGTGAACCAGCTGGGCGAGCGCTTCATGAACGAGGGTGATCTGGGCAACACCACCTATGCGGGCAATGCCCTGGCCCTGCAGCCCGGCAACTACGGCTACTGCATCATGGATGAGGGCATTTTGAAGGAGTACAAGAAGAACGGTCCTGACATTGTGGACATCGTGCATCCCGCCGAGGCCTTCCTGGCCTTCGAGGGTCAGGCCGCACAGGCTGTGGAGCAGGGCTACGAGGCTTACTTCGAGGCTTCCACTGTGCCCGAGCTGGCCGAGAAGCTGGGCATTGACCCGGACGTGCTGCAGAACACCATCGACGAGTACAACGCCATGTGCCGCTGCGGCATGGACAGCAAGTTCCACAAGTCCCAAAAGTACCTGCACCCCATCACCGGAAAGGGTAAGTACCTGGTGGGTAAATACTACCTGGGCGCCTACGGCACCGTGGGCGGCGTGCGCATCAACCGGTACTGCGAGGTTCTGGATAAGAACCATATGCCCATCGAGGGCCTGTACAGCGCCGGTTCCGATGCCAACACCATCTACGGCGACAGCTACAACTTCACCCTGCCCGGCAACTCCATGGGCTTCGCGGTGAACACCGGCCGTATGGCGGGCGAAAGTGCTGCTCAGTACATTGCCGACTGCCAGTAACCGGAGAGGGCCGGCATGCATAACAAAGCACAAACTCTGACCCTTGCATTCTGCATCGCGCTGCTGCCGCCCATCTGGGCGGTGGCAGCGCCCTACCTGAACGTGACCACTACATCCTGGAGGATGTGGGCCCCGGCCCGGAATTTCTGAAGCTGTGCTTCAAGAGCCCGGCGGACTTCGGCTATGATTCGGCTCTGGTGGGCAGCGAACAGTGCCAGTCGCTGGTGTGCGCCATCGGCGAGGGCAACTGCGCCGCCGCCATGACCCACAAGTGGTACCCCTACAAGGATGGCGTAATGTTCTGCTCCCGGTTCTGGATCGGCTACGCGCTGATCGACGGCGTTTACAAAAAGATTCTGCCGGAGGGCGTGCGTCTGCCCGAGATTGTGCCCCAGGGCCTGTTTGCCCATAACATCAAGGAATTCTCCAATCTGGCCGCCATTCTGCCCCGCCTGTGGGCCGAATGCCCGGACTGCCTGGGATTCTGATCCATACAGAAAAAGGACCGACAGCGATTATACTGCCGGTCCTTTTCTGTTGTATAGGGCGGGAAGGCCTGCTCAGGGCTCCCGCAGCTTTTCCTGCCGGTCGAAGTAGATGCCGGTGACACCGTTGGCCTTTTCCACGATGCTCTTTTTCTTCTTCTCGGCCATCTTTTTAAAGCGGGGTTCCTTTTCCAGCGCCTCCAAAAAGCGCTTTCCCTTCTTCTTGGCGTTTTCCGGGATCGTTTCGCACACCCGGTAAACCAGCTCGGCGGCCTCGCTGTCGCCGTTCAGCAGCACCCGGATGCGCTTTTTGCGGGGGTTCAGCTCCGGCTCACGCACCGGCTGGGCCTGACGGGAGGTCATCTCCTTGGCGTAAGCATAGCCCTGGCCCACCGCCAGCTTCTCCACTGTCACACCCCGCTGGGCCCAGAAGCCGGACAGCACCTCGTAGTCGCTGTCGTTGGAGACGATGCAGATTTCGCCCTCGCCTCCGGCGGCGCACAGGCCCACATAGGACGCGATGGCAAAATCCATTGCGTTTTTGGTGCGGACCTTCTCGCCGCACCAGACGATCTCGATCTGCCCTGCGGCCCGCATGCAGGTCTCCAGCATGGAAAAATTGATGCTCAGCTTTGCGTCGCCGGAAAAGGCGAACACGCACATTTTATCCTCGGGGCGCATCTGTTCCGCCACGGCCAGCCAGGCGGTACCCACGTTTTCGGTATCAACCAGATAAGTTGCCATTTAATTTTCACCTCAATGGTATAGTATACACCATTTCCCCGCCGGCATCAAATTCCGCCGCCCGTAGGAACCAGACGGAACACCGCCGCGCTGCGGGGCCCCATTTCCAGCGAAAGGCCGTTCAAGGGACCGGCTGCGAAGGGGTCTGCCGCAGCGGTGTACAGCACCAGCTGCCAGCAAAGCCCCTTGGGCGGCGCGGGCAGATGCTGAGGATGAGGCTCCCAGTGCATGTTCAGCGCCAGCAGCAGGATGTCGTCGTTTTCGTCCGCTGCGTCCCGCCCTGCAAACAGCACGCCGATCTGGCGGGTCTCGGACAGAAATTCGCTATTCCAGGCTTTGCCGTTGTTGTGCAGCGAAAGATCCTTCCAGCCACAGCGGCTGGGTGCAGTGGCCGCCCGCAGCACCGGGTGCGCCTTGCGCAGCGCGATCAGCTGCCGCACAAAGTCAAAGAAGGGCCGGTTTTGCTCCAGCTGTTCCCAGTTCAGCCAGGAGATTTCATTGTCCTGGCAATAGGCGTTGTTGTTGCCGCTCTGGCTGTTGCCGAATTCGTCTCCTGCCAGGAACATTGCTGCGCCCCGGCTGCACAGCAGCACCGTGAGCGCATTCATGCGCAGCCGGTCCCGCAGGGCGTTCACCTCCGGGTTTTGGCTGGGTCCTTCCTCCCCGCAGTTCCAGCTGTTGTTGTCGTCAAAGCCGTCGGTGTTGTTCCAGCCGTTGGCCTCGTTGTGTTTTGCATTGTAGGCGTACAGATCATACAGCGTGAAGCCGTCATGGCAGGTGATGAAGTTCACTGTGGCGTTGGGGCGCTTGTCCGGCGGATAGAGGTCCGGCGAGCCGCAAATGCGCTGCACCGCTGCTTCGGCCAGACCTGCGTCGCCCTTTAAGAATTTACGCAGGTCGTCCCGGTATTTGCCGTTCCACTCGCTCCACCGGTTCCAGGAGGGAAAGCTGCCCACCTGATACAATCCGCCCGCGTCCCATGCCTCAGCGATGAGCTTCACGTGGCTGAGCACCGGGTCAAAGGCCAAACTTTCCAGCAGCGGCGGCTTGGACAACGGGCTGCCGGTCTCATCCCGGCCCAGAATGGAGGCCAGATCAAAGCGGAAGCCATCCACCCGGTATTCCACCGTCCAGTAGCGCAGACAGTCCAGAATGAACTGACGCACCTGGGGGTGATTGCAGTTCAGGGTATTGCCCACCCCGGAGAAATTGTAGTACCGGCCGTCCGGCGTGAGCATGTAGTAGATGTTGTTGTCCAGGCCCTTGAAGGAAAAGAACGGACCGGTCTCGTCGCCCTCGGCGGTGTGGTTGAACACCACATCCAGTATGACTTCGATGCCGTTTTCGTTCAGGCTTCGGATCAGTCGTTTGAGCTCCATGCTCTCCCGATTCAGCTCCGGCTCGGCGGTGTAGTCCATGTTGGGCGCAAAAAAGCAGATGGGGTTGTAGCCCCAGTAGTTGCGCAGCTTCTGGCCGTTTACCACCCGCTCCTCGGCCTTTTCGTCGAACTCGAAAATGGGCATCAGCTCCACCGCGTTCACCCCCAGCTCCAGCAAATAGGGGATTTTTTCCTCAAGCCCCGCAAAGGTACCAGGGAATTTCACCTGGGAGCTGGCGTGCTTTGTGAAGCCGCGCACGTGCATCTCATAGATGATCATGTCCGAGAACGGGATGCGCGGATTGCGGACCGGCCCCCAGTCGAAGGTATCCTCCACCACCCGGGCATGGTAGGTGCGGCCCAGCCGCTCGCCGCCCGCCCAGATGCTCTGCACCGTGACCGCCCGGGCATAGGGGTCCAGCAGGAATTTGGTCCGGTCAAAAATCAGTCCCCGGGCAGGGTCGCAGGGACCATCCATCCGGTAGGCGTATTCGATGTCCTGAATGTCCAGATCAAACACGATCATGGAATAGGTTCCGCCCATGCGGCACTCCTCCGGGAAGGGCAGCACCGCGAAGGGCTCCTGATCGGCCTGATGAAACAGGCACAGCTCGCAGTCGGTACCGTTGAAGGAATGAATGGTAAAACTGACGCCGCCCGGCACCAGCGTGGCCCCATTGGACAAAAACAGGCCCGGGCGAATCTGAAAACCGTTCACCTCGCCGGTGGCATGCAGCCGCCCGGGCAGCAGCGAACCGGAATGCGGTGTTCTGGACATGAGTATTTCCCCTCTTCCCGAAAGCCCGTGCGTTCTATGTCCGTCGCGGGCTCTTTTCTTTCATGATACCAAAAATCGGACCGAAAAGGGAACGGCGAAACCACCAAGAAAGCCCCCACTTCCTTGTGCGAAACACCAAAAAGCTTTGGGCATCTGATGGTTCATTCCCAGGTCTGCCAGACCTCCGGGCAGCAGCCCACGGTGGCCTGCCGGCCATTACGCACGATGGGCTGGCGGATCAGCTGCTGGTTTTCGAACAGCTTGTCCGCCTGCTGCTCCGGGGAGAGAAAACGCAGCAGAGTCAGAGTGTCCTTGTCCTTTGCGTTTTCATCCACCAGGCTTTGCCAGCCGCCCAGCGCACGGCACACGTTGTCGAACTCACCCCGGCTCATTCCCTTTTCCTTCAGGTCGATCATCTGGAATTTGATGCCCCGCTCCTTGAACCAGCGCTGGGCCTTTTTGGTATCGAAGCTTTTGTTCGTTCCGAAAATCTGGATGTTCATGGTTTACTCTCCCTATTTTTGTTTGTTCACAGCCAATATTATACCACAGCCCATGAAAAAGCGGCAGCAGGGCCTGCCCCTGGCCGCCGTTTTGTAGTATACTGGTATCGATATTAACCGAAAGGATTGACCTGTTATGACCATTCGACACGCCCGCCCCACCGATCTAGATGCTCTGGATGCCCTGGAGCAGCAGTGCTTTCCGCCGGAGGAGGCGGCCACCCGTGCAGCCTTTGTTCAGCGGCTGGCTGCATTCCCGGAGCACTTCTGGCTGGCGGAGGAGGATGGGCTGATTCTGGCCTGTGTGAACGGCTGCGTGAGCGATTCGCCCCTTTTGCAGGATGAAATGTTCAAAGATGCAGGCCTGCACAACGAACAGGGAGCCTGGCAGATGCTTTTTGGCGTGGAGACGCATCCCGCCGCCCAGGGCAAGGGCTACGCCAGCGCACTGATGCACCGGATGATCGCCGACGCCAAGGCCCAGGGCCGTCAGGGCGTGGTGCTTACCTGCAAGCAGGAGCTGCTGGATTTTTACCGTCGGTTTGGCTTTGAAAACGAGGGCGTTTCCGCCTCCCAGCACGGGGGCGCGGTCTGGTATGATATGCGGCTGCGCTTCTGATTTTGCCGCGGCAACATTTTACCTTGCGCACCTCTGCTACAATAGGAACGAAAAGGAGGCTCTGCCATGAAGTTCATCATCTCTCCCGCAAAAACCATGAATGTGGATACCGATTCCTTCGCTCCCCAGGACTTGCCCCGCTTTCTGGAGCAGGCCGAGGAACTGAAGGACTATCTGCAAAGTCTGGACTATGCTGCCTGTAAGGCTCTTTGGAATTGCAGCGACGCACTGGCAGAGCCGAACTTTGAACGCCTGCAGAGGATGGACCTGCGCCGGGCGCTGACCCCAGCCCTTTTCGCCTACGAGGGCATTCAGTACCAGTACATGGCCCCCGGTGTGTTCACCCGGGAGGAACTTGCCTATGTGCAGGAGAATCTGCGGATCTTATCCGGTTTATACGGTCTGCTGCGCCCCATGGATGGCGTGACCCCCTACCGGCTGGAGATGCAGGCAAAACCGGTGGACTTTCGCTGCAAAACCCTGTATGAATTCTGGGGCACCCTGCTGGCGGACACTCTGGCCGAAGAGACTGACTGCCTGGTGGACTTGGCCTCCAAGGAGTACAGCAAATGTGTGCTGGGCAAGCTGCCCGATTCCGTGCGGCGGGTGCAGGTGACCTTCGCTCAGGAAACCGGCGGCAAGCTGAAGGAAAAGGCCACCTTTGCCAAGATGGCCCGGGGCGCGATGGTACGCCATGCGGCGGAACAGAACTGCAAAACTCCGGAGGAGCTGCGTTCCTTCTGCCGGTTCGGCTTCGCCTATTCCCTTGAGCACTCCTCCCCTGACCATTTGGTCTTTGTACAGGACCCCAATTGGAAGTCCAACTGACCAATTCTAACCATTTAATTTTCCAAATAAAAAAGGAGCGATTGTTTATGCTGCAAATCGGAACCCAAGCCCCTGCCTTCACCCTGACCGACAAGGACGGCAACACCGTAAGCCTTGCGGACTTCCAAGGCAAAAAGGTGGTGCTGTATTTCTATCCCCGGGACAATACTCCTGGCTGCACCCGTCAGGCCTGCGTCTTCGCGGCCCGTCATGCGGATTTTTCCGCCAAGAACACTGTGGTAATCGGCGTCAGCAAGGACAGCGCCACCTCTCACCTGAAATTCGCCCAGAAATACGACCTGCCCTTTGTGCTGCTTTCCGACCCGGAGCTGCAGGCCATTCAGGCTTATGATGTGTGGAAGGAGAAAAAGCTCTACGGCAAGGTGAGCATGGGCGTGGTACGCACCACCTACCTGATCGACGAGGAGGGCGTGATCCGCTGGGCCAAGGAAAAGGTCAAGCCGGATGAGAACGCTGGTGAGCTGCTGGCTTTGCTGGAGCAGGAAGGCTGATTCTATCGCTGAAAAACGCTCTATTGATGAAACGAAAAACTGCCGCATCTGTTTTGGTCGATGCGGCAGTTTTTCTTATGAGAAGAGAGAAAGGAAAAAGAAATAATCAAAAAGAAGGATTTAACTCCGGTCCTTTTCCATCATGATGTCCAGGATGGTTTTGTCGGTAGCGGTCATGCCGGGGTTGCTGATACGGCCCATGTTGCGGATGGCCTTTTCCGGGGTGGTGTCGCAAATGCCGTCGCTGGCGCTGACCACAACGCCGCCCATGGCCAGATAGGCGCTCATGAGGGCCGCGTTGGATGCGGTAGCCAGCTTCAGCGCGCAGCCGATCTTACCGCCGTCACAGATCATACCGGTCAGGTTGCCGCTCATGTTGATGATGGCAGCGCCCATCTGGGCATCGTTGCCGCCCATCAGCCAGACCATAGCGGCGGCGGAAGCAGCCGCAGCCGACACGCCGCAGCCACAGGTGGCGCTGAGCTTGCCGGTGAACAGCTTGATGTAAACGTTCAGCATATGTGAAAAGGCCAGTGCCTTTACAGTCGCTTCCTGGCTGGCGTTCAGGTGCTTGGCCATCTCCATGACCGGAATGATGGCGGTAATGCCATGGTTGCCGCTGCCGGCGCTGCTCATGACTGCGTAAGGGCAGCCGGACATGCGTCCCTCCGCGCTGGAGGCCACACGGACCATAGTGTTGCTGAACAGATTGTCACCCATGGCGCCATTCAGCTGGGTCTTCAGAGTGTCGGCAATGCCGATGCCCAGCCGGTTTTCCAGGCCGTAGTCCGCCAGGGTCTCGTTCATCTTGGCACCGTCCATCATGAAGGCCAGCTCCTCCTCAGCGGCACTGTCCACCAGCTCACGAATCTGGGCCACGGTCATGGTCTTCAGCTTCTCGTGCAGCTCATCCTCACCGCCTACGGTGTATTCCTTTTCAAACAGCACCTGATTGTTGGCGCTGGTGTAAACAATGTTGGAATGGGTGTTACGGATGGTACTGATACCGATGCCCCGGGTGGTGATGATCTCGGCGTGGGCATACAGCTGGGTCTCCTCTTCCGCGATGGTCACGCTCACCTGCTTTTCCTCCACCAGGCGGGTAGCTTCCTTGCTCACAATGGGGGTGATCTCCTCCAACAGCTGCAGACCCTTTTCCGGATTGCCCAGACAGGCGCCCAGTGCAGCGGCATATTTCAGGCCGACCCGGTCAAACCCGGGGATACCCACCGACATACCGTTTTTATATACACCGGGGTTTACCTGCATCTTTACCGATACGATCTGCCCGCCGATGGCATGATAGGCATCCGCGGCGGCCAGCGCCACGCACACCGGCTCGGTGCAGCCCAGAGCGGGCACCACTTCCTGATGAAGAAGATCCAGCATTTCCTGTTTTGTAAGCATGTTATTCGCTCTCCTTTTTCCTGTTATGCTCTGCCGCAATGCGCGGCATTGTTTCTTCTGCCTCCATTGCAGCAAGAACTGTGCCAACATCACCAGTACGCCGAGAAATATTTTTATGGGGCTTTTTTTCCTTGACAAGAGAAACAAAAACGGTTAAAACTGAGATTATAATTGGGTTATTGGTTATCAAAACTGGTTGCAGGAGAATTGTTTATGAAAAATATTGCTGTAATTTCCTGGGACCCGCTGGCAGGGCGGTTTTACGGCAAGCAGGTAAAGGACCTGTTTGCCGACCAGGTAACCGTTCAGGTCTACAGTGTGCGGGATGGATCGGTGAATCAGCTGCCCAGGCGACGCTATGATTTGTATATGACCTCCACCGATGCCTTTGAATCGGGCAGCGATCTGCGGCAGTACCTGCCCCTGGATGCGGAAATCACCGAGATCGAGTTGACCTTTTTGTGGGATGTGGTGCGCCGCCTGCAGAAGCTTCCCGCCGGAAGCCGGGTACTGTTCGTAAACCTGAGCGATAAGATGAGCCGCGAAGCGGTGAGCCGGCTGAACCAGCTGGGCGTAAATCAGCTGCAGTTTGATCTGTATCATCCAGGCTGCCCGGAACCGGACATGTCGCTTTATGATTATGTGATCACTCCCAGCGAGCAGCGTTATGTGCCGGAAGGCGCGAAGGAGATTATTGACATCGGCCAGCGCGTCTGCACCAGCGCCACCATGACCGAAGCCGCTTTGAAGCTGGGTCTGGAGGATCTGCTGGAAACGCCCCGGTTCCACCATTATCAGGAGATCGTGGCCACCAACACCTACAGCTTTGACCGGCTGTTCAACCGCAGCCGCCGTCTGGAAAGCCAGTTCGATATTCTGATGGACATTTTGGATGAAGGATTGGTAGGTGTGAACGAGAAGGGCGAGGTATTTGCCTGCAACAAAAAGCTGGAGCAAATTACCCTGGTAAGCAATGCCCTGGCGCTGCATCGCCGGGCCAGTGATGTGTATCCCTATATCCCCTTCAAGCAATGCTTGAAGAGCAAGGAGGCAATCCCCGCCAAGGTAGTACGGGCAGGCGGTACCAACCTGACCGTAACCGTCGCCCCGGTGCTGCGAGGCGGGGTCTGCCTGGGCGCTTTTGCCACAGTCCAGCGCTTCAGCGACGCAGAGCAGCGCCAGAATGAACTGCGCAGCCAGTTGAGTCCCAAGGGATACCGGGCCAAATACACCTTTGAAAATGTAATCGGCGAGTCCCCTGCGATCCGGCGCACCATCGAGATTCTGAAAAAGATGGCGGCCACCTCCTTGCCGGTTCTGCTGATCGGCGAAACAGGCACCGGCAAGGAGCTGTTTGCCCATGCGGTACACAACGCATCGCCCCGGGCCCAGGGCACCTTTGTGGCCATTAACTGTGCAGCCATGCCAGAAAACCTGCTCGAAAGCGAACTTTTCGGTTATGAGGACGGCGCCTTCACCGGAGCACGGCGGGGCGGCAAGCCCGGTCTGTTTGAATTTGCCCATCAGGGCACCCTGTTTCTGGACGAGGTTGAGGGTATGAGTCCGGCACTGCAGTGCAAGCTGCTGCGGGTGCTGCAGGAGCACGAGATCATGCCGGTGGGCGGCAACCGGATCATTCGGGTAGATGTGCGCATCGTAGCCGCCACCAATGAGGATCTGGAGGAGCTTGTGGAGCAGGGCAGCTTCCGTCGGGACCTGTACTACCGGTTGAACACCCTGCCCGCCCTCATCCCACCTCTGCGCCAGCGTGAGGGTGACCTGCTGCTGCTCATCGAGTATTTCCGAAAGAAAAGTGGCGTAGAATTCACCCTTTCTCCGGAGCTGGAGCAGATGCTTCTGGCCCATCAGTGGCGGGGAAACATCCGGGAGCTGCGCAATGTGGTGGAATATTTCAGCTACACCGGCAGCCAGGTCATTACACCAGAGGATCTGCCGCCTACCTTCCACTATCTGCCTGCAGAAAGCACTGGCGGCAGACTCACCCCGCCGGTGAGCGTAGCGGCTGCGGCTCTGACATCTTTACCGGACTCGTCCTCTTCCCCGCCTCAGCTGAACGAAGAACAGTGGATGGTTCTGCAATTAATTTATCAGGCCGCGCGCCAGGGCCGCTCCGCCGGGCGGGACAGTTTGCTTTCTGCCGCTCGACAGATACACCGTCCGCTTTCCCAGCAGCAAGTCCGCCGCCTGATGAGTGAGCTGGCTCAACTGGGTTATCTGCGCATTGAGCGGGGGCGCGGTGGCAGTCACCTGACCGAAGAGGGACTTCAGCTGTTGACCGCCCATACCACAGACAACCAGTTATGACCAATTTAACCTGTAGTTCATCCGAAATCAACCATTTTCATTTATTGGTTAACCGTTTTTGATCGTCGATTTCCTTATATATAAGGAACAGGCCGGTACCGCGTGCTTTCTTCTGCGGACCGGCCTGTTTTTCTTTTTCCATGCAATTGACTACATCCAGATTTTACCGTCAATCTGCTGCAACGCAAACAATCAAAACCGTTAAAACGCCGAAATGGATGGTAACGTCACCCACCTCTTCGCTTTTGGCACACTCTTTGCTATAATCTGGGCAGAGAAACGTGGGCAAGCGCCCAAACAGAAAGGCAGGAACCGATTTTATGAAATACGATTTTGACACCGTTGTGGACCGCAGCAAAAACAATGCCGCCAAGTACGACGAGCGGATTAAGAAGTTCGGCACTGACAAGGTGATTCCTCTGTGGATCGCGGACATGGACTTCAAAGCCCCCCAGCCGGTGATCGATGCGCTGACTGCCCGGGCACAGGAGGGCATCTGGGGCTACACCAGCCGCCCGGCCAGCTACTTTGAGGCCATCTGCAACTGGCAGAAGCGCCGCAACGGCTGGACCATCGACCGCAGCCTGGTGAGCTGGAGCCTGGGCGTTGTGCCCGCGCTGAGCATGCTGGTGAAGCTGTTCACTCCGGAAGGCAGCAAGGTGTTGATCCAGACCCCGGTTTACGGCGAGTTCTACGACGTGACCGAAGCCTGGAACCGCACTGTGGTTGAGAACCAACTGGTGGAAAAGGATGGCAAGTGGACCGTGGACTGGGAGGACTTTGAAGCCAAGCTGCCCCAGGTGAGCATGTTCCTGCTGTGCAGCCCTCACAATCCTCTGGGCATCGTGTGGACGCGCGAGGAGCTGACCCGCATGACTGACCTGTGCCGAAAATACGGTGTGCTGATGGTTTCGGACGAGATCCACTCGGATCTGGTGTTCCACGGCAAAACCCATATCCCCACCGCCAGCCTGTCTGAGCAGGTTGCCGGCGAAGTAATCAGCTGCATTTCCGGTACCAAAACCTTCAATCTGGCAGGCCTGCAGGCTTCCACCACCGTCTTCCCCAATATGCGGATGAAGGAACTGTATGACAAAGCCTGGATGAACATGGATATCCACCGCAACAACGCCTTCAGCCTGACCGCTATGGAAGCCGCCTTCAACGAGGGTGAGGAGTGGCTGGATCAGCTGCTGGAATACATCGACGGCAACTTCAACTTCATCCGGGATTACTGCGCCGCTCATATTCCCCAAATCAAGCCCAACCTGCCGGATGCCACCTATCTGGTCTGGCTGGACTGCCGGGAGCTGGGCTTGAGCAATGAGGAGCTGCGCCGTTTCATGATCGAAAAGGCCGGGCTTGGCCTGAACGAGGGATGGAGCTTCGGGCGCAGCCTGAACGGATTCATGCGTCTGAACGCCGCCTGCTCCCGCAAGGTTCTGGAACAGGCCATGAAACAGCTGGAAGAGGCTGTGAAAGCATTATAAACAGGAATACCGTCTCGTGCGGACGGAGCGATAAAGGAAAAGGAGAGTCATCATGTCTAACACTACCACCAAGAAATCGTCCTTGTGGCAGCAGTACAAGCTTCCCATCCTGCTGCTGGGCGGCATTGCTATCGGCTCCATCATCGGTGTGGTCTCCCCCAGCCTTGGGCAGACCCTCAAGCCCGTGGGGCAGATCTTCCTGAACCTGATGTTCACCATCGTTGTGCCTCTGGTGTTTGTGTCCATCGCTTCCGCTGTGGGCAGCATGGCCAATATGAAACGCCTGGGCAAGATTCTGGGCAGCACCATTTTCAGCTTTCTTGCCACCGGCATCATTGCAGGCGTCTGCGTGCTGGTATGGGTCAATCTGTTCAGCCCCTCTGCCGGAACCAATATCCAGATAGGCACCAGTGAAATGGGCGAAATGCAGAGTGTGAGCGACATGATCGTCGGCTCTCTTACCGTGGATGATTTCTCCGGCCTGCTGAGCAAGAGCAACATGCTGCCGCTGATCATTTTTGCCATTCTGTTCGGCTTCTGCGTTTCCGCCTGCGGCGGTGATGAGAGCCCTGTGGGCAAGCTGCTGGCCAACCTGAACGACATCATCATGAAATTCGTTGGTCTTATTATGAACATTGCCCCCATTGGTCTGGGTGCTTACTTTGCCAATCTGGTAGCCGAATACGGTCCTGAAATCATTGGCGACTACGGCCGATCCATGGCAGTATATTACCCCCTGTGCCTGCTGTATGTGGTTGTTTTCTTCCCCTTGTATGCACTGTTCGCCGGTGGTGCACTGGGTGTGAAACGGATGCTGAAGTATATCTTCACCCCCGCTGTGACCGCCTTTGCCACCCAGAGCTCCGCCGCCACCCTGCCCGTCAACAAGGAAACCTGCGATAAAATCGGCGTTCCCAAGGATGTGAGTGACCTGGTTCTGCCCATGGGCTGCACCATGCACATGGACGGCTCGGTGCTGAGCTCCATCACCAAGATCGCCTTCCTCTTCGGCGTGTTCAATATGCCCTTTACCGGCGCGAGCACCTATGCCATGGCCATTGTGGTTGCTATTTTGTCCGCTTTTGTTCTGTCCGGCGCGCCCGGCGGCGGCCTGGTGGGTGAAATGCTCATCGTAAGCATGTTCGGCTTCCCCGCTGAGGCCTTCCCCCTGATTGCTACTTTGGGCTTCCTGTTTGACCCTGCCGCTACCTGCCTGAACGCCTCCGGCGACACCATCGCTTCCATGATGGTGGCTCGTATGGTCGAGGGCAAGGATTGGCTGGTAAATGCCGTAAAGGCGAAGGGCAATGCTGCCTGAAACAGCAGAGAAAATCCCCATTGCATTTTCCATGCAAAATTGCTATAGTTATAGACGTAGTTAAGCAGCTTCATTATTGTGCACACGCACACAGTGAACTGCGTCAAGATTCGATCCAAGGAGGACTTCTATCATGACTATCATCGATACCAAAAACGCTCCCGGCGCCATCGGTCCCTACTCTCAGGGCTTCGTAGTGGGTGATCTGGTATTCACCTCCGGCCAGCTGCCCGTTGACCCCGCGACCGGCACCATGCCCGAAGGCATCGCCGCTCAGGCTGAGTGGAGCTGCAAAAACGTTGGCGCTATTCTGGATGCTGCCGGCTCCAGCCTGGACAAGGTTGTGAAGACCACCTGCTTCCTGGCTAACATGAGCGACTTCGCTGCCTTCAACGAGGTGTACGCCAAGTACTTCACCTCCAAGCCCGCCCGCAGCTGCGTGGCTGTAAAGGACCTGCCCAAGGGCGCCCTGTGCGAGATCGAAGCCATCGCTGAGAAGTAATCTCTGCCGTTTAAAAATCCCCCGGTTTTGCAGCCGGGGGATTTTTTATACTGTTTCGGGGTTTATTCCCCGTTTAGATCTTTGCAAAATGAAAAAATCCGCAAGCCCTTCAGCTTGCGGATTTTTTTGCGGAAAAAGAGGGATTTGGAAATCTTTGCTCCGCAAAGCTTCCCGCGCTTGGGGCATCGCCCCGGCGCGCAGATCGCCTGAAAACCTGCCGCCGGCAGGTTTTCTTCACGGCAATCACCCTTTCGGGTTCGAATCCCTTCTCTACTCTACTGCAAAAAGAAAGAACCGAAAGAGCAATTGCTCGATCGGTTCTCTTCTTTGGCGGAAAGAGAGGGATTCGAACCACCGCGCTTATTTTTTTATGCGAAATAATATGCTTTTATAGAGAAAATACTTGCTTAAAATTGAATAAACTTTGCAATATGCAAACAATTATGCAGATAGAAAAATAAAAGTGTGTACCTTATGTGTGTACCTACAACGCAAAAAGGCCCCCGAACTATCCGGAATTTCCGGACGGTTCGGGGGCTTTCCCTTACTCTTTCGCTTTGGGGGTCACATAAGTAAGCGCCTGCTTGCTATCAGCCACACCCTGGGTGGTGGGGTCGTTCACCACGCCCAGGATCGCAAGCACGGCGAAAAGGGCGTTCACTACCGCCAGCAGCCGGTTGCCCAGCTCGCCCAGGTCCAGAGCGTAACCGAACACCGCCGCCACCACCTGAATCAGCAGCAGCACCGCCGGAATCAGGCTCAGCCAGAAGGTCTTATTCGTCAAGCGCACTTTCCAGTTGATGTTCTTCATCTTCTCATTACTTCCTTTCCAAAATCGTGATGCGGGTCTCATGGTCGTTAAGAACCGCGTCCTGTTCTTCGTTGTGTTTCCAGATACGCCGGTGGCTGTCGCTATTATTTTGCTCCTGCTGGACCTGCCGGTCCCGCAGTCCCTCTACCAGCGTGGAGAGCTTGGTAATGGTGCTGTTCAGCCGGATCACCGGCGCCCCCACCGACAAAAACAACCCGGCCACCACCACCAGCACCCCGACCACATTCCATTCATTCATATTCATCCTCCTCACCAGATAAACTCCGCTGAAAAGCCCAGCCCCTTGCAGTAGTTCTCAATGCTGTGCCGGTCGCCCTCGTTGGGCACCGGGCACAGGCGCAGCTCCAGGCCTTCCTCCGGCGCGTCGATGATGCGGCATCGGTCGTCCAGAAGGGCGGCGTACACGGTTTCGCCCTTGTACGCAAGCTGCACCATGGGGTAGCCGTCCACCAGACCATCCGCCAGAGTAAGAACCGGATAAGTACCCTCCGGCAGCTTGTCCGTTTTTCCGTCCGGGTTCATCACCACCGCGTTGATGTCCGGCGCGGTGAAGTATTCGCAGCGGCTGGCATCGAACACCTCCAGCTGCTTGCCGGTCAGCGGCTGGAACTCCACCTTGCCCGGGGTGTAGTATTCCCGGATGATCCGGGGCAGGTCACAGTACATCCGGTTCAGATCGCACCGGCCCGCAACGCCGGGCACCGACCCGCTGCTGGAGTGCTGCCAGACGGCGGCGTTGTCCACCCCGATCTTGCCGGTGTAGTTGGCGATCCACAACCCCTCGTACGGATCGAGGGCCGCCATGTCCATGTAGCTGTTCACAAAGCTGGTGTAGCTGTAGAACATGGGCAGATAGCCCGCCGCGGCCACCACCTCCATAAAGGCGTTGCAGATGGCGGTATTCTTCGCCCGGCTGAAGGCGGCGTACTTGGCCGCGTGCTCGTAGTCCAGCACCAGAGGCAGGCTCAGCGCCCGGCCCGCCAGCAGCTCCAGCGCCCGGGCGGCGGCGATGCGGGCGTGGTCCTCGCTGTCGATGTAGCTGTACAGATACACGCCCACATCCAGCCCGGCAGCTGCCGCGCCGCTCAGGTTCTGCTCAAAATAAGGGTCGGTCACAATGCTGCCGTCACCGTTGGCGTAGCCCAGCCGCACGAAGGCGAAGGCATAGCCCGCCGCCTTCACCCGGAGCCAGTCCACCCGGCCCTGATACTTGCTCACGTCGATGCCCAAAATCGGGTCTTTGGTTTCATACTTCAATGCCATTTCGTTTCTCCCTTCCTGTTGCGCGGCTCAGGGCAGATACAGAATCACCATGCCGCCGCATTTCATGTCCCGCCAGTAGATGTCGCCCGCATCCGGGATGGTCAGGGTGATCGTCTGCCCGACAGAGATCTGCATCTCGCCCCGGGCCGAGATCTCACCGTCGCCGAA
>NZ_NFKA01000039.1 GCF_002160145.1 Gemmiger sp. An194 | reverse complement strand
GGGCGGCGGGGCTGCAACGCCGAATTCCGCCTGCTTTTTGCGGGCCTTATTGACCCAGGCATTCACATTGCCGTAGGGTACCCCGAACCGCTCCGCTGCCTCCTGGTAGGTTGCTCCCTCCAGCAGGACCGCCTTCACCACGTCGTCCTTCACCGCCTGCTCATAGCTGCGCAGCGTCTTTTTCGGCTTTTGCTCCGGAGCCTCGATGCCCAGCACCTTGCAGATCTCCTCCTTTGAGGTGGCGTAGAGCTGAGCCAGGATGGTGATCTGCTTTTTGGGGTTCGCCGCGTCACGGTAGGCCGCGCGGATCTCGCCCTTCTGCTCGTTTGTCAATCCCATCGCTTACTCCTCCATTGATGAATCAGTTCACGGCTCACCAGTGCCGCCAGCGCCGCAAACAGCGCAAACACTGTCAGCGCCGGGGCTTTGTGGTAAAGCCACTCGATGCCTCCACACCCCAGCCACACGACCACGCCGAAGGCGGTCACCTGGATGCAGCCGATCAGGGTTTGCAAAATCCATGCCAAGCATGTTACAATGGGGGTGCTCTGAGGGGCACCCCGCAAGGGGTTTCTGGCGTCCAGCTGTTGCCGCAGCTGGGCGCTTTCTTTTTTCAGCATCTTGCTCTCTCCTTTCGTGCCTCTGCCTCAACGGCATCGGCAAAATAGTTGGACATTTCTTCAAGCGGAATTTGCAGCAGACCGCAGGCCCGGAAGGCGTCGGCCATGCTCCAGGGCGTACGCCCATTCAGCCTGGCCGACAGAACCGAACCCGGCCAGCCCATTTCTGCAGCAAACTCCTGATCCTGATATCCGGCATCTTCAATCCGATGCCGCAGCTGCAGGAACAGCCTTCTTTGTACAGGCATTATGTTCCCTCCATTCTTTCTGGATTTCTGCCTTCAGAGCCATGAGAGCCTTGAATTCAGCGGGGTCACGCTGCCCCAACGGGGTGCATGCGTAACGCTCAGCCCGCTCCAGATACTCGACGACCTTTTCAGCGGTGCGCATGGTTTACTCTTTTCTGCCTGAATGCCCATTTCCTTTGGGCATCGTCTTGGCGGTTCTGAAAGCCTGCTTTTCTTCTTTCTCGGCATTCTCCTGTGCCGCAATCACTTTCAGTGCGCGAACCGGGGCGGCGGCGTTGGGGGCTTCGGAAAGCCCTTCATAGGCTTCGATCAGTTCCAGCATCTCGCTGGCGGTCGAGGCAAAGCACGATGCCTCACTGAGCACCCGGAACGTATTGAGTCGGGCCACTCCGCCGACATTCAGGTAGTCGTGCATGGTGGAAAACTTGACGTATTCCCTCTCCACCGCCGCGACCCACTCTTCGAATGTTTTGATTTTCATGGTTACTCCTCCTTTCCGACCATTTCCGTGATTCCACGAAAATGGTGCTTTCTTGTTTGCCCTCCCAGCCCGTGCTACAATGGGCGGGAAGGGAGGTGATGATTGCAATGGATAAGTCTTTCAACGATTTTTTGCGCCAAGTGGATTTAAATTCTCTGCTCTACGACTGCAACAGATTCGGCATCAGCTCAGAAATCCAAGAGTGCCCTTTCTCAAAAGAGCAAAGCGCCTATGTTGCCAACCTGGTTGTGGGATTCTCCCTTGCTATACTCCAGGCTTATCATGACTGGGATTCAAAAGGGCATTCTTGAATGCGTCAGAGATCACTTCAAGCGGAGGCTGCTTTTCCTGCATGACCTCAGCAATAGTCGACCCATCCAGCAAGATCTTTTTTTCAGATTGCCGCCATTGCAGTTCCAGTGCGAGGACGGCAATTTCTTTTGCCTCGCCTTTGAGATTGATAGTAACTTCCATACCTACTCCTTTCCGCCCGCCTTATGCGGGCTTTTTTATTGGACTGCCGCATCGCTCAGCTGCCTGATCTCCTGGGCAATGCACTCTTCCCAGAAGCGCACATTGTCGCGAATCCCTTCCCGCGTCTTGCGCCACTCGTCATAGCATTTCCGGGCTTCGTGCGCTTGCCTGCCGGCCTGAGCGGTGATGCGTTCAATATCCGCCAGCAGCTTGCGGTTCCGATCCAGCTTTGCCTGATATTCGTCCAGCTTGGCCAGCCGTTCCGGCGGGATTCCATAGGCCCCAGTCTTGCGGATGCTGGGCAGCACATCGTGGGTCACCCAGCGCTTGAAGGCTTTGGCCTCCGGCTTGTCCGACCGAAGGATGACGGCGTACAGGCCGGGTTCATTGATGATGGTCATTTCCTGGGTGCCGCCAGGGGTCGTCACCTGAGTACGCCCCTTTTCATCGTCATCCAGACGAGAGGCAACTCGATGAGGTTCGGCAAGTCCCAACACCCGGCAAACATCCCGCAGCACCCACCACAGGCCGTCATGCCGCTGGACGGTGCGCAGCTGCTCGCCGCTGTAAACAAAAATCTGTAAGTTGTTCATGTGGTTCTCCTTTCGTCAGTTGATGTTTCTCAACTCTTAGGACAAAAAAAATATTTGCCGATTTCATGCGCATCAATATCAAGAATATTGCACAGACCGTTGATTTCATCTTGGCGGAAAACATACTCGCCAGACAGCTTCCGACTAAGCTGTCCCTCGCTAATTCCCAGTATCTTTGCGCATTCTTTTTGGGTCAATCCAAACTCTTTAATCCTTCCAAGCAGCGGGTTGTAGTTCATTTCAGGCACTTCTCTCACCTCCCTCCTTGTGGTTGCGGTTTCTCAACCACAAGGTCAGTGTAGCACACGAATTGCGTAAAGTCAACACCGTTTTTTGATATTCATCAACTCGATTTTGAAAAATGTTGATTTTCCGCAATTCTAGGGATATAATATAAACACATACAAAATGAGGTGGTAGATATGCCGGATAAAAATTCTTCATTCCAATCCCGACTACGTGACGGGCTGGATTCTAAGGGTATGACTCAAAGCGAACTATCCAAACAATCGGGCGTCAGCAAATCCAGCATCTCACGCTATCTTAGCGGTGCCTGGGAGGCAAAACAGGATGCGGTTTACCTTCTTGCTCAGGCTCTGGACGTAAGCGAAGCATGGCTAATGGGCTATGACGTACCGATGGACCGGAACGCCGCTTCGGCAGAGAAGGACAATACCCTCCACCTCCCCTCCAACAT
>NZ_NFKA01000038.1 GCF_002160145.1 Gemmiger sp. An194 | reverse complement strand
TGTTCCATACAGAACTCATCATATTCCTTATCAGCCTGCTGTTTTTCCTGTTCCATGCGGGCAGCCTCTTCCTCCTGACGCTCCTGGATGGTTTGATTCTGTTGATCCTGAACTTGCTGGCCTGCTTCCACACGATCTTGCCACCAGGCTTCAGCTTCCTCACGAGTATGGCCTCGATCCATATAACCTTGCATGAACTTCTCAGCTTCGGCACTAAATTTCTGATCAAACTCTGCATCGGACTCATAGGTGGCACCTTCATTGGTGGGACCCTCTTCAGTTACCTGCTTGACAGGCTGAGAGCTGGGGGAAGGTTCCGGGGTTGTCGCCGGTTCTTCTGTTGCTGCGGGAGTAGGAGAAGGTGCAGGGGTAGAAGTAGGTTCTGTGGGCTTCTGATTACAAGCAACCACAAAGGCCCCCACCAAGATCACAGCCACCACAAGCCCAATCGTTCGTTTCATTTCCTAATTCCTCCTTGTTATCGCTGGCCTCATTTTACCACGATAACATCTAAGGGACAATACCATTTATTACCCATTTATACCTTATATGCAAAATGCTTCGACAGCCCTTTTCCTAGTGCTATCGAAGCATCTTTTTTTATAGATTCAGCATCTGCCTTAACTCGGCATCTCCATCTGCCAATTCATAAAGATATTCTTCCAGTTCGGGATATTTACGGTATAGTTCGGGAAGGAGATATTCACGAACTTGTTCCGCTTCGTCCTCTTCCTCTTCCTGCTCTACTAGTTCTAGCTCTTCTTCCTCATCTATCTCCTTTGCTTTCATGTGCTTAGATTCTTCCAGCTCATTTCCCAGCAAAGCGCCAAAAATCATTTCACCCATAGCTACATGGTTGCGGGGTTCATTATCTCCAATAAAAGAAGTATATGCGTATTCCAGCAATTTTCTTTCCCATAGTTCCCTATGAGGCATAAGCAATTTGCCATAATACCGGCTATTGATGAAGGGAGTCAAATCATCCTCTATATACATTTCCAACCGGGGAAACACTTCTTCAAATGCTTCGCGGTTGGCGTGTACCAGAAACACAGGCAAGGCGTGCAAACCCATCCAACTTATCTTTTGTTCGTCTGCTGATTGTCCATAAGCGGCAATTAAAGCAGAAATATTTTTTATAGAGATTGTTTTATCCTTGTTTTCAAAAAGTTGTTTTCCTATGCTGCTGTTCTGAGTTATAGCCTCCAACGCTTTGAGGAAAGAGGGTTTTATAAATCCTTGAATTTCTCTCTTTATTTTGTCATATCGTTTATTCCGTATGTTTTTCAACGACATTTTATTATCTGCGGTAAAGGGGCTTAAATAAGTGCTGATGATTTCCTTATACTTTTCTAAGTTTTCTTGATTGTTTCGGTTAAGTTCCATGTAGCCCGGAATGTATGCAAATAGAACCTCTTCCATTGCCACAACTTCCAGTAAATCGTTCCATTTAACCGTTGTAAACTCCGGTTCCTGATAATCTTTTCGTGCCCATTCTGCTGGGGTGTATTTTCCCATTTCCTCAAAAAGTTCTACAGATAAGGCTCTTGCCTTCTGTTCAAGCTCCACTGCTGTTTTGTGAACTTTCAGAATAATATCATCTATTTTATTGGTAGTGATTCCCCGGTTTTTGTATACATCCTGCAATAGCTCTTTATCAATGTCTTGCTCAACCGGTGCATCATCAGCGGCTTTCTCATACTGCGGTATTCCAATCGTATAGGCAGCTATAAGACGATCCAATATGGTAGTATGCAATATTACTGCCTGACACTGTTCCCGCACGGTAGCATAGCATATCCACCGCAGGCGTGATACATAGGTTTCATACTCCGTTGGATTACTTAATGCTGTCACTTTCAGTGTAACATCATTTGCCCCATATTCAGTTTTCTGTGGATGATTCAAAGAAATGTTATCTTTCATAAATTCAACCTCCTGTTTTTGTGCAATTTTATAGTTGTTCTATTTTGTTTTCTTCAAATATTAAAACCACCCTCTAGTGCTAGAATATTTACAGATCAACAAACAGAAACTAATCAGATAACCAATTTTTACCACTGATTTTTTCAAAAAAAGTGCGAGTTTATTTTTTGAGTTTCTCAATGTTTGTTTGTTTCTGAAAGCCTTAAAATAGAACCATCGAAAGGAGATGACCACTATGATCTAGCCCACAATCGTCCCCCCTTTTACTTAATCCTATCTAATTATCTTTTAAGGAGTAACCACAATGACCAATTTGAACACTTTCACCTTCAACGCCACCGAAATTTTCCGCTCTAACTCCCCGATGCCTGTCACCGCTCTCCGCCCCTGGAAGAAGCGTGGTTCCGAGGAAGTTATGGGCAGCCTCGTTTCGGTGGTCATCCCGGCTCGGAACTTTGCCACTTTGACGGTGAAGGTTGCCGGAAGTTCAGCCTACGAACAGGCAGATCATGAAATCACGCTCAGCGCAGCTTTTAAGGGCCTTGTGGTTCGTCCTTATGCCCTCAAGGGTGCGCAAGGGGAAATTGTCAGCGGGTGGACGGCAACGGCGGATTCGGTTGAGCTGTCTGAGGGGGCGGAATTTCTGTGATTCAGCGCCTCATTCTGGTTGTTAAAAGGTGGTGGGGCGCAAGCCCTGCCACCCACCGGCTATATCTAATTGCTGCATTAGCGGGAGGTGGAGCGCTGGTGGTTTGGCTTCTGTTCTTCACCGCCCGCTTGTGGTTGCCGCCGATGGTATGTGCCGGATTTGTAGTGTGGGCCATCGTGGACAGAAGTAGGCAGGTCACACAGCAGCAACAGGCCGAACAGCAAACAGCCTTTCAGCAGAGCCAGCGGGAAGCAGCAGAGTTTACGCAGTGGCTTTTTTGTAAGCAACAGCGGGATTTGTTGGGGATTCAGGCCGTGCCTCTGGTTTCTTCGCTGGCCTATCTGGCCCGCCACATTGCGAGTGAGCAAACCCCTGCGGGGCTTGTCCACACGCTGACTATCGGCTTGCAGTCTTTCAACGCACAATCGTTTTATTTGCTTTGGGAAAGCCTGCGTGAGCCAATCAATGAAGCGTTAGTAAATTATTGCTCGCTAAAAAGTCTGGTTTTAACCGATGGTTCCGCCCGATTCGCCGTTTCTTCTGTAGACATTTTAGACGGTGCGGTTTTACCTCAGATCGTGTTAAAAATCGTCGACAAAAATTTTATCCCTTTTCCAAAATACAACCTGATTCAACCGGAGGATGCCGATTTATGGCTATGAACAATAAAAACAAAGTTGCGATCGCTACGACTTCCACAATGGGCTTGAATGGGCGTGGAAACACCGTTTATCATTACCCATCCATGTATCCCCATTGTTTGATCGCAGGGCGCACCGGCTCCGGCAAGTCCTACGCTGCCCGCAGCTGGATTTACAATTTTCTGCAAGCCTACCC
>NZ_NFKA01000037.1 GCF_002160145.1 Gemmiger sp. An194 | reverse complement strand
GTCCGTCAGATCGGCCAGCGGCTCGAGATAAGAAAAGTACATCTGAACATAGCACATCGCCATCTGGCCAGTCCTCCGTTATTCTTCGTCCACCCCGGCATCCGAGAAGAAAATGGTCAGGGAGCTGTCCTTGCCGTTGTACCCGGTGGGGTTGTCCAGCATGGTAATCTGGCCCTCCATTGTCATATCCGGCCGGATCACGATGCCGATCGGGTCCCGGGTCACCAGCTTGTAGCTCAAGTGGTTCTCCTCGCAGGTATTCTCGAGCTTCTGGCACAGTGCGTCCAGCTTATCCTTTTCCATATAGGCCATGGTCATTACCTCCAATCAAAACGGCAGGTCTTCTGCCTCGTCATCAATAAAATCTGTGCTGGATTTAAACGGCGGCGCCTGAGCGGCTGCGCCAGGTAAATGGTCTTCTACCTTCTCGCCGGGGTAAAATTCATGCCCGGCGATTGATTCTGCAGTATCAAAAGGCGCTGGCTCACCCACCGGCTGAAAGCCGTCAGGCGCATTGACCGGGGCCGCAGGTGCCGCCGGAATCATGTTGATGACCTGCTGAAGCCAGCGGAACACCACCCCGGCCCCGGGGTAAACCCCGGTGGCGCTGATGGAGTGGTAGGTCTTGCCGTTGTACTCGCGGCTGCGCAGCTCGCTGCCGGTGACAATCACTGCATCGTCCTTGTCAAACATGCCGTCCAGCTCCTCCGCATTGTCCCAGATGTCCACGTCCAGGAACTTCCCGCGGTTCTTGCCCTCCTCATCCTTCTCACTGGCGTACCGGACGGACATCTTCAGCACCGGTCTGGCGTACTGGCCAACGTGCTTCAGCTCGGGGGCCTTTGCCACAGTTCCGGCCACCAGAAGGCCGGTTTTCGTGTTGCAGATCACTCCACATCACCCGCCTCAATCACATCAGCTTCGAGATCTTCCAGCGGGTCGGCAACCGGCGCCGGGGCGATGCGGCCACGCATGGACGGGGCCGGGGTGGGATCGTCCATCTCCCGGAAGCTACCCTCGTAGTCTGCGGCATAGGGGGTCTCGTCTGCGTCGTACATGCCCTGGATGTTGGTGGGGAAGGCTTCGCGCAGCGCGTGGACCAGAGCCACCTTGCGGATCATGGTGGCCGGAGAGGTCTTCCACTTGCTCTGCTTGGTGTCGTACTCCTTCAGGGGAACCTCCTCATAGTAGGGGCGGCTGCGGTCTTTGCGGTATACCTTGGCATAGCCGCCGATCAGCTGCTCGCCCAGATCTTCGTAATAGGCCGTACCTTCGCGGTACTCCACCTGGCCAACGTCCGGCAGGTAGACCTTCACGCCAGCCTCATAACCATCAAAAGCCGGGTGCTCGTTCGCCCGCTTCATGTACGCATCCTTGCCGGTGACCATCGCGGCCGGAGCGTTCTTGTCGTACTTGATGAGGTAGGCTTCCTTCAGCCAGGGATTCAGGCCGTTGGCCTTGCAGAGCTGGCCAAACAGCACGCACTCCTGGTCGGTAGCGTTCGCGCAGAAATAGTTCTTGATGTCGGCCAGCGTGATGGTAATGTCCTCACCGCCGGAGACGAAACTGAAAATGTCCGTCTGCTTGCTGGCGGTCATCGCGCCAGTCTTTGCACCGGCCGGTGCGCGCTGGATGGTCTGGGTACCGCCCACAGTGTGGGAAGTGACGGGGGCAACGGTCTCATTGTTTCTTACAAATGCCATGGTGTTTTCCTCCTTGAATTAACTGAAACATTAACTACGAATTGACTATAGATTGACTAACAGATTAACTGAGGTTGAATGTGATGCCGGATGCTTTCAGGAACTTCACCAGCGCTTTGCCCTGCTCAGCAGTATAGGTGGCGGTCAGTGTGCGGGTGAAGGTCGGCACTGCGGCTTCTACCTGTTCTCTGATCTCGGCCATGTCAAGCTGCCCGCTCGGGGTAATGCAGCGGCTCGCATCTGCCAGCTTGCGGCCGTCCTCTTTGGCCTGTCGCTGCTCTTCGGTAGGCTGCTGGATGATCGGCGCCGCGGCGGCAGCTTCCTGGGCAGCCTTGCGGGCTGCTTCGGCCCTGGCCTGAGCCTGGCGCACCTCCTGGATTCGGCGATACTCGGAGATTGCCTCGTTGAGGTTCAGGCTTCGCAGGTAGGCTCGCTGCACATCCGGGAAGTCATCGCCGCACATACTGCGAAGATCATCCATCCCGGCCCGCACGGATTCCAGCCGAGCCAGCATGAACCGGCGCGCGGTGCTGATGGGAACGCTCTTGTTCAGCCACTTGGAATCCAGGATGCGCTCAAAGCTGAGCAACTCGGCCAGCTCATCGCCCACGTTTTCCCGGAAGATTTCCTCCAGCTGCTCCCGGCGCTGATCCCGTTCGGCTTCCTCGGCCCGCTTGATTTGAACATCAATGTCGCCGCTGATTTCCTTGGCGATGCTGCGCATGCGCTTCATATCAGTCAGGAATGCCACGACCGGAGCGTTGTACCGGTCCTGCACTTCCTTCTGCGCTGCGGCCAGGTCCTTCTCGATTCTGTTCACGGCCGCCCGGTCTTTCTTGGCGTCCTTCATGTCCTCGGGGTTATAGGCCCGGCCACGGTACCGGCCTACCTGTTCCTCCAGCCAGGCCTCCACCTCTTCCTTGTTCCACTGAACCGGCGGAAGGGCGGCGCCCGTATCCAGCAGCTTCACTGTCAATTCATTCATCGCGATGTACCTCCTCTGTGGTGGATAACTCGGCAAACGCCTTTGCCATCTCTGCGATCTCCCGCTCAAAGCCGCCGATCAGCACATCCAAGGCGGCATTGCGTACACTGCCGGGCAGGTCATTGAGATTGACCACCCGCTCCTGCTCCGGGGAAACAATGGCAAAGGGTGCGGGATCGCGCTCAACCTTGTGCAGCTCATCCAGCTGTTTTTTCAGCGCCACGCTCCGATTGTGCAGAGCATTGGCCCGCTCAAGCAGTTCTCTGGTCATCGGTGGCCACCTCCTTCACCCAGCCGCAACTGAAGAACCATTCTTCAAACATTTCCAGAAAGTCCTCCAGCTCCGGCGCGTCCAGATTTGTAACCTGGACTCCGCAGCGTTCCATAGCAAAGTCCAGGGCATCGTCTGCAGCCACAAATATGCCGAAGTTTGCGCCTGCGCCGCTGTAGCCGATGATATCCTTGTTGAGGGAAGCAAAATGCGCATCCTCGGATTCGAGCAAGTCGGTCACATCCACACCCAGGGCCCGGGCGATTTTGCCCACCGTCTTTGGGGTGACGCCCCTCCCGCTGCTTGCGACAGCTCTTTCAATCGCCGAGCGTCCGATGCCTTTTCTGGAAAGATCGCTCACATTCATGCACGCCCGGGCCAGTGCCACGTCAAGTTTCGCCCTGCTGATCTTCATTTTCTTCACCTTCCTCAAAAAGCCCATCGATCTCATCCGCGAACTCCCGCAGCGCCTGGGCCAGGCTGTCCAGTGCGCCGACATCGTAACAAGCCAGCTCTGCACGGCGGGCATTGCCCAGCAGCGAGGCCTTCATAGTCCCGAGATACTGCTCCAGGACAGAAGCCTGGGCAGAAACCGTATTCCCGGCCGCAAGCTGCTGAATCTCTTCATTCTGCCGGTTGATGATTTTCACCAGCGGCTCAGAAATTTCGTTGGCCCGGCGATCAATTTCCTCTTGATCGACAGCAGCGGCCTCAACGGTAATACCGGATTCCAGCTCTCGGATACGCTCATCCCGCTGGTCGACAAGCTCCTGCATCTCGAGACCGGCCTG
>NZ_NFKA01000036.1 GCF_002160145.1 Gemmiger sp. An194 | reverse complement strand
GCATAGTGGAGCTTATTCTGCACCGTTGCGAAAAACTCCTTTGTGATGGGGCTTTCCACATCGTAGTCAGCGCTGCACTGGGAATAGATGTCCGTGATTTTCTGGTAGAACCTTCTCTCGCTGGCCCGGATGTCCCGGATACGCTCCAGTTGTTCCTCGAAATAATCCTTGCCGAAAAAGTTTTCCGGCTCCCGCAGCCGTGCGTCATCCATCACATAACCCTTGATTATGAACTCTTTCAACACCCGGTTCGCCCAAATGCGGAACATGGTCGCCTTTTTGGAGTTCACTCGATACCCCACAGCGATGATGGCGTCCAGATTATAATAGTTGGTCTGATACCGTTTTCCGTCCGCCGCAGTTGTTTCCATTTTGGAAACAACTGAATCCTCGTTCAGTTCGCCGGATTCAAAAATGTTTTTCAGATGCTTGGAAATGGCCGCTTTCTGTACCTCAAACAGCTCGGCCATTTTTGCCTGTGTCAGCCAGAGATTTTCCTGAAAGAGCAGGATTTCCACCCGCACCTCTCCGTTTTCGGTTTTGTAAAAGAGGATTTCTCTGGTTTCATACGGGGTCAGCCCCTGTTCCTCGCTCATTCCTCGTCACCTCCATATCGTTTTGGTAAGTTTGGATTGTATTTTGTAATTCATTTACAAAATGCCAGGTATTCCATTTACTTCTTTCGATGAATCGTATTGGATTCCCATAGTAAGTTCTTTTCCAAATATACCATATCAATAAGCTGAACGCCGCATTCAAAGATAGGATGATCATAATTGTCCGTGAAAAAGTTTTTGATACGATGGCTTTCTATAAAACCGCATTTCTTATAAAAAGGGAGCGTCAGCTGACTGTCACCCGTCCCCACACGAAGAATACGAAAATTATCACGGTATGTCTGCTCAATAAACTCAATCATCCGTTTTCCGTAGCCCATGCGCTGGCATTCCGGCAGAACAGCAATATTCTTGATTTCAAGAACTTTGCTGCCTTCGTCAGTAACAACACATTCCGCTTTTACGCCATTTTCCTCCAAAACATACATCGTACCTTTTTCAAGATACCGGTCGATCATATCTTCCTGCTCGTCCGCAAGAAAAAGCAGGCTCATGTATCTCTTTTTATTATCCTCAATTTTGCTTATTTTCATCAACTGTCATCCTCACATACTTTACATTCCAACTGGCAGTCATACGGCTCGGTTTCTACATGAGACTGATTGTAGACAGCCGCCTCTGCACAGCCCATTTTGTGATAGAATGCCTGGCTTTCAACGGCTGAATGGGCTGAGATGTACAACTTTTTTGCTCCATGTGCCTTTGCCCATTCTTTCGCTGCTCGAAACAGTGCAGTGCCAACCCCTTTTCCTCGCATATCCTCTGACACATGGATACTTGAGAGGTCAAGGTATCTGTGATTTCCCCCAAAAAGTTTCGGTTCAACTGACACGAAACCTTTCAACACCCCTTCGCAGAAAGCAGCATATACCAATCCACCTGTTGCTGCTGTGTTTCTCAGGCAGGAAACCAGGAATTTATAATCCGCTTCGCTCCAATCGTCAATAAACGGATCATCTTTGATAATCCATTTTCCGTTTTCTTTTCGCCTACATTTAACAACAGTTTGATGCCGTACAAAATGTCTAAATAGCTCTCGGCTTATCTCATTCTCTTGTAAGTTTTTATATATAATCTCCATTTCTATTATCCATGCAGCTCCCTTTGGTGTTTACTTTATTTTCAAATTCTGGATTCCAATAAATGCCGCTCCAATCGAACGCAAAATGATTTATCGGGTCTCTCCAAATGTCTAATTTTTAACGATAACCGTTTCTATTTCAAATCATAAACATACATCCTCGACAAATCTACCTCACCATCGCCCTGCGCCATACACAGGAACTTCCATCCGTAGCGCTCATAGAAGCCTGTGTGGTCTGTAATGAGATATAAGGTTTCCAGGCCAAATGAACGCATATCCTCACAAACATATTCCAGCAGCTTTCCTGCAATTCCCTGACAACGGTAGTTTTCCTCAACATATACCGCGCAGACATTTGGCGTCAAATCCTTGCGGTTATGAAAATCGTTTTCGATGACCCCAATACCACCAATAATCTGCTGATTCTCGACTGCAACATACCACTGCGGAACAATGCTTTTGCCCGTCAAGCACTCCTGTATGCTTCCCGCATATTCTTCAACTGGAATATCCCACTTGGAATGAAACCACTCTGCGGCCTCCGATGCCAGTTCGCTGTGTTCCCTGAGTTTCAGAATTTCCATAGCGTATCATTCCTCCTCATTTCCGCCCTTTTTAGAACGGCTCTTGTAGACATTGTACTGGTTCTTGCACCGTGGACTGCAAAAGGCAGCGTTGGATCGGCTGCCCAGGAACACCTTCTGGCAGTGCTTACACAGGCGCAGGGGCTGGTCGCCGTCCACCAGCATGAAGCTGAACATCATCTGAATACCCAGCAGCAGTGAGTGAAAATCCCAGTAAATGGTGGGTTTATCCAGCAGCTCGATGTGGTAGCTGGGGGCGATCCCGCCAAATGCGGCCATGGCCTTGCGGTGCAGCCCCCGTTCGTCCTCGCCCATGAAATCATAGTCATTGTAGTAGAAAAAGGCGGTGGTCAGCGTAAAGGCCCAGTCCTTGAACTGTTGAGCAACCCACTCGTAGGGTTCCGCATATTCCCGCTGGAAGCTCATGTTTTTCGCCTTCGGCTCGTCCATGAAGGTCATGGTCAGGGCAATCATCGTCCGGTCCCCGGATACATTCCAGGTAGATTCAATGCCCTTCTTCACCAAGTCCGGCTGGTCAAAGGGGTAAAACAGAGACAGATATTTGTCTGCCGCCATGGATTCTTCCTTGATAAAATGGTTTTTCGGCAGGTACACCGCCTCATAGTCCATAAAGGACGGCGTGGTGGGCAGAGCGGTCATCAGCCCCAGCAGGCCGTACCGGGTGATAAACTCCATGATCGCCTTTTCCACTTCTGCTTCCGGCTTGCGCCCCATCATCAGCATCCCCACATTCAGCGCATCCAGCACAATGTTGGGGACCTCTTTCAGCGGATTGTAGACATCCGGCTTTGCGCTCTTGCCGGGGGTGATATACCGCTTGCCATCTTCCGCTGTTTTCAGCTCGTAATGATCGTACCGCACCCAGTGGGAACGGGACTGTTCAAACAAATTTTTCATCATACACGCCCTTTCTCCTTAATCGTCCCAATTATCAGGGGCGGTTTTTCTTTTTTCTGCGCTTAGTCTTGTTCTCCCGCCGGATCACAGCATCCTTACCCTGTTTTCTTGCGATTTTCGAGTATTCCTCCAAAAACTGGCGCTCCCGCAAGGTCAAACTGCCGCCATGCTCCTGCTTGCCGCACAGATGGTCATACATCTGGCGCTGCAATTTCTTGTGGATGGTTTTCCGCAGCTTGCGGATGTTGCGGTCAGACTGCCCACGCACAGCGGCAAGCCGGGTGGTGCTGTACAGCCGCAAAGAGAGAAAATATAGAACTTCCTTGTGTTCCTCGCTCAGTTCCTCCACCATGCGGGAAACAAAGGCATCGGCGGTCAGGTTGTGCATCTCATAGGGGCAGTCAAACAGGATGTCCAGAAAGTTTCCGGCCATCAGCTGCCGGTATGCAGGGTTGTTCATCCATCGGGGAATGAGCTTCGGTTCCGGCACCGCCTGATATTCCAGCGGCACATCTCCACGGAGGTTTTCATGGTCCCGTTCCCGGCGCTCCCGGTTCCGGTCCAGCTTGTTCCATTCCTCCACCACGGCCCGGAAATCCTTCTCCGTGCGGGCGGCTTCCTCCAGCCGCCGTATGGCCTCGGCCCGCATCTCCCGTTTGAGCCGTTTATCACTGACCGGGGCAGCTTCTTCCTCCTCGTCCTCCAGCTCCGCTTCATAGTCGATGGGATGTTCGTCCTGCTCCAGCTCATTTTCCAGCTCGGCCAGACGTTCTTCCGCAAGCGCCTGTTCCAGCGTTTCCTCCGTTGCACCAGTGCCTGTCTCATCGTCCCATCCGGTGAAGCCACCCTCGGTATCCAGAAGCTCGTCATCAGACAGATACGCCATGACTCCACCTCTTTTCAAAAAAATATTTTGCGGTTTTTCAAAAATGGTTCCGTTTTGCACCCCGGATTTCTCCTATTAGTGAAAGAGTAATCTAAAAACAAGTTACTTGGATTACATTTGCTTTTTCACGCAGGAGAAAGGGGGCTTTCGCCATGTTCAGGCTTGACACAAAAAGGAAGTAACACAATTGAAGGTTACAAGTAACGGAACTATAACAACAGTATACACCGGATGCGCCGAAAGCGCAAGAAAGAGAGGTTCTATGGCAGATAAAAACGCCGTGTTTCTGACCCGGCACATTGGCAACACCACCTATAAAGTTCGTGTCTACCTCAGTGAAACCGCCGAGGAAACGATGGAGGATAAAATTTTGCGGCTGATCCGCAACGACGGGCTGGCAAACCAGCCGGAATGTGGTATAATGGAACTGCCACAAATGAGTCGTCCGTCTGAGAGGAGCGCCTGATATGGCAAACAGACAGACAGAAGAAAAAATCACTGCGCTCTATGAGCGCCTGTCCCGTGACGATGACCTCACGGGCGACTCGAACTCCATTCTGAACCAGAAACGTTATCTCAAAAGCTATGCAGCACAGCGGGGCTACACCAATATCGTCCACTACACAGACGATGGGTGGTCCGGCGGTAACTTTGACCGTCCCGCATGGAAGCGCCTTGTGGCGGACATCGAGGCGGGAAAGGTGGCCCACCTGCTGTGTAAGGACCTAAGTCGGATCGGTAGAAACTACCTGCAAACCGGCTTTTATACCGAGGTAATGTTCCGGCAGAATGGGGTTCATTTTGTAGCTGTCGCCAATAACATTGACAGCGAGGAACAGGACAGCGGCGAGTTTGCTCCCTTTCTCAACATCATGAACGAATGGTATCTGCGTGACCAGTCCAAAAAGGTTTCGGCAGCGTACCGTGTCAAGGGCAAGGCGGGCAAGCCTACCACCAACAACGCCATCTATGGCTACAAAAAAGACCGGTCGGACAAGGACCACTGGCTGGTGGACGAGGAAGCCGCCGCCGTGGTGCGGCGGATCTTCCGGCTTGCGGTGGAGGGGCACGGCCCCCATGAGATTTCCAAGATACTCACACGGGAAAAGGTGGAGTGCCCCGCCTATTATCTGGCCCGCAACGGCAGAGGCAGCCGGAAGAACATCGTGGACACCAGCCGCCCCTATGACTGGTACGGCTTCACAGTCAGTTCCATGCTGACCAAGCCGGAGTATATGGGGCACACTGTCAATTTCCGTTCTTCTAAGAAGTCCTACCGGGATAAGCGGGTAAAAAATGACCCGTCCGATTGGCTGATTTTCGAGAACACCCACGAGGCCATTGTTGACCCGGAAACCTGGCAGCTCGGCCAGCAGGTGAAGCGGACGGTGCGCCGGACAGATACCACCGGCGTCGCCAATCCCCTGACCGGCCTTGTGTTCTGTGCCGACTGCGGAGCCAAGATGTATAACCACCGGGGCAAACGCAAAAAGGACGGGCGGGAGTATGGAACCGACTTTTATAACTGCTCCACCTACACCCTGACCTTTGAGCGAGAAACGCAGATGTGTTTTTCCCACACGGTCAGCACTAAGGCTCTGAATGCCCTGATTCTGGAAACGATCCGTACCACCGCCAGCTATGCCATCCAGAACAAGGAGGAATTCATTCAGAAGGTTCGCAGCATTTCACAGGTTCGCCAGCAGGAAGCGGCCAAGGAGCTGAAACGCAAGGTCGCCAAGGAGCGCAAGCGCAGCGTCGAGCTGGATGTGCTGATTAAAAAGCTGTACGAAACCTATGCCATGGGCAAGTTGGAGGAAAAACGGTTCGAGTTGCTGTGTGCCGAGTATGAAAAGGAACAGGCCGAGCTGGAACAGCTGCTTGCCTCCGAGCAGGCACAGCTGGACCAGTTTCACGAGGACACCGACCGTGCCAGCCACTTTCTAACGCTGGCACAGAAATATACGGATTTCACCGAGCTGACCGCACCCATGATCCATGAATTTGTGGAGAAAATTCTGGTCCATGCTCCGGACAGAAGCACCGGGGAACGGGTTCAGGAAATCGAGATTTACCTGAACTTTATCGGGAAGTTTGAAGTGCCCATGCCCGAACCCACCGAGGAAGAACTGGCTGCGGAGGAAAAGCGCCGCCAGAAGCGCATCCGTGACCATGAAAAATATCTGCGCCAGAAGGAGCGCAAACAGAAGATTGCCGAGGGGCTGATCGTTCCGGGTGAACCGTACCAGCTGGTATGCCAGTGCTGCGGAGAGCCGTTCCAGTCTGTCCGCCCCAACGCTAAATTTTGCAAACCCGCCTGCCGGGAGAAGTTCTACCGGCAGGAAAAGCGGAAAGCCAAAGAAACGGAAACATCACAAACTGCATAAAGATTGCGGCCTGCCCAAACAAACCGGGCAGGCCGTTTTTTTCTTAACTAGAAAACCACAAGCTATGCTTGTGGACGAGAAGAGCACGAGCGTTGAAACGGTAAAAAAAGAACCTCCTTT
>NZ_NFKA01000035.1 GCF_002160145.1 Gemmiger sp. An194 | reverse complement strand
GTCCGTCAGATCGGCCAGCGGCTCGAGATAAGAAAAGTACATCTGAACATAGCACATCGCCATCTGGCCAGTCCTCCTGTTATCTTTATTCGATGGACAACTGCTCAGGGGTTTCGCTCTTGAGCGGCTTGGGAGCCTTAACCGGACTGCCAGTGATGTGCCGGAGCACCGGTAAAATCTTGGGATCAACCCGATACTCAGGGATACCAACAGCAGTCACCCGGGCCAGACTCTCGCCGAATTTGGACGGTACTGCTACACAGTCACCCACATGCAGCTCCTGATCGGCGTAGTAAGTATAATCCCGCCCCACAAACTCACCGGGGCGGGCGGTGCTCATAAACTGTACGGATACGATATCGGTTGCCATATTAACCTCCTGTCATTCTTGGCCGGTAATGATTACCTGCCGACCGGTTGCTGCAGCCACAGCATTGCGCATTGCCATGGGGTCCCCGTGGCTGTTACTGATATGGATAAGCCTGATATCCTGCACCTGGCTGAGATCCTGACGCATGAGAAATCGGATGCAATCATCCAGACTCATGTGGTTACGGACCACTCGATCCGCGTGGTATGCATTGGTCTGCCCCATGCTATCCAACCCCATGTGATTACACTCCACCATAATGTGGTGAACTGCCGGCAGCGAAACATCAGCAATCCTTGTGTCCGTGAGGAACACCAGTCGCTGACTGCTGGCTTCGGAGTAGATCAACCATCCCAAAGGCTCAGCAGCATCGTGCTCCACTGCGATGGGCATGATAGCCATGGTCTCAATCTTCACTACATGACCTGCGCGCATTTCCGAATGCACCACAGGTTCACCATCGATTTTCAGCGCCGTCGCCGTCCCTTTGCTGCACCAAATTGGAATACCGAGGCCAATCAGCTGCTTTACAGCCCTGGCATGGTCCCCATGCTCGTGGGTAATCAGGCAGGCAGACACACAGGAAAGAGAGTATTTGCTACGGCGCATCAGCTCTCTCAATGGGATGCCGCATTCCAGCAACAGCACGGTGCAACCATCGTCCACCAGATAGGCGTTACCGGTGCTCCCTGTTGCCAACGTCTTGATTTTCACATGCTGTGCCCCCTATCAAAACGGCGCCACATTGGACTGAGGAGCCGGATTTGCCTTTTCGACCGCTCCGGTAGGCTGCGCGGCCTCCGGCTGAGGATCCTGACGGGCCGGTTGCTGGAGCACCGCCTGCGACTCTTCTGGTGCTGCGATATATGCCGCAGGATCTTGGATTTCACGATACTCACCATCCAGTGGCTGGCTATAAACGGCTCCATCCTCAGCGATCATGCTATTGTTGTACATGGACAGCGCAAGGCTGTTGGAGAAGTCCTTGGGGATGGGCTTTATGCAGTTGTTCCGCATCTTGCGCAGAATCATCCGTTCGCGGCTCCCCTCACGCCAGGCGGGGGAGATATACGGCTGCAGTTCCGGAACATCGAGGATCTGGTCAATGTCCTTGCCGTCCATCAATGCCTTCAGTTCAGACTTCTTTGCATCGATCTGCTGTTTCTGTTCCACAGTGGCCTTGTAGCGGCTCTCTACGATACCAAAAGTCTCGTTCATCAGATTGTTGGAAATGTGGGCCACAAGGTTCACCCGGACATCCTCCCGCTCACCGATAAAATACTGCACCGTGCCATCTTTAAAGCGAATCGGGTAGACAACTCGAACATATTTGCCTTTGCCACACGGTTTCCATACCGGAGGTTCCACATCAATGCCCCTGTGTACCGGATAAGTAAACTCATCATCTTCTCTCACGGCCCAGAAGGGGTATACCTCATCCACCCCATGTCCGAAGTTCCGCAGGATCGCGTCATTTCCATCTCCTTCAATGCCCATTTCCACCGTTGTGAGCCACTTCCCTTCCCGGTCTTTCTTCTTCCGGGTCATGAAATAGCACTCGCGGGGCTGGCTGAAGGCATTCAAGCGCAGAGTGGCCACCTGCTGAAGAATTTCAGACAGAGTTACACGGTCCACATCATTGACCGTTATAGGGTTCTGCTTATCTTCCATGGCCACTTCGTTGATGACCGCGATCGCGTTCATCATGCACTGTTTCTGGTAGTCATCTGGTTTCACTCCATTGCCTTCCAGCTGACTCACCATCATGGGAACCAGAGCATCCGCCGTCCGTTGTATGATGGAGCGATAATCAGCCTTTTTCGCAATTTCGCCATTCTTTGTGACTTTTTCACTTGCCATAATCATGCTCTCCTTTACATTTCGCTACAGGTCATCACGGCCGCCGCCGGATCCACCTGCAAATTGATCACCTGCATATCATCTGAGATGGCCAGAACGCTGACGCTTTCCCGGTTATCCAAAAACAAGGGCAGCTGATAGCCAGAAGCCATGGAGAAGGCCTGCACAATCTCCACATTGGCCTGCATTTTGCTCGCGGTATTCAGACTGCCATAAGGCACACCGTCCACCTCTGCTTCACAAATTTCCTTGAGCCCCCCATTTTTCTGAGCCTCAAACAGCCGCCAGCGAACTCGATTAAAATGCTGGTTGACTCGGTTCGTCAGCTGCGTCACCATCTGGCGGGTGTACTCATCGCACAGGGCCAACCCGCGCTCCGCGGTTTCCAGCTCCTTCAGGGCCTGCTTTTGCTCCAGCTGCAACTCATCAATGCGAGCTTTCACGGCAGCCACTCGCTGGATTCCGGCCAGCTCCCGTTGAAGATCTTCCACTTCTGCCTGCAGCCGGTCAATCTCCGCTTTGTGCGCCTTGCCTGCATCTTGGGCCGCCTGTGCTGCATTCTGGAGAGATGCCACAATTTCTGCGGCCCTGGCGTTCAGCTGTTTCTCCTCCAGGTCAAGACTGGCCATCACTTCCCCGTCCACTTCAGGCGGTTTCTCGGCGGCAATCGCATCGTACTGCCGGCAGCACTCGGCGTAGAGCACTTGCGCACATTCTTTCGATGGCCTGTTCTCATCCAGCAAATTGCAGCACCGGGCCAGTGCGGCCTGCTTCTCCTTGGCACTGGCCGTAATGGCACTCAGCTCCTCGGATTTGCGGAGATTGCACCGTTCTTGAGCTGCCCTCACCTGCTCCACGGGGATTTCCTGGCCGCAGGTGGGGCAAACCGTATCCACTGCATCCACCCGACTGTTGCGCGCCACCCACTGATCGCGCAGACCCTGAATCTCAGATTCCAGCCGGGATTTCTCCGCCAGGAGGGTGGATCGCTGTCCTTCCACCTCCTGAAGGGCAGCAGCTGCATCCTGCTTTTCTTTCAGCGCCCGCTCCATTTCCGAATTGTGAGCTTTGATCCAGTCCCCGGTGGTAAGGTCCTGCATCATCTTGCGCCGCCGGGGCAGTACCGCCAGTTTCTCGTTCACCTGATCCAGTTCCTTTTGGGCCTCTCTCTGCACACTACTCTCGGTGGTATGCTCAATTTCATACCGGAGCTTAGCAATGGCCACATTCCGCTCGCCAATTTTGCCGCGAAGGTCTTTTTCATCGCCCACGGAATCCGGAAGCTGCTTACGGTTTTCGTCGATGCGGGCCGGAATCGCGTTCAGAGCATCGGTATATTTCTTCCGGCGCTCAACACAGATACGGCGATATTCATCCACGGAATGCCCCTCCAGCAGCTGGATCAGCGGCGCCAGTGTGGGGCTGCCCTGTAACACATCCATCTCCTGCAGCCCGCCGAAGTAAGTCAACAGCAGTTTTCGGCGCTCCTTGTAGTCCTTGGTCTGCTCGCTGAAATAGGATGCATTGAGCAGCACCGGAATCAACGTCGGGCAGCACAAAGTAACAAGGCGCTGATTGTACTCGGTGACACTGACCGGCACATCGTCAATCGTGCATTTGGTTTCGTCACCGCTGTACTCACTCTCGGCCGAGCCCCGGCGCTTGGTCCACTTTTCGGCCAACGCCCGGGTGAGCACAAGATGGGTACCATTCTCAAAGAGCAGGCATGCGGTGACCTTCGGGAAGCACCCAGGCAACCGCTGGCCGTCTGGCCCCAGCGGGAAAATATTGTAATCGGCCCGGCCCTGTGCGTCCTTGCCGGTGAGCAGCCAGAGGAATGCTGTCATCAAGGTGGATTTTCCCGTCCCGTTCGCGCCACGCACAGTGATGCTATTCCCTTTGGGATTGATTCCAGCATCCCGAATGCCTTTGAAATCATGTAATGTCAGCGACAAAAGATTAATCATTGTCCTCGCTCCTATCCTCAAAAAGCCCATCGATCTCATCTGCAAACTCCCGCAGCGCCTCTGCCAGACTGTCCAGAGCGCGGACATCATAACATGCCAGCTCCACGCGGCGTGCATTGCCCAGCAGCGAGGTCTGCATAGTGCGCAAATACTGCTCCAGGACGGAAGCCTGTGCGGACACCGTGTTCCCGGATGCCATCCGCTCGATCTGTTCGTTCTGCTGGTCAATGATCTTGACCAGCGGTTCAGACAGCTCATTGGCCCTGCGCTCGATTTCCTCCTGATCAACCGCAGCGGCCTCGACGGTAATACCGGATTCCAGCTCTCGGATACGCTCATCCCGCTGGTCGACAAGCTCCTGCATCTCGAGACCGGCCTGCTTCCAGCCGGCCGCGTCTTCCTCGGCGGCCTGGGCGCGGCGCTCGGCATCCTCTACCCGCTGTTCGGCAGCGTCTCTCTGCTTGGAGAATTTGTTGGCCATGGCGGAAAGATTGGCCTGCGCATCCCGGGCTGCGTCGCGCTCCTGCTCGGCCTTCTCTTTGGCTTTCCGCGCTTCGTCCCGCTCAGTCTGGACGGCCTTCAGCTGGTTCAGAATGTCCTGAATCCGGTCCGAATCACCTTCCCCGGCTGCTTCAACCACCTGATTCGCTACGCCATTACGGGCGATCAGATTAAGATCCTTCTTGGTGAGAACCGGAAGATTTTTTAAATCCGCAACGCTTGCGGATTTAAAACCGTCTCCATTTTGCACCATGGTTCGGGCGCTGCCTTCGCTGATTCCCTTACTCTGATACCAAGCCGTCCAAGTTCCACCGCCGTATCGCCCAGCTTTTGCTGTAAGTTCGTGAATACGAGCCAAATAGATGCAGGATACCAGATATTCGTCCTGCGCCCGGCCATAGTGCAAATTGAACTGCTCGTCCGCTTCGGCTGCCTGCTCGGCCAAGTCACCCAGCGCCGAGAAATCAAAGGCTGTCAGCCCACCACTGCCAACAAGAATATTTTCGTCGGCACCGGTCTTCGCTGCGCTGGTCTTTGCAACAGGTGCCGCCGTCATACTGGCCAAATCCGACGGTTCCGGGGCGGCCACAGTTTCCTCTGCCGCAGCAGTGGCAACAGCCGAATAAGTAGGGTTTTCAGAATCATCTCCGACGCCTTGCTGTGCATCGGCATTGGCACTCGGGGACGGCAAGGTAGGCGCATCCGATGCAGTAAGAGCACACTGCTGCGCATCTTCGGCCGCATCGGTAGGGTTTTCCCTCTCGGCAGTCTTGGGGTTGCACTGCAGCAGGGCCTCGATGCAGTAGGAAGGCACCTCATAATCATCGAGCTGGTGGAAGTCGGAAGTCTGAGCCAGGAAGTGCTCCCGCTCAAAATTCCATCTCTTGGGGCGCTCCTCTTGGTAGAGATCCTCGGCGAACTGGCTGAGCAGCCACCTCTGTATATGGCTATCCCAAAACCAAAACGAGCCCTTGTAATATGCATACAGGCGGCCGGTGGCCTCATGTTTGCTGATGATGTAATCCATGTTCTCTTTCCTTTCCTGAGCCATCGCCTTGCCCGCCTCGATGGCGGCCAGGACATGGGCTTTTTCTTCTTCCGGGGTCTTATCCAGCCGGTGCCCGTCCGGACCAAAGAAGCGTTCGATCAGAGCAGCCTTAGCGGCCATGCCCTTCTTGTTCTGCATCGGGTAAACGGACATGCCATAAAGCCCGCCGACAAACTCGGCGGCGCGGATCTTGCTGCGGTCAAAGCTGCAGCTGATTTCCTTGTCGGGAAATTGCTTGGCTGCCCAAGTGGTCACCTGGTCCAGGAAGTCATAATCCAGGCTGTAGATGTGCAGCACACACTTATCTTCACCGCCGCCCTGGTAGTAGGTGGCATAGTCCAGGGACGGTGACATCCTGCATTCGTAGCCTTTGACATCGGTCACCATAGCGTGGCGGGTGGCGTCCCACTGGGTAGGCCCCCAGGGCAGCAGGTACGGGCAGCCCTTGCAGTTTTCGGTATCCCGGTTGCCGGTGTTGTCGGCGCTTGTGCTCTTGGCCACCACCCGCCCGCATTTGCATATGTACTTGGTCATGGTGCAGCCCTCCCCAGCATGTGCAAAAGCAGGGCGGCATTTCCGTCATCCAGGCTGCACATTTCATCGCCGTCCACGCCTACTATCAGGATCGGGCCGACAAAGGAGATGCCCAGGAAATCGCAGTTGTACGGCAGGCCCATCAGCAGGCCCTCTTCGTTGCAGATGACCAGGGCATCCTCACAGAAGCTCACCGTTTCGATGTAGCCGCCCACGGCCTGCTGCAGAGCCTCCAGCGTGTTCTCCATCACAACCAGCTCAGGCGGTTGTCCGGGGTCCTTACGAATCACGAGCATGGCTGCCCTCCCTTTCTGCGGCGCAAAGGCCCGCTTCCAATCCGTTTACAAAGCCCACGGCCGCGGTCAGCAGCCGTTCCAGGGCCTGCTCATCCTCGCTGGACAGAAGCTCCGTGCTCCAGTACGCGTCCAGAAAACGCCGCAGGCCAGCGGCGCCGTCCTTCGCGCTTTGCAGCATCTGGCGGCAATGGGCCGGGAGAGGCTGCGGGGCGGTGGCGGCGGTTCTTCGCGAGGCGCTGGGCGGCGGGGCTGCAACGCCGAATTCCGCCTGCTTTTTGCGGGCCTTATTGACCCAGGCATTCACATTGCCGTAGG
>NZ_NFKA01000034.1 GCF_002160145.1 Gemmiger sp. An194 | reverse complement strand
TTCGAACCCTCGGTGGGTTTATGGCCCACACACGATTTCCAGTCGTGCGCCTTAGACCAGCTCAGCCATCTTTCCATGTGGAGGTGCTGACCAGATTTGAACTGGTGAATGAAGGTTTTGCAGACCTTTGCCTTACCACTTGGCCACAGCACCAAAAAAATGGAGCGGCTTACGAGGCTCGAACTCGCTACCTCCACCTTGGCAAGGTGGCGCTCTACCAGATGAGCTAAAGCCGCAAATTACTGCTCAGATATAATACCATAGCCTTACAGAAAATGCAACCCCTAAACCACCACTTTTTTCATTTTTTTATTTTTTCTTTTGGGCGGCATTTTTCGCTGGGGGATGCAAATCAAAAAACCGGCAGGCACCCGATGGTACCTGCCGGTTTTGGTTGGGTTGGCGGGATTCGAACCCACGCATGCGGGAGTCAAAGTCCCGTGCCTTACCGCTTGGCGACAACCCAGCAAAAACGCCGCGCGAAAACGGCGGGATGATATAGAAAAAAGCGAACTCTTTCGAATTCGCTTTTTTAGTGGGGTGGCTAGTGGGATTCGAACCCACGGCCTCCAGAGCCACAATCTGGCGCGCTAGCCAACTGCGCCATAGCCACCACATGTTTGGTGCGCCCGGAGGGACTCGAACCCCCGGCCCACTGCTTAGAAGGCAGTTGCTCTATCCACCTGAGCTACGGGCGCTTAGTCGTTCTTCCCTGGGAGACGCTGCTCAAATATAATACCATCCCTTCACCATATTGTCAACAGGTTTTTTGAATTTTTTTCAATTTTTTTGACGGGGTATTTTTTGCACCTGTTTTATGGTCTGAACAGGCTTCCGGCAAAGACGAAGAACACCTTGCCGGAAGCCTGCTCCGTTCCACTTAATTTTTGCCCTTACGCGCGTTCCAGCCGCCTCTGCAGCCCGCGCCAGAACACCGCGAACATAACGACCAGAATCACACCCTTGAAGATGGTGGAGATGGAGATGCTCCACCAGATGCCGTTCAGGCCCAGGGCGGTGCTGGTCAGGACCATTGCCATCGGGATGCGGGCCATGGTCAGCACCATGCTCAGGATGCTGGGCGGCGCAGTGTGGCCGAGACCCGCGTAGGCTCCCTCCACCAGGATCTCCCAGCACATGAACAGCTCGGAAAAGCCCAGGATCACCAGATAGTCCACGCCCAGGGGCAGCACCTCCTGCTCCGGGATGAAAAAGCCGAAGATCGGTCCGGCCGCGAAGATAAGCAGGCAGCTGCAGAACACGCCCCACAGACTCATCATGGCAAAGGCAGCAGCAAAGCCCTTCTTTGCCCGCTTCAGGTTTCCCGCGCCGTAGTTCTGCCCCATGAAGCTGTTTACTGCAGCCGCAAAGCCATCCGCCGTCATCCAGCTGAGGGACTCGATCTGACTGCCCACCTTCTGAACCGCCACCGCATTGTCGCCAAAGGCGGCCACCATGCGGGCGATGTACATGGAGATCAGCGGGAACACCACGTTCATCACCGCCGCCGGGCCGCTGATGCGCACCAGCGCAGCCAGCTCCGCCGGGGTGGTGCGCTGGGTCAGCTGCATCTGGTCAAACAGGCAGCGGTCCTGCCGGGCGTAGGCCACCAGCAGCACGAACACCACCACCTGCGCCAGCACGGTGGCCAGCGCGGCGCCCGCCACCTCCATACGGGGTACAGGCCCCACGCCAAAGATGAGCACCGGGTCCAGCACAAAATTCAGTCCCAGGCCGCAGCACATGGCCAGGAAGGGGGTATGGCTGTTGCCGGTGGCGTTGACCACGGCGATAAGCACCTGATTCAAAAAGGAAAAGAACATACCGAGGCCCACGATGATCAGATACACCCGGGCCTGAGCCGCCACCTGGGGGCTGTTCAGCTTGAAGAAGCCAATCAGCGGCCCTGCCCCCGCCACCATCAGCAGGGTATACAGCAGCGAGATCACCGTTGCCAGCTGAATGGCTGCGGCTGCATAGCGGGCAGCTGCCGGCTTGTCGCCCGCGCCCAGGCGCTGAGCCACCAGCACCTGACCGCCGGTCTTGCCCAGAATCGCAAGCCCGTTTGACAGCCACATAAACATACCGGCCGCGCCCACGGCGGCCACTGCCCCCGCACCTACCCGACCGATCCAGATCATATCCACCAAATTGTACGCCATCTGCACCAGCTGGGAGCCCATGATGGGCAGTGCCAGCGCGGTGAGGCTTTTCAGGATGCTGCCCCGCAGCAGATCCACCTGCTTTGCCATTTGTATTTCCTCCTCTTTTTCCTGTTCAACGGATAACGAGACCCAGCACCCGGGCCAGGTCCGCCGCTTGACTCACATTCACAATCGCACCCCGCAGCTCCTTGCCGGTATCACTGACCACGATGCCCTCCATACGGCTGTCGGTGAAGTCCAGCCCGTTCAGAAGGGTGCCGAAAAAGCTGGTGCTCATCAGGGTACACTCCCGGAATGCGAGGCTCTTGTGTTTGCACTGGGCCAGAAAAGCCTCGCTCAGATCGGTCTGCTTCCACAAAACCTGCTGGAGCAGTGCGCCGGTCAGGTTGGCCTGCCGGAAATTGCTGTTCTCCAGCCGGACATGAGCCAGGCGGCTGCCTGCGAAGCTGGCCCCCATGGCTTTGGTGTTTTCAAACCGGCAGCGGCAGAAATCCGCATCCTCCGCCTGCAGCGCCGAGCACTCGCAATTCCGGAACACCACATCCGCAAACCGGGCCCCGTGCCAGTTGGCCCCGGTAAACCGGCAGCCCTGAAACAAGCAGCCCTGCACCTCCAGCTCGTTCATATCCATGCCGGTCAGGTCTGCCCTCACGATCTGCCAGCCGGTGAGCGCATCGCCCCGGACCAGCGCCATATCCACCAGCTCCTCCGGCCGCTCCGCCAGCTCCAGCCGGGCAGGCAAAGCAGGCTCCAGCAGCTTGTTCCGTTCCACGGTTCGTTCCCTCCTGTTTTGGGCAGAAAGTTTTTTCGCCTTTGCTGCCCTGTTTTGTACGCATTTCCTCTATCATAATCCATTCCGGCAAACGACACAATCCCCTTTGGGTTTTTCCCGCCCTGCCTGCGAAACAACAGAAAAAGACCCGGTCAGACAACCGGGTCTTTCATCACTGAAAAGAAAAAATCCCGAATGCTTTCACATTCGGGATTTTTGGTGCGGATGAAGGGACTTGAACCCCCACGGTATCGCTACCACTAGAACCTGAAAGGCATCAAGGCAACATTCATCCATACTTGTTTAGCTAGGTCTAATACCGCCTAAACCCGCTTGTGAAGCCGTTTTACAAAGATTATCCATTATCAGGAAAGCCCGGCTGTTATCATAGGATTTCATGTGATTCTACCCTTGTTTTTAGAAGAATGGTAGAAGTCAGGGTAGAACATCAGCGGCAGTTTGCAGAAGAACAGGTACACTTTCACCCGCAAAAAATATTGGTTCACAAACGGTGATCCAATATTCTTTTGTGGGTTTTCTATTATTCAGGAGGATTTATGTTTTCACCGTCCACCAATTCTATATACCATCGGTTCCGCTCTCGCCGAGGTTCTGACCGGCAAGCAAACAAGCAGCTTCTCTTCGAGCTGGTAAGGGATGATTCCCGCACACTTCATGCAGCCTACCATCCAGACCCTCACACCTTTGAGCAATACTTTATAATTGCTTCTCACAAGGCATTATTGCAGGCCGAACAGCACACAGATGGAAACATCATTATAGTGATTGATTATCCCCAATATGGGTATTTTGATTATGACAGTGACAGTGAAGATTTTATGAAACATCTTCAACTATTTTAACAACTTATATATGTAAACGCCCAACGCAGTTGAACAGATAACCAAATCCTCCTGACCGATAGCGCCAGGCGTTAGTTACAGTATCTGAACTTGCTTGGGTGTATGCCATTTCAGAGTCAGACAGCTGAAAATCTGCAAAGATAGGGACTGCAAAAACTGTCATGACCATAACAAGCCCAAGCAAGCTTGAAATAAGTCGTTTTAGCATACTAGCCTCCTGATTATTAATTCATGGGGTGAGATTCCATCCAAGCACCCTTTTCCTCAAATGTCATACTATCCCAATGATCACCAGTAGTTCCATAATGTTCCATACAGAACTCATCATATTCCTTATCAGCCTGCTGTTTTTCCTGTTCCATGCGGGCAGCCTCTTCCTCCTGGCGCTCTTGGATGGTTTGATTCTGTTGATCTTGGGCCTGTTGACCACGCTCTGCAGACTCTGACATAGCCTGCTCAGCTTCTTCGCGAGTCATACCTAAATCCATGAGTTTTTGAGTTAGACGTTCCTTCTCTGCGGAATACGATGTCTGTTGTTCTGCATCGGATTCGTATGTAGCTCCTTCGTTGGTGGGACCCTCTTCAGTTACCTGTTCAACAGGCTCATCTTCAACACCATCACCGGCAGTAGGTTCCGTGCTTGCTGCCGGTTCTTCTGTTGCTACCGGGGCAGAAGATGCAGAGATAGAAGAAGAAACAGGAGTAGAGGCAGGCTCCACCTTTTCTCCTTTTGCCTGAGCATAAACCACCACAAATACTCCCACCAGAATCACAGCTAAAGCCAATCCGATCTTTCGTTTCATATTCCAATCTCTCCTTATGTTCGCTGGTATTCACCGGCCTCATTTTACCATAATAAAACCAACGAGACAATACCATTTATTACCCATTTATACATTAATAAAAAAGATGCTTCGACAGCCCTTTTCCTGGTGCTACCGAAGCATCTTTTTTTATAGATTCAGCATCTGCGTTAACTCAACATCTCCGTCTACCAATTCATAAAGGTATTCTTTAAGCTCTGGGTATTCTTCGTATAGTTCAGGAAGCAGATATTCACGAACCCGTTCTGCTTCATCCTCGTTCTCTTGCTCTAATGGTTCCTGTTCTTTTTTGGCTTTCCTTATCTTTGCTTTCATGCGCTTAGATTTTCCCAGCTCATTTCCCAGCAAAGCACCAAAAATCATTTCACCCATAACTACATGATTGCGGGGTTCCTTATTTCCAATATAAGAAGTATATGCGTATTCCAGCAATCTTCTTTCCCATAGTTCCCTATGAGGCATAAGCAGCTTACTGTAATATCGGCTGTTAATGAATGGGGTCAAGTCATCTTCCTTATACACTTGCAAGCGAGGGAACACTTCTTCAAATGCTTCTTGGCTGGCATGTACCAAAAATACAGGCAAAGCATGCAAGCCCATCCAGCTTATCTTCTGTTCATCTGTTGATTGCCCATAAACTGCAATCAGCGCAGAGATATTTTTTATAGAGATTGTCTTATCCATTTGGCCGTCAAAGATTTGTTTCCCTATGCTGCTATTCTGAGTTATGGCCTCTAACGCTTTGATGAAAGAAGGTTTTATAAATCCTTGGATTTCTTTCTTTATTTTGTCATATCGTTTCTCTCTTATGTTTTTCAGAGACATTTTACTATCTGCGGTGAATGGTCTTAGATATGTGTAGATGATGCCTTTATATTTTTCTAAATTCGCCCGATTGTTTCGGTTAAGTTCCATATAGCCTGGAATGTACGCAAACAGAACCTCTTCGATTGCCACAACTTCCAGTAAATCATTCCATTTAACTGTTGTAAACTCTGGTTCCTTGTAATCTTCTCGTGCCCACTTTGCGGGGTTATATTTTCCCATTTCTCTGAAAAGTTCCTGTGACAATGTTATTGCATCTTGTTCAAGTTTTTCTGCTGCCTTATGAACTTTAGAAAAAATAGCATCCATTTTATTGGTGGTAATCCCTCGTTTGTCATACACACCATTCAATAGCTCTTTATCAATATCCAACTTGCTTGGTGCCTTACCACCGGCTTTTTTATACTGAGGTAATCCAATTCTATAGGCCGAGATGAGACGATCTAATATGGTAGTATGTAATATTACTGCCTGACACTGCTCCATCACCGTAGCATAACAGATCCACCGCAGGCGTGATACATAGGTTTCATATTCTTTCGGGCTGCTTAATGCTGTCACTTTCCATGTAACATCATTTGCCCCATACTCAATTTTCTGTGGATGATTCCAAGAAACATTCCCTTTCATAGATTAAACCTCCGGTTTTACTGAATTTTATTGTTGTTCTATGTTGCTTTCCTCAAATATTAATATCACCTTCTAGTGCTAGAATATTTACAGATCAACAAACAGAAATCAATCAAATAACCAATTTTTACCACTAATTTTTCCCGAAAAAGTGCGGGTTTATTTTTGAATTTCTCAATGTTTGTTGGCTTTCGAAAAGAGTAGAATAAAAGCACACCGAAAGGAGATGACCCCCCATGAAAACATGATTACCTGCCCGTCCGATCATCCACGCTTTATCAAAATTTTGAAATGAGGTCACACACTATGTCCTTCAACAACTACATTTTTACCGCTGCCGAAATCCTCCGCACTGATAAGCCGCTGCCAGTTCAGGGCGTGAAACCGTATTTTAACTATGATGATACCGAACGAAAAAATCCGGCTGGTGCGGCCGTTTCAATCGTAATCCCTACTCGCGGCTATGCGAATTTAACTGTTAAAGTTCCTAGCTCGACCGCCTACAAGTCTATCGAAGAGGGCAAGGGATATTCAGCCACCTTTGAAAAGCTCGTGGCGAAACCTTACGCTTTCCGCACAGAGAAAGGCAGCATCAACAGCGGGTTTTCGGCCATTGCCGAGGCTGTCCAGATCACGGAAATGGATGAATACTTGTGATGGCCCGGCTCATTTCCACCATCAAAATGAGGTGGCATGATGCGTCCACTTTAGGCCGGGTTCGTCTTTGCTGTGTCGTCGCCGCAACAACCCTGATTGTGCTTGCCGCTCTGTTCTTCACCGCCCGCTTGTGGTTGCCACCAGTGGTCTGCCTTGCGCTCGCTGTATGGGCTATCGTGGACAAAAGCAGGCAGGTCACACAGCGGCAGCAGGTTGAGCAGATAGCCGCCTTTCAGCAGAGCCAGCGGGAAGCAGCCGAGTTTGTGCAATGGCTTTTTTGCAAACAGCAGCGGGACATACTGGGGATTCAGGCTGTGCCGCTGGTGGCGTCTCTGGCCTATCTGGCCCGCCACATCGAGAGCGAGCAAACCCAAGCGGGCCTTGTCCACACGCTGACTATCGGCTTGCAGTCTTTCAACTCACAATCGTTCTATCTGCTGTGGGAAAGCCTGCGTGAGCCGATCAATGAAGCGCTCTTGAATTATTGCTCCTTGAAAAACATTCTTTTAGCCGATGGTTCCGCCCGTTTTACCGTTAAGTCGGTCGACATACTGGACGGTGCGGTTTTACCTCAGATTGTATTAAAAATCACCGACAGGAATTTTGCTCCCCTTCGCCAATGTAACCTGATCTCACAGGAGGATGCCGATTTATGGCTATGAACACAAAAAATAAAATTGCCATCGCTACAACTTCAACAATGGGCCTGAACGGACGAGGGAACACTGTTTATCATTACCCCACGATGTACCCTCACTGCTTGATCGCAGGGCGCACCGGCTCCGGCAAGTCCTACGCTGCCCGCAGCTGGATTTACAATTTTCTGCAAGCCTACCCGGATGCAAAACTGACCCTGCTTGACTTCAAAGGCGAGTTCGGCTTTAGCGAGGGCAAACGGTATTATTCCATGGATCGCTGCTCCGAGGGTTTGGAGATGTTCTTGAAAGAGATGGTTGACCGGCAGGCCGTGCGAACCATCCCCAAAACGCCGTGGCTGCTTTACATTGACGAACTGGCCGCTCTTGTTACATATCTGGACAAGAAAAACGCTGATCTATTCCGTTCCCGGTTGAGCACCATTTATATGTTGTCTCGCTCGCAAAATATGTACTCTTTGGCCGGAGTACAGCGTGCAGATGCCAGCACATGGACAGCCGGTGCCCGTGACAACTTGGGATTGGTTATGCTGCTGGGCGAACTTTCCAAGGAGACCTGCGACATGTTTTCACTGGATAAATCAAAACTGGGGGCCTGCCCTTATCCCGGCATGGGCCATGTGCTGGTGAACGGTTCGCCCGATTCCCGCATGCGGATTCACACTCTACCCATTCAGGATATGGCCAAGATGGAGCGGGCCATTCAAGAGGCTTTGAACTGATCCGTCATCACCGGGGGCTTGCTGGCCGGTGGCGAAGCCAAAAGGCCGGCAAAAGCCCCCGGTGCCTGGGTGCGAAGCGCCCAGGGTCGCCAAGGCTAGTATTACCCTTGGTGACTTATGTAGCAGTAGCAAAACTACTGCTAGTTCCCATTTAACCAGCAACAACCAAACAACCCAGAACCACCCACAAGGGGGACTTTAAACAGGTATGGCAAATAACAAAAATGAACAGGGCCGAAAGTGGCAGTTGACCATCAACAACCCTGACCAGTATAGCATGACTCCCGAAATCATTAAACAGAAAGTTTTTACTTTCAATTCACTTCTGTATTTCTGCTTTGCTTATGAGATCGGGCTGGAAACAAAAACGAAGCATGTTCACATCTATTTAGCCTCGGATGTTCCGATTCGTTTTAGCACCCTGAAAAAGCGTTTCCCTTCTGCTCATATTGAGCGCACTATTGGCACATCCCAAGAGAATCGTGATTACATTAAAAAAGAAGGAAAGTGGGAAAATGATCCAAAGAAAGACACTTCTATTCCTGATACCTTTTTTGAGTGGGGTGAGATGCCAAAAGAAAGACAGGGGGAACGAAGTGACTTGGCGCTGCTCTACGACTATGTGAAAGACGGTCTTTCCAACTATGAGATTCTGGAACGCTGCCCCATATTTATGACCCGCTTAACCGATATAGACCGTGCTCGTGCAACAATTCGACAGGAGCAATATAAGAACACCTTCCGCACAATGAAGGTTGTATATATATCAGGGGCCACCGGCACAGGAAAAACACGAACCGTCATGGAAGAAAACGGATATGAAGCTGTATACCGGGTGACTGACTATGAACACCCCTTTGATTCCTATGCAGGTCAAGAGGTTCTTGTGCTGGACGAGTTCCGAAGTCAATTAAAGATTTCTGAAATGCTCAATATTTTGGACGGCTATCCTTTGGAATTACGATGCCGCTATGCAAACAAGGTGGCTTGTTTTACCACTGTGTACATTATAAGCAATATCCCATTATATGAGCAATACCCAAATGTTCAATCGAGTGACAAAGAAACTTGGAACGCATTATTACGCAGAATCCAGACCGTCAGAGATTATCATAAAGATGGCAGCGTCCATGAATACACAATGGAAGAATATTTAAACGGCTTCATAGTCCTTGATCCTGCTCGTTATCCTCTCCCATTCAAGAACCCACATAATAGGGAACCCCGTCTCATTTCATCTGAACAAACCGATTTAGCACAGGCGTTTTAAGGAGTGTTTTATATATGTTTGAAAGCTATCCCGAGATTCTGACCACCAAAGATTTGCAGCAGATTTTTCCCAAGAACAAAGGGGCCATTTATGACCTGCTCAAAACCGGGCAGATTCAAAGCTTCAAGATCGGACGAGAGTACATGATTCCAAAGTCCAATTTAACGGACTTCATTAACCAGCAGATGAAAAAGTAATAGCATGTTCATTATAGGGGTGTTATACTTTATCTGTACCCGGTTCTTCTGCA
>NZ_NFKA01000033.1 GCF_002160145.1 Gemmiger sp. An194 | reverse complement strand
CACCTTTAGGTGCTGCTGGAATAATGGCCCTTATAGGGCCGTTCTGCAAACCCCACGTTCAACGTGGGGTTATGATTTTGTATTGGCAGATCGTGAGTTGAAAATCCCGGACATATCCTGAAACAGGAGACCGGTTACAAGTCTGAAGGAGTTTCGAAAGTCACATTTTCCAGACGAAGAAAAATCATGCCATATTCCTCCAGGGAACGGTCTGCCTGCAGTTCTCCAACAACAGTTACCTCCGAACCGAAATCCGGATAATCCTGTGGATAGACAGCATCTTCCGGCATGATGATTTCAAACCCCTGCGCACAGCATGCGGTGGCATCCTGCACGAGCACAGCGCAGGAGATCTGCTCTGTTTCCGGGTCCTGATTGGTCGTGAAAATACCGGCCATCCGGATGGTCTTGCCGATATACTCCTCCGGCGACACGGACATGTTGAAGACCTCGGAATAGACCATAATACTGCTGAGTGTGGTCAAATCGATATCCGGGTCCCCATCGGAGGATTCAGCCGAAGCTGCGGAGGTATCTCCGGCGGATTCTTCCGGAGGTTCTGCCGGGGAGGCGGCGGAGCTGCTGGAACCGCCTGGTTCGGAAGAGGGGATGCTTTCTGCCTGAGAACTTGCATCTGTCCCGGCAGAAGAGGAGGACGCTGTGCCGGATTGAATGGAACTGCTGCTTTCACCGCAGGCTGTGCATGTCAGAAGAAGAGCGGCAGCCAATAAAAGAATTGCTTTTTTCATGGAATGTTACCTCCTGACGGTCCAGCCCAGAAGCGAGCACAGGCCAAAAAGAAGAATTTCTACGGCAACGATGGTAGAGCCCACGGGGGTTCCCGCCAGAATCGCAATGAGGATACCGGCTGCGGCGCAGAATACGGCAAGGAGTGCAGCACAAAGCGTGACCGAGCGGAAACTGCGGAACAAACGCATGGCAGACATGGCTGGGAACGTGACCAGAGCGGAAATCAACAGCGAACCCACCAGATTCATAGCCATCACGATCACCACTGCGGTCACAACAGCCAGAAGCAGATTGTAGCCCTTTGCTCGAATGCCGGTGGCGGCGGCAAAGCTTTCGTCAAAGGTGACGGAAAAGATTTTGTGGTAGAAAAAGAAATACAGGAACACTACCACTGCCGACAGAACCACGCACAGCCACACCTCGGTTTTGGTAAGGGTGAGGATGGAGGTGGAGCCGAAAAGGGTGCTGCAAACATCTCCGCTCAGATTGGAGGAGGTGGAAAATACATTCATCAGCAGATAGCCTATGGCCAGTGCGCCCACAGAGAGCATGGCGATGGCAGCGTCTCCCTTGATTTTGGCGTTTTGACCGGCGCACAGCAGCAGAATGGCACACAGGACAGTGATGCCCAGAACAAGGGGCATGTCATTGCTGAGATTCAGAACAGATGCGATCGCCATGGCACCAAAGGCCACATGAGACAGTCCGTCGCCAATAAAGGAGAAACGCTTGAGTACAAGCGTAACGCCCAGCAGGGAGGCACACAGGGCCACCAGAACACCTACTACAAGGGCATATTGAACAAAGGGGTAAGCCCAGTACTGGGCCAGTTTTTCAATCATCATGTCCATGCAGGGGACCTCCTTTCAGCTCCCGATCCCGGTAGCCGGGATTGGCTTGGATAAACTCCTCTCGTGTTCCGAAAAAGACCTGTTCGCCCAGATAGAGAATGTGACTGGCATAACGAAGCGCGGCGCTCGTATCGTGGGAGATCATAAGGATGGTCATGCCATCCTCCTTGTTCAGCCGGGCAATCACCTGATACAGCTCCCGGCTTGCTGTGGGGTCCAGACCGGTAACAGGCTCATCCAGCAAAAGCATCTTCCGGGCAGCGCACAGGGCCCGTGCCAGTAATACCCGCTGCTGCTGTCCGCCGGACAGTTCCCGGTAACAGCGCCCGGAAAGATACGCCATATCCATGCGTGCAAGAGATTGCCGGGCAAGCTCCTTTTCCGCCCGGGTATAAAAAGGGCGCAGACCGCACCGTCCCTGGCACCCGGAGAGCGCAACCTCCCAGACTGTAGCGGGGAAGTCCCGCTGTGTCTGCGTCTGCTGGGGAAGATAACCGATTTCATTGGCGCGCATTCCATCGCCAAAGGTCACAGAACCCTCCAAAGGTGCCAGCAGTCCCAGGATGGTTTTCATCAGGGTGGATTTTCCGGCGCCGTTTTCTCCGAGAATGCAGAGGTAGTCTCCGGCGTGGACAGTGAAGTTAAGATCCCGCATCAGGGCGGAATGATAGCCCAGAGCCAGGCCCTGGCAATTGATCTGAATCATAAACGCTCCTCTCAGGCCAGTGCGGTTTTTAAGGTCTCAAGATTCTGCTCCATGATGGACAGATAACTCACGCCTGTGGCCACATCGTCGGCGGTAACAGACTGCATGGAGTGGAGAACAAGAATCTGCTGGTTTTGGGCAGTGGTGTTGTCCACCACGGTGCGGGCGATGTTGTGGGTGGCGGTTTCGGTGGTCAGCACACAGGGGAGCGACAGCGCATCCACTTTTTCGGCCAGAAACGCAACAGTCTCAAAGCTGGCTTCCGTTTCCGCCGAGCAGCCGGAAAATGCCGCATAGTAAGAAAGGGCGTAATCATCCATCAGATAGCGGAAGGGGAAACGGTCCGCAAAGAGCAGGGTATGGTTGGAAGCGGAATCCACAACCGTCTGATACTGCCCGTCCAGTTCGGTCAGCTTTTGGATATAGGCGGCGGTATTTTCCGCGTAAGCATCGCGATGGTCAGGGTCGATTTGCCCCAGCGTGTCGGCGATGGCATTGCACAGAATAACAGCATGCTTCAAAGACAGCCAGATGTGTTCATCGTCATGCGCATGGGTACACTCTTCAGAATGCTCGTGCTCATCATGCTCATCTGTGTGTTCATCATGGGGTTCATCCTCGTGGGAATGAAGGTGCGCGGTTTCCTGCATCCCTTCCACGGTCTCCTCTGCTTTTACCTGATCGCCCAGCAGGTCCATCAGATTTACAGCCACCAGGTCGGGGTTTGTGGCGTGAGACAATGCATCCTCCACCCAGGCGTCCGATTCACCGCCGGTATAGATGAACAGATCGCATCCGGAGATGGTGACCATATCGTCGGCCGTGGGCTGGAAGCTGTGAAGGTCAACACCATTATCCAAGAGCATGGTCAGCTCCACATGGTCGGCTTGATCGCCCAGGATCTGTCGTACCCAATCGTATTCCGGGAAAATGGTGGTGACGATTCGCAGCTTTTTGCCGTCATTTTCAGGTGCGGCGGCAGAGTGACAACCGGTCAGAAAACCGGCTGCTATGACAAGAGAAAGAAGGATGGAAATGATTCGATTCATGAAAAGAAAACCTCCGAATTCAAACAAAAAACGAAAAAAGGGCGCAAAAATACAAGGGGTCCGGCAGTATCGGGCGCACCTGCTTAAAATGGGCAGACGTATCCCCCTTGTGGTTCGTTTTTGTTTAATTCAGTAGTTTTACTTTTTGGGAAACCAGAGAAGATGCAACGGATACATACGGACGACGCAGAATCAGCAGCAGGGCAAAGAAGCACAGCACACCTAAGCCTGCGGGCTTTGCGCAGGCGCTGGAAAGCTGAGATAAAAGAGTCTGGCAGGTCTGGATCTGGTGGCAGATGGCACAATGCTCTCTGCTGCAATTGTGATTTGTTTCCAGAGCAATGAAAAAGACGGAGAAGAGCAGGGCAGCTGCCACAAGCACAGTGGCGCAAATGGCGGCAAAGCGGTTTTTCTGGTGCATGTTCTTCTCCCTCCTTCGGGCATCGCAAAGCGATGGTTATTTTTGATGGCAGCTTTGGCAGGTGCCGTATAAAACAGTGTTGAGAATATCCAGATCAAATCCATCCAGTTCGGCCATGGCACGCGTCAGCCGCGCGGTATGCTCTGAATTCATGTGGAAGGTTTTTCCGCAGCAGGTGCAGGTCATGTGCAGATGAGATTGGCAATCCGGCGTGCCGATATACTGATAATAGGCTGCTCTGCCGCCGGATTTCATGCTCTTGCGGATAAGGCCTTTTGTTTCCAGCTGGGAAAGATTCCGATAAACGGCGCTAAGACTGATCTGCTGTTCGTGCAGCGTCTGGGCGATCTGCTGCACAGACAGCAGCTGATCCGGGTGCTGCTCCAAAAAGGCGACCAAAAGGTCCCGCTGGCGAGTGTCATAGTTTTTCATTGACGCACCCTCTTTGAATTTGCGAATTATTTGCAAATTAGGATAGCATCCCCGCTGCTGTTTTGTCAAGAAGCAGTTCGCTTTTTGCAAGCATCGAACATTCGGGTGGACTTACCGGAGCAAAATGCGATGATGCGCAATATGTGAATGACGGCAAAAGAGGATTGCCAGTTTGATTCTGGCGAGCAGATGGAACCCGTAAAGGTTAAAAAACTGGATATTTATATGTTTGTATGTTATATTTATATCATTGAAGCATTTGCTGTGCTGCAGATAAAACGTGCACAATCCTGCGAAATAATCGTGAGCAGCGTTGTGTATGAAGGACGAGGCGTTTAAATGATGGAATTAGAGCAGTTTCAGGCACAAATCAGCGATCCGACCGGATGGATGGAGCGGATCAGCCAAAGTACAGGAGACTACTATTATTTCTATGATTTTTCTACGGGGCTGGTCCATTTTACACGGAATGCTCTGAAAGCAACGCATATTTTTCATTTGGAAAAAACGGTGTGCACATTGGAGCAGTGGTGTGAATATGTGGATGACCGGGATGTTTCCCGTCTGAAACGGGTGGTGGATGATCTTTTAAATGGGAGGAGCAAGAACTATTCCTTTAATTACCGGGTGAAAAACTGTTGTGGGGAGAGCGTCTGGGTCAACAGCCAGGGAAAGGCGTTTTCAAACGAAACAAACAGAGTTGCTTATGCGCTGGGCCGCCTGTCCAGCGGTGCAATCCGTGAGGAGGAAAAGTTTGATAGCCAGAAGCTGCGGGAAGAACTGGAAGGATATTTGACGCATGCTCATCCCGGTTTCCTTCTTTTGATTGGTGTGGATAATCTGCGCACTCTGAATCTGAAGAACGGGCGGGATTTTGGCGATGCTCTTTTGCGGGATGTGAAATTTATCCTGCAGGATGAGGTGCCTGAGGGTTGTGAAGTTTACCGGATCAGTGGCGACTGGTTTGCGGTCAATCTGCCGGATTTGACGGCGATAAAGGTGAGTCATATTTTCGCAAAGGCCCGAGAACGACTGCGCGGCCAGTGCACCATTTCGGCGGGATGTGTTTCTTTTACGGACTATCATGTGGATGATAAAGATACGTTGCTGCAATATGTAGAGTTTTCGCTGTAGGATGCAAAAACCCACGGCAAAGACCGGATGAGTTTTTTCTCGCCAGAGAATTATGAGGAGCAGCTACGGAGCCTGGAACTGAAAGAGGAGCTGCGTAAATGTATTGATGAAGACTTTTCCGGATTTTCGCTGGAGTATCAGCCGCAGCTTGGGCTGGGAGATTTCACGGTATATGGGGCCGAAGCACTGCTGCGGTTTACATCTCCGCGCAAAGGGCGGGTATCGCCCGGAGAGTTCATTCCGCTGCTGGAACGGAACGGTCTGATCTGTGACGTAGGGCTCTGGGCACTGAAAGAGGCACTGAAGGCTTGCAAAGAATGGCGGAAGAAAATGCCTGGTCTGCATGTGAGCGTGAACATGTCCTATGTGCAGCTGACGCAGGAATCCATTGAGGAGGATGTGCTGGAGGTGCTGCACTCCAGTGGCCTGCCGGGCGATGCGCTCACCATAGAGGTAACCGAAAGTATGCAGCTGCAGGATTACCCCTATTTGAACAAGATCTTCCACCGCTGGAAGGAAGCGGGAATCGAAATTTCCGTGGATGATTTCGGCACCGGCTATTCCAGTCTCGGGCGTTTGAAAAATATGGAGGTCGACGAAATCAAGATTGACCGCAGCTTTGTGACCAATATCCAGAGAAGCGCCTACAATTACCGGCTGCTGAGCAATATCATTGAGCTGGCAAACGGTTCGCAGATCCGCGTCTGCTGCGAAGGCGTGGAAACGGTGGAGGAGCTGGGGGTTCTTCGGAAGCTCAAACCGGAACTGGTTCAGGGCTTTTTGCTGGCAAAGCCCTGCCCGGAGGACAAATTTGCGGAAGCCTGCATCAGAATCCGGAATCTGGATTTGAAAAAGGAGCCTGAGCTGCCAACTTGGCAAAAAACGGAAGAAGGGGCAGATATGGAGCCTGCCGGGGTGCAGGATGATGTGGCTGAGATTATTCTAAATGCAGAAAATGACGTGTTCTATCTGAGCGATTTGACCAGCTACGAGCTCTACTATCTGAACCCTGCCGGGCAGCGCCTGTTCGGTGTGCAGGATTACAAAGGGAAAAAATGCTATAAAATTCTGCATGGCAAAAATGCCCCCTGCAATTTCTGCACCAACGATGTGCTGAGCAAGGATTCCTTTTATATCTGGGAAAACCAGAATGAGTACTGCGGCCGCCATTTCCTGCTGAAGGACCGAATCGTTCAGTACCGGGGCATCCCGACCCGGATGGAAGTTGCGCTGGATGTGACAAAACAGGAATATGTGAGTCAGAATGCGCGGGAACGGCTGTTCTTCGCCGAGAAAATTGCGGATTATCTGGATACACTGTCCCACCATACAGACTTTAAAAAGGCCGTGAATCAGGTGCTGGCGTCGGTGGGCGATTTTTATCAGGCGGATCGTGCGTATTTGTTTGAACCGGCATCGGAGAACGATGGCCACTGGAATAATACCTTTGAATGGTGCGCTCAGGGCGTCGTTCCTCAAAGAGATGCGCTGCAGAGGGTAGCGCCTCAGGTAGTGGGTCGCTGGATGGAAGTTTTTGAGAAAGAGCAGTCGGTAATTATTTTGAATCTGGCCCCGCTCAAGCAGAGTTTGCCGGAGGAGTGGGCTGTTCTGGAGCGCCAAAATATCCAGCGGCTGATAGTGGCTCCTTTGCGGGAGAACGGTGCGACCATCGGTTTTATTGGCGTGGACAATCCGCGCACCTGTATCCATGATGATACGCATGTGCGGGTGCTCGCCAGCTTTCTGCTGGCCCGTATCCGGCAGGATCGAAATGAGCACCGGTATCAGGTGCTTCTCCAGCAGAGCAACGAGGATCTGCTGAAGGGCTTGCAGGTGGGCTTTTGGACCATTCGGAGGGAATCCGACCAGCCGATGCGAATGATCGTGAACGATACCATGCAGCAGCTGCTGGGCCTCGAAACGACGGATACACCCGCCCGGTGTTACAGCGACTGGTACGAGCGGATTCCAAAGGAGTATCGCAATGTGATGGAGCAGGCAATGGAACGAATGAGAACGTCCGGCGCGGTGGTCCAGATCATTGTTCCCTGGGAGCACCCGCAGTTGGGCCAGGTCCGGCTGCGTTTCTCCGGTTTGGTGCTGGAGGATAGTGAGCAGCGCTGCAAATGGAAAGGCTACTGCCGCCTGCTGCAAGAGTAAAGGAGAAGGTGAATTGAACCAAATACAAATTGGATTACTGGTATACTGGGCACTGATCAGCCTGATTTCCGTGGCCGTGTGTGGCTGGGACAAGCGTCAGGCGAAAAAGGGCCGGCGAAGAGTGCCGGAAAACACACTGTTGCTTTTGTGTGTATTGGGCGGAAGTGCCGCGTTCTGGGTGGCGATGTATCGCTTCCATCACAAAACCCGCAAGCCGAAATTTTATCTGGGCGTTCCGGCCATTCTGCTTGTGCAGGTTGCGATCGCGATCTGGGTTCTGGTGCGCTGACATACCGGATATTAATGCGAAAAGCTACCTTTCATTAATAATGTATAAGATAAAAGAACCACAAGCTATGCTTGTGGGCGAATCTAGCACGAGCGTCGAACAGAAAAAATGCCCGTTTTAACTAAAGGAACATCAGACAACAAAGAAGAGCGTAAATCCAGTTTAAGTGTCCAGCTGAAATAACCTTTGAGGCTATTTTAGGTGAATCACAATATATATTTGAGAAAGCATGGCCTATGGTATAGGTTTTAGTAGATACAAGAGTTAACCTACGGCGAAGGACAAATAGAAACAAGGTCGCAGTAGAAGAAGAAAGTAAAAAGCAACGCCAAGTGCAGTTGGCGTTGCTCATTACGCACCTTTAGGTGCTGCTGGAATAATGGCCCTTATAGGGCCGTTCTGCAAACCCCACGTTCAACGTGGGGTTATGATTGAGTTTGCTGTTTGCTGCAAAACGAAAATCAAACGCGCAGGCTGGCACCTTCGCCGGTGCCGGTGCTGTCGTCAAATTCATAGGTGTTGCCGGGCAGCAATGCGTTGAGCAGAATGCCGGCGATGGCAGCGATGGCTAGACCGGACAGGTTGATGGCAACATTGGCAACGGTAAAGGTCAGGCCGCCCACAGAGTTGAAGCCCAGGGCGCAAACCAGAATGACCGCGGCGATGATCAGGTTGCGGGAATTGGTGAAATCCACCTGGTTTTCCACCACGTTCCGCACGCCGATCGCGGAGATCATGCCGTACAGAACAAAGCTGATGCCGCCGATGATGCCGGCGGGGATGGAGTTGATGATGGCATCAAATTTGGGGCTGAAGCTCAGGATCATAGCGAACACTGCCGCAATACGGATCACCCGGGGATCATAGATTTTGGTCAGGGCCAGAACGCCGGTGTTTTCACCGTAGGTGGTGTTGGAAGGACCGCCCAGCAGGCCGGCCATGCTGGTAGCAAGACCATCACCCAGCAGGGTACGGTTCAGACCGGGGTCACGGATGAAGTTTTTGCCCACAGTGGCGCTGATGGAGGCCACGTCGCCCACATGCTCCATCATGGTAGCCAGAGCAATGGGCACGATGGTTAGTACTGCACTGATGAATTCAGGGCTTCCGTCAATGGCAAACAGGCCCATGGCCTTGGGGTTCAGGGGAATGCCGAACCAGTCGGCCTGCATTACACCGGAGAAGTCCACCGCACTGGTGACCAGAGCCACCACGTAAGAAACAAGGACACCCAGCAGAATGGGAAGGATTTTGATCATGCCCTTGCCCCAGATGTTGCACACGATCACGGTGCCCAGTGCCACAAAGGCCAGCAGCCAGTTGGTCTGGCAGTTGGTGATGGCAGAAGGAGCCAGAATCAGGCCGATGGCGATGATGATGGGGCCGGTAACCACAGGGGGGAACAGCTTCATGATACGGCGGATGCCGAATACCGAGATCAGCAGGCTGAACACCACGTACACCAGACCGCTCAGCGCCACACCCGCACAGGCGTAGGGCAGCATTTCCGTGTTGGGAATGGTCTGCTGGCCGGTTTCATCCACCAGCATGGGCGCGACGATGGCAAAACCACCCAGATAGGCAAACGAGGAACCCAGAAAAGCGGGAACCTTGCCGCCGGTGATCAGATGGAACAGCAGTGTGCCCAGACCGGCGCACAACAGAGTGGTGGAAACGCTCAGGCCGGTGATCAGAGGCACTAGCACGGTCGCGCCGAACATGGCGAACATGTGCTGCAGGCCGAGGACCAGAACCCGGGGTTTGCCCAGCGAGGTTGCATCGTAGATGCCCTGAGAGAAGTCGGTGGATGGCGATGTGTTTGGTGTTTCTTTGCTCGTTTCTTTGCTCATAGAATAAAAGCCTCCTCATTTTTATACGGACGTTCCGAACCGTGCCGCATATAGTCAACTTATCCTATCAAAAACAGAGCCTTGATGCAAGGTTGCTTTTGGAAAAAACAAGGGCGAAAAATTGGTGAATCATCCAAAAAGAAGGGCTTTGCCCCGGTTGGTCATAACCGCAGGCAAAGCCCTTCTTTCAATGATTGATGATTAGTACTGTGCAAATCCGCTCAGCTCGTCCGGGCCGGTGATGCCGGTGTCCATGGCCTTGCTGCGGGCCGCGGCATACAGTTCCGCATAGGTGGCCTGTGCATAGGGGTTTACGAAGAGGCCGCCGATCAGAACGATCGCGCCAAGCAGGTACCAGCCGATGAAAGAGAGATCCAGTACAAAGATATCCATTTTCTCACCATCGGTCATGGCGATGCTCAGCTCTTTGGCACGGTCAAAACTCATGTAGGGGTTTTCCGCCAGCAGGTAGGGGATATAATAATACTGATATTCCTTATAAATGCCGGGAATCACACACAGCAGGCTCCACAAAAAGATGAACAGATTCCGCAGGAACATTGTCTTGACCACATTCAGGTAGGCATTCTTGTTGCTGAATACCGAGAACAGGCTGCTGAACGGGGGATTACCGCAGCGGTTTTCCATCATGTAGCGGCACTGCGCCACTCTCATGGGGCCACCCACAAAGATTCCCCAAGCCAGGCCCAGCAGACCGACCACAATAATAATGATCCACATGACGGAGAAAATAAGCGACCAGTAGGGATCATAGCCAATGCTGTCCAGTTCCAGAAGCTGGGTCGGGAAATTAATGTTCACCGCGCCGCTGGAGCCTGCACCCAGCAGGCCACAGACCAAACAGGCCACAAATACCCGCCAATAGCTGCCTCGAAGCACGTTGCGTGCGTTACTCTTCAAAAGTTTACGAGACCAATACATAAAATCGCCTCCTCAAAGGTTGCTGTTTGTTGTATCATTATAGCATGAAGAATGTTTTCTGCCTAGGCATTATGTACAAGGAAAGACCTGCTAACAAAAGTCAAGTAGAAATTTCAGATTTGTGGGAGCGGCAAAAAGGCAACACAAAATCAAGCCG
>NZ_NFKA01000032.1 GCF_002160145.1 Gemmiger sp. An194 | reverse complement strand
AAAGGAGGTTCTTTTTTTACCGTTTCAACGCTCGTGCTCTTCTCGTCCACAAGCATAGCTTGTGGTTTTCTAGTTAACAAGAAAACAGCCGGAACCAAACAAATCGGTTCCGGCTGTTGGTTTTGCTGATGCACTCCGGGTCACTTACCGCGGGGAGCTATGTGTGCTGCAAGCAGGGTTAGAGCGTTTTGTACATCCAAACGTGAGGGCATTCTTCATCCAGAAATTCTGCCCCGGCTGCTGAGTAGCCCTGCTTTTCGTAAAATGCTTTGACCCGCACCTGAGCGGCAAGACAAAGTGTCGTGCCTTGCAGGGAGTGAACCAAGTGTTCCGCTTCCTGCAGCAATCTTCGGCCGAAGGCGCGGCCACGGAAATTCTTTCGCACGGCTACCCGGCCGAGCACATAAGAAGCTTTGATCTCGTTCCAATAAACGCGGCAGGTGCCGATGGGTATGCCGTCCTCAAATAAAACAATATGCCGTGCGATCGAGTCGACCTCGTCAAATTCCACCTCAAAGCCCTGTTCCTCCACGAAAACCTCCTGGCGGATCAGCATTGCTTCCTGGGGCAGTTTTGCATATTGTCTGCATTCCAGCATAATATCGCCTCCTGCCGGAAAACCGGCGTGTACTGTGTTTTATTAATGTACCACGAAGCAGGACTTCATGGCAAGCATATCGCTGCCTGCTGTGTAGACATGATGAACCTTTGCTTGACAAAAGTGGTTATATCGAATATAAGTATATATAGGTAATCTATATATACGGAGGTGAAACTATGCCAATCGACAAAAGTCTTTTAACCGGAAGTACCACCACGCTGATTCTTAAGCTTCTGGAAGAGCGGGATATGTACGGTTATGAGATGATCGAAACGCTATCGGAGCGTTCCGACCACACCTTTGATTTCAAGGCGGGGACGCTTTATCCCATTCTGCATACATTGGAAAAGCAGGCACTGGTGGAATCCTACGAGCAGCGGGCCCCACAGGACCGTATTCGCAAGTATTATCATCTAACGGAAGCCGGGCGTCTGCGTCTGCAGGAAAAGCAAAAGGAATGGACCAGCTTTGTTACTGCTATGGAAAAAATCCTGAAAGGGGGTGCTGTGCATGCAGTCCAATGAACGATTGAAAGACTATTGCAGGCAGGCGGCGGAGCAGATCCGCTGGAAGCGGGCTCGCCCGGCAGTGATGCGGGAACTGGAGCAGCACCTGCAGGATCAGCAGGAGGCCTATATGGAGCAGGGGCACGGGCAGGAACAGGCGGCCCGAATGGCCATCGAGCAGATGGGCGATGCCCGGGAAGTGGGGCAGGCGCTGGACTGGGCGCACCGCCCTCAAACGCCCTGGTTTTTGTTGCTTGCCATGATGGCTTTTCTGGTGCTGGGAGCGGCACTTCAGGTCGCGCTGACCCGGCAGATGGCGCCGCTGGCTTCCTACGCAGTGGCGGCGGGACTGTTTGCCCTTGGCTATTTCGGGGACATCTCCTTGCTGGGCAAGCATGCAATGGAGATTTATCTGGGTGTTCTGGCATTTGCGGCTGTATTGCTGATTGGGGCTGAACCAGTGGCAGGGGCTGCGGTTTTTCACTTGAATCCCATTTCTCTGTATCTTTGCTACCTGGCGCTGGTATTCCCGGCTGCTTACGGGCTGTTTCTTTATGGAATGAAAGGGCTGGGCGCGCGTGGAATCCTGCTCAGCGTTTTGGGATATCTTCCGTTTGCACTGATTCTTCTGATGGTTCCCACTCTGTCCGGCTTGCTGATTTACAGCGCCTCGACAGGGGTCATGCTGGCGGCGGCCATTCGAAAAAACTGGTTTGGCGCAAAGCAGGGACACCCCGTGCTGAAGATCGTTGCACCGGTGCTGCTTCCTGCCGGTGCACTGGCCGTTGCTTTCTTATCTGTGGGAGAGAACCGTTTGCAGGTGTTTCTGAATCCCGGGCAGGATGCGGCGGACACAGGCCTGATTTATTGCCGCTTACGGGAAGCTGTTGCGCAGGCCGTGTTCTGGGGAGAGGGCAATGCGGACCTGTCTGTGATCCCAGACCTCTCCGAAAATTACGCGCTATTGTATGGAATTCAGAAATTTGGTCTGGGGACTTTTGCCGCATTGATGCTTCTGGTGCTGGCGTTCGGTGTATTCGGCGTCATCAGGGCGATGCGGCAGCGAAGCATGCTGGGTACGCTGCTGGTACTGGCCGCCACGCTTACCGTTACACTGCAGGCCTTTGTGTATGCCTATGCGAATATGGGCTACGGACTTTGGGGCACGCTTTCCTTTCCGTTTTTGTCCCGCGGCACCACAGCGCTGCAGTTGGATGCGCTGCTGCTGGGATTGATGTTGGGAGCACTGCGCACGGGTGCATGGGTCAGGGACCCGCAGCAGCCCCAGCGCACCATTCGGTTTTTGCGGATTGAACGATAAGCGTCAGCCCTCGTAAAACATAAACAAGGCGGGCCTTCCTCGAATAACAAAGGGAGGCCCGCCTGATTTTATGTTTATTCGGCAGATAACAGACATTCCCGCACAAGTGCCTCGAACACCCGGGCAAATTCCGCATCCTGTTCTCTGGTTCGTTTGGCGGGTCCCTTGGGGTGCTTGCCTGCCCGCAGAAGCCTTTTGTTCTGCCATCGGCGGTCCAGCAAAAGGTCGATATTGTCCGCCGTGTATTCCAGCCCGTTCTGATTGAGCACGCGGGCACGGCGGGCCAGGCACATGCTGGCAAGTCCGTAGTCCTGGGTAATGACGATGTCTCCAGGGCGGACGCGATTAACCAGCGCAAAGTCCACACTATCCATGCCCTTGTCGAAGACCAGTGTCCGCGCACCCTCTCGCTGGATCTGGTGTGCGGTATCGCACAAAATCAGCACGGGGACCTGTAGCGGACGGCAGATGCGCAGGGTGCAGTCCACCACGGGGCAACCGTCAGCATCAATCAAAACAGTGGGCATTGTTATTCCTCCCGGCAAATTACCGGCAAACACCGGATATACGCTTTTCAGTATACCACAGAAACCAGGTATTTGAACTGCCGCAAAAATTGTGCTATCATGCGAAAGGAACAAAATGTCAGGCAATGCGGCCCGAAGGCTACAAAGCCTGGCTGGAATCGAAGAATCATATCGCATGCAAACGACGGAATCAAAATGGAGTGAACCGCATTATCTGACCTGTGAAAAACGGTGGATCTATTTCGCGCTGATCACCGTAGCAGGCTTTTGGGGTGCATATACCTATCTGCTGCGGGGTAACGTGTTCTGCAATGCGCAAACCGGCAACGTGGTGCTCATGGGTCTTGCTCTGGGCGCAGGGGAATGGAAGGCGACACTGTATTATGTGATCCCCATTTCTGCGTATATGATGGGAGCGTTTTTGTCTGAGCTGGTACCGAATCCGGTCAAGCACCGACTGGCCATTTGGTGGGATACGCTGTTGATTCTGGTGGAGATGCTGGCGGTGCTGTTTCTGGGCTTTTTGCCGGACTCCGCCCCGGTGCAGATCACTCAGGTAGTCATCAATTTTGTGGTCTCCATGCAATACAATACCTTCCGCCAGGCAGAGGGCATTCCGGGTGCAACCACCTTTGCCACCAACCATATTCGGCAGATCGGCATCGGCCTTGCAAGGGAAGTAAAGCACCGACATGCCGGCGACCATTCCCATCGGGAAAAGCTGTTTGTGCATCTGCGGATGCTGATCTTTTTCTTTGCGGGGGCATCTGCGGGCAGCCTGTTTGCCCACCTGCTGGGCGGCCGCTCCATCTGGCTTACGCTGATTCCGTTGGCGGTGGTCTTTGCAGCGCTGCTGAAGGCGGATCTGGGTGAAGAAAAGGATCGTATGGAACAAAAACCGGCCGGTCATTGAATATATGAAAACGCCCCGCATTCTTAATTTTAGGAATGCGGGGCGTTTTCCATAGGAAGAGATCGTTTGGAAAGTTTATTCTTCAGAACAACGGCTTTCCAGTTCTATGATGTTGTCCAGCGGAATTTGAATCCCGTCTGTGAAAAAAAGAACTCGGGTAAAAAAGTCGATTTTCTTCACCCGTCCGATGGTGTGCAGGTATGCTCCCCCCGCTTTGCGTTCATCCGGCACAAAATAGCGCACCGCCACCTCTGGCTTTCGGTCCAGCTGGCGAAGCAGCTGCTGCATGACCAGATCCAGCTCAGCCTTCCGGTCCTCACTCAACACGATCTGCGCTTCGGTCTGGCGGGCGGTTTCATCAATAGCGGCATCGTATCCCACAAGGGCTGCAAAGGGGGAAAATTGTGCGGCCCGGTCCTCCATTGACATCTGAGGCCGGGTGGGGGAAACATGGTGGGGAAGATGTAGGATGTCCTCATAAGAATTTGTCATGCTTTGTGGCCTCCGATTTGTGCATTGCGTTCCCGGGCGGTGGCGCCCTCTTCCAGACTCATGCCCTTGAGAATAGCGTTTTTGCCGAACTTCTTTTTGATAGACATCATGGTCTGCTGCATGCGGCGTTCTTTTTCCAGCTCAGCCTGGTGGGCTTTTTTCTCCTGCTCCAGGGCGGAGTAATCGGTGAACAGATCCAGCTGTTCCGGGCCACTGTCCGTTTTCACGGCCTGGGATTCTGGGATTACATGATTGGCCGAAAGGCTCAGCTTTCGGACCAGAAGCTCCGGCGGAGCAATCCGGTCAAAAAGAGCGGTGGCCGCTTCCAGCAGCTGCTTTCCAGAGGAGGTATGCCCGCCCAGATTCTCACTGCCATGTCCGTGTTTTGGGACCTGGCGGCCATAGTGGTCGGTTATCACCGGCCCCTGGTAACGCTTGCGGCGGGCAGGGTCGGTCAGATTTTCAATATCAAAGCCGACAGTGAGCACCAGCTGGTCGGTCACAAGGTTCTTGTCCACCAGGTCAAGGGCCAGCTGTTCCGCCATTTCCCGCAGCACCAGCCTCGCCTTCTGGTGCGGGTAAGGGCATTGGAGCACCTGCCCGGAACCAAGGCTGCTGCTCTGGGGCTTATAGGCCTTGATGGCCGCGATGGTACAGGGCTCCCAGCCCCAGGCATGGTCGATCAGGAGTTCGGCATTTTTGCCGAACAGGCTGTAAAGCAGGTCCTCGTTCTGCACGGAACAACGGGCTACATCACCCATAGTGAAGATGCCGCATCGCTCCAGCTTGCGGGCATATCCTGGGCCAACACGCCAGAAATCTGTGAGCGGGCGGTGGCTCCAGAGTTTTTGCCGGTAACTCAATTCATCCAGTTCGGCAATGCGCACACCGTTTTCGTCCGGCTGGATATGCTTTGCGCCGATATCCATTGCTACCTTGCTCAGGAACAGATTGGAGCCAATGCCTGCCGTAGCGGTGATGCCGGTGGTTTGCAAAACATCCAGAATCATTTTTCGAGCAAGTTCCCGGGCAGAAAGACCGTAGGTGCCCAGATATCCGGTCACGTCCATGAAAACCTCATCAATGGAATACACCACAATATCCTCAGGCGCAATGTATTTCAGATAGATGTTGTAGATCCGGGTGCTGTACTCCATATAATAAGCCATGCGGGGCGGGGCGATGATGTAATCCACCGCCAGAGCAGGGCAGGCCTTCAGTTCATCGGCAAAGCAGGAGCTTCCCGTCAGCTGACGACCCGGAGCAGAAAGACGGCGTCGGGCATTCTCTCCGTTCACATGCTGGATCACCTCAAACAGCCGGGCCCGGCCGGGAATGCCGTAAGCCTTCAGTGAGGGGGTCACGGCAAGGCATATGGTCTTTTCCGTGCGGCTTTCATCCGCCACCACCAGATTGGTGTTCATGGGGTCTAGCCCTCGCTCCCGGCATTCCACCGAAGCATAAAAGGATTTTAAATCGATCGCAATATAGGTGCGCGATTTCATGTGTGGAATGCCTCCTTTCTGGCAGTCTGCCGTGTTTTCTCAGCAAAATTATAACATAAAAGATAAAAAGGAGTGAAGCCGGGGCTTCACTCCTTTTTTCGGTTCAGATTATTCCAGTCCTTCACAGGGGTAGGCTACGCCCATCTGAGCGCGCAGCCGGTCCATCAGCTCCATAATGTGGATGGTCTCGCTGTGGGGCATGGAGGGGCATTCCGTTTTTCCTTCCCGGATGCACCGCACAGTTTCCAGCACTTCATATTCATAGCCGGTGAGCTGAGCGGGGCAGGAGAGCTGCCTGACCAGACGATGGTCGGCATCGTAAACCGAAATGCTTTGTGGATTGTTGATGTTCTCCACCACCAGATAGCCTCTGTCGCCGTAAATGCAGCCGGAACGGTCGGAAGCCACGGTAACGCCTGCAGTCAGGTGCGCAGCCCGACCATCCTTCCAGGTCAGAACCATCTGATCGGTCATGTCCACGCCCAGCTCGTTTTTGGTGCAGCTGGCGTGGGCCTCGTCGGCAGGGCCGAACACCATTTCGGCAAAGTTCAGCGCGTAAACGCCCACATCCAGCAGTGCGCCGCCTGCCAGCGCCGGGTCCACGATCCGCAGCCGGTCACTTACCGGGTAGCACAGATTGGCAGTGATCAAGCCGGGTGTACCGATCACCCCTTCATCCAGCACCTGCCGGATCATCTGCCGCATGGGCTGGTACCGGGTCCAGATGGCTTCGGTCACCAGCACACCCTGTGCCTCGGCGTAGCGGAGCACATCCTCTGCCTGGCGGGCATTCACGGTGAAGGCCTTTTCGCACAATACATGCTTGCCGTGGGCAACGCAGAGCTTGATGTGCTGATAGTGGTGAGAATGAGGTGTTGCGATGTACACCAGATCCAACGCCGGATCAGCCAGCATCTCTTCATAGGAGCCGAAGGCTTTCTGTACACCGTATTGAGCGGCAAAAGCCTGAGCACGGGGCAGATCTCGGGCCGCTACGGCGTAAAGGGAAACATCTTTACAGCCGGACTCAATAAGCTTTTGAATGGTTTGCGCCATGGTTCCGGCAATGGAACCCGCGCCTAAAATACCCAGATTCATAAAAAATTCCTCCCTGCGGGTAACTGTACGCAATGGTTCCAGTATACCCGAAGGGAGGGGATTCTGTCAAAAGAAAGGGGATACTATGTAGGGATTATTCCACGTCCTGCAGTGCCTGCACACCTTCTTCGCCGGTGCGGACCTTCACGACCTGATCCACGCTGTAAACGAAGATCTTGCCGTCACCCACATGGCCGGTGTACAGCACTTTCTTGGCCGCGTCGATCACATCGGCCACAGGAATGTGCGCCACAACGACCTCTACCTTTACCTTGGGCAGAATGGTCACGTCCATTTCAACGCCGCGGTATTTCTCTCCGGCACCCTTCTGGATGCCGCAGCCCATTACCTGGGTGACGGTCATGCCGGTCACGCCCAGATCGTTCAAAGCGTTTTTCAGCCGCTCGTAGCGGGACAGGCGGGCAATGATGACTACTTTGTGGATACCTGTGTTCAGGTCGGTACTCTTTACCACCGGAACAGCGGCAGCCTTCTGGGCTTCGCTGGCAACGTGATAGTCGGGAGTGCCCAGATCGGTGTTTTCGTTCTCCACCATGCCGCCGGCAGTGGCGTCCATGATACTGAAGCCCGCATAAGCGGAAGCCAGACCATGTTCCTTGGCATCCAGACCTTCGATCTCTTCCTCCTGGGTGACCCGCAGGCCGATGGTGCAATCAATGACCTTGAAGACAATGAACATGGTAACAGCGGTCCAGATTCCAACGGCCGCAACGCCCAGCAGCTGGACACCCAGCAAGCTGAAGCCACCGCCGTAGAATACGCCGTCCAGAGTGGATTCCGGGGCGGTGCTGGTGGCGAACAGGCCAACCGCGATGGTGCCCCAAAGGCCGTTCATGAAATGGACAGCAACCGCGCCGACCGGGTCATCCACGTGCAGGACATAATCGCAGAACCACACGCCAAAGACAACCAGCAGACCGGCTACCAGGCCGATGATGAAGGCGCCCAAAGCATCGGTCACATCACAGGAAGCGGTGATGGCCACCAGACCGGCCAGCGAAGCGTTCAAGCACATGGAGACGTCCGGCTTGCCGTAACGGACCCAGGTGAAGATCATGCAGGCTACAGTGGCCACAGCGGGAGCGATGGTGGTGGTCATGAAGATAGAAGCCAGCTGGGGACCAGTGGTGGCGGCAGCGCCGTTGAAGCCGTACCAGCCGAACCACAGGATAAAGCAGCCCAGCGCACCGATTACCAGGTTATGGCCGGGGAAGGCGTGTACCTTGGTGACCTTGCCGTTCTTGTCACGGCTGAACTTGCCGATACGGCCGCCCAGCATAGCAGCGCCGATCAGCGCGGTGAGACCGCCGCAGTAGTGGATGGCGCAGGAGCCGGCGAAATCGTGGAAGCCCAGACGGCTCAGCCAGCCGCCGCCCCAGATCCAGTGTGCCTCGATGGGGTAGACCACCGCCGAGATCACAGCGGAGTATACGCAGTAGGCAAGGAATTTGGTGCGCTCCGCCATTGCGCCGGAAACGATGGTCGCCGCAGTAGCGCAGAACACCAGATTGAATACAAAGTTGGACCAGTCAAAGTTTGCGTAGTCGGTGAAGATTCCCAGGGTGGGCAGACCCATAAAACCACCAAGGGCGTCTTCACCCAACAGCAGGCCGAAGCCCAGGAAGATGAACACCACCGTGCCAATGCAAAAATCCATCAGGTTTTTCATGATGATATTGCCTGCGTTTTTGGCGCGGGTGAAGCCGGTCTCTACCATGGCGAAGCCGGCCTGCATCCAGAATACCAGTGCCGCGCCGATCAGAAACCAGATCCCGAAGACCTGGTCGTTCACGCTCTGCGTGATCATGGTCGTGAGTTCCTGTGTCATAATAACTTTCCCTCCTCAAACTCAATGCGGGCAAAACAAAAACGGCGGGCCGCGCGGTCAGGCTCCGAAACCGCGCAGCACGCCGTTGTGCTGCCTGAAGGGTGTGTGTCCACCGTGCCGGTGGCGGCAGGTGGGCGAATAAAACGACAAAGGCGCTTTGCGGGGATTTTGTTCCCATCAAAGCGCCTTTGCTGCCCTTATTCTAGCCCTGCAAAAAAAGAAAGTCAATAGAAAATTTAAAAGAATATCGCAAAAAAGCGATAAAGCGTTAAAATGAATAAAATGTGTCCACTGGGCTGGTCTGACCTTGTGAAAGCGGCCGATGGATTCTGCAGCTCAGCAGCGCACCGCCACCTTGATGACCCCATCACGCCGATGTTCAAACAGGTCGTAGGCAGCCTCAATATCTGCCAGGGGATAGGTGTGAGTGATGAGTGCGGTGGTATCCAGCTTGCCCTGTGCAATCAGCTCCAGGGTCTCGCTGCAGTTGCAGCCGTCCACGCCGCCGGTTTTGAAGATCAGGTTTTTGCCGTACATATCCGGCAGCGGCAGCGTCTGCGGACCGTCGTAGAGCGCCACAATGGTCACAATGGCGTTAGGCCGGGCACATTCCCAGGCAAGGCGGAAGGTTTCCGGCGCTCCGGCCACCTCAAGAACCACATCCGCGCCGCCGTGGTCACTGTTTGCCTGTACGAATTCAGGCAGGTTTTCGGGGCCGGCAGTGAGCACATCGGGATAATGCTCCCGAACAAAAGCAAGACGTGCCGCGTCAATGTCGCACAGGATAACCCGCTTCGGGTTTGCCAGTAAAACGCATTGCAGCGTGCAAAGTCCGGTGGGCCCGCCGCCCAGAATCAGTACGGTATCCTCGGGTTTGATCTCGGAAATTTGCGCCGCCCAGTAGCCGGTGGCCAGCACATCACCCACAAAGAGAGCCTGCTCATCGGTCACGTTGTCCGGAATGCGGTCCAGACCCTGGTCCGCAAAGGGGACACGCACATATTCCGCCTGACCACCATCGATGCGGCAGCCCAGAGCCCAGCCACCGTTGGGATCGGTGCAGTTGTTGACCCAGCCGTTTTGACAGAAAAAACACTCGCCGCAGAAGGTCTCCACGTTCACGGTCACCCGGTCGCCGGGGCGGACCTTGGTCACGGCGGACCCCACCTGCTCCACAATTCCCACCATTTCATGGCCCACGGTAATACCCGGCACTGCCCGGGGCACCGAACCGTGTTTGATGTGCAGATCACTGGTGCAGATGCTGCAAAGGGTCACTTTTACAATGGCGTCCCGATCACTCTGCAGTTGTGGCAGGGGCTTTTCCTTCAGTTCAAATACGCCGGGGCGCACGTAGGTATAAGCCAGCATGTAAAACACTCCTTTTCCTTGCAGGAAGAAATCTGAATATCTTGTTATCAGTTTACACCCGAATACGAACTTTTTCCATACCATTGCAGATGGGACGAATCAGAAGCTCCACGCAGCGTAGGTTGTTGCGGCGGGAGTAGTTTGCTATAATGAACCCTGCAAACAGAACGAAAAAAGGAGAGCGAACATGGACGCATACGTCACCGGAGCCACCATTCGAAAACTGAGGGAAGCCAAAAAGCTTACGCAGGCGCAGTTGGCCGATAAACTGGATGTGAGCGACAAAGCAATATCAAAATGGGAAACCGGGGTTTCACTTAGTTAAAGATACCACATCAAAACCCACGTTGACTTTTGCTCAACCGATACAGCCGGAGGGCTGGATAACAAGAAAAGGCGGTATGCGCCCCGTGGAGGGGTAGAATACCGCCTTTTCTTGTGGGGGTTTCCAAAGGGGGCTTGCCCCCATTTGGCACACGACTTTGCCTGCAAAGTGTAGTGTGTTATACCTGCTGGCGTGGCTGGCGGGGGAAACGGGGTGCGGTGCTTTTTGCGCCCCGCTTGCTCCGGCAGGAAAACAGGCTGACTTTTTGTGAATGAGAATGAACAAAAAATCGGGCTGGTTTCAGAGAACGGCGGCAGGTATATGAAAGCCCCGTCCCTCGTCCTACGCTCCGACTTATGGACAAAATGTCCCGAAGCTGCGGCCACACTCCCGGCAAAATAGCAGAACAGCGGGCAACCGTCAAGGCTGAAATGAACGGGTTTGCACCCGGCCTTGACCGCCTCCCGTTGTTCTGCTGAATGGGTGGACAAGGCGGCAAATCTCTCAAAGTGCTTGGCCGCACTCTCTTTAACTTGGAAGCGTTTTTTCCCTCAAAATTGAAATGGGCGGGAAGCCATTTTGTGGCTTTCCCTCCTTGATTACCTTTTAGCAAAGACGGGCGGGGCTGTCAACGGCGGCGCATGAAATGCGCCGTTCATCTTGACCGTTGACTGGCTCGGCTGGCTTTGCTATTCGGTAGCCAGACGAATGTTTTTGGTCGCCATGTTATTTCTAAAAGCAAGATCATGTTCTACAAAGATCATGGTAGGAGAAAATTCTCTAATCAGATTTTCAATTTGCATTCGGGAATAGATGTCAATATAGTTAAGAGGTTCATCCCACACATACAGATGCGCTTGTTCACAAAGGCTTTTTGCTATCAACACTTTTTTCTTTTGTCCCGCCGAAAAATCTTCCATTTTCTTTTCAAACTGTATTCGTGAAAAATCCATTTTCCGTAAGATCGCCTTAAACAAACTTTCATCAATACGATTGGCTTCCGCAAACTCTGATAACGAACCGTTCAGCATGGAAGTATCTTGAGGTACATAGGACAATATCATTCCAGAACCTATTGTAACCGTCCCACGATGTTCTATTTGTTGCCCGATCAGTAGCTTGAGAATGCTCGTTTTTCCAGAACCATTTTTCCCATCAAGGGCAATGCGTTCTCCCCGCTTTACTGTAAATGAGATTGGCTGGCAAACATCTTTTCCGTCAAAAATTGGTACAACATCAGAGAAAGTCACTAAGGTATCTGAAAAATAGAGAAGCGGAGTGATTTTCAAATCTTCTATGATTTCCAAATTTTTAAGAAGGCCGGACTTTTCCTCGATTGCCCGTTGCTGCCGCACTTCGATAGATTTTGAGCGTTTCATCATTTTGGCAGATTTGTGACCGATATACCCTCGGTCAACCGGGCCGTTCCCATATTTTGACGCTTCAATTCGGTCTGACCAGACAGAAGTTCTTTGAGCGGCCTTTTGCAAATTATCAATGCTTTTTTTCAGCTTCACATTTTGAGCGAGTTCAAATTCTTGTTGGCGCTGGAAGTTGGTGAACCAAGTAGAAAAATTTCCGCTTTGTACTTCGATGTTTGACCGATTGATCGACAGGATATGGTCAACACAGCCATCTAAAAAACAGCGATCATGAGAGACTAAGATAAATCCCTTTTTCCGTTTCAGGTATGCTGAAACGGTTTCTCTGGCTTTCATATCCAAATGGTTTGTCGGTTCATCAATCAGTAAAAAGTGTCCATCATTCAGAAAGAGGGCGGCAAGCAGCACCTTGGTCTGCTCCCCATTGGAAAGCGTAAAAAATGGTCTCCAAAGCACATCATCACGGACTTCCAGATAGGATAGTTCTCTCAACAGCTCCCATTCTTCCGCCAGCGGGCAGACTTCCGAGAGAATGTCCGCAGTTAATCTGTTTTTATTGCTAACAGGGTATGGAAAGTAATCAAATTGCACAGAGGCTTGTATTTTCCCATGGTATTCGTACTTTCCAAGCAGAAGATTTAGAAAAGTTGTTTTACCTCTGCCATTTCTACCAATGAACCCAAGTTTCCAATCTGTATCAATTTGAAAATTGACATTTTCAAAAATGTTATCATAGCTGGATGGATAGGCAAAGGTAAGGTTCTCGACTCGGATCATCGACATATCGCATTCCTCCTTTATTCCGGGGATAAAGAACATAAAATAAGAGCTGCAAGAAAGTCAATTCTTGCAGCTCGTCACAGCATAATAGTACCGCCCCTATCAAGAGTGATACGCCTACGATATATCGAGTGAATAGACTTTTAACTTTCTTGCAATGGGTACAATGGTACTGTAAAACACAGTATCACTGTATATTCCAATTTATTTGCAAGAAAAGTTAATCATCTTTCCACCTCACCTCTAATTTTATGTATGTTAGTGTATCACAAAGACACAAGCAAGTCAAGGAAAAGGGCAATGATGATAATGAGTATAAGGCAGGGTACTTTCTGTTTTTGATTCTCTGCGGGATATGAGATTTCGTAAAATCCGATTTAGATGTTAAGGCTCATGTATAAAAGCGGATAAGGATTGCCCTGTTCGTCAAGGTCTGTCCTTTTATAAACCTGAAAGCCCAAGTGTTCATAAAAGCCCTTGGCCTGCGGATTCTGCTCATTCACAGCCACCCGCTCTACGGCATAGGTTTTAATCCCATATTGGAGCAGGCGCTTTCCGAGACCCTTTCCTCTTTCTTCCGGGGAAATGAACAGCATTTCCAAGGTGCCGTCCTCTATCCCCATAAAAGCCACGGGGCAGCCCCTATCATCTTCTGCGATCATCAAATGCGCAATTCCAATGAGCGCCTGCGGCACATATTCTTTTATTTTTTTGATTTCGCTGTCCGACAAAAACAGGTGTGTCGCTCTTACAGAACTTTCCCATACCGTCAGCAGCCGATTTATGAAATCCGCTGTCCTGTTTTTGGTTTCTACTTCAATGAATTTCATTTTTCCTCTTTGCATATCTAATTTCTCATTTTCTTCCCCGCTGCGGGTTTGGATTTTTCAGCAAGTCCGACTTCTGTGCAATCCTTTTCAGCCATTTCTTTTCCTCGTCCGACAGCTTCCCATAGTTCAGTTTGAGCCGCTTGCAGATAAAGGCCATCGCAGCCTGTTCCGGGTCACTGTTTGGGCTGGCGGCTTCTTCGGCGGTCTGCAAGAAATCTTCCAGAGGATTGTCCTCCGGGACGCTGAAAAAATCGTCCTTGTGGGCTTCCCGCAGGTCGAGGGCTATCTTATTCATATCCTGCTGTATCACATAGCGGCAAAAGCTGTCATCGTCAATGTGGGCGGCGATCAGCTGCCTTAACTGCGGGTCAGTCAGACCGGGATTGTGCTGCTTCATAATGGTTGTGCTCACAGTGTCCACAATGGCGTTTGCCCCCTGTACCTGCTTCACCGCTATGCCGTTCACATAGATTTCAAGGTCAGCCATGAGCCGGGGAAAATCCGGGTGCGTCGCCAGTTCACACAGGAGGGCATTATCCACCAGCCCGCTTTTCAAAAATTCAATCATATCATCACTCAAATGCAGGTCAGAAAGATCGGCGTTTGGGTGATTTTTTGTGTGAGAGCGGCACAGCAGATAATCAACGGACACTTCGTAAAACTTCGCCAGCTGAATAAGGGCATAGTGGCTGATGTCCTTGAACTTGTCCCCCTCATAGCTGCCTAACGCAGACTTGGAGAGATGGGTTTCTTCCGCAAGCTGCTCCAGCGTCAGGCCACGCTCCACACGCAGGTCTTTCAGGCGTTCTTGTATGGATAGTTCCATGTTCTCCCTCCTTGTCTGCTCGACAAACTGGAATTGCCTAAAGCAGTAAAGCAGTACCCCTTACAATTTTTTCTTTTACTGCTGATACAGTATCTTTGACTGAGTGCGTAGTTGTATCAATAACATTTAATTCATAGATTCCTAAATTGGAAAATTGTTCCCACATCGTTTCAACTAATTCAATATTTGTTTCTCTGTCTAACTTTGAGCGTTTGATAGCTCTCTTCATAGTTTCTTCTTTACTTGCTCTTAAAACGATATAGTGTACTTCATAATGCTCTTGAACAATGTTGAGCCACGGCTCTAAAAACCACGGTCCTACAATACCATCTACAATTACATCATATCCACCACGAGCATATCGCTTCGCGGCTTCTAAAAATGCTTCAATGACAATCAAATTTTGCTCATTTGATTCTGGCAAATATGGTGGTATTGCCCCTTTACTCAAATAATGATAAAAGTCATCTGTGTGCATATGCACAGATTTTTCCAAATCCGATTCTTTTGCAACAGTAGATGCCGTTGTAGTTTTCCCCGTCCCCGGCGAACCTGTGATTACAATAATTCTACCTTGATCCATCTATGTGTTACCTCCACAACTTCAAATTTACTGTTCAGTTTCTTCCATTCTACCACAATTCCGAGAGCGTGGAAATGGGGGGATTTTCAGGCAGATTTCCCACCTTTCGGACATACGGGACGGGCGGTCATTTCGGTGTAGACTTAGATTAGTTCATCGATGGACAGCATCTTGAAAACCAAATGACCGTCCGAAAAGGAATACCCTGGCTGGGGAAGCACCGCAAGGAGCCGACTTCTGGACACTTTGTCCAGAGGTCACTTTGGGACAAGTTGTCCCGAAGTTATGGGGAGCGTGCCAACGCCGGAACACGCCGCAGGAATGGGGCAGGAAGCCTTTTCGGGGAAAACGGCAGCGGAAAGCAAAACGGAGGGAACACATGAAAAACACCCCCTACAAAGACTTGCCGCCGCTGGAACGCAGGCCGGACGGTTCCCTTTACCGCATGACACCAGCGCAGCGGAAACGGGCAAGCACCCTGATACGCCGGGAGTGCTGTAACTGTGAGGACGGCAACTGCATTGCCCTTGACGATGGGGACGCCTGCACCTGCCCGCAGACAATTTCTTTCTCGGTCTGCTGCAAGTGGTTCCGCTGGGCGGTCTTGCCGCTGGACGGAACGCTGGAAGCGGAGATTTTCCGGGATATGTCTGCCCTGTTTGCGGCAATGTGATTCCTGCCGCCGGCCAGGCGGCCATCAGTTGCTGCGGCATTCCGCTGCCACAGCTCGAGCCGGAGGAAATGAGCGGAGAACACATGGTGCAGATCGAAGCGGTGGAAGATGAGCAATTTGTCACAGTGGATCATCCCATGAACAAGACCCATTTTATTTCCTTTGTTGCATGGGCTTCCGGTGACCGGGTGGAGCTGGTCAAGCTGTATCCGGAAGGAAATGCCCAGTGCCGGCTGCATATGAGAGGTCACGGATATTTGTATTTGTACTGCAATCGGCATGGGCTGATGCGTAAACGGCTGTGATAGCTCGCTCATGGATGGGACCCTTTCACAAAAAACAGGGGATGGCATATAGTGGGATAACCAACATCAAAGTGTGGGGAATTCACATCACGGAGGTAATGAACCATGTCTATGCCGAGCATCGCACGCAATCCTGATCCCGTTACCATGCACCAGGCGATCACTGATCTGCTGGAAAGCATCGCTCTGGAGGAAACCGCCATGAGCCATATCCTGAACGCTGAGGGCGAAAAGCTGCAGAAAGCCATTGCCATGGAGGACATCGACTTCTGCCAGTTGATGGAGGTCAACGAGTCGGTGGCCAATATGGTTAACGTAATCGGCGGCCTGGAGAATATCCTGAAGGATAAGCTGGAATTCGTGGCCAACAACCTGTACTACCCCAACTGTGGCTGCGACGATGGCTGCAACAACAACTGCGGCTGCTGCTGAGCAGTAAGCTTTCCCTCGCCGGGTGTCTCGATACCCGGCGAGGGATTTTTTTCAAAAATTAAAAAACAGGTGTTGACAAGCGGCGCAAAATCCGGTATGATATACAAGCGCGGTTGACGCGCACTAAAATACAGATGGAAAGATGGCTGAGCTGGTCTAAGGCGCACGACTGGAAATCGTGTGTGGGCCATAAACCCACCGAGGGTTCGAA
>NZ_NFKA01000031.1 GCF_002160145.1 Gemmiger sp. An194 | reverse complement strand
AAAGAAGAAGGGGTTGTTTTGACGACGATGACCACAATCCTAAAGTCGTACGAGGAAGCGTATGGCACTGCCACACCGGTGATTCGCCGGTCGCTGGGGAGTTACGTGGAAAGCCTTGGGCCGGAACTGGTGGGCAAGGTGATTGAGGTGACGGCTCAGGCTGGTGGCCAGAAATGGCCATACCTTTCCAAGTCTCTGGAGGAGTGCAAGCGCAAGGGCATGGACCTGGCAGCCTACGAGGCGGAACAGTTTCGCCGCAAGGGCGGCTGCAACGCGAGAGTGGACAGGCCTACACCCAGCGGCACCGATATTCTGGACCGGCTTGTGCGCCGCCAGCTACGTGTTAAGAAGGAGGAGTGATGCACCGTGTATTACAATTCCGAGCATTACCCCGACCCGACGGCAGGCGGCGCGCATGGCCACATCGAAAAGGAGGAAAAGCGATTGAATACCGGCAAGCGATTCGAGGCGGACTTTAAGGCCTCGTGCCCGAAGGACGCCTGGGTCTACCGGCTGAAGGACAGTGCGGCTACATACTACGGCGGCAATGACCAGCTGTCCTTCTCCATCGACAACATCTGCGATTTCCTGGTTTATCACTCCGGCCATCTGATGCTGGCCGAGCTGAAGACCATAGACCAGAAAAGCATCCCGCTGCCCAAAATTCTGGGCACCTGGAACAAAGAGAAAGGGAAATACCGCAAGGAGAAGCACATCAGGGACATGGATGCGGCAGCGCAGCACGAAGGTATCAGCGCCGTGGTGGTCATCGAGTTCCGGCCGATCAGGCGCACTTTTGCGGTATCCGCGGCGGATGTGCTGGCCTTTCTGGCCGCCGGGGAGCGAAAGAGTATCCCCTGGCAGTGGGCTGCGGTGAAGGGCATCGAGGTAGACCAGCGGCAGCTGAAGGTGAACTGGAGATATGACGTGGCCGGGCTTCTGACCAGATTGGAAAAGGTGGGTGAAAACAAATGAACGTGATGCAACGAGCTGCAGCCATTGGCCGGCTGCAGGAAATGGCCGAGCGGCTGCTGAAGAAGTTCACGGAGGTGCGGTGAGGTGGTTTCGCTACTGGTGTTACTTGCTGTTTTCTCCCCGGCCATGTTCTTTGCTGGCGGCATATTGTGGGGGCGCAGAGAGAAGCTGATTTCGGTCGCCTTGGTTATACTTGGGGTGTGCGGCTTTATGACTGCGTGCGCGGCTTTCTTTGGGTTTGACGAAGACTATGCAAACGGCGCTATTAAGTGCCCGGAATGCGGAAACACATACTATGACGGCCAGATGTTCTGCTCGGATGACGGGACGGAACTGGAGAAGGAGGTACGGTGATGAATATTGTATGCGCTGCTGTAAATGCGGAGCAGCTGTATCAGATCGCAGAAACATGCGAATCTCCTTTTAACCAAAGAGCAAAACAGCTGGCAGACGACATGATAAATGAGATTCGAAAGCGGGCAAGAACCATGAGTGAGCCACCAAAGCCTGTTTGCCAAGGTTGTGGGAAGGTTCTTGCACCAGGTCATGTGGTATGCGGAGAATGCGCGTCTCTGCTTGATTCTTTGATTGCGAGAAAAGGCGGTGAACAGATTGACTGATCTTGAGTGCCGCGCTCTGATGGGGGATAAGCAGGCGCAGGAAGAATGCACCCGGAAGGGAATTGTGTTGGCGTGTCCGTTTTGCGGCGGTGATTTTGACGCCGAATTTAACGGAGTTATGTTTAAAATGGAGCGCACAAATCTTTATGCTCACAAGCGGACCGGGAGATGCGTTCTTGACGGAGAGATTATTTTTGATTTGTCGGACTGGAACACCCGCCCGGCCCCTCCGGTTGGTCGCTGTGAGGGGTGTGCTCTCAAAGACACGTTTGACTGCGTCTGCTCGAAGAACGGGTATACGGATAAAATCATGGAGTATTGCAGCTTTTTTGCGCCGAAGGAAGGTGAATAAAATGGCTGAACAGCGGCTGATTGATGCGAATAAAGAAGTGATACGGGCTTACGAAGATATCCCAGAACCTTATTCCGATGCTTTGATTCGTTTTTTGCGAGACTGCGAAACCGTCGACCCCGAATCCCTGCCCATCGTGCAGCAGCTGAGGGAAGCACTGTCCAAAGCCGTAGCCGAAAAAGAGGCGGCGGAGGCCTTGCTTGCTGAATACAGCGGCGTTGACTTCTGCAAGACCATCAAAACATGCTTTGGGTACCCACTGGACAAAGTGCAGCAGCTGGTGGAAGCTGACAAGGAGGGGCGGTGCGTGGTGTTTCCGTGCAAGCCGTCTGATGTTACTGTGTACCAGCTGCGCGGCAAGAAACACGCTCTGGGCCGTGGAGTCCATCCGCGGCACATATCCTGCGCGGTTGTCTGGAGCGATGGCAAATATAAACTGCAGCACCAGGGCATGGAACCTTGCCGAGATGTGGACTTCGGCAAAACATGGTTTTTGAGCGAAGAAGAGGCAAAAGCCGCAAGCACTAGCAAAGGAGATGATCCAGATGAAAGCGCGCAAAAGGTTTCCGGAGAACGGCTTCCGTGACGTCAGAAACCTGACGCTCGGCCGCGAGGTGCTTGTCCACCGCTTCACGCCCTGCTACCGGGACGACTGGCAGCCCAGGATCCCTGACAAGGGCATCTTGGAGGATGTAGACCCAAAAGGGCGCTGGGCACTGGTAAGGTTCACAGTTGCGGGAGGTAGCTACCTTGAGTGCATCTTCCCGAGCGAGATTTTGAAAATAGGATAAGGAGGACCCCATGGAGCCGGTGACAAAAGAGCGGCTGGCCCGCTACATAAGCCTGAAAAAAGAGAACGAGAACCGACTGGAGCGGTTGGCCCGGATGAAGAGCAACGCCGAGATGCCTGCTCAGAGGGACCCTGACGGCTCCAAGCACACCGGCTCCAGTGGGGAGAGAATGGCCCGGGCCATCGAGGCCTACATGGAGTACGAGGAGCAGATCGGGCCGCTGGTAGAGACAAACCGCCGGGAGATGGCGGAGATTGAGGCGGCTGTGGCCGCCCTGCCTGATCCATTGGAACGTAATGTCCTACAGATGAGGTATTTGCAACCATCTTCGGATCCGGAAACAGGGCGGGACAGCTGCCGGCACATGTTATGGTCTGACATTGCAGACAGAATATATGGGAATCCCTATGAAAGAGGGGTAAAGATGGTGATGGGCGTTCATCGGCGAGCACTTGAGCACCTTAAATCGGGGAGCAAAGTGGAATAAACTTCCTATCTTTTACCATGGCTTGGATGATATCATTGAACCATCGAAAAGCGCACGAGCGCCGATCGATACGGCTCTGGGCATGATGAGCCACGTACCCTCCTTTACCCGCGCTGGCAGGCCGCGGGCCGAGTAGTCTGCCAAACACAATACCCCGACCGGGAACAACCTGGCCGGGGTATTTTTATGCCAATCTGGCCCGCACGAGGGCCCGATCGGAACGAGTGGCCGGCATAGGAAACGCCGGCGGGTGGGCTTGGGGATTTTCTTTATAGAGAGGTGGTGGCGTTGGCGAAAAGTGAACTGCGCACAAGATACAAGGCGTTCGCTGACGCCTACCTGAGCAATGGCGGGAACGCATATCGGGCGGCTCTGGCAGCCGGGTATAGCGAATCTTTTGCCAAGGGCCGCAGCTATGAGCTGCTGGATCGGGAAGAGATTCAGGGCTATCTGACCCGCCGGCGCCAGCAGATGGCCAAGCGGGCGGTAAGCCCGGAACGGGTGCTGCTGGAACTGGCCGCAATAGGTTTCGCCGATATTACAGATCTGGCGAAGGTGGAAGCTGGCCGGGTTGTGATATCCAATACTGACGATGTGCCAGGAGATACGCGAAAGGCCATTGCATCCATCAAAGAAGGCAAGCATGGACTTGAGATCAAGATGGCTGACAAGGTTCGGGCTCTGGAACTGATGGGCAGGAACCTGGGCCTGTTTGATAGGGATAGCCAGGAAACACCGGAAGGAGTGACCATTATTGACGACATCCCTGAGTAAGATCATCAGCCCGGGGCTGTACGATGTTCACCGGGCTATCAGACAGGGCGGTGTCAACGAAGTGGTTCTTCCGGGTGGACGCGGCAGCACAAAGAGCAGTTTTGCCAGCGTAGAGCTGATTCTTCTGCTTTTGCGGCATCCAGATTGCCATGCAGTGGTACTGCGAAAGGTAGCCAATACCCTGCGCAACAGCGTATACGAGCAAATTGCCTGGGCAATCGCAGAACTTGGCCTAGAAAGCAGATTCGAGCTCACGGTGAGCCCAATGCGGGCGATCTACAAACCGACCGGGCAGCGAATCATGTTTTTCGGTTTGGATGACCCGGGCAAAATTAAATCCATCAAGGTTCCGTTTGGCTATGTGGGTCTGGTGTGGTTCGAGGAGCTGGATCAGTATTCCGGGCCGGAGGAGATCCGCAACGTGGAGCAGTCGCTTCTTCGCGGCGGCTCCTTTTCTTTTGCGTTCAAAAGCTTCAACCCTCCGGCGATGGCCCGGAACTGGGCCAACAAATATGCGCTGGAGCAGCGTCCAGGGAAGCTGGTCTACCGGTCGGATTACCGCAGCGTTCCGCCCCACTGGCTGGGGCCTCGCTTCTTGGCGGATGCCGAGCACCTGCAGGCCACAAACGAAACCGCATATCGCCACGAGTATCTGGGCGAGGTGGTGGGCAGCGGAACGCAGGTCTTTGAAAATCTGAATCTAACGGCCATCACTGATGAGGAGATTGCCCGGATGGAGCGGCGCTACCATGGCGTTGACTGGGGCTGGTACCCAGACCCCTGGGCCTTCAATAGCTGCGGCTATGACGCCGCCAGAAAGGTTTTGTATATCTGGGATGAATCTACCCGCCGACGCACTTCAAACGCGGATACAGCCAAAATCCTGCTGGATAAGGGCGTGTGCCAGGAGGATGGCCGGGAAGAGTACCTAACAGCGGATTCCGCGGAGGAAAAGAGCTGTGGCGATTACCGTGCTCTGGGCCTGCCCTGCCGGGGAGCAGAAAAGGGCCCTGGCAGCGTGAAGGCAGGTATGAAGTGGCTGCAGAGTCTTGCGGAGATACGAATCGACCCGGCCCGCTGCCCGGACACCGCCAAGGAGTTTGGCGAGTACGAATATGAGAAGGATAAGAAGACCGGCGAGGTGCTGGAAGGTTACCCAGATGTGGATAATCACCACATCGATGCGGTGCGCTACGCGATGAGCCGGATCTGGAAGAGGAGAGGCGCATGATCAAGAGATTTTATACCTGGCTTAGGCTGCGTTTTCTGCCTGAGTGGGCACGCCGGCAGCTGATGGAAGAAAACCAGAGGCTGGTGCGGCAGCTGGCGGAACTGCAGCAGGAAAACCAGCGGCTGGAAAGCTACATTGAAGGGATGCAGGATGGACTGCGGCGTCAGCGCCGTGTGATTATCTACAACCAGGGCGAGGGGGTGAGCCGGTGAGCTTCTTCGGAGCACTTTTGAATAACAAGGTCTATCATTTTGAGCAGGCTTATCCGGGGGCTAAGGATTGCACCTCTGCTGCAATGAGAACGGCTATCGAGGATTGGTTCCGCCTCTATTTCGACCGGGATGTGACTGACGAGGAGGACCCTTGCCAGCGGCTGCCCTACACGGTGGTGAGCAAGCTGAGCCGAACGTGCTTTGCGGAATACGAAGCAGCGGCCAGCGAAAAGCAGCCATTTGTGATTGGTGTGCTGGATAGTCTGGAATCGGTGCGCAAAAAGGCGATGCAGCTGGCCATGATCGGCGGCGAGGCATGGCTGAAACCGGTGCCGGGTCCTACCGGTTTTTCCTTCACTGTAATGCGTCGGGATATGGTCACGGTGTTGGGCCGGGGACCGGACGGCGAGGTCACCGCACTGGGCAGCGCTGAGCTGACCACGGAAAACGGCAAATTCTACACGCTGCTGGAACGACGCAGCCTGGACGAAGCGGGCCGGCTGGTGATTGAGAATAAACTCTTTTGCAGCTGGGATGGACAAAGCATCGGCACCCAGGTAGGGCTTACCGCTCTGCCACAATATGCCGCGCTGGAGCCGAAGGCGGTGGTGGGCGATGTTGGCGGTATCGGTCTCGTGGGCCTGAAGGTGCCCCTGGAGAACTGTGTAGATGGCAGCGCTGATCCGGTGAGCGTTTACGCTGCAGCGGCCGGCCTGATTCACAACATCAACCGAAACGAGAGACAGCTCAGCCGGGAGTTCGACCACGGCGAGAGCCGGGTGTTCGCATCGGCGGACCTGCTGGACAAGCGTAAGAACGGCCGCCCGGTGCTACCGCCCGGCCTCTTCGTGGGCATCGACGATGATATCGCCAACACCGGCGTCACTGTGTTTGCTCCCGCCCTGCGACAGGAAAGCTTTCTTGCCCGCAAGCGGGAATACCTGCGCAACGTTGAGAGCCTGATCGGCTTAAAGCGGGGCATTCTGGGCGAGGTGGAGGCCGCCCAGCGCACTGCCACCGAGGTAACCAGCAGCCAGGGCGACTACAGTCTTACCATTCAGGATCTGCAGCAGATGTGGGAATCAGCTGTGCGGCGCACAGTGGTGCTGTGTGGCAAACTGGGCAAATTGTACCGAGTCGCCGGCGCTTTCGAACCGGACCCGGAACGGGCGGTGTGCATTGACTGGGGCAACGGCGTACTGTATGACAAGGACAAAGAATGGGCCGAGACCATGCAGCTGGTGAGCGCAGGAATGCTCAAACCGGAAATCGCTTTGGCTTGGAAATACGGCCTGCCCTGGGAGACTGCCGACGATCTGCAGAAGGTGCGCGAGAAATACATGCCTGAGCTGGACTCCATGCTGGAATAAGGGGGTGTAAGCCGTGGCTCTGACCCCGGAACAGATTGCAGGTTATCAGGCAGCGGCGGAGGAGATCGCGCAGCCGGTCATCGAGTGGCTGTTGAAGGATATCGTTGAGCGGGTTCTGGAAGCCGGAAAGATGACCAGCACTGCTGCCTATGAGGCATATCGGGCCGAGGCGCTGGGGCTGGCTCGGAAAGACCTGCAAAAATATCTGAAGGTTCAGCTGAAGGTTACGAAAAAGCAGGCCGAGCAGCTGCTTTCAAGCGCTGCGGAATTTGCTCAAGCGGATGATTATGCCCGTGTGGGTGTGTGGGCCACCGAAGCAGATGCCGGGAGTCTGCTGCAACTGACGGAGGCTGCTGTAAAGCTGGCCGGAGAGCAGCTGGAGAATATTACTCAGACCATGGGAATGGTTTCTCCCGCCACAGGTAAGCCTTTGCCGTTGCAGGACGTGTATCGGGAGTGCATGGATGAGGCATTCAAGCTGGTGGCCACAGGCGCCACCAGCGCCAGCGAGGCGGCCAGACAGGCAACCCGCAAGCTGGCCGGGCGCGGTATTGTGACCATCGACTATGCCAGCGGCATCAGCACAGAACTGGGAGCAGCTGTACGGCGAAACCTGATGGGTGGCATGGGTCTGCTGGTGGAGCAGGTTACCCAACAGAACCATGATGTGCTGGGCTGCAACGGCTGGGAGATCAGTGCTCACGCCAACAGCGCCCCGGACCACGAGCCGATCCAGGGCCGACAGTACAGTGATGCCGAGTTCCAGCGTCTGAATGGCAACCTCGCGCGGCGCATCGGTACGCTGAACTGCGGCCATGTGGCCTTCCCCATCTTGCTGGGGATAAACAGCCCGCAGTACACAGATGCGGAGCTGGAAGCCTTCCGACAGGATAATGCCAAGGGCGTTACTTACGAGGGCCGGCACATGACCGGCTACGAGGCTACCCAGTACCAGAACCGCATTGAGCGGAATATCCGCACCCAGAAGCAGCGTGTGCTGATGAGCGAAGCGGCCGGGGATGAGTCACAGCTGCTCACCGACCGGATCAAGCTGGCCCGACTGAATCAGGAGTATACCCGCTTCAACAAAGCCATGGGCTTCAAGAGTCGGGCAGAAAGGTTGGAGGTTGTGGGGTGGAGCCGCCGGCAGGCTGGGAAAGCGAGGGCAAGTGCAAAGGCACACCACGCCGAATGGCTTAAATCCATTGGCGCGGAAAGCACAGAGCTGAATACACTTGCAAAATACTACGATGGGAAGTATAATAAATCTCCTGAGTATGAACTGCTCAAAGGATACAACGCCGCAGTCGAAAAAGGCGACATATCCCCTCTGGTTGGCTTTGATGTTTACAAAGAAACAAGTCAAAAGATACAGCAGGTCATGGTTGGGCAAAAAACTTCCACCGGAGTGGAAATTGAAAGTTTTTCCACGCATTTCATTGACCGGATGATTGGTCAAGTAGCAGAGCCGCATCCGGGTAAAAGAACAGGCGTGAGCGTTGAGGTTGCGTTGGCTGCTTTGCAAAATCCGGTGAAATTAGGTGAGATTCGTACAATAAGCGAATCTGATGTGCGCCAAACGTTTTTTGGAGAAAAAGCGACAGTTACGATTGCTGTCAATGATGGCCGCCTGATTCAAACAAACCCAATGTGACAACAAAGGAGGGGGATCTCATGATTTGTATGCAAGCAAATACGAGGGCGTTTCTTGAAAAGAATTTGCCGGAAGCGCTGGAAATGCAAAACATCCGAGATGTCTTGGAGGCTTTGTATATTTTGATTGACGAAAAAGGCTTTGCCCCCCCTAAGTACGAGGATTACAACGACTTTGGCCGCGAAGCGCAGCGTGCCTATGATGATTTGTATTTGAGCAACACATAAGAAAAAAACCACCCTGCCTTGCAAGGTGGTTTTTTTATGCCCACCTTGGCCGCATGAAGCCGGGGCGGGCTATTTTTATACTCAAAATACCCCCGGCCCGGGGGACTATAAGCAGGGCACCGCAGTAGGGGGACTGGCCCCACAAAAAGGACAGCGGAATCAAGGAAGGAGACCCTATGTTGGAATGGCTGAAGGAGATCCTGGGTGATAGCTACACCGAGGAGATCGACAAAAAGGTAAGCGCCGAAATCGGCAAGGCCTTTGTGGCCAAGGTGGATTTTGACGCCAAGAACACCGAGAACAAGACCCTGAAAAGTCAGCTGACCGAGGCAAACAAGAGAATCCAAGCCTTCGAGGACATGGATATCGAAGCGGTGCGCCGGGAAGCTGCAGACTGGAAGAAGAAGGCCGAGCAGGCCGAAAAGGATGCCGCGGCCCAGGTAGAGGCTGTACGCTTCGATGCGCAGCTGGATTCCGCCATTGGTAGGGCAAAGGGCCGCAATACAAAGGCCATTAAGGCTCTGCTGGATGTGGATACCCTGCGGGCCAGCAAGGACCCGGACAAGGATATTTCCGCCGCGCTGGAGCAGCTGGCCAAAGACAACGACTATCTGTTTGATACTGGCAACCCGCCCCCGCCCTATGCAGGCGGTACTGGTGGTAAGCCTGCCGGCGGTGATCCGGATGCTGCATTGCGTGCAGCGTTTGGCCTGCCGCCGGTCGAAAACAAGTGATTTTTTGAAAGTGAGGTAATAAGATATGGCAAACACTATTGAACTGGCGAAAAAGTACATCGCCATGCTGGACGAGGTATACAAGAATGCTTCTCTGACTGCGAAGCTGGATGGCGCACCTGAGCTGGCGCAGCAGGGCGCCAACGCCAACGAGCTGATTGTCCCCATGCTGGATATGCAGGGCCTGGGCGATTACGACCGCAACAGCGGTTATGCATCCGGCAACGTGACCATGACCAACGAGACCGTGAAGTGCAACTTCGACCGCGGCCGCATGTTCACTGTAGACAGCATGGATAACGCTGAGACCGCCGGTATGGCCTTTGGCCGTCTGGCAGGCGAGTTCATCCGCACCAAGGTTGTTCCCGAGCTGGATGCTTTCCGTTTTGCCAGCTACTGCGGCAAGAGCGGTATCACCAAGAAGGAAGAGACCCTGAACGATGGCGCGGCTGTGCTGGCCGCTCTGCGGGTGGCCATTACCGCTATGGACGAGGCTGAGGTGCCTCTGGAAGATCGCCACCTCTTCATCACCCCCACTCTGGACGGCATGATCGCCGATCTGGACACCACCAAGAGCCGGGAGATTCTGGGGAGATTCGCCAGCAAGACTCTGGTCCCCCAGACTCGCTTCTACACTGCCATCGATCAGAAGGACGGCCACACCGGCGGGCAGGAAGCCGGCGGTTATACTAAGGCTTCTTCCGGCGGTGCCGATCTGAACTTCATGGTCATCCACAAGCCCGCCCTGATTCAGTTCGAGAAGCATGTGGCCCCCAAGATCGTGACCCCTGAGCAGAATCAGGACGCGGACGCCTACAAGTACGGCTACCGCAATGTTGGCATCGCTGATGTGTACAAGAACAAGGTGAAGGGCGTATACGCCAGCCATAAGTCTGCTGGCTGATGGAGGTGCGTATGGGCAGAACCGTAGGCTACCTAGTACCCAAGAAACCGGCCGAAAAGAAGCAGGAGGCAGAGAATCCCGCTGCGGATACCTCCGTTGCGGAGAGTCCGGCCCCGGGGAAATCCAAGAAGAAGGTGCAGGATGATGCGTAAAATCGACAAGCGACTGCTTGACCCTCGTAGCGAGGTTGAAGTCGCAGAGAATTTCAACCGCGTACTTGCTCTGGTCGATGAAGCCAGTGGGGCGGAAGGCCCCGCTGGTCCGCAAGGGGACCCGGGTCCCAAGGGTGACCCCGGTGTTGGCATCAAGACCATCGCCGGCAGTATCGATGGCAGCAACAAGCTGACCTTGACCATTACCCTGACAGATGAAACCACGCAGACGGTTGAGGGGACGCTTACCCCGCCTGCTGCGGGTTAAGGAGGTGCGGCGCGGTGGTTGAATTTGCGTTTTACCGGGATGTGTACGGCGGTGACAGTGTGCCGGAGGGAGAGTTCCGGTCGTATGCCCGTGACGCTTCGGCTCATCTGGAACGCTACAAGCGCATCTACCGGGTAACGGATACAGCCGAAAACAGCGAACAGATGGCCCTGTGTGCTATGATCGATGCGCTGTACTATTTCGACTGGGCGCGAAACGGCGGTGCGGCAGCCAGCGTGAGCGTTGGCAGCGTGAGCAGCAGCCGGGCGCAGGGCGCGCAGCCGGATTTGAGTCCGGCCGCCCAGAATCGCGAGCTCTACCGCTGTGCCCAGCTCTATCTGGATATTTACCGTGGGACCGAAAGGGGATGGTGATATGTTCAGAGTAAGACCTGGCCCGCCGGTGGATTACAGTCTGTGTAACCAGACTGTCACGTTGTACCATGCAGATTTAAAAAACGGTTTTCAATGCACCCGAACCCTGTTTCGCGGTGCATTTTTTGACGCCAAGAAAGTGCAGACCGTGGACAAAATCGGCAGGCAGGAGGCAAACAGTTTCCTGCTTGTTCTTCCATCCGGGTGGGATGGCCGCCCGGTGTGGGTGGATGCGGCAACAGCGCAGCCTCTTGGCGGCGACCAGCTGGTATTTTCTCTGGCAGCCGGAGACAAGGTGTTTCTTGGCGATGGCCCGGAGATTACGAACCTGGCTGCATGGGGGAAATTCATTCCGGCCAGTGTACCCGGGCTAGTTGTGGTCAAGGACGTGGATGTGAAATACTGGCGCGGGGCAGTTTGCCATATCGAGGCGGGTGGTTGATGTGGCAAACAAAAAGAGGCTTTTCCGACTTCCGGACGGGACAGTGGCATATCTGGAGATGCACAGTGTTCGGCAAATCCTGAAGGACAAGGGGCTTGATTCCAGTGGTGATGTACAGATGTATCACACAAACAATGTACTCAATCGCATTACAAAATACTTGCCCTATAGGTCCGGAGAGCTGATTAAAGGAACTGAGTCCAGTACGAATATCCGCAAACCACTGATTGTGACCCCGGGGCCTTCTGCTCGCTTCCTCTTTCACGGTAAGCTGATGGTCAGTGATGTGACAGGCAGCGCATGGGCGAGGAAGGGCGAGACAAAGCACGTGGTGAACCGTCCACTGGATTACACCAAGACCCAAAATCCGAAAGCTGGGCCCTACTGGGACCGTGCACTTTCCGCGGCGGAAGGCCCTGCGATGGCCGCGGATTTGCAGCGGTATATCAAACAAAAGGGGGGCTAAACGATGGATCAGAAAAGCGATCTGGATCGGCTGAGGGAGTGGCTTGGGACCTACCCCGGGTATGATCTGGCCGCCAACATGCTGGTGGACTATCTGGACAGCATCCCGGGCAGCAAAAGCCTGCGGCCGGGTGGGCTGGTGGAGATCAGCCGCAATGAGGATATCCTGGGCAATGTGACTGTGAGCAACCAGTATAACTTCGGCTTGTATATTGCGGTGGCGAAAAGCCCTGGGGATGGTGCGAGCGCGGCCTATAACGCTGACTGGGTGCTGGATTTCCAGCGCTGGGTCCAACAGCAGAGCATTACGCACAGGGCCCCTACCTTTGGCAATATCGATCAACAACAGGAGCGCATCAAGGCACAGAACGGCGAACTGTACGACACTGACCAGGATGGAGTTGGGCTCTACATCGTGGCTTTGAGCGCGGAATTCAAAGAAAAGTATGAGGTGATCTGATGGCAAAAATCGAACGAAAGTATATGGCCCACTATATCGATGCAGCACTCCCCAGCGCATCGAAGGGCAGCCCCAACTATGTGCGGCTGGGCAAGGATCTGGAGGAATACAGCCCTGAGCTGAGCGCCAACGTGGAGAAAAAGCAGAACATCCTGGGCGAAAGCAGCATTATGCTGACCAGCTATGAAAAGAGCGGCAGCGTAGAGCCTTACTACGCGGAGAAGGATGATCCTCTTTTTGCTCGGCTTCAGGGCATCATTGATGAGTGCAAGATTCTGGATGATTGCAATACCACTGTGGTGGAGGTGCATCTGTGGGAAGAGGCGGACCCTGAAAAAGGCTACCCTGCGGTCAAGGACGATGCGGTGATCGAGGTAAGCAGCTATGGTGGCGATGCTACCGGTTACCAGATTCCTTTCAATCTGCACTACAGCGGAAAGCCTGTGAAGGGCCACTTCAAAGTGGACACCAAAACCTTTACCCCGGCCGAGGAGTAAGCAATGAACCATACCGCCCGGGCCGGAACCCTCGGCCCGAGCGGCTTTTTTGAATCAGGAGGAACGAGAATGCAGGAATTGAACATCGACACCGGCGTGCGGGAATATCGGATCAACGGCAGCGGTGTGCTGCGTTTCAATCCCAGCGATCCCAATGTGTATAACCGGTTTATGGAGATGCTGGAAAAGGTCCAGGCCGTAGAAAATGAGCTGGTGGAGAAGGCAGGCCAGCTGCCGAAAGAGGATAATGGCGTTGCAGCTCTTTCGCTGTTGGCGGAAGCTGATCGGAAGACTAAGGCCGCTCTGCAGGAGGCATTCGGCCAGGAAAACGACTTCGACCAGCTGTTGGGCGGTGTGAACCTTATGGCGGTGGCCGGTAACGGTGAGCGTGTGGTAACCAATCTGCTGGATGCGCTGCGGCCCATTGTTCAGGAAGGCGCCAGCCGGTTCTACGAAGAGAAAGCCAATGCCGCTGTGGCAAAGGCTCAGGCGAACCGCGAAGCCCGGCGCGCGGCCGGCCGCAAATAATGGACCGCTGGAGCCTGCCGGAAGCACTGGAAGTTCAGGGCCGGAAATATGCCATAAATGCCGACTTCCGGGATGTGCTGGAGGTCATCCGCTGGCTGAACAATCCGGATGAGGATGAGCGGGTGCGGTATTTCGTGTCCCTGAAGCTGTTTTTTGAGGATTGGGACAGCATCCCCCAGAAGGACCAGGAAGAGGCGGCCCGCCAGATGATGATCTTCATCGCGGGCGGCGTGGAAGATACCGGCCCATCTGGCCCCCGTTTGATCGACTGGGAGCAGGATCAGGGAATGATTGTGGCGGATGTGAACAAGGTGGCCGGGTGTGAGATTCGCGCTTTGCCGTTTGTCCACTGGTGGACTTTTCTGGCATGGTTCGGGGCCATCGGCGAGGGGCAGCTGTCCACAGTGGTGAGCATCCGGGACAAGCGGCGCCGGGGCAAAAAGCTGGAAAGCTGGGAGAAGGAGTATTACCAGCAGCACAAAGCAGAGGTGGACCTGCGGCCCCGCTACACCGCAGAGGAGCTGGCCGAGCAGGAGCGCCTGAAAAAACTGTTGGGAGAGTGAGGTGATGTAATTGGCAGACGGCAAGGTAACAATCAGCACGGCGCTGGACAATGAAGGTATTGAAAAGGATGGCAAAAAAGTAGAGCAGAGCGCCAAAAAAACTGCGATGCAGCTGGCTGCCGAATACCGTAAAGCTGGGATGAGCCAGTCCGAGGCTCTCAAAAAAGCCTGGTCCGAAATAGAAAGAACGACGAATCGAAGTTCGAAAAAATCCGGAAACGCCATTCGCAAAAATATGGGCGGGGCTACGCAGTCGGTTGTGGGTGCATTAGGCGGGTTAAATGCTGTTGTAGGAAGAATCATGGGTGCTTTTGGCTTGGCTTTTGGCGCCTATCAATTAGTGCAGTTTGGTGCTGCCTGTATCCAGCTGGGCAGCGATGTGGCCGAGGTGCAAAACGTTGTAGATGTTTCGTTCGGCCGCATGGCCTACAAGATGGAGGAGTTTGCTGACACAGCGATCACCAGCTTCGGCATGAGTGAGCTGGCGGCCAAAAAGACCGGCAGCACCTATATGGCCATGGCAAAGGGTATGGGCGTAGCAGATGAGGCTGCCAGCGATATGGCCATAGCGCTGACCGGCTTGTCCGGCGATGTGGCCAGCTTCTTCAATATTTCTCAGGAGGATGCCGCGTACAAGCTGCGGAGCATCTTCACCGGTGAAACTGAGGCATTGAAGGACCTGGGCGTGGTCATGACGCAGGCAAACCTGCAGCAGTATGCTATGGCCAACGGGATGAACAGCAATATCCAGGCTATGAGCCAGGCCGAGCGAGTTGCATTGCAATACAGTTTTGTAATGGATTCGCTGAAGCTGGCTCAAGGCGACTTCCTGCGTACGCAGGACAGCTGGGCCAACCAGACCCGCATTCTGTCCATGCAGTGGCAGCAGTTTATGAGCATCATCGGTCAGGCTCTTACTACGGTACTTCTGCCGGTGGTCAAAATGCTCAATACCATTGTGGCCGCCCTCATCAATATGGCCAACGCATTCAATGCGGTGATTACGTCCATTTTTGGAGGCGCGCAGAAGCAGATCCAGGCGACTGGCGCGGCCATTGAAGGGGCAAACGCCGGAATCGCATCCAGCGCAGGAGCCGCGGCAGCGGGTGAGCAAGAGCTGGCCGACGGCACCAAAGCGGCAACCAAAGCAGCCAAGACCGCGACCGCGAGCATCGACGAACTGAACGTGCTGCAGCAGGATACCGGCTCAGCTGGTTCTGGCGGATCGTCCGCCAGTGGTGGTACAGGAGGTGTGGCAAACCTTGTGCCTGAAGCAGCGGTGGACGAAGCACAGGAAGTACCGCCGATTCTGAAAAAAATTAAGCAGTTAATCGCACAGATCGGGCAACTCTTTGCGCCCAGCATCGCCGCTTGGAGTAAGGCCTTCGATCAGCTGTCCCGAGCGGCAAAAAGTTCCTGGGGCATTATCCAGGGGAGCGCGCTGGAATTGTGGGATACTGCTCTGCGCCCGCTGGGTGAGTACATTCTGGGAGATTTTATCCCCAGCGTGACGAATGCTTTTTCAGAGACATTCGCGCCGATATTCGCGGACGTCGGCAGTCTGATCATGGAGCAGTTCGCTTTGCAGTTCCAATGGGCGTGTAATCTCATTGGAGATTTGATCAATTCCTTTTTGCTGCCGCTGTTTAGCTTTCTACAGCAGGTTATTCAGGACATGTTTGCCGGCATCAAAGGGGCATGGGATATATACGGTCAGCCAATCCTGGATAGTCTTGCTCTGGGATTCCAGTCTGTAAGAGATATCCTCTCCGATGTCTACTACAACCTGGTAAAGCCTGTGCTCGAAGAAATCATGCAACAGATCGACTGGTTGTGGAGTGAGCACATGAAACCTTTGTGGGATAACCTCATGGAGTTTTTTGGTGCGTTTGCAGAGATGGTTCTCGCAATCTGGAATGAATATATTTATCCTTGGGTCCAACAGATGGTGGATATCTTCGCGCCGATTCTTTCCGAAGCGATTAAGTTCGTGGTGGATGCATTTGCCACGGCTTTTGCGAGGATCAGCGATACTGTAAGCGCAGTGATTCGCATTCTGAAAGGCCTTTGTGAATTTGTGACTGGTGTTTTCACTGGGGACTGGGAAAAGGCCTGGAATGGTATCAAGGATATCTTCGGTGGTGTCTGGGATGGCATTGTGGGAGTGTTAAAAGGCGCGGTGAATACGGTGATTGATATGATCAATGCTGTGCTGCGCGCGGTGGCGCTGGGCGTGAACGCGATTATCGATAAAATCAATGCGCTCAGTTTCACAGTGCCTGACTGGGTACAGGGAATCGGCGGTGAGACCATCGGATTCAACTTTGCGAAGTTCGACCCGCCTCAGATTCCAAAACTTGCTCGGGGCGCGGTTCTTCCGGCCAACAATCCGTTTCTGGCTGTGGTGGGCGACCAGCGCCGAGGCACCAATGTGGAGGCCCCGCTGGAGACCATCACGCAGGCGGTAGTTGCAGCATTGTCCCAGCTGGGCGGGACACAAGAATTCACCGCAAGCCAGCCCATCGAGGTCAAGCTGGATGGTCAGGTACTGTACCGCGCTATGGCGAAGATTGAAGCAAACCGGGGCGTAAAGATCGGAGGTGCATTCGCGGATGCCTATTGATTTGAAGGAATCCACCGGTTTTTTGTACCTCGGCACCAGCCCGGAGACCAGCAGGGAGAACCATAGTATCGCAGTCCCTTACCCGGATCAAGGCAAAGCCCCGTTTACCACCAGTCGATTGGTGGATTCGGCCCGCAATGCCCAGGGCACCATGGTGGGCCGGATGATCGGCCGCAGCCTGGACAAGCAAGAAATGGGATGGAGCACTATCTCGTGCTCGCTGTGGTGGGAGATGAATCGCTGGTTCGAGGACAACCATTTTACGTTCTACTGCCACTATTTCAACTTCAATACAGGCCGGTGGCTGACCAGATTGATGTACATCTCCGATGTAAAGGTATCGCCGGAGATCATCGACCCGGGCACAGGGGAACCAGCTTTCCTGCGGGATGCAAGTGTAAATGTTATCGATTGCGGGGTGATCTGATGCAAAAGGTGAGCGATGCCTACCGGCAGGAGATGACAAAGCCGGTGCTGGGCGCGGCAAAGCTGTCCGTGACCCTGAGCGTTGTGGACGAGGACGCGGCCCCCGGTGCGGTGGACAAAAGCGAGCATCAGGCCTACTGGTCCAGCGTGGAAAGCGCCCTGACCCAGGACGGCGCGCAAAAACGCAGCTACGCTACCTTCGAGCCGGGGCGCTGGAAGGCGGACGGCACTTTGCGCATTGCGGACGAGCCCGGCGGCACGCTGTTGACCGAAGGCTATGTGAGCGAGGCGATGAGCGGGGCAGACAGAAGGTTTTCGGCTCCGCCGGTGCTGGCGCTGGAATTTGAAACGCCGGTGAGCGTTCCGGCGCTGAGCTTTCGGTTTGACCAGGTGGCGGAGGAATGGTGCACCGCGCTGACCGTGACCGCCTGGAAGGGGGAAGTGCAGCTGGTGCAGCGGCAGGTGCAGCCCACGGCGGTGGAGCACCAGGAGCTGGTGCAGATCGACCGCTTCGACCGGCTGGAAATCCGCTTTGAGGCCACCAGCCAGCCCTTTCGTCGGGCTCGGCTGACCCGGCTAATGTTCGGCATGGAGCTGATCTTCGGTCAGGCGGAGCTGACCGAGGCGGCCCAGACCATGGAGGTGGACCCCATCGGCCGCAGGCTGCCCATCGGGGAGTTCAGCTTCTCGGCGGTGAACGTGAACCTGCTCACCAGCGACCAGAACGGTTTGTATGACCCGGACAACCCTCAGGGCATCTGGAAGTATTTTGAGCAGCGCAACCCCATCACGGTGCGCTACGGCCAGCAGCTCACCGGCGGCATGAACTGGGGCGATGCGGTGGCGCTTGAATGGGGTGACCTGGTCTCCAGCGGCTGGCGGGAGCTATATCAGGGTGGCTTTGTGGAATGGATGCCTGGTGGGCGCTTTTACCTGACCGGCCAGCCCACGGTGGAAGGGCTGCATGCCAAATTCTCCGCCACCGATGCGCTGGGCCTTCTGGATGGCACCTATTACAAGGGCGTGTGGAACGGCGCGCCCCACAGCTTGTGGGAACTGGCGACGCTGGTGTTGGAGGACGCGAAGCTTCCTCGCCGCAGGCAGGACGAGCAGCCCTGGGCCCTGTGGGAGGGCTTGAAGCAGATTACCACCACCGCGCCGCTGCCGACAAAGCAGCACCGAGAATGTTTGCAGCTGATCGCTCACGCGGCCTGCTGCCTTTTGTATGCCGACCGGGATGGCGTGATCCGCATCCAGCCGGATGAGAGCGCCCAGAGCGGGGTGAGCATCGGGCTTTCGGCCATGCTGGAAAGCGCGCCCAAAGTGGAAAAGACTGCGAGCCTTCTTCAGGTGGAGTGCCCGGCCACGGTGTATGCTCCCGCGGAAAAGGAGAGCCAGCTGCACAAGGGTACCTATCAGGTGGATGGGCGATTGGAGCTGCACCTGACCTGGAACCAGTCGGCGAACATCCGGGTGGAATGTGAGGGCGCCCAGGTGACCAGCCAGGTGCTGTATGCCGCCGCGGGCGACTTGGTGCTGGAGGGGAGCGGCCCGGCCACCCTGATTGTGAGTGGAAAAAAACTGGAGACCAGCTGCCAGAACGCGGTGGCCACGGTGCCGGACGCGGACGAGAATGGCACGGCGGAAACGCTGGACAATCCGCTCATTACCGATCTGGACCGGGCTCTGACGGTGTCGGCCTGGGTGCGGGAGCATCTTTTGCGCCGCAGCACCTATACCTGCTCCACCCGGGGCAACCCGGAGATGGACCCCATCGACCGGGTTCTGCTGGACACACAATGGGAAACAGCCGCCCCGGCTCAGGTGCTGAAAAATCAACTCACATACAGCGGTGGAGGGCTGAAAGGAGAAATGATATTGAAGAGAGGAAGTGAAGCATGAGAAAGAGCCAGAATTACCAGCTGCGTTTACCGGAACGTCTTGAAGAACGTAATGACCCGGCGGACATCGACGACCTGACCTACGACATGGAGGTCATCGACCGGGAACTGAAACAGCAGGCAAACAAGGACGCCGAGCTGGACGATCTGAAGGCCAGCCGCACCGAGTTAAACGCCCACGCTTCGGCCTCGGTGCTGGCCCATCCAGACGGCAGTGTGACGGACGATAAGATCGGTACGCGTACGATCGGTGGCGTGAAAAACAAGCTGCAGGCGCTCCTGACCCTGATCGGCCAGCAGATCGCCGGGGTGAAGGGCGCGGATGCCTGGAACGACAGCCCGGCCATTACCCTGGCGGCGGCAAAGCAGACGCTGGACGCGCACAAGGCCGCGGCCGACAGTCTGCGGGAGGATTTTGATGCCCACGCGGCCAGCAAGGCCAATCCCCACGCCGTGACCAAGGCGCAGGTTGGGCTTGGCAACGTACCCAATCTGACCACCAACGACCAGACCCCCACCTACACCGAGGCCGCCAGCCTGGAGTTGCTGACCAGCGGCGAGAAGCTGTCCACCGCCTTCGGAAAGCTGGCAAGGGCGGTGCGCAGCCTGAGCGGGCACCTTCTTGCACTGGATAATCCCCACGGGGTGACCGCCCATCAGGCGGGGGCCTACACCCAGCAGGAGACCGATACGAAGGACGCGGCGGTGAAGTCTGCACTGGAAACTGCACTCAGCGCCCACACCACGAACAAATCCAATCCCCACGCGGTGACCAAGGCACAGGTGGGCCTGGGTAGCTGCGACAACACCTCCGACGCAAATAAGCCGGTGAGCACCGCCCAGGCGGCGGCCATCGGGGTGGTACAGAGTGCACTGAACAGCCACAAGGCGGACAAGGCCAATCCCCATGCCGTGACCAAAAGTCAGGTGGGGCTTTCCAACGTGACCAACGATGCCCAGGTCAAGCGCAGCGAGATGGGCAAGGCCGGTGGCGTGGCTACGCTGGACGGCAACGGTCAGGTACCCGCCAGCCAGCTGCCCAGCTTTGTGGATGATGTGCTGGAATACGCCAATAAGAGCGCATTCCCTGCCACCGGTGAGACTGGCAAGATTTATGTGGCTCTGGACACAAACCTCACCTGGCGCTGGAGCGGATCGGCCTACGTGGAGATCAGCAAGAGCCTGGCTCTGGGTGAAACCGCCTCCACCGCCTATGCGGGCAACAAGGGAAAAGCGCTGGCAGCTGACCTTGTCTCCACTAAAAGCATTGTGGCGGCAAATACAGCCGCCCGTCACAGCCACGCAAACAAGGCGCTGCTGGATAGCTATACCCAGACGGAAGTTGATCTGGCCGATGCGGTAAGCAAAAAACACAGCCATGGGAACCTGTCGTTACTAGGCGGTATCACTCAAGCGTTGGTGAACAACTGGAATGCGGCCTTTACCCATATGAGCGATACCGTGAAGCATATCACGGCGGCAGAGCGCAGTCTCTGGAACGCAGCGATACAGACCATGAAAATCGGTACCGTAGCCAGCGGCAGCACCGCCGCTGCCAGTATCTCCAAAAGCGGTACCACTGCCACTTTGAATCTGACCTTGCCAAGTGGTGCACAGGGGCCCAAGGGCGACACTGGCCCTCAAGGCCCGCAGGGCGAGACCGGGCCGCAAGGGCCCAAGGGTGATACCGGCGAGCAGGGTCCTACCGGTGCGAAGGGCGCCACTGGTCCCACCGGACCCCAGGGGCCTCAAGGCGCTACCGGCCCCACCGGCCCGGCAGGCCCCAACCTGGTGAGCAAGAACACCCAGGTGAGCGGCTTTTCCAACGGTCAGGTGCTGTATGTGAACGGCAGCGTGGTGGGCGCCAAGACCCTGACGGCGGCGGGCATCGGCGCGGCGGCAGCCAGCCACAGCCACAGCTACGCGGGATCGATCATGGCGGGAGGACCTGCTTACAGCGCAGAGAAACTGGCCGACAGAGTTCTTCTTACGATCGGAAATGCATCGCATTATTTTGATGGCTCCGATGCGGTAACCTGGACCCTGTCTGAGATGGGCGCGGCAACAGCCGCCCAGGGACAAAAAGCGGACCGCGCCATGGAACGAAAGGGCCTGCTCCCGCTTGGAACAACGGATATCGGTCAGGTGGAGCAGGGCATCTGGCAGACCGACAGCACCCACAAGGTAAATCCCTGGCCGGAGGGGCTCAACGAGGCAGCAACACTGATCCGCACGGATTATCACATCCAGATCACGGATGTGTTCGGAACCACAAGATGGTGGAACACCTATTACAATCAGTGGCGCACCATCGATGCCGGAGAAATCGCAGGGAATGCGGTATCAACCATCTACGAGGGCGAGCTGCTGCTGGATGACAAACCCGGCGGATTGTATCTGCTTTATAACAATTCAGATGCGCCGGATGGCAGCTGGTGGCTGGTCTTGCATGCCAATTTTGGCGGAACGGGAATGGATGTTGCCTTTCATCTGCTGAACCAGCATTCTCCGCGCACCAGAAAATGGGCGAGCGGAACCAAAGGAAGCTGGGAAGTGTTGAAGATGCAATAACATCCGGTGTGCGAAAGGAGGAGAACAGGGGTGTATCCTGATTTTATGGGGGCTTTGCCGGTGCGCGCGTGCCAATGGCAGGCCCCAAAAACCAGTTGGTCGGCGGAGGATGCCTTCCGCCTTGACCCGGACTATGAACGCATCCGGGATAACCTGCTGTATCTGCAGCAGCGGGCGGCGGCGATCACCCAAAAGCCCGGCTACAGCCAGATGCAGGACTATGCTGTGGATGGAGTTCCGCTGGCGGATTTTTTCAACCGGGTGGAGGAAAATCTGGCGGCGCTGGCCGATGCGGTACAGCCGCGGCCGGAGTATTCCACCCGCAGCTTTTCCCCCGGCAGTCTGGTGTGGGACTGGCGGGACCTGGAGCGCATCGAGGGGATGCTGCTGCAGATTTACAACGATCTGAACGCAATCGAGAACGGCCAGCAGAAGCTGGCTTTTTGTTTGGGAGGTGGCTTTTTTGGCACGTTTGTTTCGTGATCTGAAGGTGAATGAACAGGATGGCAAGGTCTATCTGACCCTGTACAACCGGGACGGCAGCCCCGCGCTGCGGGATGTTTCGGTGGGGGTGAGCAGCGAGGTAACCCAGCCCGGCGACAACTGGACCGCCGCGGCGGCAAACCTTTTGCTGCGCCTGGATGAAGAGGACCAGCCCCAGCTGGCCCTGACGCCGCAGGATATCGGCGCGGCTGCTGCCGAAAACGGGGTGAGCCTTTACGTTCATCAGAAAAGCGGCACGGTGCATACCCTCACCGGCAGCGGCGACAACCTGCGCTTTGTGGCCACGGCGGATTTTGCGGCGGGGGATACCATTCAGGTGAACGGCCAGGCCTGCACCGCCGCCACCGCGGCAGGCGACGCGCTGTGGAACGGCTTTTTCAGGAGCGGGGCCGTGGTGGTGTGCTACCGCACGGGGAACCGCTTAACTTTTAACGGCGGGGGCCTGCCCGCGGCCGAAGCGGCCAAGCTGGCCCCCGAAAACCTGAAGACCGGCGTTTCCATCACCGCCAACGGCAAAACCGTGACCGGCAGCTTCACCGCCGACGGCAACGTGACCGCCGGTCAGATGCTGGCGGGGGCCGTGGGCTATGCAAAGGGCGAGAAGGTCACCGGCAGCATCCCCTCCAGGGGCGCGGCCGCCTACCGGCCGGGCACGGCCGACCAGACCATCGCCGCCGGGCAGTATCTGAGCGGGGCCCAGACCATTCAGGGAGACGCGAATCTGCGGGCGGACAACATCCGCCAGGGGGTGAGCATCTTCGGCGTTGCGGGCAATCTGGTGCCCCGCATCCCCGTGGCCTATGCAGCCTGCAGCCGGGTGCTGGGGCTGCTGCCCGGCTCCACCGGCGACTACCGCCGCCCCACCAGAGCCTCCGGTTATGCAGACCCGGCCTACGGCAGTCTGTCCGGTCTGGGCTATTTCCAGGACAACCAGTCCGGCACACGGCAGGTGGTGTGGCAGTGCGCCAGAACGGGGCGCTATCTGGTGGAGCTGTTCGGCGACGGTGAGATCTCGGCCCGGGGCGAGATGCAGATCTCTGTCGGGCAGACGATCACCCTGACCATCCCGGA